>DASZQP010000032.1:0-117301 GCA_035549575.1 Rhizomicrobium sp.
CGCCTATAGGCAGTTGGTCCACGCGCTGCAGACTGAGTTGCATTTTAAGAACTTGACCGTGTCAGTGAATTCCAACGGCAACCTTGCATTCGACTTCTCGTGCTCCGGCGGCGATGGCGGATGCAAAGCCGGCGGCGAGGCAATCGCCAATGCAAACGGTGGCATGGAGTTTGGCGGAGGTGCCGACACCGTATGGGCGATGCCCACCTCCGCGATCAGTTACGCGAATGGAGGTGATACCAACAAGTCGGGCGTCCAACTCGCTCAACTCCAATGGGTTCCCGAAGTGATTGCGTTGTGTGCCCGGAGTCCGGCTTGCGTAAGAGCCGCTCAGGCTGCTGGAGGTGCAACCGCGCTTGCTGTGCTTAACGCAATGAATGGCACAAAAGTGAAAACAAAATCACAAAAGAACGACGTGGTCTCTCTATATCGCGCAGTATCGCCCGCCGAACTAAAATCGATTCAAACAACAGGTCAGTACTCTATCCCTCCCGGCGGAAATGAAGCAAAATATTTCGCCTCGACGATGGATGTCGCGAAAACTTATTTGGATGACCCACGTATGGGCGCTTCTGCTATAGTAACGTCATACGTTACTAGAGAAACATATGATACCTTGTGGCAGGGCGTCGCGGACGGAAGGCCGATTTTGGTTGCCTACCCAGATGAACTATCAGCGGTCAATGCTGACGCACGCCGACTAGGAGGAATTAGTCAGGTGCAATGATGACACACGATCCAACTTGGCAGTTCAAAGCTAAGCTCCATCTCTTGCCGACAGAGCAAGGCGGTCGAAAGACAGCATTTAAAGCTGGAGCTACTTTGTATAGACCGCAGTTCTATATCGACTCGCCAAATGTCAGCACGAGCTGTTTTATTGACCGTATCCAAGGGAGAGAAGAGATGTCGCCGGGCGAGAGCGGCGATATCGAGGCGAGGCTTCTGAACTTTGAATTGTTCGCCAATCAGATTAGACCTGGAACAAGATTTGAAATACGAGAGGGAGCTAATCCAGTTGGTTGGGGTATCATCGAAGAGGTCAAGTAGCGCGTAGATCATGCGGCGACGGCTGGATTCGGCAGGCGTTGTGCCGGGTGGGACCGGCGTTGAAATAAAAGCGCCTCATCCAGTGTCAATCGAGGGAGCAATCTGGGTGCCTATAGGACAATGAAAAAAAAAGTATTCCTGGCTGTTCATGACTATAAGAAAGGCGGGATTTGGCTACTCATTCGAGCCAGATCGGTAGAGGAAATTTTGAATAAATATCCTGAGTTGGAAGTTGTCGAGACGAGACCCCAATGGATGACAAAGGAGATTTTCGACAAGATCACTCAGAACATGAATTTTGATATCGATGATGAGCCGTCGGGATTCTTACTAGACCTTGTTCGGGACAGAAACGCTGGCGTCTAAGAATGGCTTTTCGTAGCGAGGACGCGCTCAGATTGGCGGGGGATAACACAGGTTCAATAGCATGATCGAGCAGGAGAATCGTCTCGTGTGCGTCAGAGGTGTGCTAGACGAGAATATATTGCTGCCTGTGATATGTTCATCGCGAGCCGCCACCCGCCCGCGGCAAGGTTTAGAGGGCGAGCGTTCTGGCGCTGAATGGCTGGCTCGGCGAGCCGTCGATCATGAGCTTCAGGTAGATGGCGTGGTTTGGAAGGTTGAGCAGATCCAGCGTCTCGAACTTCGGCTGGAACTCGCTTACAAGCAACGGCGCGTCCTCCGCACCCACCCGAAACGCGATCAGCGTGCCGGCGTTGCCGAGCACCGCGTGGCGAATATCGGGCTCTAGCTGATGCAAGTACTGATGCGCAAGCACGAGGCCCAGGCCGTATTTACGCAGCTCCGACATCATGTTGGCGAGCATGAGGGTCGTGAAATTGTGAAATTCGTCGAGATAGACGAAGAACGGCCTTCGGCTGCCGGGCCCATGTTCGGCGCGGCTGAAGGCCGCGAGGCCAAGCGTCGAGACCACGAGGCTTCCGAGCAAGAGGGAACTGTCCTCGCCCAGCCCGCCCTTGGCGACATTGACGAGCAGCATCCGGCCCCCGTCCATGATCTTGCGGAAGCTGAGGTCGATCTTGGGTTCGACCAGGATGCGGTAGAGCGTGGGATCGGCGAGGAGTGCGCCTAGCTTGTTCTGGATCGGCGCACACGCCTCCGCGCGCAAGCGCGCGGGGTATTCCTCGAACTCCGCTTCCCAAAAGCGTTTGACCACTTCGTTGCGGATACCGCGCACGACGCCCTTGCGGAAATCCTCATCGGAATAGAGCCTTAGGATGTCCGGGAGCTTGCTGCCGCGCCAGTATCCCACGTCGCGCGGGTCCATAAGATATTCGAACGAAGTGGCTGTTTCGGCTGTGTAGTCGCCGTCGTCCGTCGTCTTGACCTGCACGGCGACAATCTGACCACTGACGAGGCCAGAGATAGGATCGCGAATTTCTATCAGGCCGTCGATGCCAGCCTCGGGCGTCCCGTAGGGGCTATACAGAAAGCCCATCGCGTTCGCGCGCTCGCGCACGAACGCCTCGCCTTGACTGCCCGCCACCTGCTGACGGGTGATCGTTTTTTCTTCTGCCATCGAATCGCACCCTTCGAGTCATTGTACGCTATTTGTTCTTTGCGGACAGGTCGGCCGCTCGCAATGATTCTGGATAACTATAGGCCCTGACCGCTCGCCAGTGCCGGGCCTCTTCAAACGGTCCCATGTTTTCTTGCGTTGGAACGCAGTTGGGCGCCCAACCGTCGGGTCGATCAGGCGAAGCAGCTACGATCCCGGCCTTTGCTCCGGCGGGTTTCCTTGATTTGGATTATTGCTCACTCAACGAGCCTGCGCGCTTCTGAGGGAGCTATGACCGCGTGGAGGTCATGCACTGTTGTCTATCGCTGTTTCATCCTGACCCACACCATTTTCGGGGGTTGAGACAATGGCGAGACAAATGTATTTTGCTGCGGACTTAAGTGCTGGTGCCGGCTACAGGACTCGAACCTGTGACCCCCTGATTACAAATCAGGTGCTCTACCAGCTGAGCTAAGCCGGCACGGTGCGGGACCAGATACTTAGCCCCCGGCCCAAAGGCAACCCGCACCCCGCGGCGCCCGCACGCCGCCGCGGCCGGGGTCAGTCCGTCCTCAGGAAGCCGTGATAGTTCTCGTCCGCGGTCGTGTACCAGCCGGTGACGAGGCCCCGGTCGTTGATGGCGTTGGGATAGGTGCCGGTGGCGCCCCCGACGTCGAAGGTGCGGAACTTGCCGTCCGCGCTGCGCACGAATCCGTGCGCAGCGGAATTGCCGTCGAGATAATAGCCCGCGATCCTGCCCTTGCGGTTGATGCCGTTGGCGACGGTGGCCGCCGCGCCGGGCACGTCGAAGGTCGAGAGCGCGCCGCCGGCCGTGCGCAGGAACGCATGGAAGACGAAGCCCGCGTCGGCGTAGTAGCCCGCGATGGTGCCGTCCGCGCCCATGCCCTGCGGAAACGTGCCGCCCGGCGCGCCCGGCGCATCGAAGCTGACGATCGTGCCGTCCGTGGAGCGCACGAAGCCGTGCACCAGCCCGTTCTCGTCTCCCCAGTGGCCGGCGACGACTCCGTCGCGGTCGATGCAGGTGGGGCTCGTTCCATAGCTGTCGCCCGCGACGTCGAAGGTCTTTATCTTGCCGCTCCGGCTGCGCAGGAATCCGTGCGGCACCGAAAACAGATCGTAATACGCGCCGGTGACGACGCCCCTGTCCGTGATTGCGATCGGGAAGGTGCCGCTGTCGTCTCCCGGCGCATGGAACGCCGTCATCGTGCCGTCCGGCGTGCGGATGAAGCCGGGATGATTGCCCTCGTCCACCGTCCAGTATCCCGTCGTCACGCCGCTGCGGTCGATGCCGTAGGCGGCGGTGACCTTCGAGCCCGCATGGTCGAATTCGGTGATCCCTCCGTCCGGCGCGCGGATGAAGCCCTTGGTCTGCTTCGCGGCGGCGTCGTACCAGAACCCCACGATGCTGCCGTCCCTGTTCGCGCGCCACGGATAGGTGCCGATGGACCCCGCAGGATCGAATGTGACGATGCGCGATCCGGCCGCCGCGCTGGGCGACAGGCCCGTCAGGCAGAACGCGGCGCAAATGAGCAGGACGCCGGACTTCGCGGCGCTGGCGATGCGATTGCGGACCATGGCGGCCTCCCCGGAACCGGCGGGCAGCATAATCCCCGCCGCGCGCGTTCGCCAATCGTGCCGGCGCATCCGTAACATAAACTTCGGATGCGCGAGGTGGCGCCATCGGATAGATTGATCGCGCGCCCAGGAAACAGGAAGGGATAAAAGGCCATGAAGCGGATTCGGTTGGCGGCGGCGGCATTTCTCACGCTTCTTCCGGGCGTTTCGGCCGCCGAGAACGTCCTTACCTATCACAACTCCAATCAGCGCGACGGCGCCTATGTCGTTCCGAGCCTGACCCTTGCCGCCGCCGCGAAGATGAAGCGCGACGGGAAGTTCGACGGAACGATCGGCGGCCATGTCTACGCGCAGCCCCTGTTCTGGCGGCCCAGGGGCGCGGGCAAGGGCCTTGTGATCGTCGCCACCGAGTCCAACACGGTCTATGCCCTGAACGGATCGACCGGAAAGACCGTCTGGCAGACCCCGGCGCTCGCCCCGCCGATGCCGCGCTCCCAGCTTCCCTGCGGCAATATCGACCCGATGGGGATCACCGGAACGCCGGTCAT
The DNA here is from genome assembly GCA_035549575.1 of Rhizomicrobium sp. GTDB lineage: Bacteria > Pseudomonadota > Alphaproteobacteria > Micropepsales > Micropepsaceae > Rhizomicrobium. The sequence continues at coordinate 4,711 of DASZQP010000032.1, forward strand.
CGATCCGGCTTCCGGAAGGCTCTACCTCAACGCGATGACGAAAACCGGGAACGGCGCCCGGCACATGGTCTATGCGCTGTCCCTTGCCGACGGCTCGGTCGTCCAGGGATGGCCGATCGACATGCAGGCGCAGATGACGAACAAGGGCGCGGCCTTCGATTCCTCGGTCCATGGCGAACGCAGCGCGCTGCTGTTCTTCAAGAACAAGCTCTATGTGAACTACGGCGGCCATTTCGGCGATTGCGGCGCCTATCGCGGAACGGTGGCGCAGATCGATCCCGAAACCGCAACGGTCGAGGCGGTGTGGCAGACCCGCGCGAAGGGCGGCGGCATCTGGGCGCAGGGCGGCACGGCGGGCGACGGCACCAACCTGTTCGTCACCACCGGCAATACCTTCGGCGCCGGGACATGGCAGGACGGAGAGGCGATCATCCGCCTCCACCCCGGCCTCGCCCATTCCGACGACACCCACGACTATTTCACGCCGTCGAACTGGAAGGATCTCGACAATTCGGACCAGGACCTCGGCGGCACCGAGGCGCTTCCGATCGACATCCGCGTTCCGGGCAAGTCCCGGCGCGTGATCGCCTTCGGCAAGGACGGCAAGGCCTATCTCGCCGACCGCAACAATCTCGGCGGCATCGGCGGCCAGATCCAGGCGGTGCAGGTCGCCAACGGTTCGATCCGCACGGCGCCGGCGATCTACGAGACGGCGTCCTCGACGATGGTCGCCTTCTCGAATTCGGGCAACAGCCATTGCAGCGGCAACAACATCCAGATGCTGAACGTGGCGCCGGGCGGAAGCTCGCCGATCTCCTTCGCCTGGTGTGCGGCCTACAACGGCAACGGCGCGCCGATCGTGACCACGACCGACGGAACGGCGAATGCGATCGTCTGGGTGCCCGGCGCGGAGGGCGACAACCTGCTCCATGGCTTCAACGCGGCGAACGGGCAGACCGTGTTCTCCGGCGGCGGCGCGATGAGCGGGCTGCACCACTACCAGACGATCCTGGCGACGAAGAAGCGCCTCTACGTGGCGGGCGACGACAAGATCTACGCCTTCCGCTGGAAATAGGCGGCGATCAGGCGGCGCGGGCGCGCAGGGCGGCCTCGAGCGCGCCGTAGCTGCCGAATCCGGTCTCCGCCGCCGCCTCGCTCGCCCATTTCTCGTCGAGCATGGCGCGAAGCTCGCCCGGCATCTCGGTGCGATGGCCTCCGGCGCCGCCGCGGCGCACCTTGGCGGAATCGCTGCCCGGCGGCAGATTGCAGCGCTCCTCGGATTTGCGGCGCATCAGAAGATCGTCGAACTTGTCCTTGTGCGCCAGCATGAAGGCGATCGAGCTGTGCTCCAGCGTCAGCCGCAGGAGTTCCGCGTCGAGCGGAATGCCGCAGAACCGGGCCAGCCGCTCGACATGCCCCTTCGGGTCCTCGCACATGTGTTCGTAGGACAGCAGAAGCACCTGCGGATTGTCGCGCTGCGCCCACCAGCTCTTGAGATGGCGCCAGTAGCGCGCCTCGCTCATCCAGCCGAGGGCGAAGTGCTCCATCGGCACCGCTCCCGGCTCCATGAACCAGCCTTCCATGAACCGGTACATGGAAACGAGCGCGTCGGCGGGATCGCGGAGGGAGACGACATAGCGCGCCCCCCGGGGCAGGTCGTCATAGGCGAGATGACTCTTGAAGCCGCGCGGCTCGGCGCGCTGCTCCGCATTGATGTCGAGGCCGAGCATGACGCTCGTCTCGATCCAGGGAACGACGCGCGAGATGTCGTCGAAATCCATGTCGCCGCGCGTGCGCAGGCAATGGAAGGTCTGCTGCAGCCAGGTCGTGCCGCACTTGCCGAACGGCGAAATGATGACATCGCTCGCGCGCGGCCGGTAGCCGGCGAGCGCCCGCTCGCGCTCGTCGTCCAGGAACATGCGCCCGATCAGCGGACCGAATTCGGCGGCAGATTGCGCGCGGCGCGGTGCTTGCGTGTCCAAGAGTGTCTCCCGGTGCGGCGGTCCCTCCTACTACAACGGCGGCGCGGCACCAAGCGGTGCTCCGGCTGCCGCCGGGCGCGAGCGTCCTCCCCCCACATGGTGCCGTGCTCCGCCGATGCACGCCGGGGTTGGCCGACACCACAGGCGCCGTGCGCGCGATGCGGTCCGATTCCTCGCGCGCGGTTATTCCGGACGGACGATGGACAGCCCGTCGGGAGCGATGGCGCCGCCGGACAGGATCATGGTCATCGCCTGGTCCGTCGCCATCTCCGTCGGGACGAGCCGCGCCGTGGGCACGATCTCGAGATATCCGGAGGTCGGGTTGGGAGCGGTGGGGACGTACACGGCGGCGAGGTCCTCGCCGGTTCGCGTATCGCGGAACGTCTTCATCACGAAGCCGATCGCCTTCATCCCCTCGCGCGGAAAATCGACCAGCACCACGCGCTGGGTTCCGCCCGGCTTCTGCTGCATCACGTCTATGAGCTTCTTGACCGCGGAGTAGATCGTCTCGACGAGGGGAATCCGCGCGATGATGCGCTCGAACAGCCCGATGAACCGCTGCCCCGCCACGCGCGAGGCGATCGCGCCGACCGTGTAGAGGGCCAGGAGCGCCACGAACACGGATATCACGAACCGGACCGTCACGCTGGCCAGCAGGGGCGTCGCCTGCGGCAGGTGCTCGTCCACGAAATCGGTCAGCGCCACGGCCAGCGGGTGGCCGAAAAAGGACAGCGTGTTCAGGAAGTAGTCGAACACCAGCCAGACCACGATCAGCGGCGTGATGGTGAGCAGGCCGGCGATGAGATAGCCCTGAAAATTGGCGTGATAGAAGTGCCGCCGGGGCTGGGCGTCGCTCATTTGGCTTCCCGCGCAGGTTCACGCTAAGAGTGGATGGATTCGGCTCGCGGCATAAGGTCCCGAACGCCGATTTCCGCCGGACGCACAAAGGCCAAGATGACCCGCTACCTCGTCACCAGCGCGCTTCCCTACATCAACGGCGTCAAGCATCTGGGCACGCTGGCCGGCTCCCTGCTGTCGGCGGACGTCTATGCGCGGTTCCGCCGGGCGCAGGGTTTCGAGACCCTCGCGATCTGCGCCACGGACGAGCACGGCTCCACGACCGAGCTGGCCGCTGCCGAGGCCGGCATGGGCGTGCGGGAATTCTGCGACCGGCAATACGCGCTGCAGAAGGCGGCGGGCGAGGGGTTCGCGCTCGGCTGGGACCATTTCGGCCGTTCCTCCAACCGGCAGAACCGGGAGCTGACCCAGCATTTCGCCCGGCAGCTGTGGAAGAACGGCCATCTCGAGGTCCGCACGACCAAGCAGGTCTATTCCAACGCGGAAAAGCGCTTCCTCTCCGATCGCTACGTGATCGGCACATGCCCGCACTGCGGCTACGACCGCGCGCGCGGGGACCAGTGCGAGAACTGCACGCGCGTGCTCGACCCGGTGGACCTCATCGGTCCGCGCTCGGCGCTCTCCGGCTCCACCGACATCGAAATCCGCGACTCCACCCATCTCTTCCTGAAGCAGTCCGAATTCGTCCCGCAGCTCCGCGCCTGGATCGACGAACATCGCAGCGACTGGTCGCCGCTGGTGGTTTCCATCGCGCACAAATGGCTCGACGAGGGCCTCCAGGACCGGGGCATCACGCGCGACGTGGACTGGGGCGTGCCGGTTCCGGACGACATCGCCGGCGGACGGCTGCGGGGCAAGGTGTTCTACGTCTGGTTCGATGCGCCCATCGAGTACATCGGCGCGACCTGGGAATGGGCCGATGCGAACGGCAAGGGCGAGGCCTGGCGCGACTGGTGGTTCGGGGACGCCGCCCGCGACGTCGTCTATTGCCAGTTCATGGGCAAGGACAATGTCCCGTTCCATACCGTCGGCTTTCCCGTCACCATCATGGGGTCCGGCGAGCCGTGGAAGCTGGTGGACAGGCTCAAGGGCTTCAACTGGCTGAACTTCGACGGCGGCAAGTTCTCCACCTCCGAAAAGCGCGGCGTGTTCATGGATTCGGCGCTGGAGATCCTGCCGGCCGACTACTGGCGCTACTATCTGATGGCCAATGCGCCGGAGAGTTCGGACTCGAATTTCACCTGGGAGCATTTCTCGGCGGTGGTGAACAAGGATCTCGCCGACGTGCTCGGGAATTTCGTCAACCGCGTCACGAAGTTCTGCGCCGCGCGCTTCGAGGGCAAGGTGCCGGGCGAGGGCGAATACGGCGAGGAGGAGCACGCGCTGATCGCCGAGCTCGATGCGCGCGTGACGGCCTGCACGCGGCATTTCGAGGCCATCGAATTCCGCAAGGCGCTCGCCGAGCTGCGCGCGATCTGGGTGGCCGGCAACGAATATCTGACGCGTGCCGCGCCCTGGACGCACATCAAGACGGATCGTGCCAGGGCGGCGGCGAGCGTGCGCATGGGACTCAATCTGGTGCACACTTTCGCGCACCTGTCCTGGCCCGTGATGCCGGATTCGGCGATGGCCATCCACAGGACGATCCAGCCGGTCGCCGGCGGCGGCAGCATGATCCCCTGGCCGTCCGCGCCGATGGCGGAGGAGCTCGACCAGCTCGCGGCCGGCCAGATCATCACGCCGGCCGATGTGCTCTTCGCCAAGATCGCGGAGGAGCAGGTCGCCGAATGGAAGCTCCGCTTCGGGGGCACGGCATGAGCATCGCGGTCAGGCGCCTGACGCCGGACGACTACGAGGCCCTCCGCGAGATCCGGCTGGAATCGCTGCGCCTGCACCCCGAACTCTTCGCCGCCGATCCGGCGCAGGAGGAGGCCGCGGGCAGGGAGGAGTGGCTGGCGCGGCTCGCGTCCGCCGCGTCCTTCGGCGGGTTCGCGGACGGAACGCTGAGCGGCCTTCTCGTTTTCTCGCAGCCCTCCCGGCCGAAGCTCGCCCACACGGGAAGCCTGGGCGCGATGTATGTGCGGCAGTCCGCGCGCGGCACGGGCCTCGCCGACGCGCTCATGGCGGCCGTGGTGGATCACGCCGCGACGGTCGTCGAGCAGATCCAGCTCACCGTGAATGCCGACAACACCCGCGCCGTCCGGTTCTACGAGCGCCACGGATTCAGGACGATCGGCCGGATTCCGCGTTCGCTGCTCGTGGGCGACCGCTATTACGACGAGCTGATGATGCTGAGGCCCGTGTCGGCGACGGATTGAGCCGTTTCACTGCCGGCACGGCCACAGCGCCTCGGCGGCATCCGCGACGGCCCGATCGAGCGGCAGGGCGCGCGTTTCGTCATGCGCATCGAGCCAGATCGCGATGCGGACGGCCATGGTGTCCGCGCCCGGCCGCCGCGACAGGCACAGGCGGGACAGTCCCCGCCCGGAGACTTCCCAGCGCATCGCGTTCTTCACCGCCTCTGCGCATTCCGGCGCGGCCGTGCGGCAGGAGGACGCGAATTCCTCTGCCGTCGCGATGCGCCGTGCGGACCCGGCGTCGCGCGCCGCCTCGCGCCACAGCAGAACCGCAGCCGAGGCGATGAGAAGCGCGGCGACCGTGAACAGTCCGCCCGCCGGAAAGGAAATGCGCCTCAAAGGCGTTCCCAGCCCTCGCGACCCAGCGCTTCCATCGGGCGGAAGCGCGATTTGTAATCCATCTTCTCGCTGCCCTGGACCCAGTAGCCCAGATAGACGTGACGCAGCCCGCGCATTTTCGCGGCGCGCACGTGATCGAGGATCATGTAGGTGCCGAGGCTGCGCGCATCCTCGCCCGGATGAAAGAAGCTGTAGACCATCGACAGCCCGTCGCGCAGCACGTCGCTCAGCGCGCAGGCGATCAGCGGACCGGGCCGGTCGCCGTCGCCCGGCCTGCGGTATTCGATGATGTGGGTGGTCACCGGCGTCTCCTCGACCATCGCGACATAGTCGAACAGGCCCATGTCGGACATGCCGCCGCCGGCGTGGCGCGAATCCAGATAGGTGCGCAGAAGCGCGAACTGCTCGCGCGTCGCTTCGGCCGTCACCTCGCTGCGGACGAGATCCGTGTTGCGCCTCACGATGCGCTTCTGACCGCGCGAGAATTCGAACGCATCGGCGACGATCCGGACCGAGACGCAGGCCGAGCAGTTCTCGCAGGCGGGGCGGTAGGCGATGCTCTGGCTGCGGCGAAAGCCCGAATGGGTCAGCGCCTCGTTCAGGGGCTGCGCCAGCGACCCGCTGAGCCGCGCGAACACCTTCCGCTCCGTCCGGCCGGGCAGGTAGGGGCAGGGTCCCCCCGGCGTAAGGAAGAACTGCGGCACCCGCGCGCTGCGTTGGTCGGTCATGGGCGCCGATTATGGCAAGGGATTCGCGCGGCGCGCCACAGGTTTTGCGGATCAGAGTTGATGCCCGGGAGGCGTGGGCGGAGCCTCCCGCAGCAGCGTGATCGAAAGCCTGCGGTTGGCGGAGGCGTTCGGATCCTCCGGCAGGAGGGGTTCCGACCCGGCCTTTCCGGCCACCTCGTAGATCCGGTCGCCGGAGAGTCCGCCCGCCGCGAGCAGGGCGCGCCCGGCATTGGCGCGCGCCGCGGAAAGTTCCCAGTTCGTTATTCCGCCGCTGCCGCTGAACGGCGTCGCCTCGGTATGGCCGCTGATCGAGACGCGGTTGGGAAGGCGGTCGATGATCTTGCCGATCTCGGCGAGGAGCCGCCGCGTATAGGGCATCGGCTCGGACGTTCCGCGCTGGAACATCGGCCGTCCGTCCTGATCGACGAGCTGGATGCGCATGCCCTCCGGCGTCTGGTCGACGATGACCTGCTTGGACAGCTGCGCGATATCGGGATTGTCGCTGACGGCTTGGTGGATGGCCTCGGCCGCGCGGGCGAAATCGCCGTCCTCGGACGACGCCGACGCGCGGTCGGCGGAATCGCCGCTGCCGGACTGGCCGTCGGACGATTCTCCGTCGCTCCGGGACGCGCCGCCCTGCGACACCGCCGCCGTGGTCGATTTCGTTCTCGTGTCGGGCGAGGAAGGGCTGTTCCGCTCGAACACCGACGCGGCGCCGCCCGCGCGCGAGCTTTCCCGTCCCATGACCTGGCCGCCGAGCACGCCGCCCGATCCGCTCACGGTCTGGGCGATGCTTTGCGGCGCGAAGTAGTCGGCGATGCCGCGCTTCTGCTCCGGCGTGGTCGTGTTGATCAGCCACATCAGCAGGAAGAACGCCATCATCGCGGTCACGAAATCCGCATAGGCGACCTTCCAGGCGCCGCCGTGATGGCCGCCGTGGCCGTCCTTCTTGACGCGTTTGACGATGACCGCGTTGTCGCCGGCCATGCTTCATCCCACCCGATTGACCCGTCCCGGCCCGCCGGGCGGTCTTTTCGCCGCCGCTCGCCTGGCCTAGGTTGGCCGCAGAATGCGCCGGTCCCTCTTAACCAAGCGTTGCGAAACGAAAAATCGATAGGATGACCTTCGACACCAGGGCTTTCCGGCAGGCGCTCGGCGCGTTTCCGACCGGCGTTGCGGTGATCACCGCGACGGGAGAGGCCGAGCCCGTCGGCATCACCGTCAATTCGTTCACCTCGGTTTCCCTCGATCCGCCGCTGGTGCTCTGGTGCCTGAAGAAGGACTCCAACCGCTACCGCGCCTTCATGGAGGCGCGGGGATTCACGATCTCGATCCTCGGGACGGAGCACGAAAACGTCTCCTCCCGGCTGGCCCGCCAGGGCGAGCACCGGCTCGACGGGGTGGAGCTTCTCGAGACCGAACTCGGCCCCCCCGCGCTCGCCGATTCCCTGGCGGTGTTCGAATGCGCGAGCGAGGCGATCCACGACGGCGGGGACCATTCCATCCTGATCGGCCGGGTGCTGCGATTTGCGCGCCGGGAGGCGGGGGCGCCGCTGGTCTTCTACCGCGGCCGCTACGGCGCGCTGGCCGATAACGCCTAGAATTTCAGCGGCTTGCGGCGCGGCAGGGGACGGCTTCGCGCACTGTCATATTAGTTTTGCAAAACTGTCGCAGAGGTATGCCGAGCGGTGTGATTTCACATCGCATAATCGGTGCCTGCGCGATCGCCACGACCGGCGCGCGGGCTCGCCAAAGAGGACAGCATGAGGGAGAATTGGCTACGGATGACCGCTGCGGCGGTCGTAGCGGTGACGGCGTCCGCGGGTTCGGCCCTGGCGCAATCGGATGCAGGCGCCGGCGCGAACGCGGACATGGCGCAGCAGATAAAAGCCCTGCAGCAGCGTGTGGAAATGCTCGAGCAGGAATTGCAGGCCACGAAGGGTCCCAAGGCCCGGATGCGGCGCAAGGCCGCGGCGCCCGCGCCCATGGCGGCGGCTCCCGCCGCGGCGCCGGCGGCAACAGAGGCGGGCGCAAGCTCGACCAATGCCGAGCTGGACGCGCGCATGCGCGTTCTGGAGGCCGAGCTTCAGGCCTATGAATCCCGGTCCCAGGACGATCACGCCCGCCTCACCACCATCGAGCAGAACGCGGCGGACACGAGCTGGACGTTCGACAATGCCCGTCCGACGGTGAAGAGCGGCGACGGCCGGTTCACCATGGCCATCCGCGTGCGCTTCCAGTTCGACGACGCCAATTTCATGCAGGACTCGCCGGCGGATCTGGCAAAGAGCGCACCGATGGCGGTCAAGGACCTTTCCTCGGGCACCGTCGTGCGCCGCGCGTTCTTCGGCGTCGAAGGCAAGGCATTCAGCGATTTCTGGTACGAGTTCCGCCTCAATGGCGGCGGCTCGAACGGCGGCGGCTCGGGCAATGGCGAGGGCGATCCGCTCGTGAGCCTGGCGCGCGTGGCCTATACCGGCATCGACCACTTCATGCTGAACGTGGGCGTGATCGAGCCTGCCCTGATGTTCGAGGGAACGACATCCTCCGGACAGCTCCTGTTCCTCGAGCGGCCCGAGATCGACAATATCGCCGCCGACTCGTTCGGCGCGGGCGATGCGCGGCGCGGCGTCGAGGTGCGCTTCCAGAAGGAGAGCGCGATTCTGCCCGGCGACAACCTCGTGCTCAACGCGGCGCTGACCGGCGCCAAGACGGGCTCGACCACCGGCCACGGCGCGGGCGGCGACGAGCAGACGCAGCTGATCGGCCGCGTCTCCTATCGCTTCTGGAACGACGGAGCGTCCAACGCCTCGATCGGCGCCAGCGCCGCCGACATCCTTTCGCCCGGCGGCGGCGTCTCCACCATCACGCTGCAGGACCGCCCGGAGATCCGCGTCGACGGCACGCGCCTCATCAGCACGGGCGGCATCGCCGCGAAGCACGCCTACATGTATGCGTTCGACGGCGGCTTCAACATCGACAATTTCTTCCTGGGCGGCGAATGGGCGAAATTCGACGTCCGCCGCAGCGAAGCGGGCGTGCTCGCCGCGGACAATCCGAGCTTCACGGGCTGGTACCTCGAAGGATCGTGGGTGCTGACCGGCGAGCCGAAGTCCTACACCGTGTCCGCGACCAACAACGAGGTCGGCGGCTTCGGCGCGCCGAAGGTGGCGGCTCCGTTCTCGTGGAACGGAGATTCCTGGGGCGCGTGGGAGCTGGCGCTGCGCTACAGCGACACCGACCTCGACTGGCGCGACGTGTTCGCAGGCAGCGCGACGCAGCAGGCGGGCATCAACGGCGGCGACGAGCGCGTCTTCGCCATCGGCCTGAACTGGTACCTGAACAACAACGTCAAGCTGCAGCTCAACGACCTGATCACCAGCGTCGACCGCTACACATCGCCCATTCACGTCAAGGCGAACCGGGCCAGCCAGGACTTCAACACGATTGGCGTGCGTATGCAGTTCTCGAACTGACAACGAGGATGTGGAATCAAATCACGAGAGGAAAAGATGAAACTATCACTTAGGACTCTGTCGATCGCCGCCGGTATCGCCGGCGCCGTGGCGCTCGCAGGCACCGCGCTCGCGGGAACCATCTCCGGCGCCGGTGCGACCTTCCCCTATCCGATCTACGCCAAATGGGCGAGCGCCTATCAGGGCGTAAGCGGCAACAGCCTGAACTACCAGTCCATCGGCTCCGGCGGCGGCATCGCGCAGATCAAGGCCAAGACCGTCACCTTCGGCGCGAGCGACATGCCGCTCAAGCCGGCCGATCTCAGTGCCGCCGGGCTGGTGCAGTTTCCCACCGTGATCGGCGCGGAAGTCATGGTCTACAACGTGCCGGGCATCGCCTCGGGCCAGCTCGTGCTGGACGGGCCGACGATCGCCAACATCTATCTCGGCAAGATCGGCAAGTGGAACGATCCGGCGATCAAGAAGCTCAATCCCTCGCTGAACCTGCCCGACAAGGCGATCCTCGTCGTCCACCGCTCGGACGGCTCGGGCACGACATTCGTGTTCGCGACCTATCTTTCCCGCGTGAGCGAGGAATGGAAGACGCGCGTCGGCGCGGCGACGTCCGTGGACTGGCCGACCGGCATCGGCGCGAAGGGCAACGAGGGCGTGGCCGGCAATGTCGCGCAGTCCAGCGGCTCCATCGGCTATGTGGAATATGCCTATGCCAAGCAGAACCATCTGAAGTACGCGCGGATGATCAACCGGGAGGGCAAGACGCTCAGCGCCTCGGTCGATGTCTTCCGCGCCGCCGCGGCCAACGCCGACTGGAACGAGGCGTCGAAGGAGAATTTCTACATCATCCTCGTCAATCAGCCGGGGGCGCAGTCCTGGCCGATCACGGCGACGACCTACATCCTGATGTACCGGAACCCGTCCGATCAGGCGGCCTCCGCCGAGGCTCTGAAGTTCTTCAAATGGGCCTATGCCAATGGCGACGACATGGCGCTGAAGCTCGACTACATCCCCCTGCCGGACAACGCCGTGCAGGCGATCGAGGGAAGCTGGAAGCAAATCCAGGGCTCGGGCATGTGATTGTCCCCCGCGGTCCGGCTCCGGCCGGCCGGGGCGGATTTCCGGAACAGGCGCGGGACTTCCCGCGCCTGTTTCCTTTTGGCCGGTCCGGTACCCCGGGGCGCGCCCGGCCGGGGGGACATGCCCGGCACGGATCCGTAAGCACTTGATTTTCCTAAAACTATTTACATTCGCTTTGTGTATATAATCGGCGTTATATTCTTGTACCTTATATTAAGGTGGCTTATCTAATTGGCGACCAGGAAGACGGCCATGACCAATTTCGACCGCGACATGCTGATCGTGCTGCACGACGTGGCCCGGCTGCTGCGCACCCGCTTCGACCAGACCGCCCGCGCCTACGGGATGACCCGCGCGCAATGGGTGATTCTCGCGCGCCTCGACCGGCAGCCCGGCATGTCGCAGAACGAGCTTGCGACGATCTGCGAGGTGGAGCCGATCACGGTTGCGCGGCTGGTCGACCGCCTCGAGGCCAGGGGCATGGTGGAGCGCCGCGCCGATCCCAGCGACCGCCGCGTGCGCCGCCTGCATCTGCTGCCCGAGTCCCGGCCGATCCTGAAAGAGATCGCGCGCTATCGCGAAAATCTCGAAAGCGAAATAAACGACGGTCTGGACGAGGGCGCGCGCGAGGCTTTTGTGGACGTTCTGTTGCACATCAAATCGAAGTTGACGGCCGAGCCGGCGGAGCACGCCAGGCTCGCCGCGGCCGCGGAGTAGCAGTCATGGCGGCATTGAGAACCGACAGCGTCGCCAGAACCGGCGGTGCGGCCTACGAGCCTCTCACGCGGCGCTACGGCGCGCACGTCAAGGGCAAGCTCGGCGCTCTGTGGGCCGACAAGGCCAGGCTGCGCCGGGTCGCCATGGTCTGGGGCGTCGCGGCCGTCGCGGCCGTCGCCCTCGTGCTCTGGCTGACGGGCGGGCGCTACGTCGGCACCGACGACGCCTATGTCCACGCGGCCAAGCTGATGGTTTCGACGGATGTCTCCGGCCTGGTCAAGGACGTCGATGTGCGGGAAGGCCAGCGCGTCGCCAAGGGACAGATCCTGTTCCGCCTCGATCCGAGGCCGTTCCGCATCGCGCTCGACAACGCGAAGGCGGCGCTCGCACAGACGGTGCAGGACGTGGAATCGACCCGCGCGACCTACAAGAGCACGCTGGGCGAGATTTCCGCGCAGGAAGCGCAGGTCAGGCTCGCGCAGCTCACCTTCGACCGCTACGCGGCGCTGGCCAAATCCCACGCCGTGGCGCCGGCCCAGCTCGACCAGGCGCGCGGCACGCTTCAGAGTGCCCAGGCGATGCTCACCTCGCTGCGGCAGAACGCCGGCGTCCAGCTCGCGAAGCTGAACGGCAATCCCGACATGCCCGCGACCCAGGCGCCCGCCTATCTGAAGGCGCAATCCGCCGTGGAGGAGGCCCAGCGCCAGCTCGACCACGCGGTCGTGCGCGCGCCGTTCGACGGCATCGTGACCGAGGTGGATTCGCTGCAGCCCGGCACGCTCGTCATTTCCGCCATGTCGGCGTTCACGACGACGAGCGCCGTCGGCATCATCTCGACGGGCAACATGTGGGTCGAGGCGAGCATGAAGGAAACCGACCTCACCCATGTCAAGGACGGCGATCCGGTCGAGGTCACGATCGACACCTATCCCGGCTGCACCTGGCAGGGCCGCGTGGCCGCGATCAGCGCGGCGAGCGATTCGGCCTTCTCGGCGCTGCCCGCCGAGAACACGAGCGGAAACTGGGTCAAGGTCGTGCAGCGCATTCCCGTTCGCGTCGATCTCGGCAGCAGCGACTGCGCGAACAGGCCGCTGCGCGCCGGCATGAGCGCGGATGTTTCGATCGATACCGGCAAGCGCCGCTGGCACAGGATGTTGGACGGCCGCTAGGCGGCGGGACGGTCTGCCATGAGAGTTCAGGCCCTCGGTCATTCCGCCGAAGCCTATGAAAGCCCGTTCGAGCTCGTCATCGTCCTGATGTGCTCGATGGCGGGCGTCCTCATGCAGGCGCTCGACACCACGATCGCCAATGTCGCGCTTCCCCACATGCAGGGATCGCTGCAGGCCTCGCGCGACCAGATCACCTGGGTGCTCACCTCCTACATCATCGCGGCCGCCATCATGACCGCTCCGGTCGGCTGGATCGCCTCGCGTTTCGGAAAGAAGAATTTCATCCTCGTGGCCCTGGGCGGCTTCACCGTCACCTCCATGCTGTGCGGCGCGGCGCAGACCCTCGACCAGATGATCCTGTTCCGCCTCCTGCAGGGCGCATTCGGCGCGGCGCTGTCGCCGCTCAGCCAGGCGATCATGCTCGACCTCTATCCGCCGGCGAAGCGCGGAAACATCATGGCGATCTGGGGCATGGGCGTGATGCTGGGTCCGATCCTCGGCCCGACGCTCGGCGGGGTGCTGACCGAGTCCTACAACTGGCGCTGGGTGTTCTACGTCAACGTGCCCTTCGGCATCGCGGCGGTGACCGGGCTCCTGTTCTTCTTCAAGGATTCGCCGCGCGACGAAAACATGCGCTTCGACTGGTCCGGCTTCGCCTTTCTCGCCATCGGCCTCGGCGCGCTCCAGCTCATGCTCGACCGCGGCACGGACAAGGCCTGGTTCGATTCGACCGAGATCGTCATCGAGGCGGTGATTGCCGCGACCGGCCTCTACCTGTTCCTGGTGCACATGCTGACGGAGCGGGTGCCCTTCATTCCGCCGCAGATGTTCAGCGACCGGAACTTCGTCTCCGCCATGTTCATGATGTTCGTCGTCGGCGCGATGATGCTGGCCAGCTCCGCGCTGCTGCCGCCGTTCCTGCAGAATCTTTCCGGCTACTCCGTGACCGACACGGGCCTGCTGATGGCGCCGCGCGGCGTCGGCACGATGATCGCAATGATGTTCGCCGGGCGCTTCGCCATGCGCGTGGACCCGCGCCTGATCATGACCATCGGCATGGCGATGATCGAATGGTCGATCTGGGACATGGCCTACTGGACGCCGGCGATTGGCGAGCGATGGCTCATCATCGTGACCATGGTGCAGGGGTTCGGAATGGGCTTCGTGTTCGTGCCGCTGCAGCTGGTGGCCTTTGCCACGCTGGCGCCCCACTTCCGCACGGACGGAACCGCGCTGATGAATCTCGTGCGCAACATCGGCAGCGCCATCGGCGTTTCGATCACGACCACCGTCCTTGCCTGGAGCGTGCAGGTGAACCATTCGATGCTGTCGCACATCGCCACCCCATTCAACCGCTCGCTCGGGGTCAACGGTCCGTCCCTGATGCTCAGCCCCCAGTTTCCCATGGGCGTGGCCAACCTCGACCGCCTGGTGGAGTTCCGCGCCCAGACGGCCGCATTCGGAAACGACTTCCTCTTCATGTTCTATTTGTGCTTGCCATCCTTCCTGTTCATCTGGTTGATGCGGCGTCCGGATTTCACCGGCCGCCAGGCGGCGCAGATCGAGGTGATGGAGTAATGCGGGTCGCTTTTCTCGGCCTGGGCGTGATGGGCTATCCGATGGCCGGTCACCTCAAGCGCGCCGGACACGATGTCGTCGTCTACAACCGCACCGCGGCCAGGGCCGCCCGCTGGACGGGCGAACACGGCGGATCCAGCGCCGCGACGCCGGCGCAGGCCGCGCGCGATTGCGACATGGTGATGGCCTGCGTCGGGCGCGACGAGGACCTTCGCGCGGTGACGTCCGCCCCGGAGGGCGCCTTCGCCGCGATGAAGGCGGGCGCCGTTTTCGTCGATCACACCACCGCTTCGGCCACGATCGCGCGCGCGCTCGCCGCCGAGGCGCGACAGAGAGGGTTCGGCTTCGTGGACGCCCCCGTCTCGGGCGGCGAGCAGGGGGCCAGGAACGGCCAGCTCACGATCATGTGCGGCGGCGCCGAAGCGGACTACGCCAGGGCCGAGCCGGTCATGGCGGCCTATGCGCGGCAATGCCGCCGGCTCGGGGAAGCGGGATCGGGCCAGCTCGCCAAGATGGTCAATCAGATTTGCATCGCGGGTGTCGTGCAGGGGCTGAGCGAGGGGCTCAGCTTCGCCCGCGCGGCCGGGCTGGATCCCGCGGCTGTGGTCGAGGTGATTTCCAAGGGCGCGGCGCAGTCCTGGCAGATGGAGAACCGGTACCGGACCATGCTGGCCGGAGCGTTCGACCACGGCTTCGCGGTGGAATGGATGCGCAAGGATCTGGGCATCTGTTTCGAAGAGGCGCAGCGGAACGGCGCGGAACTCGCGGTGGCGCAGCTCGTCGACCGGTTCTACGCCGAAGTGGAATCGATGGGCGGGCGGCGCTGGGATACGTCGAGCCTCTTTGCCCGCCTCGAACAGCGCCGGCGGAGCAGGGCGTGACGCAACCCGCCCGGTCGAGGCCCTATCATCACGGCGACCTGCGCAACGCGCTGCTCGATGCCGCGCGCGCGCTTCTCGAGGAAGGCGCGTTCGCCGATCTGAGCCTGCGCGCGGTGGCGCGAAAGGCGGGCGTGAGCCATGCCGCGCCCTATCGCCATTTTCCGAGCCACGAGGCGCTCCTGGTGGAGCTGGCTTTCGAGGGATTCTCCGAGCTGCGCGGCGATATCGCGGCGGCCGCCGCGCAGAGCGGAACCGGAAGCGATCGCGTCGCCAAGATCGGCGGCGCCTACATGCGTTTCGTGGCGAGAAAGCCGGCACTGGCCCGGCTGATGTTCGGTCCCCAGCTGTCCCACCGGGAGCGGTTCGCCGAACTTGGCGCGGCCGCCGATTCCATCGGCACTGAAATCGGCGCCGCGCTCCACGATCCCGCACTTGGCCTAGGGGTCTGGGCAGCAGTACACGGGCTCGCGATGCTCATACTGGAGGACGTGATCGATCTCGGTCAGCGCCGCTCCGGCCTGGATGTGCTTCCGTCCAGGGCGGAAATCCTCCTGCGCAGCCTCTTCATGGTCGAAAGAGGCTGAGCAGGCCCGGGCTCAGTGCAGGCGTCCCACGAAGGACCGGAGCTCGAGATCGGACACGAACTTCTGCGTTTCCCTCCGCGAGCGCTCCCAGCCGCGCTTGGTATTGCAGCGGACGGCCTGCAGCAGCACGCCTTCGTGGATCATGTGCTTGCAGATGATCCTGTCGGGGTTCGATGCCTCAACGGCCGAGACAGTCTGGGCCGGCGGCGCGGTTGCGGGCTCCGCGGCGGCAGCTGCGCCGGAGAGGGTGAAGACTGATGCAATGGCGATCAAAGCAGCACGCATGCGTTCCTCCTGTTGACAACGTAATCTTGACCCTCCGTGGGTTGCACGCGCAAGGCTTTCACGCCGACGTGAAGATGTCCGGAATTCACACGCGCGTGAGAGAAAGCGCCGGAACGCGCCGATTTCCGCGCTTCAGCCCGCCAGCAGCCGCGCGGCGTCGCGCGCGAAATAGGTGAGGATGCCGTTCGCGCCCGCGCGCTTGAACGCGACGAGACTTTCCATCATCGCACGATCGCGATCGAGATGGCCCGCATTGGCGGCAGCTGTCAGCATCGAATACTCGCCCGACACCTGATAGGCGAAGGTGGGAACGCCGAAGCGCTCCTTCACGCGGCGCACGATGTCGAGATAGGGCATTCCAGGCTTGACCATCACCATGTCCGCGCCCTCGGCGATGTCGAGCGCCACTTCGCGCAGCGCCTCGTCGCCGTTCGCGGGATCCATCTGATAGGTGCGCTTGTCGCCCCTGAGCGCCTTCGCCGAGCCGACGGCGTCGCGGAACGGCCCGTAGAACGCGCTCGCGTATTTCGCGGCATAGGCCATGATCATCGTGCCGGCGAAGCCTTCGGCCTCGAGCGCCCGGCGGATCGCGCCGATGCGGCCGTCCATCATGTCGGAAGGGGCGACGATGTCGCATCCGGCGCGCGCCTGCACCAGCGCCTGCTCGACGAGGATCGCCACGCTGGCGTCGTTGTCCACATGGTCGTCCTTCAGCACGCCGTCGTGGCCGTGGCTCGTATAGGGATCGAGCGCGACATCGCAGAGCACGCCGATATCCGGCACCGCCGTCTTGATCGCGCGGACCGCGCGGCAGACGAGATTGTTCGCGTTCGTGGCTTCGCGGCCGTCCTCGGTCTTGAGCTCGGGCTCGGTATGAGGGAACAGCGCGACCGCGGGAATGCCGAGGGACGCGGCCTCTCTCGCCGCATCGACGGCGAGATCGATCGACAGCCGGTCCACGCCCGGCATCGACAGCACGGGCTCGCGGCGGCCGGAACCCTCGATCACGAACAGCGGCCAGATGAAATCGGCCGGCGTCAGCACGGATTCCGCGACCAGCCGCCGCGACCACTCGTGGCGCCGGAGCCTGCGCATGCGGATTGCCGGAAAGGATGGGTCCATCGCCATCGCCGGAGAAGTTCCTCGTGACCGGGAAGGGTCTACTAGAGGCGGACGGCGGGGCGCAAGGCGGCGGTTGCGAGACTTTGCATTGCCCGCCGCAGGGGGTTAATTACCGCGCGCCTTCACGGAACGGGAGCCATGGATTTCGCACTGAACGAGGACGAGCGCGCGATCGAGGACGTCGCGCGGCGGTTTGCGCAGGACAGGCTTGCGCCCTTCGCCGCCGAGTGGGACGAAACCTCGCATTTTCCGGTCGACCGCCTTCGCGAGGCCGCCGCACTCGGCTTCGCCGGTATCTATGTGAAGAGCGACGTCGGCGGCTCGGAAATGTCGCGGCTGGACGCCGCGATCATCATGGAGGAGCTGTCGGCGGGATGCACATCGACCGCCGCCTTCATCTCCATCCACAACATGGCCTCGTGGATGATCGACCGCTACGGCAGCGAGGCGCAGCGCAAGGCCTTCCTGCCGAGGCTGACGGCGATGGAGCTGATCGCGTCCTATTGCCTGACGGAGCCCGGCTCGGGTTCCGACGCCGCCGCGCTCAAGACCCGCGCGGTGAAGGACGGCGATCACTATGTGCTGAACGGTTCCAAGGCCTTCATCTCCGGCGCCGGCGTGTCGGACATCTATGTCTGCATGGTGCGCACCGGCGAGGACGGGCCGAGGGGAATTTCGTGCCTCGTCGTGGAGAAGGGCACGCCCGGCCTCTCCTTCGGCAAGAAGGAGCGCAAGATGGGCTGGAATTCCCAGCCCACGGCGCAGGTGATCTTCGAGGATTGCCGCGTGCCCGTCGCCAATCGCATCGGCGCGGAGGGCGAGGGCTTCCGCATCGCCATGAGCGGGCTCGACGGCGGACGCATCAATATCGGCGCCTGCTCGGTGGGAACGGCCCGCGCCGCGATCGAGGAGGCCAAGACCTATGTCGCGCAGCGCACGCAGTTCGGCAGGCCGATCGCGGACTTCCAGGTGACGCAGTTCAAGCTCGCCGACATGGCGACGGAGCTCGAGGCCGCGCGGCTGATGATCCGCAACGCCGCCTCGGCGCTCGACCGGCGCGACGCGCGCGCGACCATGCTGTGCGCGATGGCCAAGCGCTTCGCGACGGACACGGGCTCGAAGGTCGCCAACGACGCGCTGCAGCTTTTCGGCGGCTACGGCTATCTCAAGGATTTTCCCGCCGAGCGGCATGTACGCGATCTGCGCGTGCATCAGATCCTCGAAGGCACCAACGAGATCATGCGCGTGATCGTGTCGCGGGAGATGTTCCGTCAGTGACGGATGAACCACACGTCCTGTTCGAAAAGCGCGGCGCCGCCGGTCTGATAACCCTCAACCGGCCGAAGGCGCTCAATGCGCTCACGCACGGCATGTGCCTGCAAATGGCATCGCAGCTCGGTGTGTGGGCGAAGCAGGACGACGTGAAGACGATCGTCATACAGGGCTCGGGCGAAAGGGCGTTCTGCGCCGGCGGCGACATCCGCTCGCTCTACGAGTCTGGCTTGAACAAGACGCCCTACGCGCTCAATTTCTATCGCGACGAATATGTGCTGAACGCGCTCGTCAAGCACTACCCCAAGCCCTATGTGGCGCTGATCTCGGGCATCGTGATGGGCGGCGGCGTCGGCGTCTCCGTGCATGGCAGCCATCGCATCGCAGACGAGACCACGGTGTTCGCCATGCCGGAGACGGGAATCGGCCTGTTCCCCGATGTCGGCGGCAGCTTCTTTCTGCCGCGCTGCCCGGGCGAGATCGGCATGTATCTCGCGCTCACCGGCGCGCGGCTGAAAACGGCAG
Source organism: Rhizomicrobium sp. (assembly GCA_035549575.1). Classification (GTDB taxonomy): domain Bacteria; phylum Pseudomonadota; class Alphaproteobacteria; order Micropepsales; family Micropepsaceae; genus Rhizomicrobium. The sequence goes on from DASZQP010000032.1 coordinate 23,658, forward strand.
ACTGCCTCTATGCCGGTGTTGCGACGCATTTCCTGCCGAGGGCGAAACGCGGCGAACTGCTCGCCCGCCTCGAACGCGGCGACGCGCCCGATGACGCGCTCGAAGGACTGCACGAGGATGTGCCGGACACCTTCCTCAAGGACCATCGCAAGTCGATCGACACGATCTTCGCGAAGGGCACGGTGGAGGAGGTCCTGGCCGCGCTCGATGCCGATCACACCGACTGGTCGCGCGACACGGCGAAGACGATCCGCGCGAAATCACCGACCAGCACCAAGGTTGCGTTCCGCCAGCTGCGCGAAGGCGCGAAGCTCGGCTTCGACGACTGCATGAAGATGGAATGGCGCATGGTGAACCGCATCGTCGCGGGCCACGATTTCTACGAAGGCGTGCGCGCCACCATCATCGACAAGGACGGCGCGCCGAAATGGCAGCCCGGATCGCTTTCGGGCGTTTCTGACGCAGACGTCGACGCCTACTTCGCGCCCGTGGCGGGGGAGCTGGCGCTGCAGGCCGGGGATGGTCCGAACGGGTCGGGCCGGGACAGACAGGGTGGAGACGGAAGATGACGAGAATCGCATTCATCGGGGTGGGCAACATGGGCGGGCCGATGGCGCGCAACCTGCTCAAGGCGGGCGACGGCGTCGTCGCGTTCGACGTCAGCCCGGCGGCGCTGAAGCCGGAGACGGAAGCGGGCGGCAAATCCGCTTCGACGGCGCTCGAAGCGGTGAAGTCCGCCGATGTGGTCATCACCATGCTGCCGGCCGGACAGCACGTGCGCTCGGTCTATCTCGACACGCAGAGCATCATGACGGCGGCGAAGAAGGATGCGCTCCTGATCGACTGTTCGACCATCGACATCGATTCCGCGCGCGCCGTGCACGAGGCGGCGGAGAAGGCGGGCTTCGATTTTCTCGATGCGCCGGTCTCCGGCGGCACGGGCGGCGCGGAAGCGGGCACGCTCGCCTTCATGTGCGGCGGCAGCGACAAGGCGTTCGCGCGCGCCGAGCCGATCCTGCAGAAGATGGGCAAGCGCATCGTCCATGCCGGCGGCGCGGGGGCCGGCCAGGCGGCGAAGATCTGCAACAACATGCTGCTCGCGATCTCCATGATCGGAACCTGCGAGGCCTTCGTGCTCGGCGAGAAGCTCGGCCTCGACCACAGGAAGCTGTTCGACATCATGTCGGCGGCATCCGGCCAGTGCTGGTCGCTCACCACCTACTGTCCCGTCCCGGGACCGGTGCCCGCATCGCCGGCCAACCGCGACTACACGGGCGGCTTCGCGGCCGCGCTCATGCTCAAGGATCTCAGGCTTTCGCAGGCCGCGGCGCAGGGCGCGGGCGCTGCGACGCCGCTGGGCGCGGAGGCGGCGCAGCTCTATTCCCTCCTCGCCGCAAAGGGTCACGGCGGGATGGACTTCTCCGGCATCATCCAGATGCTGCGCGGCATTCTCTGATAAATTTTACGGCACTTTAACCTCTGGCACCTACGCTGGCGGCATAACAAAAGGTGGGCTCCGCGAAAGCGGGGGAAAAAGATGACGGCACTGGCCAAACCGCAGGCAGCTGCGGCGCTTGAGGGCGCTCAATCGCTCGGCAGGCACTATCTCGAAACCCTCAATCTCGTGGAACGATTGCACCGGCAGTTGCTGGACGTGATCAAGGACGAGCTCGATCGCCGCGACGAGCGCGAGATCAACAGCGTCCAGGCCCTGCTGCTGTTCAACGTCGGCGACCAGGAACTGACCGCGGGCGAGCTGCGGACGCGCGGCCACTATCTCGGCTCCAACGTATCCTACAATCTGAAAAAGCTGGTCGAGTCCGGCTACATCCATCACGAGCGCTCGGAAGCGGACCGCCGGTCCGTCCTCGTGCGCCTGACCCCCAAGGGCGAAATCGTCCGCAAGATGCTCACCGAGCTGTTCGAGCGCCACCTGGGCTCGCTCGAACCCGTCGGCAACGTCGCCGGCCAGGACCTCGAGCTGCTCAACACCAGCCTGCGCCGGATCGAGCGCTTCTGGATCGATCAGGTCCGCTTCCGGCTGTAGACGGCTCCCGCAATTCTGGCACAGTGGCGTCTCCGCAGGACGGAGGCACCGCTTGGGGTTCGTCCATTCGCATTTCGGCCATCACTGGCGCTTCTATGCCTGCCTGGCCTTCGGGGCGGCCGTCTATGTGCTGCTGTCGGGGCTGAAGCAGCCGGTTCGAACCCTCGCCGGCGGGGACGCGTTTTTCGCGGCCTACCTCGTCTTCACCGCCGCGATCGCCGCGCGCATCACTCCTAGGGAACTCGACAGGAAGGCGGACGCGGAGGACGAGGGGATCGGCGTCGTCCTTCTGATCTGTCTCGTGATGATCGGGTTCTCCAGCTTTTCCATCATCACCATTTTGAACCAGAAGCACGGGGCGGACCCGCTGATGCTCGCCCTTGCCATCGCGAGCGCGCCGCTCGGCTGGTTCACGCTCCACGTTCTGATGGGCTTTCACTACGCCTATCTCTTCTATTCGGAGCCGGGCAAGAAGCCCGGATCCGGCCTCGAATTCCCCGCGACGCCGGAGCCGGGCGTCGCCGATTTCCTCTATTTTTCCTTCGTGGTCGGCATGACGGCGCAGGTGTCCGACGTGCAGGTCACGTCGCGGCGCATCCGCCGCGCGACGCTCGCCCACTCCATCGTCTCGTTTTTCTTCAACACCGTCCTGATCGCGATGGCGGTGAACGCGGTCGTCGCGATCGCTTCCTGACGGGGGGAAGCGTCGGGCCGGCGCGGGCGTTCCCGGCGCCCTATCGCCCGGCGTTCGCCGCGTGCGGCCTCAGGCACCGGTTCCGGCAGACGGCGGAGGTCAGCGCCGACGCCGGAACGGCCGTCCATGTGCCGGGAATGTCGATGGCCCCGGGCGAGGCGGGGCAATTCGATTTGCGGATGCAATAGATGTACGGAATCGCGTCCACGTTCAGTGCGACGAGACCCGAATTGTTGATCCCCAGGGCGGATACGCCACGGGCGCCCTTCACCTCGATCGTTTGCATCGTTTGCTGCGCCGTGTCGTACAGGAAGGCGCGCGAGACGCTCACGTCGTACCAGTTGCCGGTGGCCATGCCGCTGTCGTTGATCGCGGCGAACGCGGTATGGGCGCCGCGGGTGATGTCGGGGCCGGGGAAGTCGAACGCGGTCGCCGCCCCGTCCTTCAGAAGAAATCCGAGGTTCATCCGGCGGTCCTTGTCGTAATACGATCCGACGACGGTGCCGTCGGCCGCGGACAGTCCCGAGGGCGTGGTGCGGTCGGCGTTGAAGGGAAGAGTCAAATCCGCGACGTACTGGGTGCCCTTGCCGTAATAGCCGTAGCGCCGCAAGGCCGCGCCCACCTGCTCGCATCGCCAGCCGACGAAATTCTCTCCCGTCGTGATGCCGTTGGCGCTGCCCGAAAGCAGGGCGCCGTCCCGCGTGACGTCGGTGATCGTGCCGTCCGGAGCGCGCACGAATCCGTGTCCGCACTGTATGAAATCGGTTTGGTAGTAGGCGTTTCCGGATATGTAGCCGTCGTTGCCGAAACCCCCGACGTAGGTGGCGCCGAGCTCGTCGTCGCCCGCGGAGAATGTCGTGTACTGGCCGTCGAGGGTCCCGACATAGGCGTCGCGATGGATGATGCCGTTCGCGTCGAACGCGACCTCTCCGGCGATCTGCGCATTGTCGTTGATGGCGTCCACCGTCATGTAGAAGCTGCCGGGTATCGCCGGAACGGGAATGAGGCGGCCGGCCTGTGCGGCGGTCGCGACAAGGACCGCGGCGAACGCCGCAGCCGGTTTCAGTGCTCTGCGCGCGGTCATCGCGGCTCCATCGGTTCGATCCGGCAGCGGCCCCGCCTGCGGGAGCGGCTTCCGGCGAAACTAGCGCAAGCGTGAATTGCAGTACAGCATATTGCATCCTATGAGGATTGCCGCAGTCCGCTGCCCGGCCGCGGGATCCCGCCGGCCACGATCCGCGAACGGAACGGGGGACACTGCCCGATGGATTTACGCCGGAATCCGCGTCGTTTTGTGACAGGGGTGCGGCAGGAAGGACTAGGTTCCACGGGCGGGGGCCCTATATTCTAGAACCGAGGACCGGACCGCAGGTCCGGCGGTGGCGAGCAGGCAAATGGCTTTTCCGTACCTCTCCCGGTTCAAGGACGCCCTGGCGGGACTTCGCCGCGAGGGCCGCTACCGGGTCTTCACGGACATTCTGCGGGAACGCGGCGCCTATCCGAACGCCGATTTCTTCACCCAGGGCGCGCGGCGCCCGGTGACGGTGTGGTGCAGCAACGACTATCTGGGCATGGGCCAGCATCCCAAGGTGCTCGCAGCGATGCACGAGGCGGTGGACGCGGCGGGAGCGGGCTCGGGCGGCACGCGCAACATCTCCGGCACGACGCACTACCATGTGGAGCTGGAGGCCGAACTCGCCGATCTCCACGGCAAGGATGCGGCGCTGCTGTTCACCTCCGGCTTCGTTTCCAACGACACGACCCTTGCCACGCTGGCGCGGATTCTCCCCGGCCTCATCGTCTATTCCGATGCGCTCAATCATGCCTCGATGATCGAGGGCATCCGGCACGGCGGCGTCACGAAGCGCATCTTCCGGCACAACGACATGGCCGACCTCGAGCGCCTGCTGGCGTCCGACGATCCGGCCGCGCCCAAGCTCGTCGCCTTCGAATCCGTCTATTCGATGGACGGCGATTTCGGGCCGGTACGGGCGATCTGCGATCTCGCCGAGAAATACGGCGCGCTCACCTATATCGACGAGGTGCACGGCGTGGGCCTCTACGGGCCGCGCGGCGCCGGCGTGGCCGCGCGCGACGGCCAGATGGAGCGCATCGACATCGTCGAGGGCACGCTGGCGAAGGCGTTCGGCGTCATGGGCGGCTATATCGCGGCGTCGTCCGAGCTGATCGACTGCATCCGCTCCTTCGCGCCCGGATTCATCTTCACGACCTCCCTGGCGCCGGCCATCGCCGCAGGCGTTCTGGCGAGCGTCAGGCACCTGAAGCAGAGCGAGGCGGAGCGCGAGACGCTGCAGGCGCGCGCCGCACTCCTGAAGAAGCTGCTGGCGGAGGCGGGGCTGCCGGTGATGGATTCGCCGAGCCATATCGTGCCGGTGTTCGTCGGCGATCCGGCGCTGTGCAAGGCCGTCTCGGATTCCCTGCTCTACGATCACGGCATCTATGTCCAGCCGGTCAATTTCCCGACGGTGCCGCGCGGCGGAGAGCGCCTGCGCTTCACTCCGTCGCCCCTGCACAGCGAGGCCATGCTGCGCGATCTCGTGCGCGCGCTGGACACGGTGTGGACCGCGCACCGGCTCAGCCGCGCGGCGTAATGGCCCCGCCCTCCGGCAGGAGCGAAATTCTCCTCGAGATCGTGGTCCGCGGCGCGTTCGCGAAGGCGACGGCGATCGATCCGGCGACCGGGCTGGAGGCGAGCGTCGTGGGGCCGGCCGGCGCTTCGCCCGCGGCGCTCGGCGATGCCGCAAGACGCAAGCTCGAATATCTGATCGGGAAACGGAATTCCTAGCTGCGCCGGCGGGGCTTCTTCGGCGCGGCGGACCGGCCGAGCCCGATCTTCTTTGCGAATTCCGATCTCTGCGCGGCGTAGTTCGGGGCGACCATCGGATAGTCCGCCGGCAGCCCCCATTTCGCGCGGTATTCCTCCGGCGACATGTTGTAGCGCGAGCGCAGGTAGCGCTTGAGCATCTTGAGCTTCTTGCCGTCCTCGAGACAGACGATGTACTCGGGCGTGATCGACTTCTTGATGTTCACCGCGGGCTTCTGCGTGGTCGCGGCCTCGGCGGTGCCGGGTCCGGCGAGCCCGCCCAGCGTCGCGTGGACGCTCTTGATCATTGCGGGAAGATCGCCCATCGGCACCGGATTGTTGCTCACATAGGCCGCGACGATGTCGCTGGCCAGCTTGAGGATATCGTCGGACCGGGAGGCCGCTATTTCGTGATTGGCCATCGAGAAACGCTCCAGCGGCGGCGTAACGCCTTGATTTGAGGCGGCTTCTATTGCGCGAAGGGGCCGGAAAATCAAGTAAAATCTCGAATTCCGCAATTCCGGGAGCGGCGATTGCTTGTTCTGGACTTTGAATATGCTTATTCAATTCGTTTTTCTACTGATAGTTGACGAATCTAGTCTTTGGATTCGCGCCGCATCGGACGGCCGCCGGCCGCCGGCGGCCGGCAGGTGGCGGCCGGTCTGGCGCCAGATTTGGTAAAGGGGTAGGGGTAGAACGCGACGGGTGCGTGGGCGGTCCATCCTTAGAGGTACCGGGCCCGGCGCGCGGGGTGACAGAGGAAGACATGGCAGCGATGGCGGACGCGGTACGGCCGGAGAAATCGGCTTTCTTCGGGCAGGGGCTGGACAGGGCCGATCCGGAGATCGCGCGCGCGGTCGCCCAGGAGCTTGCCCGCCAGCAGGACAAGATCGAGCTGATCGCATCGGAGAACATCGTCTCGAAGGCGGTGCTCGAAGCACAGGGCTCGGTCCTGACGAACAAATATGCCGAGGGCTATCCCGGGCGCCGCTACTACGGCGGCTGCGAATATGTCGATGTGGTCGAACAAATCGCCATCGAGCGCGCCTGCCGGCTGTTCGACTGCACCTTCGCGAATGTCCAGCCGCATTCCGGTGCGCAGGCGAACCAGGCCGTGTTCTTCGCGCTGATGCAGCCCGGCGACACGTTCATGGGGCTCGATCTGGCGGCCGGCGGGCACCTGACCCACGGCTCGCCCGCCAACCAGTCCGGCAAATGGTTCAGGCCCGTTCCCTACACGGTCCGCCGCCAGGACCACCGCATCGACATGGACGAGGTCGCGCGGATCGCGCGCGAGACGCGGCCGAAGCTGATCCTGGCCGGAGGCTCCGCCTATCCGCGCATCATCGATTTCCGGCGCTTCCGCGAGATCGCGGACGAGGTCGGCGCCTATCTGATGGTGGACATGGCGCATTTCGCGGGCCTCGTTGCCGGCGGCGTCCATCCCAATCCGCTCGAGTTCGCCCATGTCGCGACCACCACCACGCACAAGACGCTGCGCGGCCCGCGCGGCGGGATGATCCTCTCGCGCGACGAGGCGCTGGGAAAGAAGATCAACTCGGCCGTGTTCCCCGGACTGCAGGGCGGGCCGCTGATGCACGTCATCGCCGCGAAGGCAGTCGCCTTCGGCGAGGCGCTGAAGCCCGAGTTCGCGGACTATGCGCGGCGCGTGGTCGAGAACGCGCGGGTGCTGGCGGAAACGCTCGAGGCCAGCGGTCTCGATATCGTGTCGGGCGGCACCGACACCCATCTGATGCTGGTCGATCTGCGGCCGAAGGGTGCGACCGGCCGCCCGGCGGAAAAGGCGCTCGATCGCGCCTACATCACCTGCAACAAGAACGCGGTGCCTTTCGACACCGAGAAGCCGGCCGTCACCTCCGGCATTCGCCTCGGCTCGCCCGCCGGAACCACGCGCGGCTTCGGCGCGGCGGAATTCCGCGAGATCGCCCATCTCATCGTTGAAGTCGTCGATGCCGTGGCGAAGAATGGCGAGGCGGGCGATCCTGCCGTCGAGGCCTCCGTGCGCGAGCGCGTGGGCCGGTTGTGCAGGCGGTTTCCGATCTATTCGTAACGAAAGAACAGTTCCATGCGCTGCCCATTCTGCGGACACGACGACAGCCAGGTGAAGGACAGCCGGCCGTCCGAGGACAATTCGGCCATCCGCCGCCGCCGCCACTGTCCCGCCTGCGGCGGCCGCTTCACGACCTTCGAGCGCGTGCAGCTGCGCGAGCTCGTCGTGGTGAAGAAGAACGGCCGGCGCGAGCCCTTCGACCGCGACAAGCTGGAGCGCTCGCTCAGCCACGCGCTGCGCAAGCGTCCGGTCGAGGCCGAGCGCGTGGACCGCATGGTCACCGGCATCGTGCGCCGCCTGGAAAGCCTCGGCGAGAACGAGATCCAGGCCTCGATGATCGGCGAGCTGGTGATGCAGGCGCTGCAGAGCCTCGACAAGGTGGCCTATGTGCGCTTCGCCTCCGTGTACAGGAACTTCCGCGAGACCAAGGATTTCGAGAACCTGATCGGCGAGCTCGAGGGCGACAGGGAATAGAGCGGTGAGCGACGCCGCTCACATGCGTCATGCCCTTGCGCTGGCGGAGCGGGCGCTGGGGACGACCGCGCCCAATCCCGCCGTCGGCTGCGTGATCGTGAAGGACGGGCGCGTCGTCGGGCGCGGCCGGACGCAGCCCGGCGGACGTCCCCACGCCGAGGCCGTGGCGCTGGCGCAAGCGGGCGATGCGGCGCGCGGCGCCACCGCCTATGTCACGCTCGAGCCCTGCGCGCACCATGGCCAGACTCCGCCCTGCGCCGGCGCGCTCGCGGCCGCGGGCATCGCGCGCGTGGTCGCCGCGGTGCAGGACCCCGATCCGCGCGTCGGCGGCAGGGGCATCGCGATGCTGTGGGATGCGGGCGTGCAGGTCGCCACCGGCGTGCTCGAAGCCGAGGCCGCCGAGATCAACGCCGGATTTTTCCTGCGCATCCGCGAGAAGCGGCCCCTCGTCACGCTCAAGATCGCGCAGAGCCTCGACGGGAAGACCGCAACCGTCTCGGGCCAGAGCAAGTGGATCACGGGCCCCGAGGCGCGCCGCTTCGGCCATCTGATGCGCGCGCGGAACGACGCGATCCTGATCGGAATCGAAACGGCGCTCGCCGACGATCCCGAACTCACCTGCCGCATCGCGGGCCTCGAGGACCGCTCGCCCCTGCGCATCGTGCTCGACACGCGCCTGCGCCTCGGCGCGCAATCGAGGCTGGCGAAGACGGCATCGCAGACGCCGGTCCGCGTGTACACGGCCGCCGCGGGCGGCGATGCCCTGAAGGCGTGCGGGGTGGAAGTCGTGCGCGTGTCGCGCGACGCGCGCGGCCGTCCCGACATCGCCGCCGTGCTGGCCGATCTCGCGGGCCGCGGAACCACCCGGCTCCTGGTGGAGGGCGGGGCCGCCGTCCATGCCGCGTTCCTGGACCGCGGCCTTGCCGACAGGCTGGAAATCTTTCGCGCGCCGATCGTGCTGGGCGCGTCCGGACGCAATGCCGTCGACGCGCTCCGCACGCTCGATCTTGACGAAGCGTCCCGCTTCGTTTCGCTCGGCCGGCGGACGATCGGCGCCGACATGCTGGAAACATTCCGGTCCAGGGCCTAAAACCGCCCGGCCCGCGCCCGCCCGCGGGAACCGCGCAATGCGGTGCCGGGCATGCGAAGGTGGTATTTCTGTTTGTGGCGAAACGCCGTTAAAAGACACCCATGTTCACCGGAATCGTCACCGACATCGGCAAGGTCCGCCACGTGGAACGGCGCGGCGACACGCATATCGTCATCGCCACGCACTACGACGTCTCGGAGATCGGCATCGGCGCGTCCGTGGCCTGCTCCGGCGCGTGCATGACCGTTGTCGACCGGGGATCGGGCAAGGACCGCTGGTTCGCGGTGACCGCCTCCGCGGAGACCTTGTCGAAGACGACGCTCGGCGCATGGAAGGCGGGGGACCTCGTGAACCTCGAGCGCCCGATGCGCGTGGGCGACGAGTTCGGCGGCCACATCGTCACCGGCCATGTCGATGCCGTGGCGGAGATCGTGAGCGTGAAGCCCGAAGGCGAATCCGCGCGCATGGTGATCGAAGTGCCCCGCAAGTTTTCGCGGCTCGTGGCTGCCAAGGGCTCGGTCGCCCTCGACGGCGTGTCGCTCACCGTCAACGACGTGGACGGCTCTCGTTTCGGCGTGAACGTCATTCCGCACACGCGGAAGGTCACGACCTTCGGCCGCGCTGCGCCGGGCACGAAGGTGAATTTCGAGGCCGACCTGATGGCCCGCTACATGGCGAGGCTTGTGGCGGCATGAACGTTCCGGTCTTCCACGACTACATCTCCAGGATCGAGGAGGTCATCGAGGCCGCGCGCAACGGCAAGATGTTCATCCTGATCGACGCGGAGGACCGCGAGAACGAGGGCGATCTCGTCATCCCGGCGCAGATGTGCACGCCCGACGCGGTGAATTTCATGGCCAAGTACGGGCGCGGGCTCATCTGCCTGGCGCTGACCCAGGAGCGGGCCGAACAGCTCCGGATTCCCATGATGTCGCCGGTCAACGGGACGCCGAACCAGACGGCGTTCACCGTGTCCATCGAGGCGAAGGAGGGCATCTCCACCGGGATCTCCGCGCACGACCGCGCGCACACGATTTCGGTCGCCATCGACTCCACCAAGGGTCCGGACGACATCGTGACGCCCGGCCACGTCTTTCCGCTCGTGGCCCGCCACGGCGGGGCGCTCGTCCGCGCCGGGCACACCGAAGCCTCGGTCGATATCGCCAGGCTGGCGGGGCTGACCCCTGCCGGCGTGATCTGCGAGATCATGAACGACGACGGCACGATGGCGCGCCTGCCGGACCTGGTGAAATTCGCGCAGCACCACAATCTGAAGATCGGGACCATCGCCGATCTCATCGCCTTCCGCCGCAAGCACGACCACTTCGTGAAGCGGCGCATAGAGGTGCCGTTCCAGAGCCACAACGGCGGCGACTGGAAGATGATCGTCTTCGTCAACGAGCTCGACTACGCCGAGCACATCGCGCTGGTGAAGGGCGACATCGCCACGCCGGAGCCCGTGCTCGTGCGCATGCACGCCATCAACATCTTCACCGACATGCTCGCCTGGAAGAACTACGCACCCGACACGCTGGGCGAGGCCATGCGCATCGTGGCGCGCGAGGGGCGCGGCGTCGTCGTCCTGCTGCGCCAGACGCGGCCCACCTTCGTCACCGACGTGCTGACGCGCCGCATCGAGGACGACATCGACCGCAGGCGGGTGAAGGAATACGGCGTCGGCGCGCAGATCCTTCTCGATCTCGGGGTCAAGGACATGATCCTGCTGACCGACACGCCGGAGAAGAAGGTCGTGGCGCTCGACGGCTACGGCATCGACATCGTGGCAACCCACCCCATCCGCGGCCAGGCAAGGGACCGATCGTGAGCCAGCCCAGAATCCTGATCGTGGAGTCGCGCTACTACGACGACATCGCGACCTCCCTGCTCGACGGCGCCACCGCCGCGCTGGAACGCGCGCACGCGCTGTTCGAGCGGATCACGGTGGCCGGCGCGCTCGAGATTCCGCCGGCGATCCTTTTCGCCTCGCAGGGCGACAGGGACTTCGACGGCTACGTCGCGCTCGGCTGCGTGATCCGCGGCGAGACCTACCATTTCGAGATCGTGGCGGGAGAGTCCGCGCGCGGGCTCACGGAACTGGCGCTCGGCCACGGCCTGTGCATCGGAAACGGCATTCTCACCGTGGACGACGAAAGACAGGCGGACCTGCGCGCGCGCCGCGACGGCGGCGACAAGGGGGGGCACGCGGCGCGGGCCTGTCTCTCCCTGATCGAGACGCGGGCGCGATTCAGCACCCGGCGATGAGCACGCACACCGGCCGCAGCACCGCCCGCCTGGCCGCGGTCCAGGCGCTCTACCAGATGGAACAGACGGGAATCGGCTCGGACGAGGCCGTCCACGAGTTCACGGAGCATCGCTTCGGCACCGAGCCCGAGACCGGGACGGCGGGCGAGATCGACGGCGAATTCTTCGCCGCCATCGTGCACGGCGTGCCGCGCCATCAGGAAGAGATCGATGCCGCCATCGCGGGCGTGCTGAGCGGCGGCTGGCGGCTGTCGCGCATCGATTCCATCCTGCGCGCCGCCCTGCGCGCCGGAGCCTTCGAGCTGATCGAACGCCGGGACGTGCCGGCCAGGGTCGTCATCGACGAATATGTGGATGTCAGCCATGCGTTCTTCTCGGGCGAGGAGCCGTCGTTCGTGAACGCCGCGCTGGACAGGCTCGCGCGCCGCAAGCGCGCGCCGGAGTTCGGCGAGGCTCCGCCGGACGACGAGCTGCAGTTCTAGGCCCGGCGGCGCCCTTCGCCCGCCCCCCGCCGGACGCCGATCCCGATTGCGTGAACGGACGCCCCATCGCCCTTGACCGCAAATCGGCGCCCTCTTTACGGTCGCGCACGTCCCACGCTCACTTTCTCAAAGGAACACCGTACATGAACAAGCTTCTGTTGCCCGCAGCGGCCGCCGCTGCCGTTGTGCTTTCCACGGCTGCGTACGCGAAAACCGCGTCGATCTCGTTCGACGGTCTGTGCGACGGCATGGACATTTCCGTCGACAAGACCAACCAGACGGCGCTGGAAACCGGAAACGGCTGCGACGAAGGCGCGCATTTCGGCGCCGCGACCGTCGGCAAGATCAAGGATCGCGGAAAGGTGCTCACCTTCGGCGTCAATCTGAGCGGCAAGGGCGGCGGGGCCTACCAGTACATCTATGTGATCGACTATCCCTTCGTGACCGGCGGGAGCTGGAGCAATTTCTACACGACCGACGGCAAGACGCTGTCGCGCATCAACAGCGGAACCTACACGGTCGGCGCGCCCGCGCGGCAGGGCGGCCGGAGCTCCACTTCGCCGCGCTAGCCGGCGCGCATCGCTCCGGGGGCGGGGAAGGCGTTTCCCCGCCCTCGCCGCATCGCCGCCGTGTCCGGCCGGGGCTTGTACCCGCCCCGGCGGTTTCCCATCTCCGACCGGTGCAGGGCCCGGCAGTCCAGGCCCGGGAATATCGTATGCTGCGGCGCAGCGAAAAGCTGCATGCTGCATCGCAGCGAAAGAAGGAGATTATCGCGCCCGTTCAATCGCTTGCATGCGAAAATCGGGAATTGAATTGCAGTTTGGAAGTCCCCGCTCCCCGTGGACGCGCGACCGCCCGGACCGGGACCGCAATCGCGGCGGCCGGCCTATGATGCGCCGATGACCCTGCCGTCCGAGTTCGAGCTGATCGAAAAACTGTTCGCCCCCCTCGCCACCTCTCCCGGCGCGTTCGGGCTGAAGGACGATGTGGCGGCGATTGCGCCGCGCGCGGGCTGCGAACTGATCGTGACCACGGATGCGATCGTCGCCGGCATCGATTTTTTTCCGGGCGATCCGGCAGAGGGGGTGGCGAGAAAGGCGCTGCGCGTCAATCTCTCCGATCTCGCTGCAAAGGGAGCGGAACCCTTCGGCTATCTGCTCACCCTGCTGATCCCCGGGGAGACAAGCCCGTCCTGGCTTGCGGAATTCGCCGGCGGTCTGCGGCAGGATCAGGAGCGGTTCGCGATATCGCTTCTCGGCGGCGACATGAGTTCGACGCCGGGACCGCTGTCGGTATCCGTCACCGCGCTGGGTCATGTGCCGGCGGGGCGCCTGGTGCGGCGCAACGGCGCCCGCGCGGGCGACGGCGTCTTCGTCACCGGCACGATCGGCGACAGTGGCGGCGGGCTCGATCTGCTGCGCCATCCCTCGCCCGGCGTGGCCGCGGACGTTCGCGCCGCGCTCACCGCGCGGTATCGCCTGCCGGAGCCGCGTGTCGGCTTTGCGCAATCCGTGCGCGGGGCGTCGGCCAGCATCGACGTGTCCGACGGCCTTCTCGCCGACCTCGGGCACATCGCGCGAGCCTCCGGCGTCCGCATCGTGGTGGAGGCGGCGCGCGTTCCCCGCTCGGACGCGCTGAAGGCGCTCTGGGGCGAAAGCCAGGACGCATGGGTCCGCGCCGCGACCGCCGGGGACGATTACGAGATCGCGTTCACCGCCTCCTCGCCGATCGCGGGAGGGGACATCCCGGTCGCCCGCATCGGCAGGGTGGAGCAGGGCTCCGGCGTCGTTCTGCTGGGTCCGCAGGGACGGGAGATCGAGGTGCCGCGCGCGGGATACCGCCACTTCTGAGGGGTAAGAATTCGTTAGCCATGATTTGCGAGCCTCGTGCCATGCGCATGTTGTCCGCGATCCTTCTGGCTGTGGCGGTGCCCGTCGCGGCGCTGGCCTCCGGGGACTCCGGCAAGCCGCCCGGGAACGCGCCCGAGCCGGGAACCCATGTGACGATGCCGTTCCTGATCGCGCCGGTGGTCGAGAACGGAAAGCTCGCCGGCTATTCCTACATCAACAGCAAGCTCATCGCCGCGACGCCGGCCGCGTCGGTCGAGATCCGCGAGAAGCTCGCCTTCATCCAGGATGCCTTCGTCAGGGACGTGAACGCGCGTCCGGTGGGAAAGCCCGGCGATCCGCGGACGGTCGACACGGATGCGCTCGCCGTCCGTCTCCTCGCCGACGCTAGGCGGATCGTGGGCGCCAGAAAGATCGCCAGCATCGCCTTCGCGCAGATCCAGTTCTCGCCGCTGCGGGCGAAACATTCGACGGAAGACGCCATCCCGCCGTCGCAGCGCCCGCCGGAACCGGCGCCACAGGCGAAGAATTCCGCTGCGCTGTGAGTGCCGCCGCTATTGCGGCCCGTCGATCATGCTGAGCACGTCCTGCGCGCCATGCGCGAGGTCCGCGAGCTCCGCCGGCATGTCCTCTCCGGACTTGCGCGCCCATTCGACGAGGTTGCGCGCGACAGTCACCAGGCGCGGCGCGGCCGCGATCAACTGCGCCTGCCTTTCGATCTTTATCGGATCCAGATCGTATTCCGCGCCTGGCACGCGCCAGCCACCCCATTCGGTTTCGCCCGTCATCACGACCGGATAGGTTCCGGGGATGGGATGACGCGAGCAATCCTCCGTCGCCTGCCACTTGTTGCGCGCCCGGGTCACGCGCCAGTTTTCGTTGCCGTTGATCTTGCGCTCGCCGAGCGGTTCTTCCGACTGCAGTTCGTCGGCGGTGAATTCGCGGCCGAGGCCGACGTCGTAGTGGACGCGGATCGGTTCGTCGAGACCCTTGGCCCAGTGCGGCACGAGATGCTCGATCAAGGCCCAGGTCCCGACCGGCTTCACGTAGACGCGCTGGCTCTTGTGAAATTGCGCTTTGGCCATGGCCGCCGAACCTTGCCTTACCCTCAGGAAGCGTAGACATGCGCCCTTAAGCGGACGTTAAAATGCGCCCTTGGCCTTTAAGCGTGACCGTGTTTAATCGCGTGCAAGCGCATTTTCGCGAGGATGGCATGAATTTCGATTTCTCGGACGAGCAGAAGCAGATCAAGGATCAGGCGCGGCGGTTCCTGAGCGAGAAATGCACGACCCGGACGGTGCGGAAGCTTTACGACGGCGGCGCGCGATACGACGCGGCGCTGTGGAAACAGATCGCGGAAATGGGCTGGACGGGAACCGCCATTCCGGAGGAATTCGGCGGACTTGGCCTCGGATATCTCGAGCTCTGCGTGGTGGCCGAGGAACTGGGGCGCGCGCTCGCGCCGGTCCCGTTTTCGTCCACCGTCTATCTTTTTGCGGAAGCGGTGCTCGCCGCGGGATCGGAGGAACAGAAACGGCGCCTGCTCTCCGGCGTTGCGTCCGGCGAAACGATCGGCTGCCTTGCCCGCGCGGAAGCGCCGGGGGCCGTGCTGCCGAAGAACATGCGCACCACGCTGAAGGGGGGAAAGCTCTCCGGAACGAAGATCGCCGTTACCGACGGAATGGATGCGCACTATGCGGTGGTGCTTGCACGCGCCTCGGAGGAGGGCGGGGAACGCGGACTGCAGCTGGCGCTGGCCGATCTCAACGGCGCCGGCGTCACGCGCAAGCCCGTGGCCAGCATCGATCCGTCGCGCGGCGCGTGCGACATCGTCTTCGACGGAGCCGATGCGGAACCGCTCGGCAAGACGGGTGAAGGCTGGCAGACGGCCAACCGGGTGCTCGACCGAGCCGCGGTGCTTCTCGCCTTCGAGCAGGTCGGCGGCGCGGACGTCTGTCTTGCGATGGCGAAGGAATACGCCATGACGCGTTATGCCTTCGGACGCCGGATCGCCTCGTTCCAGGCGATCAAGCACAAGCTTGCCGACATGTACATCCTCAACGAACTGGCGCGCTCGAACGCCTATTACGGCGCCTGGGCGCTCTCGACGAACGCGCGGGAATTGCCCCTCGCCGCCGCCGCGGCGCGCATCGCCGCCACGCAGGCTTTCGACTACGCCGCCAAGGAGAACACGCAGACGCACGGCGGCATCGGATTCACCTGGGAGGCGGATTGCCACTTCTACTACAAGCGCTCGCGGCAGCTCGGTCTCGCGCTCGGTCCGCAACGCGTCTGGAAGGACAGGCTCGTCTCCGAACTCGAGCTTTCCAACGCGGCATAGGGAGAAGAACAATGGATTTCGAAGACAGCCCCGAAGAAGCCGCGTTCCGCGCCGAAGTGCGGGCATGGCTCGACGCCAACGCCAAGCCGAAGGTCCGCCGGGAGGCGGGCGATCCGCTCGACGAGCGCTCCGACCCCGATCTCATGGCGAAGGCGAGAGCCTGGCAAAAGATCAAGGCCGACAAGGGCTATGCGCGCATCACCTGGCCCAAGGGCATGGGCGGGATCGGCGGCACGCCCATGCAGAGCATCATCTTCGGTCAGGAAGAGTCGAAATACGATGTGCCGGCGGGCGCCCCTTTCGCGATCGGGCTGGGCATGTGCATCCCCACACTGATGGCCTACTGCGGCGACGAGGTGAAGCAGCGCTATGTGAGGCCGGCCGTCGAGGGCAGCGAGATCTGGTGCCAGCTGTTCTCCGAGCCGGCGGGCGGCTCCGACGTCGCGGCGCTGAAGACCCGCGCGGTGAAGGACGGCGGCGGCTGGACGATCAACGGGTCGAAAATCTGGACGACGGGCGCGCAGTTTTCCGACTACGGCCTTCTTCTGGCGAGAACCGATCCGACTGTGCCCAAGCACAAGGGCCTCACGATGTTCTATCTCTCGATGAAGACGCCGGGCGTCGAGGTCCGTCCCATCAAGCAGGCGAGCGGCGCGTCGGGCTTCAACGAGATCTTCTTCACCGACGTGAAAATTCCGGATTCCCAGCGCGTCGGCGATGTCGGTCAGGGCTGGCAGGTCGCCCTGACGACCCTGATGCACGAAAGGCTCGCCGTCGGCGGCGGCCAGGGCGGCGGGATCGACGTGCCGCAGCTCCTGCAGCTGGCGCGTGGCCTCGAACTGGAGGACGGACCGGCCATCAGGAACGCCGCGGTGCGCGAGAAAATCGCGGACTGGTACGTGCGCTCGGCCGGGCTCAAATACACCACCCTGCGCACCATGACCGCCCTCTCGCGCGGCCAGCAGCCCGGACCGGAAGCATCCATTGCAAAGGTCGTCGTGGCCTCGAAGCTCCAGGATCTCTGCGGATTTGCGATGGAGCTGGAAGGCGAAGCCGGCGTCGAGACCGGGCCCGATGCGCCGATGCAGGGCATTTTCCAGACGGGATGGCTTTCCGCCCCCGGTCTGCGGATAGCGGGCGGAACCGATGAAATCCTGCGCAATATCATCGCCGAGCGCGTGCTGGGCCTGCCCGGCGATATCCGGGTCGACAAGGATGTGCCGTTCAACGAGGTGCCGACGGGAAGGTGACCGGGCGGCAAATCGGGAATGGCGGCTGCGCTATCTGATCGCTGCTCGCGGCTCGCGATCGGCCGTATGATTTTCGCAAACAGGAGTTTGAAATGATCGGCTATGTCACACTTGGAACGAACGATCTCGAGAAGGCGAAGGGATTCTACGACGCGCTGCTGGCCGAGCTCGGCGGCAAGCGCGGCTTCGCCTCCGAGCGGATGCAAGGGTACAGCAACGGGCAGGGCCCCATGATCGCCGTCTGCACGCCATATGACGGCGGTCGTGCGCAACCCGGAAACGGGACGATGGTGTCGCTGGCGGCACCCGATCGGGCGACGGTGGACCGGGTTCATGCCAAGGCGCTGTCGCTGGGCGCAGCGGACGAGGGCGCTCCCGGCGAGCGCATGCCGACCTTCTACGGCGCTTATTTCCGCGACCTGGATGGCAACAAGTTCTGCGTCTTCAAGATGGGGTGAGGCGATCGAGTCGCCCTGCATAAAGGTCTGCGTGATCGACGCGGAAAGCGGTCTGTGCGCGGGTTGCGGCCGGACGCTTGACGAGATTGCGCGCTGGGGTTCCATGACGGATTCCCAGCGCGCGGAAATCGTCGCGGCGCTTCCGGCAAGGCGGCGGGGGCGGATCGGCGGCCCTCCGCGTTCGCGTTGAGGCGGCGTGCGCCACCCGCGTCAGGATGCACGGCGCAGCGCCTGGCGCCGGAGCGGATCGGAATTGAGCGCGGCGCCCGCCATTGCGCCGACCCAGTCGAGTCCTTCGCGCAGCCTCACGTTTTCGCCAATCACCAGTATCGCCGGTCCGTCGCAGGTCCTCGCCGCCTCGCCCAGGCCCGCGAGCGTCGTCACCCGGACGGCCTGGCGCCCGAGCGTCGCATCGCAGACCACAGCGGCCGGTTCGTCGGCATCGCGGCCGGCGGCGATAAGTGCCGCGGCGATCTCGCCGGCATACTGTAGGGCCATGTACAAGACGAGAGTGGGCGAACCCCTGGCGATGGAATGCCAGTCCAGGCGCGGCGGCTTTCCGTCCGAACCGCGGCCCGTTATGAAGGTGACGGCGTGGTTGATGTCGCGATGGGTCGCCGGAATTCCCGCATAGGCCAGCCCCCCGATGCCGGCCGTCACGCCGGGAACGATGCGGAAGGGAATTCCCGCGCCTGCCAGTACGAGCGCCTCCTCGGCGCCGCGGCCGAATACGAAGGGGTCGCCGCCCTTGAGGCGCAGCACTCTCTTCCGCTTGCGGGCGAGGGACACCAGCATTCGCGAGATGTCCGCCTGGCTGCGAGATTTTTTGCCTGCACGCTTTCCCGCATAGACGAGCTCGGCTCCGGCTCGCGCGGCCTCCAAAAGTTCCTCGTTCGCCAGCGCGTCGTAAAGCACGACATCGGCGTTCTGCAGCGCGTGAAGCCCGAGCAGGGTGATGAGTCCCGGATCCCCTGGTCCGGCGCCTGCAAGCCAAACCGATCCCCGCTCGAATTTCGGAAGTTCGAACACCCTGCTCGGATCTCTCGACGTCAGCGAAACGACATTCTGCTTCATAGCACATCTTTCATGTGTATATTAGATTATATCACACATCCGGTACGTATGTACGGCTGCGGCAAATTGAAGACGTGAGCGGATTGCCGGGACTTTTGCGGCGCCGGACGGTTATAGAGGCACCCGCAACCCGCCCGGCACCGTTCCATGAACCAACTGCCCCGCAACGACCTGAAACCCAATACGGCCGAATTCGAGACATTCCCGCTGATCACCCCGAACGGGTTTCGCGAATACGACGCGCGCTGGCTTTTCGAGAAGGAACTCAATCTTCTGGGCGTGCAGGCCCTTGGCCTGGGTCTTGGCACGTATTTCCGGCAGCTCGGCATACCGCTGCGCGTCGTGACCGGCCACGACTACCGCTCCTACGAGCTCTCGATCAAACAGGCGCTGGTTCTCGGCCTCGTGAATGCGGGATGCGAAGTGCTCGACATCGGGCTTTGCACGACGCCGATGGCCTATTTCGCGCAGTTTTCGCTCGACTGCCCCGGCCTCGGGATGGTCACCGCTAGTCACAACGAGAATGGCTGGACCGGCGTGAAAATGGGTGCGAACCCTCCTCTCACGTTCGGCCCGGACGAAATGACGGCGCTGAAGAAGATTGTGCTCGGCGGCGGCGGCAAGCCGCACGCCGGAGGTTCCTACCGCGCGGTCGGCAACTTCCGCGAAAAATATCTCGAGGAGCTGACCAAGGGGCACAAGCTTTCGCGGCCGATCCGCGTGGTGGTTGCGTGCGGCAACGGCACGGCGGGATTGTTCGGTCCGGAAGCGCTTCGCCGCATCGGCGCCGATGTCGTCGAGTCGGAGTGCAATCTCGACTACACGTTCCCGAACTACAATCCGAACACCGAGGATCTGCACATGCTGCATGCGATGGCCAGGGCGCGCGAAGCGGCCGGCGCCGAGATCGCGCTCGGATTCGACGCCGATGGCGACCGCTGCGGCGTGGTGGACGACAAGGGGGAAGAGATTTTCGCCGACAAGGTCGGGGTCCTTCTGGCCCGCGATCTTTCGGAGCGGTTTCCCAATTCCAAATTCGTGGTCGACGTGAAATCGACTTCGATCTACCGCATCGATCCGGTGCTAAAGCGCAACGGCGCGACGGTCGACTACTGGAAAACCGGCCATTCCTACATCAAGGCGCGCACGACCGAGCTCAATGCGCTCGCGGGCTTCGAGAAGAGCGGTCACTATTTCTTCCGCCCTCCGCTGGGCCGCGGCTACGACGACGGCATCGTCGCCGGCATCAAGGTGCTCGAAATGCTCGATCGCGCCGGCGGCCGGAAAATGTCGGACCTGCTGGCCGATTTGCCGAAGACCTCCGGATCGCCGACGATGAGTCCGCATTGTCCGGACGACCGCAAATACGCAGTGGTCGACGCGATAAGGCGGGAATACGAGGAGATGAAGAGGAAGGGCGAAAAGCTGCTCGGCCAGCACATCAAGGAAATCCTCACGGTCAACGGCGTGCGCGTGACACTGGAAGACGGAACCTGGGGCCTCGTTCGCGCATCCTCCAACAAGCCGTCGCTCGTGGTGGTGGTCGAGAGCCCGGTGTCCGACGAGCGGATGCGCGCCATGTTCCAGGACCTCGACGCACGGCTGGCGAAACACCCGGAGGTGGGCAAGTACGACCAGAAGATATAGGAATCGTTCTACCGGATTTCGCCAGGGAGCAATCCTCCCGAAGCGGGGCCCGCATCCGGGAGCGGCAAGATGAGCGGCATCGAAGAGTACCGGGGCAGGCATCTGGTTGTCATCAACGAGGCGAGGCGCT
Source organism: Rhizomicrobium sp. (assembly GCA_035549575.1). Taxonomy (GTDB): domain Bacteria; phylum Pseudomonadota; class Alphaproteobacteria; order Micropepsales; family Micropepsaceae; genus Rhizomicrobium. Next base: position 44,349 of record DASZQP010000032.1, read on the forward strand.
GCATCCACTCCCGCTATTGCGTGCTCAGCCTGCCTGGGGTGTTCAGGCCGAATGTCGATGGGCCGTGGATCGAGCCCGATGCGGGGAATGCAGAAGCGGTAATTGCCGTCATCGCCAGGTGCCCGTCGGGAGCATTGCGCTACAGACCCGAAGGCCGGACGTCCGCGGAAGGCGCGCCGGGCGTCAACACGATGCGCGTGATGGAAGACGGGCCGCTCGTCGTCCACGCCGAACTGAATGTAGAGGGCAACGTTTCCAGCCGTCGTGCCACCCTTTGCCGTTGCGGCAAATCCTTCAACAAGCCCTATTGCGATCGGATGCATGTGAAGTCGTCCTTCAAGGCGACCGGCGAACCGCCGAGCGTCGAAGGAGAAGCTCTGCCGGTGAGGAGCGGTCCGCTCGCGGTCACCCCGACAAGAGACGGTCCGCTGCACGTCGAGGGACCTCTGGAGATCTGTTCCGCGAGCGGGCGCACGCTGGCCCGCACATCGGAGACCTGGCTGTGCCGTTGCGGCCATTCCCGGAACAAGCCCTTCTGCGACGGTTCTCACGAGAGCGCGGGCTTCACAGCGCCGGGCGCCTAGTCACGTCGCATCGTGAAAGATGATCCCGAGCGTATGGCGGCGGCCGGAACGGAGGGCGCTTACGCCGTGACGCATGGCCGTGCGGTAGAATCCGCGCGCGCCCCTCGCCGGACGCCAGTTGACTGCGAACACGACGCCGTCTCCGCGGTCGAGAGGTATCACCGTCGCCCGGGATTGTGCTCGTGGCCGCTGCTCGACAAGAACGAACTCCCCTCCGGTGAAGTCCTTTTCCGGCTCGGACAGCAATATCGCGATCTGAAGGGGAAAAACGTGCTCGCCATAGATGTCCCGATGCAGGCAGTTGTAGTCGCCCGGCCCGTATCGCAGAAGCAGCGGTGTCGGCCGGGACTGGCCCGCGGCGTGGCACTCCCTCAGAAACGCGCGGTGAGCGGGCGGAAACGATCGGCCGATGTTCAGTGACTCGTTCCAACGATTGGCGATGGGAGCCAGGTGCGGATAGATGCCTTCGCGCAGCGCGGCGACGAGCGGGGGTAGGGGATAGGAAAAATACTTGTATTCGCCGCTCCCGAATCCGTGCCGAGCCATGATGACCCGGCTGCGAAATCCCTTGTCGTTGTCGTAAAGCGCGGCGAGACTGTTGCACTCGCGGCGGGAGAGCAATTGCGGCACGAGCGCCCAGCCGTCGCGATACAGCGCTGCCGCCATTTCCGTCCCTTCGCCGATGTCCGCGATGTTCATGCGATCAGGATGGGCCGGCTGGGCGTTGGCGGTCGACCCGATCCTTGCTTCCCGCAGCGTGTCGTCGCGCTCCCCGGCGCCTGCGGCGAATCCGCTTTCGGGCCCGCCGGGCCGGGAACGGGAATTCAGGCTGCCGCGCGGTCGACGGCCGGGTGCACGAGCGCAAGCGCGTCGCGCAACACATCGAGTCCGGCACCGCTTCTGGGCGCGTGTTCGCTGAGGTGGCGCCGGAAAAGGCGGGCGCCCGGCCGCCCGTTGAAGAGGCCCAGCATATGTCTCGTCATCGCGTTGAGCGGCGTGCCCCTGGCGAGCTCGCCGGCGGCGTAGGCGAGATACTCCTCAACCGCTTGCTCCACAGAGCGAGGTTTGCCGCCGAAAAATCGCGAATCGACTTGTGCCAACATGGCGGGCGACTGATATGCAGCGCGCCCCATCATCACCCCGTCCACCCGCTCGAGATGGCGCTCCGCATCGGCAAGTGTCGCAATGCCACCATTGACCACTATCGTGAGGCCGGGATTTTCCTGCTTGATCTCATATACGAGGTCGTAGTCGAGCGGCGGCACCTCCCGATTTTCCCTTGGCGAAAGTCCGTCGAGCCACGCCTTTCGCGCATGAATGGCGAAAACGGCAACGCCTGCCTGCGCGCACGCACCGACGAGACCTCTCAGCGACACCCCGGGATCCTGATCGTCCACGCCGATCCGGCACTTGACCGATACGGGTATGGATACGGCCGAACGCATCGCAAAGACGCACTCCGCGACCAGATCCGGCTCGCGCATGAGGCAGGCGCCGAACTTTCCGGAGCGGACGCGGTCGGACGGGCAACCGACGTTCAGATTGACCTCGTCATATCCGAGTTCGGCGCCGATCTTCGCCGCCTCGGCAAGGCGAGCGGCATCGGATCCGCCCAGCTGCAGGGCCACCGGATGCTCGCAGCGATCGAAGCCGAGCAGGCGGGTCCGGTCACCGCGGATGGCCGCCTCCGCCGTTACCATTTCCGTATAGAGCAATGCATGGCGTGTCAGCGCGCGATGCAGGACCCGGCAGTGCCGGTCCGTCCAGTCCATCATCGGCGCGACGCTGAAGCGCCGGGAATATTCCGCGGATTCGGGCCGGGCGTTTGGCATAACGGCGCAAGCTATTGGACAGGCCGGCGATTTTCAACGTTGCGGCCGCGGCCGGAAGGAAAGGGCTGCTCGACCTCGGCGCGTAGGCGGGGCAGCGCTTCCGGATGTTCCTGTTGCAGGAACTCGAGCAATTTCTCCCGGATCTCGCAGCGCAGGTCGAACGCGCGGGACGAATTGCTTGCACTCATGAGCGCGCGCACTTCGATTGTACGCTCCGTCGTATTCGTGATCTGCAGGCTCACAACCTGTCCGTCCCAGTTTTTCGAGGCGCGCACGAGCTGCTCGAGTTTTGCGCGGACGGTTGCGACGGGTGTGCGATAGTCCAGGTGGAAATATACGACGCCAATGAGGGACGCCGTGGTTCTGGTCCAGTTCTGAAAGGGATTCTCGAGAAAATAGCCCAGAGGGACAACGAGGCGGCGCCAGTCCCAGAGCCTGATCACGACATAGCTCGCGCTGATCTCCTCGATCCAGCCCCATTCGTTTTCCACGACCACCGCGTCGTCGATGCGTATGGGTTGAGTGAGCGCGATCTGCACACCGGCGATGAGGTTCCCCAAGAGCGGCTTGGCGGCAAGTCCCAACGCCAGACCGGCGACGCCTGCGGACGCAAAGAGGCTCACGCCAAACTGGCGGACGCTGTCGAACGTCATCAGCGCAAAACCCGCCGTGGTCAATACGATGAGCAACTGCGCCGTTCGCCTCAATACGCGCATCTGGGTGATGACTTTTCTGGCGCTCAGATTGTCGTTGGTGTCGACCTTGAACTTTCCCACGTAGCGCTCGATCGCCAAGTTGCACGCGATGAGCGCCACCCAGCCCAGAAGCACCACGAAGGCAGCGATGAGCACGCGATTGATTTTGTCCGCCACCGGGCCGGACAGCGGCAATGCCGGCACGACGAGCGCCACCGTCAGCAAAATCACTGCGAAGCGCAAAAGTCCGTGTGTGCGCGCGACCACGGAGTGCCATACGGGATAATCGAACTGCAGAATCCGGGTCAGAACGGAGCTGAGCAGCCGAAATACGCCGAGCGAAACGACAACGGCAGCGGCTATGGTGAGTACCGCGACGAGCCAGTTCGGCAGGATCCCCAGCAGCTCGGCGAAGCGGTATATTGTCGAGCTCAAAGTCATAGGTCGGCCTCGCTGCCGCCGGAGAGCGCATTTAGAAAGCGTGAGCTGAACTTCTCCGCTGTAAGACCGCCCACCCGCGCTGCGAGCCGGGCGTGGCGCCGCTGCCGTTCTTCCAGCGGCATTTCGAGAGCAGCGTGCATTGCATCTGCGATCTCATCGGGATCGTAGGGGTTGACGATGAGGGCGTCCTCGAAATAGCTCGAAACGCCGGCGAATTGGGAGAGCACAAGCACGCCCGGATCGGCTTCGTCCTGCGCCGAAACATATTCGTGCGCGACGAGGTTCATGCCGTCCCGAAAGGGCGTCACCACGCCGACGCGCGCGGCGCGATAGAAGCCGGCAAGCGTGGAGCGTGCCAGGCCCTGGCTCAGATAGCGAAGCGGCACCCAGTCGAACGTCGCGTGCCGGCCGTTGATGTCGCCGGCCATCCGGCTCAGCACCTGCCGCAAGGACGAATATTCCGTGACCTCTTCGCGCGACGGGACCGCGACCTGGAGATAGCTGACGTTCTGCTTGTGCTGCGGGTACCGCGTCAGAAGGCGATTGAAGGCCTCAAAGCGGTTTTCGAGACCCTTGGAATAGTCGAGCCGGTCCGCGCCGATCATGAGCTTTCGCCCGGCGAGGCTTTCGACGAGGCGCTTGTTGTTCCTTCCTCTTGCCGCGCGGACGGCCTGCCTTTGGAAAGCCGCCGGATCGATCCCCACCGGGCAGACGATGGCCCGCACCTGGCGCTCGGGGGTGGCAATCAGCCCGTTCTCGTCGACCGGGTAGCCCAGCACCTGGCGGATCGTCTCGCAAAAATCCTGCCAATGTTCGCGCGTCTGAAATCCGACCACGTCGTAGGCGCAAAGTTCGCGAAGCAGGCTTGAGCCCTGCGGCAGGGCCACAAAGACGCTGGGAGGCACGAAAGGAATATGGAGGAAGAAGCCGATCCGGCTGGCAAAGCCCATGTCCCTCAGGGCCCGCCCGAAGGGGATAAGATGGTAGTCATGCACCCAGATGAGGTCGTCCGGCCGAAGCAATCCGGCGAGCACGCGCGCGAACAGCCGGTTTACCGCGCGGTACCCCTCCAGATGTTCCCGGCGGAATTCGATCAGCCCCAGTCGAAAGTGCAGGAGCGGCCAAAGCGTGCCGTTCGCGAAGCCGATATAGAAGTCCCGATAGTGCTCCTCGGTAAGATCGACGGTCGCGTATTCCGTGTTTCTGAACGGAACCACATGCGCCGTGTCGCTCGGAGCGGAGACGGTTCGCCCGCTCCAGCCGAACCAGAGACCGATGTTTTCGACAGCCTCCTGAAGGGCCACGGCGAGCCCGCCGGCGCGAGCGCCGTTTCCCGGCACGGGAACCCGATTGGAAACCACTACCACCCGCGCCATAGGCCCTCTTCCCAGGTACGGCTGAGCCGAAATGCGGAAATTACCAAACCGACAAGCGAATAGGCCTGCGGGAAGTTCCCCCACAAATCCTTCGTTTGCGGATGCAGATCCTCGGACAGGAGGCCGACCGCATTGCGATGCGCAAGCAGATTCTCGAATATTTCGCGCGCGTCGTCGCGGCGCCCCGTCGCGGCGAGTGCGTCGATATACCAGAATGTGCAGATCAGGAACGCCGTCTCGGGAAGGCCGAAATCGTCAGGCTCGTCGTAGCGCAGCATGAACCCGTCGCGCAGCAGCCGCGACTCGGTCACGCGTAGCGTTCGAAGGAAGGTTTCGTCGTTCGCGCCGAGAAAGCCGATCTGCGGCAGAAGCAGCGTCGAGGCATCGACCATGTCCTCGTCGAGCGCGCCGGAGATCCAGCCCTCCTTTGTTATGGCCCGCTTCAGGATTTCGCTGCGTATCGCTTCCGCGTGCCGCTCCCATTCCGGCGCATCCTCCGGGAGGCCGACGCGGTGTGCGATCAGCGCCATGCGGTGCGCTGCCGCCCAGCACATGGCGGCGGAATAGGTATGGACGCGCGTTCGCCCCCGGAACTCCCAGACGCCGGAGTCGGGCTGGAGTGCCCGCGCTACCGCCGTATTGCATACCGGGCGCAGGCGCCGGTAGAGCTCCTGGCCGCCGACGAGATTGACGCGCGCATCCCAGAACAGCTGGGCCGCCGACAGGATGATCGATCCGAACACGTCGTTCTGCAGCTGTCCGGCGGCAGCATTGCCGACGCGCACGGGACCGTTGCCCCGAAATCCGGCGAGACTTTTTGCCTCTACCTCCTCGAGCGAAGTACTGGACACGATCGGATAGAGCGGACTCAGATCCTTGATCTCCTCGTTCACGACGGTATCGAGCAGAAATCGGACGAAATGTTCCATGGTGCGCGTCGTGCCAAGCCTGTTCAGCGCGTTCACGGTGAAAAAGGCATCGCGCAGCCAGCAGAACCTATAGTCCCAATTGCGGGCCGTGTTCGGGGCCTCGGGTATGGACGTCGTCAGCGCCGCGACGATGGCGCCGGTCTCCTCGTAACTGCACAGCTTGAGCGTTATCGCCGCCCGTATGATGGCCTCCTGCCACTCGAACGGCAGCGCAAGCTTTCGGGACCACTCCTCCCAATAGCTCGTGGTCTCGTTGAGGAAATGCTTTGCCAGGCTTTCGGGATTCTGCGCGAGACTCTCGTCGGAGCCGATGAACAGGTTGACCGGCCGTGCGAGCAGAAACGGCTGTTCGTTCAGTATGTAGGATGGGCCGATGTCGGCGGTCACGCGAAGGACGTCGTCGTCTCCGATAAAGCGCAGATGGTTGCTTCCCAAGCTGACGCGAGGCGCCGATGCGCCATAGTCGAAGGTGGGGCGAATGCGCAATGTGACGCGGGGATTTCCACTCACCGGCTCGATGCGGCGAACGATGAGGGGCGGGCGGAAATTGCGCTCGAACATCAGAAAGCGCGGCGCGAAATCCAGTATTCTCAGCGATTCGCCCGATTTCGTGTGAAGACGTGTCTCAAGCACGGCGGTGTTGCGAAGGTAACATTGATCGACGCGATCGAGCCCATCGACCACGAGGTCCATGAACCCCGACTCGGGATTTTCTCCATTTACGAGCGCGTTGAAGACCGGATCCCCATCCAGCCGCGGAAAGCAGAACCAGCGGTGACTTCCGGTCCGGTCCACCAGGCTGGCCACCGCGCAATTGCCGATCGGAGCGAGCTCAAGCTGGGTCATTCGCTTGCCGGAACATGCTCGTCGAGCCAGGCGAGAACTTGGGAAGGCTTTCCATCGAAGGATTCGTGGACTTCGAGCGCCAGCCCGCCCATCGTCAGTGCCGCCCGGAAACCGTCGCGGTCCGTCACATCGTCGCCGATGAAAACGGGTACGCGGCCTTCGAACGGCGCGAGCGACATCATCCGGACCACGGGTGCGGCTTTCGAGAACCGGCGATTTCGGATTTCGTATGCGCATCGCGCGGGCAGGATTTCGAAGTCGCCCGGATTTTCCGAGACCACCTGCCGGACGAGATCGTGCACCTGCTCGGCCCTTTCCGGGGCGAGCCTGTAGTGTACAGCCACGGCGAAGGGCTTGGATTCGACGAGCACGCCCTTCCAGCCGCTTGTTTCCGCCACTAGCCTTTCTCGCCATGCCGCCGGGATCGCATCCGCGGCGTGGGCGGTTTCGATCCTGCCGCCGGGCAGCCTCAGGACGGCACCATGCTCGCCCGCGCACGGCAGCACCAGCGGCGCCATCAAGGCATCGATCTGAGATAGCGGACGTCCGCTTACCAGCGCCAAGGCGCCTCCCAGCCATCGGGCCGTTCGTGCGAGAAGCGGCGGCAAGGCCGCAGGCACGACGACCTCTTCGGGTCGGGACGCAATGTCGAGCAATGTGCCGTCGATATCGAGGAACATCGCCCAATCGGGACGTGGTGCCGGAGGCGCGTTACGCAGCCGATCGTCCCTCAACTGACAGACCAATCCACTTGACACAATTCTCTAACTCCATGAATCGGTTAAACTTATGAAGACAGGGCCATAACGCGCCGATTATCACACGCGTTCCGCGAAAGATGAGTGCGTATTGAGCACCAAATGGCAACGAAGTATTCACTCCGCCGCGTCACGCGGAAATCATCGCGGCAGTCAGAGTAGCTTGACCAGCCATTTGCGCAGACGCGGGCTGAACCCCATCGCAAATCCCGCGGCGAGAAGCACGCCGAGCATGATCGGCGAATTGGCATTGACGAACCGGTGGGCTTGTTTTCCGAGAAGCTCGCCGAATTCCGCCGCCGACCGTTCGCGGTTGCGGGTCGCCGCCGGAATCGCGTTCCGCGTCATCAAACGGCCGATCAGTAGCACGACACCCGCGAATACAAGGCCGGCTGCAGAGGTCGCCAGCGCTGCAAGCCAGGGCTGCATTGTGGATGCGAGCAGAAGATAGAACGCGACAATCAGGAAGGCGACCGCGACGCAGGCACCCGCGCTCGCAATCACGATTGCGGCGGAGCTGATCGCCAGTCGCGCGAGGAACCGTTCCATCAACCCGCTCGATCGACGCTCAACGGCGTCCACCGAAAATCAGGCCGAGCAGCACGCCGACGCCGAACGCGACGCCCGCGGACGCAAGCGGCTGCTCCTTGATCTTCTCCGCGACGTGGTCCGCAGTCGATTGCGTTTCGGCCCAGACGCGATCGCCGGCGGCCCGCGCGCGGCTCGCCGCTTCGGCACCAGCCGACCGCGCTGTCTGCTCCAGCAGCGCGGCTATGCGTGCGAACTCGCTGCGAAGCTGCTTGAACTCGCCCGCCAGCGCTTCAACATTTTGCTCCGTTTCGGCCATGGGATCCTCCGAACAAGTCAATAGTCCGCCAAGACGCGGTAAAATTCCGTTACGGGCCAGCACCCTGCGTAACCCGTTCGACCGGAGTCAAGCCTTAACGCGCGGAGCGCGAATTCGGGCTCATTGCCCGGCGGCTTTGGAGGGAGGATCAGGCAGCGCCGGTCCGTTCCCGGAAAAAGCGTATCACCCGTTCTTCCGCCCGGCGGGTCCTGGATCCCGGCTCGTCGATCAGATTGATCGTCAGGACCGAGTGGGCGTTCATGGGCCCCGGTGCGGAATCCGCATCGTCGAACTCATGGGCCTCGAAGTTGCCGCCGAACTCGCGGCGATAGGTGGCGAACCGCTCATCCGGGACCAGCCTGTCGCTCCTGAATCTCAGGCCGATGAGGGAAAGCCCCTCCGCGGCGAAACGGCGCTTCGCGCAGGCGACCTCCTCCGCGGAGCAATCGATCGCGCCCTTTCCCGCGAACAGGGGAACGGGCAATGAAGGCTGCGACATCACCGGCGCCACGACAGCGGGTTCGGTCATCATGGCGAGCGCAAACCCGCCCGTGAAGCACATGCCGACCGCGCCGACACCATTGCCGCCGCACTCGTCGTGCACCCTCCGCGCCAGGGACCTGAGCCAATCCACGATCGGGCTGGAGCGGCCGCCGCGCCACGCGTTGAATTCGCGGCGCACGCACATGCCCATGAACATCTGGCCAAGGGCGTAGCCGGGACTGACCGGACGCCCCGGCTCGCCGAAAAGGCTCGGCAGGAAGACGGTCATCCCCGCCGCCGCAACGCGATCTGCAAATCGAATTACGAGCGGGTGCAGCCCCGGCATCTCGTGGATCACAATCACGCCCGGACCGCTGCCACGGCGAAAAACCGTTCGTGTCCACCGTCCGTCGGCGAACTCGAATGGCGTGTATTCGCCCAGCGCTGTCTCATATCCCATCGCTTGCCCCCGGACGGATATCGCCATTAGGCTCGGCCGAGCTTATGACGAAACCGCGAAAGCTCAAATGCATGATTGATCCGGAATTGCAGCGCCTGCGGGATTCGATCGACAATATCGATGCGGCCCTGGTCCATCTTCTCGCCGAGCGTTTCAAATGCACCCAGGCGGTAGGCCGATTCAAGGCGCAACATGGGTTGCCTCCTGCCGATCCCGCGCGCGAGGCCGAGCAGGTCGAACGCCTGCGCGCGCTTGCCAAGGAGGCCAAGCTCGATCCGGATTTTGCCGAAAAATTTCTTGCCTTCATCGTGCAGGAGGTCATCCGGCATCACGAGGCGATCCGTCGCTGAACTGTAAAATTTCGCTGCTAGCTGTCCCGTTCCCGTCCCAAGGTTGCCGATGACGTGGCAGGAGAAGTTTCAGAACGCCCTGGGCCTTCAGCGGGCCGGGCGCCTGGAAGCAGCCGAGCGGGGCTATCGGGCGGTGATTGCGGCCAACCCGCGCTTCGCGGCGGCCCATCACAATCTCGGTACCGTCCTGCACAGGCGTGGGCGCTTCCGCCAGGCCATTCATGCTTTCGAGACGTGCGCGCGTCTCGATCCCGATCTCGCCCCATCGGCACATCTCGGCATCGGAGTCATCCTTACGCGAACCGGAGAATTTGCCGAAGCGGAGGTCAGGCTTCGCGCGGCCATCGAGGGTGCCTCCACTTCGCCCGAGCCAAATCGTTTCCTGGGCGATCTCATGCGCACGCTGGGCCGAATGGAAGATGCGCGGCAAGCCTATCTTGCAGCGCTGCGCATCCATCCGGACGATGCCGAGGCCCGCTTCGGTCTTGCGTCGGTCCGGCTTGCGCTCGGCGAAATGCCGGAAGCCTGGGACGACTATGAGTTTCGCAAATCCAAGCTCGGAAGTGCCGCGTTGCAGCCGGTCTGGAACGGTGAGGAAATCGCCGGCCGCACCCTCCTCGTTCACAGCGAGCAGGGGCTGGGCGATGCGATCCAGTTCCTCCGGTATGTGCCGCTGCTGGCAGCGCGCGGGGCCAGGGTCCTGCTCGCGCTCCGGCAGGAGATCATGTCCCTCGGTGCGACCGTCGCTGGCGTCGACCGGATCGTAGAGCCGAGTTTTACGCTACCTCCCTTCGATTTCAGCTGCGGGCTCCCCAGCCTGCCGCGCCTTTTCCGCACAACGCTCGCCAACCTGCCGGGCGAAGTGCCCTACCTGCATGCCGAACCAGAGCGAATCGACCGCTGGCGGCGAGATCTCGGCGAAACCGGCAATTTGACGGTGGCAATCGCGTGGCGCGGCAATCCCGAACACCGGAACGACCATCGCCGCTCGATCTTGAATCGCGAAGTGGCACCTCTGTTCGACATGGCGAACGTGCGGTTTCTCGTATTGCAAAAGGATGATGGCGATGCGCCTGCCGCCGACAATGTAGTAAGGCTCGGCGCGCTTGACCTCTGCGATATTGCGGCCGTGCTGACCGTGGCCGATCTCACGATTTCCGTCGATACGGTGTTTTGCCATCTCGCGGGCGCGCTGGGCCGGCCGGTATGGACGCTGCTCTGCACCTCTCCCGATTGGCGCTGGCAGCCGGATGGGAAGGCGACGCCGTGGTATCCGACCATGCGCCTGTTCCGGCAGCCGGCACCCGGCGACTGGACCAGCGTCGTGCGCGATGTCGGCAGGGCATTGGAAATTCGCATCTCCGAAGGCACATGATGCCTTGCCGTTCGTTCCGCTACGGCACTGGAAGCCAGCTTGAACGGCGGCGCGGGGGCTCTATCATCGGTGCGTCACACCGCGGAGCCCGGTCATGGATCTTTCGTTCTCGCCGGAAGAGGAAGCATTTCGCGCCGAAGTTCGTGCGTTCATCGCCGACGCAAAGCCGAAATTGCCGAAAAGCCTCGGAGCGCCCGAATCCGCAACGCGCACCAAGCAGGAGTATCTTGCCTGGCACAAGCTTCTCTACGAAAGAGGGTGGGTGGCTCCGATCTGGCCGAAGGAGTATGGCGGACCGGGATGGAGCGTTACCCAGCGCTTCATTTTCAATCAGGAATGCGCGGACGCCGACACGCCCACGACGCTCCCGTTTGGCCTGAGCATGGTGGGTCCGGTCATCTTCACTTTCGGCAATGAAGAGCAGAAGAAGAGATTCCTGCCCCGGATACTTTCGGGCGAAGATTGGTGGTGTCAGGGCTATTCCGAACCTGGCGCCGGATCGGATCTTGCCAGTCTGCGCACGCGCGCGGTTCGCGAGGGCGACCACTACATCGTGAACGGGCAGAAGACCTGGACGACGTTGGCGCAGTACGCAGACTGGATTTTCTGCCTGGTCCGCACCGACCCGAACGTGAAGCCCCAGGAGGGCATCACTTTTCTCCTCATAGACATGAAATCGCCCGGCATAACCGTCAAGCCGATCATCGTGCTCGACGGCGCGCATGAGGTGAACGATGTGTTTTTCGACAATGTGAAGGTGCCCGTCGCCAATCGCGTGGGCGAAGAGAACAAGGGGTGGACCTACGCCAAATTCCTCCTTGTGCATGAGCGCACGGGCATCGCGGGGACGGCGCGCTCCAAGAAGGCCGTGGCGCGCCTGAAGGAAATTGCGCGGGCCGAGCACGTCGACGGAAAGCCCTTGATCGACACCGACGCGTTCGCTCGGAAAGTGGCGGAACTCGAGATCGAGCTCACGGCGCTCGAATTCACGGAGTTGCGGACCCTGGCTGCGGAGTCCAGGGGCAAAATGGCGGGACCGGAGAGCTCGATCCTCAAGATACGCGGAACCGAGATTCAGCAGCGCATCACGGAGCTGACGGAGGAGGCGGTCGGCTATTACGCCTTCCCCAACGAGAGAAGCCTGGGCAGCAACGAATATCCCGTCGGACCCGACTACGCCGTCGGCGCGGCCGGACGTTACTTCAACATGCGCAAGGCATCGATCTACGGCGGTTCGAACGAAATCCAGCGCAACATCATCGCCAAAGCCGTTCTCGGCCTCTAGCCGGCTGATGGTCGGGACCGGCGGCGGATTGGCGCCGGTCCGCCGGATCCGCTTGGCCGGCCCGCGTTCGGCCTTGCCAATGCCCGGATCCATGTTGTCCTCGCGTCAGACCGCGGCCGTCGTATCGGGCGTGACGATGTTGCCGCGCGGTGCCTTGCGCGATACCCGCTTGCCGTCCGATACTCCTGCAATTGCAATTCTTGCATTGGAACGAAATGGACTTTTCCTTCAGCGAAGAGCAGGTCCTTCTGCGCAACTCGGTCGCCAAATACCTGTCGGACAACTACAGGTTCGAGGATTGGCGTCGATTTACCCGCAATGAGGCGGGCAGGGACCCGCGGCACTGGTCCCAGTTCGCCGAGCTGGGGTTGCTCGCTGCCTCGCTCCCCGAGGAATACGGGGGGCTGGGCGGGGACGGGGTCTCCTCGCTCGTCATCATGGAAGAATTCGGGCGCGCGCTGGTGGTGGAACCCTATGTGCCCACGGCGATCATCGGCGGAGGCATGCTCACCGAAACGGGGACGGACGCGCTGAAGGGCGAGTGGCTCCCAAAGATTGCGGCCGGTGAGACGGTCATGGCTTTCGCTTTCGCGGAGCCGTCCGGGAGGTTCAATCTGGCGGATGTCGCGACGACAGCGCGAAAGCAGGGCGGCAGCTTCATTCTCAGCGGCGTGAAATCGGTCGTGATCGGTGCGCCCTGGGCGGACACGCTCATCGTGACGGCCCGCACCGGCGGCGGCCAGCGCGAGCGCCAGGGCATAAGCGTATTTCTCGTGGATCGAAGCGCGAAGGGCGTCTTTACGCGGGACTATCCCACTGTGGACGGCAATCGGGCATCGGAGGTCACGTTCGAAAACGTGGAAGTGCCGCTATTCAGGTTGATCGGAGAGCAGGACAGCGCTCTGCCGGCGATCGAGCGTGCAGTGGACAGGGGCATCGCCGCACACTGTGCAGAAGCCACGGGTGCAATGAAGAAGCTTGTGGACGCGACGGTGGAATACTCCAAGACCCGCAAACAGTTCGGCGTACCGATCGGAAAATTCCAGGTCCTGCAACACAGGATGGTCGACATGTTCGTGAACTACGAGCAGGCTGTCTCGATCACGCTGATGGTAACGCTCAGGCTCGATGGGACCGCCGAAGAACGCGGGCGCGCCGCCTCCGCAGCCAAGGTCCAGATTGGCCGCTCGGGGCGTTTTATCGGGCAGAGCGCGGTGCAAATCCATGGCGGCATGGGCATGACCGACGAGCTTGATGTCGGACACTATTTCAAGCGGCTCACCATGCTCGACACGCTCTATGGAAATGTCGATCATCACCTGATGCGCTACGCGTCGATGAACGGCGGTCAGGCGGCCTGACGGGTTTGCCCGCGGGACGGCGCTCCATGGGCTTTGGAGATTTCACATGTCGGCATTGCTTTTCGAAAAGTCCGGCTCCGTGGTCACGCTTACGATCAATAGGCCCGATAGCCGCAATCCTCTCGGGGAAGACGGCGACGGCGAGCTGTTCTCCGATGCCGCCAGCCGGATCAACGCCGATCGCGACGTGCGCTGCGTCATCCTGACCGGCGCGGGTCCGGCATTCTCTGCGGGCGGCAACATAAAGGCCATGCGCGAACGGTCCGGCGCATTCTCGGGCGCAGGCGTGCACATCCGCGAACGGTATCGAAACGGCATTCATCGAATCGTTCGCGCCCTGTGGGACGTGCAGGTACCGATGATCGCGGCCGTGAACGGCCCCGCGATCGGGCTCGGCAACGATGTGGCCTGCCTTGCAGACATTCGCATTGCTTCGGAGGGCGCGATTTTCGGCGCCACATTTCTCAGAATCGGACTTGTGCCCGGCGATGGCGGAGCCTGGATTTTGCCGCGGGTTGTCGGCATGGCGCGTGCGGCAGAGCTTTTTTTTACCGCAGACACGATCGACGCCGCCACGGCGCTGCAATGGGGCCTCGTTTCCAGAGTGGTGCCGGCAGCCGCGCTCATGGAAGAAGCCAGGGCCCTTGCCGCGCGCATTTGCCGTCAGCCCCCGGATGTCCTCCGCATGACCAAGAAACTCATGCGCGAGGGCCAAGGCACGAGCTTCGACACAATCATGGAAATGTCGGCGGCGTACCAGTCGCTGGCGCATCTGACGGAAGATCACAGGGAGGCGGTGACCGCCTTTTTCGAAAAGCGCCCTCCCAGCTACAAGGGCCGATAGCCGTTTCGGCACGATTCGATTCGTGCCGCACTATCCTCATGGAGCAGGGAATGCGCTGCGGATGTTCGAGGCTCGTCACCCGTCGGGCCGCAATGGTGCCCAATAGGAGAAATGACACATGGCAATCGGCGTTATCGCGACCCTGAAGGTTCAGCCGGGCAAGGGGCCGGAGCTGGAGGCGGCATTTGAACGGCTCGCGGCACTCGTCCGCGAAAACGAGCAGGGCAACATGTTCTATCATCTGTGCAGATCGCGAACGGAGAACGACACTTACGTCGTCATGGAGATGTACCGGGACCAGGCGGCGCTCGAAGCTCATGGCAAGTCCGAGCATTTTCGCAGTGCCGGTCCCGCGATCGGCGCCTGCCTGGCCGGCCGGCCGGACATCAGGTATCTGGATTCGGTCTAGACAGGCGAGAAGGGCACGAGCATGGGGACGCGCCGGGCATAGGCGTCGTACGCCTCCGAACCAAGTTCTTCGCGCAGGAAACGCTCTTCGATGCGCGCCTTCAGCCAATATCCCCACACAACCAGAACGAATCCGGCAAGCGCCAGCGGCGAGGCCTTGACCACGAGAACCGCGAACGACGCCGCGTCGATGCCCGTATAGATCGGGTGGCGGACCAGCCGGTAGGGACCCGTATCGACGACGCGGTGTCCCTCCTTTCGGGAAACGAAGCCCGACCACAGCCGCCCCAAGTGAATCCGCGCCCACCATGCAAATCCAAACCCGAGCACGGCCAGTGCAACCATGCTCCAACCCAGTGGGGCGCTCACAGGCCAGAGCCTGAAATCGAAAAGCCGAAGTCCGAAGGATGTGGTGTCTTGGATCGCCCCGGCTTGCTCGCCCGATCCGCCCGCCACAATACCGAAGAGGAGCGCGAACCCCGTCAACGTCATTGCGCGATACGGAATCTGCGTGGCGGCAGGTGGCCGCCGCGTCGCCCTGTCTGCCCAGAAGGACGCAGCAACCCAGGAAACGGCCCAGAGCCCCCAGACCAAGTAGACGCCCAGCACCGGATTCACGATCCGCCCTCCATCCACCCTACGAGAGATGGGTGCGGGAGAAACCCATTGCAAGTTCAGAAGGAAAGCGCGCTCGCCTGCTTGACGTGGGGAAGTTTCGCGATTTCGGCCAGAACCTCTCCGGGTACGGCACCATCGACTTCCACCAGGGCCAATGCGTCGGCACCCGGCGCCGCACGGCCCAGATGGAAATTGGCGATATTGACCTTCGCCTGCCCCAGCACGGTTCCCAACCGGCCGATCATTCCAGGCTGATCCTCGTTGACAACGTAGATCATGGAAGGGGCGAACTCGGCGTTGACATCGATGTCCCTGATCTGGATGAGCCGTGGCCTTCCATCGGAAAATACTGTCCCTGCAACGCGACGTGTGGATCCGTCGGCGAGGGTCAAGAATATTTTCACATAGCCCTCGTAGATGCCTTGCGCATCGCGTCGCGTTTCGCTGACCTTGATGGCGCGTTCCTTCGCCACGATCGGCGCATTGACCATGTTCACTTCCGTGAGAGTCGGACGAAGCAGACCTGCAAGCGCCGCCTGTGTAAGGGCCCGTGTATTCAGCGCCGCGGCACTGCCTTCGTAGAGAATGTCGGCTTCGCGAATGCTGGTATCGGTCAACTGGCCTGCGAACAGGCCGAGCTTTTCGGCTAGCGCGATCCAGGGCCTGATCTTTTTTGCTTCCTCCGCGCTTATCGATGGCATGTTGAGCGCGTTCGTGATCGCTCCGGTCGACAGATAGTCGGAAATCTGTTCGGCAACCTGAATCGCAACCTTCTCCTGCGCTTCCGCCGTGGAGGCTCCAAGATGCGGCGTTGCGATTACCTTGTCGCATCCGAAAAGGACATTCGAGGTCGCCGGTTCGTGCTCGAACACATCGAGCGCCGCCCCCGCAACGTGCCCGCTCTCGATCGCCGCCTTCAACGCCGCCTCGTCGACAAGCCCGCCGCGTGCGCAGTTGACGATCCGCACCCCCCTTTTCATGCGGTTGATCGCGTCTGCTGAAAGAATATTGCGGGTTTCGGCTGTCAACGGCGTATGGAGGCTGATGAAGTCCGCGCGCGCCAGCAGCTCGGCCAGCTCCACTTTCTCCACGCCCAGAGAAGCCGCCCGTTCCGCGGACAGATAGGGATCGAATGCCACCACGCGCATTCTCAGCCCCTTGGCGCGATCTGCGACAATCGAGCCGATATTGCCCGCGCCGATGAGCCCGAGAACCTTTCCCGTGACCTCCACGCCCATGAAGCGGTTCTTTTCCCACTTGCCGGCCTGCGTGGAGGCGTTGGCGGCCGGAATCTCGCGCGCCAATGCAAGCATCAGGGCGATGGCGTGCTCGGCGGTCGTGATCGAATTTCCGTGGGGCGTATTCATCACGATGACACCGGCGGCGGTCGCGGCCGGCATGTCGACATTGTCCACGCCGATGCCGGCGCGGCCCACGACCTTCAGTTTTTTCGCGGCCCTTATCACGTCGGCAGTGATCTTCGTCGAGGAACGAATGGCGATGGCCTCGTAGTCCGCGGCAATTCCCAGGAGGCCGTCCTTTTTCAGATCGAGAACGACATCCGCTTCGATCCCGCGATTTTTGAAAACGGCGAGAGCGGCCGGCGATAGCTTGTCTGCGATGAGAACTTTGGGCACCGGATCAGCCTTTCACCTTTTCCCAGGCCCAGTCGAGCCATGGCCCCAGCTCCTCGATTTCCGCAGTCTCGACGGTGGTGCCACACCAGATTCGAAGTCCCGGCGGCGCGTTCCTGTGACCTGCGACATCGAAGGCAACGGCTTCCGATTCCAGCAGATCGGCGATCGCATTCACCACGCCGTATTGGCTCTTTTCGTCGAGGGCCGCGAATGTGGGATCGACGATCTTGAGGCACACGCTTGTGGGAGAGCGGTAGGAAGGCTCTCGCGCCAGGAAGTCGATCCAGCCGCTGCGCATCACCCACTCCGACAAGGCCTTGAAGTTTGCGTTGCACCGCGCCTTGAGCGCCGGAAGGCCGCCGATCGATTCAGCCCATTTCAGCGTGTCGAGGTAGTCCTCGACTACGAGCATGGACGGTGTATTGATCGTCTCACCGTCGAAAATCGCCTCATTCAGCTTTCCGGATTTCGTGAGCCGGAAGATCTTGGGGAGGGGCCACGGCGGAGTGTACGATTCCAGCCTTTGAATGGCGCGTGGAGACAGTACCAGCATGCCGTGCGCGGCCTCGCCCCCCAGGGCTTTCTGCCAGGAAAATGTCGTTGCATCGAGCTTGGGCCAATCGAGATCCATGGCGAAGGCGGCGCTGGTCGCATCGCAGATCGAAATGCCCTCCCTGTCGGCGCCGATCCAGTCGCCGTTTGGAACGCGTACGCCGCTGGTGGTGCCGTTCCAGGTGAATACCAGATCATGCTCCGGGTCGGCCCGTGCGAGATCGGGAAGCGCACCGTAGGGGGATCTGTGCAGCCGAACGTCCGGTATCTTGAGTTGCTTGATGGTGTCGGTGACCCACTCCTCACCGAAGCTTTCCCAGGCAAAACAGTCCACCGGCCGGGGACCCAGCATTGACCAAAGGGCAAGTTCCACTGCGCCCGTATCCGATGCCGGGACAATGGCGACGCGATAGCCGGCGGGAATTTCCAGCAGTCGTCTGGTTCGGTCGATCGCCTCCTTGAGCTTGGCTTTGCCAGGCGCGGAGCGGTGAGAGCGGCCCAGAAGTGCAGAGTCGAGAGCCTCCGCTGTCCAGCCCGGTCGCTTGGCGCAGGGACCCGATGAAAAAAAAGGCCGTGCAGGGCGCACGGCCGGACGATTTCCGGTCATTCCACATTCCTTCCAGAATGCAAGCGCCGCGTTGGGGCGGCGTGGCCCACAGCCCTGATATGGGATTTGCCGGGCCAAGGCAAACTTGGCGGCGCGCTTCGCAGCATTGCGGGGAACGCAAGGCGCGTCCAAGCCGTTGTAAGTCGGGATTTCACACCGATGGGACTGGCCATGCCGATCAGGGAAGAAGCCACGGAAGGCGACGAGCTTCCCGAGCTGGGGATTTCAGCGGAGAAAGTACGGTACATCATACTGAAAGCGCGGCAGTTCGATGCCAAGGAGGCCGATTCGGACGAGGACGAGGGTTCAAATCCCGCCGACGACGGGATGGCCGACGTGCTGGAAGACAGGCCGGAGGATGATG
Organism: Rhizomicrobium sp.; assembly: GCA_035549575.1. Taxonomy (GTDB): domain Bacteria; phylum Pseudomonadota; class Alphaproteobacteria; order Micropepsales; family Micropepsaceae; genus Rhizomicrobium. The sequence goes on from DASZQP010000032.1 coordinate 63,001, forward strand.
CCGTCCGTCGGGAGCTCCTTGCATTCATCAACAGCCTTGACGAGGAAGAGCAGGTCAATCTTGTCGCACTGGCCTGGCTGGGCCGCGGTACGTTCGACGTCGACGAGTGGGACGAAGCGCTCCAGACCGCGAAGGACGAACACAACAATCGCACCGGACAATACCTGCTGGGATTGCCGCTCCTCGGCGACTATCTTGCCGACGGCCTGGCGGCCCTCGGTGAAGATTTCGACGACGAGACCGAGTCCGAACTCGAGCAGGAGGGGCGCGGCGAAGGGGACGGCGGGTAGCAGTCAAACTTCGATCTGCCCGGCGAGATATTCGGCGCACGGACCAGAGAGGATTGTCCTGGCGCCATCGTCGGTGCAGACGAGATCGCCGCCGCGCGGACTCGCCTGCCTCGCTTTCAGCGTCCGCTTGCCGAGGCGCTTCGCCCAGAACGGCACGAGCGCGCAATGCGCGGAGCCGGTGACAGGGTCTTCGGGCACGCCCTTGTCGGGCGCGAAGAAGCGGGAAACGATATCATAGTTGCCGTCGCCCGGCGCCGTTGCGATCAGCCCCCATTTGTCGAGCGGCCTCAATACAGCGGCGATATTGCCGGGGCCGACGATCGCTCGGACGAAGGCGGGGTCGTCCCATAGCGCCAGTACATACCGACCCTCGAAGATTTCCGCCGGTGGCGGAACGTCGAGGGCCCGGCCGATCTCGCTGGCGAGACCGTCCTGCGCCTCGTATCGCCGGACCGGATCGGCAGGAAGGGACATGCTGTTCATGCCATCGGGACCGCGCTCGACGACAAGCGTTCCCGATCGCGTTTCGAAGGCCACGGACTGAAGCGATCGCTCGCGACGCTCGAATATCAGCCATGCGCTTGCCAGCGTCGCATGGCCGCAAAGGTCCACTTCCGCCTTTGGCGTAAACCATCGAAGTCCATAGCGGCCGCGGTCCTCGCGGACGAAGAACGCGGTCTCCGCAAGATTGTTTTCCATGGCGATTTTCTGCATCAGTCCCGCCTCGATCCACGCATCGAGCGGTACCACCGCTGCCGGGTTGCCTTCGAACGGCTTGCGCGCGAAAGCGTCGATCTGCCAAATCGCAAGTTTCATGTGCGGACCTCCAAGGAGAGGTCACGCTAGCGCCGTGCCGGTTTTCGTCGAACATTCGCGAGCGCATAGTGGCCGCGCCCGCAGAACATGACGCCGTCGCAGAGCCGTGACGACCCGCCCGCTATGCCGGACTGAGCGAGTGGCTGCGCTTTTCGGCCAGGGCGCGCTTCATCTGGGTCTGCAGCTTCTCGAAGGCGCGCACTTCGATCTGCCGCACTCGCTCGCGCGACACGCCATATTTCTGCGACAGTTCCTCGAGCGTGGCCGGATCGTCCTGAAGGCGGCGCGCCTGTATGATTTCCCGCTCGCGCTCCGTAAGCTCCCCCAGAGCGCCGGTGAGCAGCTCGTGGCGTTCGCCCAGCTCCTCGCGCTCTGCCATGCGCGTTTCCTGGTCTATCGTGTCGTCTGGCAGCCAATCCTGCCATTCGCTCTCCGAGTCCGAACGCAGCGGCGCATTGAGTGACGAATCCGGCCCGGAAAGGCGGCGGTTCATGTCGATCACTTCGCGCTCGGGTACTCCAAGCTGGTCAGCGATCTTGGCGACGTGCTCCGGCGTCATGTCGCCTTCCTCGATGGCCTCGATCTTGGTCTTGGCCTTGCGCAAGTTGAAGAACAGCTTTTTCTGCGCGGCGGTCGTTCCCAGCTTCACGAGCGACCACGAGCGCAGAATGTATTCCTGAATGGCGGCGCGGATCCACCACATCGCATAGGTGGCGAGCCGGAAACCCTTGTCGGGCTCGAACCGCTTCACTGCCTGCATCAGGCCCACATTGCCTTCCGCTACCACTTCCGAAAGAGGCAGGCCGTAGCCGCGATACCCCATCGCGATCTTGGCGACGAGCCGAAGATGAGAGGTCACCAGCTTGCGGGCGGCTTCCGGGTCCTCGTGTTCCTTCCAGCGCTTCGCCAGCATGTATTCCTCCTCCGGCGCCAGAAGCGGGAACTTCCGGATTTCGGAAAGGTAGCGCGAAAGTCCTCCTTCGCCCTGTAGGCTCGGCAACCCGCGACTGCTCATGCTCCACGTCCTTCCGCGCGAAAGGCGACGGCGCCCCGCGCGTCGCCATTAGACAACGCGTGGACGCCACATTCGACAATGATTCGATACGAAAACTGCCCCATCGGCACCCCAACTTGGGAATGATCGAGGGCTATTTCAAGCCCCTCAAAGCCTCGACCAGGGCCGCAATATCCGCCGGCCAGGGTGAAGAGAAGCGCATGGTCTTGTGGGTGGTGGGGTGTTGGAACCCGAGCAGCACGGCATGCAGGGCCTGGCGGGGAAACTCCCGGGCCGCAGAGAAAGCCAGCTCCTCGGCCTCGTTTCGGGCACGAGGCACCTGACGGCCGCGGCCGTAGGTGGGATCGCCGATCAGAGGATGGCCCAAATGGGTCAGGTGAACACGGATCTGGTGCGTGCGCCCGGTCTCCAGCCGGCACTCCAAAAGCGCGGCGAAGGGGCGTGCCGGGCTGCCGAAAACCTCCACGATCCGATAGCGCGTACGGGCCGTCTTTCCCCCGCCACGCACCACCGCCATGCGCTTTCGGTCGAAAGGATTGCGGCCGATGTCCCCTTCGATGGTCGCCTCGACCGCACGCGGCACACCCCACACTATCGCGTTGTAAGCCCGCTCGATGGTGTGGTTGGCAAACTGTTTTGCGAGGCTTTTCATCGACCGCTCGTTCTTGGCGGCCACCAGGAGCCCGCTTGTGTCCTTGTCGAGGCGGTGGACGATCCCGGGCCTCGCCTCCCCGCCGATGCCGGTAAGCTCGTCTCCGCAATGGGCGAGCAGCGCATTGACCAGCGTCCCGTCGGGATTTCCCGCCGCGGGATGCACGACCAGCCCGGCCGGCTTGTCGATGACGATAAGGTCATCGTCCTCGTGGACGATCGTCAGGGGTATCGCCTGCGCTTCCGGCGCCACCGGTCTCGGCGGGGGGATGCGCACGGTGTAGGACTCGCCGGGTTTGACCCGATAGTTGCCGTCTCTTATGGATTTGGTCCCGGCGGCGACCGCGCCCGCTTCGATAAGGCCTTCCAGCCGTGAGCGGCTGATGTCGGCGAACGCGGCGGCGAGAAACCGGTCGAGCCGCATGCCGGCGTCCTCGCCGGCGACCGTCGCGTGAAGTATCGTTTCAGGGGTAGCCGTGTCAGACATCATGGTCGATCCGAAACAGTCCGCAAGCTACCGCATGTTGCGCGCGGTCGTCATCGTGCTGGGTGTCCTGATCGTCATCGCTCTCGCGGTTCTTGTAGCAGGGCTCGTCATGAGATTCGGCGCCAAGACTGCCGGCGCGCCTTCGCGCCTCGCCGCTTTGCTCCCCGAAAACGCGAAAATCCTCGATATGCAATCCCAGCCGAATCGTCTCATTCTCAGGCTGGCCACGCCGGCGGGCGAGGAAGTTGATATCATCGACACTGGCGACGGACATCTGGTTTCTCGGGTCGAATTCCGGCATGCAAGGTGAACTTACCCTCATTCTGCCTGCGAGGCTGCGGGAGCAGATCGCGACCGAAGCGCGTGCCGCGTTTCCAAGGGAATGTTGCGGCCTCATCGAGGGGCTGCGAGAAGGGTGCGTCGTTCGCGCCGTCGCGCTTCACCCCTGCGCGAATCTGGCGGCGCAGGACGATTGTTTCGAGATCGACCCGGCCCGTCACGTCCGCGTGCTGCGGGAATTGCGCGGCACCGGCCGTCAAATTGTCGGCTGCTATCACTCCCATCCCAACGGGCGATGTATGCCGAGCGCGAAGGATGCCGGACAGGCTGTGGACGACGGGTTCCTCTGGCTCGTTGCCGCCCTGGACAGCCCGGCCGCCGATGTGGCGATCGGCTCCTTTGTCTATCGGGATCGCGCCTTTGCGCCGCTTGCCGTGAGCCTCCTTGATCGTGCCGCCTGAGCGACGCTATAAGGCCTCCCCGCTTGCTCCCATCGTCTAGCGGTCAGGACGCGGCCCTCTCAAGGCTGAAACCGGGGTTCGATTCCCCGTGGGAGCGCCACACTTGTTGGCGTCAGACAGGCCTGGACTTTCGTCAAACAAAATTGGTCCCGCCGGGACGATGGACTGTTTGCGCAGTTCAACTTCAGCGCGCCGCCTTCGCAGTCCCGCAGGTTTCGCTGCATTGCGCGCGCGACGCGACTGAAGCCGCAATTTCTCCTTACAGGGCAAACCAGGTGAAGATGCGCAACGTATTGTTGTCAGCCGCGTCGTGACCGCTCCCATCGTAGTTTCGGCTTGCTCCGTCGAACTTCGAGTAGATTGTGTACTGCAGTCCGACGCGCATGTTGAATCGCGGTCCGAACGGGGAAACGTCCTCGCCCCAGGGTGTCGCGTCGACCTGAAACCGCACGCCGTTGCTGTCCGGCGAGAAGGTACGATTCCCGGCATAAAGCAGCGGATCGCGCGAACCTTCCGTGTCGAACAGCTGGACGGTCAAGCCCAGCCAGTCCCGCCAGTAGTAGGATCCATCGATGCGAAAGTCGTCGAGCGAGTTGCTGCCTCTCAGCGATCCGCCGAGAAGATGCGTTGCGGCGAGATCCTGCTCCTCATGCATATAACGCGCATTGACGGAATACACGTTGGTACCGCTGTCCGAGAGCTGATAGGAAACGTCCACGCCGAGGTCCGAATAGGAGTCGGTCTTGCCGGCTGTCCTGTCGTTGCCGGGAAAAAAGCTCGGGAAGAATCCGAAGGCGCCAAGCTGCAGGTTTCCGCCGTCCGCCAGGTCCTTCTGCCATGCCATGCGCAGGTAGGGCGCTACGCCTTCAATCTGCCCAGGCCCTTCGTCGGTGCCGAACGCGCTCAGGAAATGCTGGCCGGGCGTGAAATAGAAGCCCGCTTCGGCGTACAATCCGTTTTCGAACTGGGCATAGGCCGTCGTGCCGAGCACTGCCAGTTCGTAGCCGCCATCGAAGAGCGTGGCGGCGGCGGGGCCGGGCGCCAGGTCGCTGTTCGTGTAGGGAAATCCCCATGCCGGCAGCGTGTTGAAGGGATCCTGAATGCCGGGATTGTTGTTGAGATCGACACCGACCAGGACATCGCTGCCGCCGACGGTAAGGTGGTCGACGGCACGAACGTCCAGATTGTCCCAGCCGAAGGCGCGGCCGACGCCGTCATAGGTAAACTGGGAGAACGCGCCGAAATGTTCGCCAAATCCGCCGGCTATGAAAATGCTCGCTTCGTCGAGCGTGAAATTGTTGTTGGTGCCGTAGTGATCGGCAGGGGGCGAGGGCTGGTCGCTCGCGGTGTTTACGAAGGATGCGATGGCCATTGCCGACACCGGCAGGGTAAACGTGTTGCCCGCCCTCATCGTGAAGCCGTTCACCTTGAAATTCCGGCCGAATGGGGTCAGCTGCGGACCGAGCCCCCCGACATGACAGGATTGGCAACGCAGGCCCGTCTGTTCGGCGAACGCCGGGACTGCGCCGGATGGGCTTGTCGCGAAAGTCGTGCCGGTAAGAATGGAAGCTGCGAGGATAGACTTACACCATATACGCTGCGCGTTCATGTTTTCCCCAGGGCGGTTTGCAAATTGGTGGCTGCCGAGGCCCGCACCATCGATCTCGACCCGATATTCAAGCCGTCGCAGCCATTTGCTAGACGGATCCGAGGCCCGCTTATTCCGCTTCGTCCGCACTTTTTTCGGCTCCTCGAGACCTGCGAGGCACGAGGTCTCCCCTGAGTGCCAGGTTCGGAGGGGCGGCAAGGGAATAATCGCGAAGCCAGGCCGTCTATGGGATATGGTTGCGGCTGAAGTGACGCTGGGGCGTACTAACCATAGCTACGGGCAGACAATTCGCGGACGACCTGATCGCCCAATTGCCGGCCTTGCGGAGGTATGCGGTGGCGCTGGTCGGCAATGCGTCGATGGCGGACGATCTCGTCCAGGACTGCATCGAGCGGGCGCTGCGCCGCTCTGATACCCTGCGCGATGGTCAACGACTCCTGGGATGGCTGAGGTCCATCTTGCACAATCTTTACATCGACGAGTTGCGCAGGCGGCGCGGCCGAGGGAGGGAAGAGGATATTTCGGAATTGAGCGACGACCTGTCCCTGAGCGTTCCTGCGGCAGATAGAACCGCATTCAACGACCTTGTTGCGGGCATGATGGGACTCAATGTCGAGCACCGGCAGATTCTCCTTCTCATCGGACTGGAAGGCCTGAGCTACCGCGAGATCGCCGCCGAACTGGAGATTCCCATCGGCACCGTGATGTCGCGCCTGGCCCGCGCGCGCACCAATTTGCGGGCCGCGCTGGAAGGCGATCCGCAACCCCCGGAAACCTCGAATGTCGAATTCCTTGCAGTGCACAGGAGGGCAGATCGATGAACGATCGTCCTGCCACCCGCGAAGAGCTGCTTGGCGCACTGGTGGACGGCGAGCTCAACGCCGAGGAATCTGCGCGCGTTGCATCGCTCGTCGCAGGGGATCCGGCTCTGTCCGAAATGTACACGAAGTTCCGTGCGGACAAGGCGGCTCTCGGTCGACTCTACGGTCCCCTGCTCGAGCGGCCGGTCCCCGCGGACTGGATCGCGAAGATCGATCGTCAGGCTCGCGTTCGCCGCCCGGTGCAGCTCGCGTGGTGGGCATCCGCGGCCGCGGTGCTCGTCGTTGCGATCGTCAGCGCCCTCTATTTCCGGCCACTGCCTTTCAGCGACGAAGAGGGCATCGTTCGAGAGGCAATCGCGGCGCGCGCGCACGATCTTTCGCCGCGCGAGGAGATCGTTGCAGGAAATCCTGCGCAGATCCGTGCCATTGACCGGGCGATGACGGAATCCATCAAGATGAACCTTCGCGCGCCCAACCTGAGCCGCATGGGCTACCGCCTTGCTCGCGCCGCGATCTACGACCGCACGCCGGGCGGCAGGGCGGTAGAGCTGGTATACAGGGGGTCCGCAAGCCGCAATTTGACGATCTATGTTCGCAGGCCCACAAGCGCCGTCCGGTTCGATCAATTCAAGCGCGACGGATTGCGAATCTGCGTCTGGCAGGATGAGGTGCTCGGAACCGTTATTGCCGGAAGAATTTCCGCTGCGGAGATGCAGCGGATCGCAAGCCTGGTCTACACCGGACTGGAAACTTGAGGGTTCATCGGGTCGAAATTGCGGCGAACGCGTCGGGCGAGAACATCGCTGCGGGATGCGGCGCGGTAATCCGGTAGCTGCCGTCCTTGAAGACGAATCCGTACACATAGCCGCCGAGATCCAGGTCGTAGACGAACTGGCTTCCGAGGATCACGGCAGGAATGTCCGGCATGAGATACATCGTAGCCTGCCCGAATTTCCAGAGTTTTCCTTCCTCGTTCCAAGAATCGCTGTAAACGGCGAGCCAGGTGTCCTCATCGAAATAGAGGCGGCGCCTCGGGACGATGTGATGTTTTCCTGCCGCCAGCGTTCCTTCGACGACCCATACGCGGTGAAGCTCGTAGCGCAGATTGTCGGGTTTGGCGTAGCGCGGCCCCATGACTTCGGACGCCGCGCGGGAATAGAGCCGGTTGTTGTTGTACGGAATGTACATCTCGGCCTTTCCGAGGAGTTTGAAATCGTAGCGATCGGGTCCGCCGAAATAGATGTAGTATTCGTCCAGATTCTCGAAGCCGGAGGCATCCGGGTCGGGGATGTCGTACGACAGCGACGGCCCGCGTCGAACCCGGTGCTGGCCGGGAAGCAGGCGCCACGCGACAAATTTGTACTTGGCCGTGTCGTTGGGCTGCCAGACGAGATACCCTTGCCCGGCGATCGCCGGCGGGGCGGTCTCCAAATGCCGGGTCTTGAAGTAGTAGCCCTCATATGAGGAGGGTGTGGCCGCCGGATAGTAGTAGGGAAAATCCGCGATTTCGTCGTAGGTCGACGTCAATTCGGTGGTACCCCCCGGCGAGGCGACATAGGTGCTGACACGAACCTCCCGTGCGGGACCCCAATACGCCAACAGGTGGTTCCACACGATTTCGGTACCGCTCTTCGGAATCGGAAAGGGAACCCCCCCCGCCGCGCCTTCGACGCCAAAGGCCAGGCCGGCAGATGCCGCATGCGCGCGGGTCGCGTTGCGAAAGGTATTCTCATAAACAGCGTTCGGTAGCGCCGCCGACCGGTGGGTGGGATAGATGTCCATGCGATAGCCGGGGTAGCGCCGCAACAACTCTTTGGCGCCTTCCGGGAGCTTGCCGGCGTAGTGGGTGTAGTTGGAGGACGTAATCTGGAAAAGCGGCTTTTCCCCGGCGTATGGAAACGGTTCCGCCCCTTCGGGAGGTTTCCTGTAACCCCCTGTCCAGGCGGGGATGGTACCGGATTTGTTTCCTTCCCGTTCTCCTCCCACCGGGGTAAGAGTCGATTTCAGCCGCTCCGCTTCTTGAGATGAGACCGCCGGACGGGCAGTGTTCGGCGGGGTTGCCAGCAGGATCGCAAGAAAAAGCGCGCGTAGTGCCTCCTTTGGGGCAGTGCGAGCAGCGGATTTCCCAATTCGAAGATGGCGCATGGGTGGACAGTATAATTCAATGCCGGCTCGCGCATACGGGCATTCGCGCGCCCCGGCCTGTACCGCCGGAACTGCACTGCTTGCGGCATTGATGGCGTGTCTTCCCCCCGGAAATACCCAGGCTGCCGAACTCTACGAAAAAGCCGGTATCTCGTTGCGGTGGGACACGACCATCCGTTACAGCAACGCGTTTCGTGTTGAGGGCGCCGACCGGGCACTCACGGCCGATCCCAATTCCGACGACGGCGACCGCAATTTCCAGCCGGGCCCGGTTTCCAACAGGCTGGACGTGTTCTCCCAGGCGGAGTTGGATCGGGGAGATTTCGGATTGCGGTTGAGCGGACTAGGCTGGTTCGACAGTATCTACACCGAGCGGAACGACAACAACTCGCCGTCCACATTCAATCCCGTTTCGGTCCCCCACAATGCATTTACCCGGGCGACCCGCGCCTTGCACGCCGAGCATATCGAGCTCTTCGATGCCTATGTTCACGGAAGTTTCGAGGTAGGAAACACTCCGGTATCGTTCCGTCTGGGGCGCTACACTCTGACTTGGGGCGAGAGTCTGTTCTTTGCCGAGAACGGCATCGCGGCGGGCCAGTCCCCGGCAGACGTGCTGAAGCAGTTCGGCAACCCGCTGGCTCAGACCGCCGAGATCCTGCTGCCCGTGACCCAGGCCGCCGTCACGATGCTGCCACGGCCGGACCTTTCCATCGAAGCCTACTACCAGTTCGAATGGCGAAAGAACCGGCTGCCCGGTTCCGGCAGCTTTTTCAGCGCCAGCGACATTCTCGATTCGGGTGGCGAACGGCTTTTCCTGGACGGCGGCCGCTATCTCCTGCGCACCGGGGACCTGCGGCCCCCTGGTTCGGACCAGTTCGGTGCGGCAATGCGACTTACCAAGGCCGGATACGACCTTGGAATCTATGCATTGCGGTTCGATGCGAAGTCGCCGGAAATCTATCTGCGGCCGGATGGATCGCCCGGACCCGGACCCGTGGGATTCTACCAGCTCGTATATCCGAGCGGAATCGAAATCTACGGCGCGAGCTTCAGCAGCTACCTCGCAGACAGCAACATCGCAGGAGAGATTTCGTTCCGGCGGAATATGCCTCTCGTCGGCGCTCCGGCGATAGTCGCGCCGGGAGAGGTTGCTGGCATCGGGGCAGATGCCCGCTATCCGGTCGGCAATACTCTGCATGCGCAGATCTCGACTGTGAACGCTTTTCCCGCAGGCAGATTCTGGGACGGTGCGGAATTCGTCGCGGAGATCGCGTCAGCAACTCTGCTAGACATCGAAAGGAACCGTTCCGCGTTCGATTTTTCGCGGGACGATACCGCCGTTTCGGCGGCAGTATCGCTTTCGCCCGAATATTTTGAAGTTCTTCCGAACCTAACGATCAGTCTGCCCCTTGCCGTAAGGTATGGCCTGATCGGCGATTCTGCCACGAGCGTGGGTGAATTCAGCGGCGCGGGTGACTTCGAATTCGGGGCGGAGGCGGAATTCAAAAGCAGCTGGAAGGCAAAGCTATTGTTCGTGCACTTCATGGGATCGCCCATGCGGCAGCCGCTGGGAGATCGCGATTTCGTGAGCATGAGCATCCAGCGGACATTCTGAGGCCTTCGACAGGATTTGGCGCGGCGGCGTCGGGCAAGCCGTCATTGTTCCCGGTGCCTCATTCGCCGACGAGGTGAAGAGCGATGGTACGGCTGTGAGGGCTGGTACGGTGCTCGAATAGAAAAAGGCCCTGCCAGGTACCGAGGGCCATGCGGCCGCCGATCACAGGGACCGAGAATTGTGTCTGTGTAAGCGCGGTGCGGATATGCCCCGGCATGTCGTCCGGGCCTTCGGCCGCATGCCGATAGCCGGAACGGGATTCGGGCACCAGCTGCTCGAAATATTTCTCCAGATCGCTTCTGACATCGGAATCGGCATTTTCCTGGATCAGCAGGGACGCCGAGGTATGGCGGCAGAAAAGGGTCAACAATCCCAATTCGATCGCCTGCTTGCCGACCCAGCCCGCAACAGAGGACGTGATTTCGACGAGGCCCCTGCCGGGTGTCTGGAACGACAATTGTCCGGCGGTCTGGCGCATGCCATCGCATCCCTCTCGGCCTCAAAAAAGAAAACGCCCGAGCCGGGGCCCGGGCGTCAAGTCGTGAATTGCGGCGGCCGGTGGGAGACGCCGCAACCGCTATTGGGGGTTCAGAAGGGCGCAACCGAGGATGTGGCATGCGCCACGTACACTTCCGATCCCACCGGCAGCCCGAGAAGGTTGAACGTCGTGATTGCAATGTGCAAGCCGTTCACGGTAACGCTTCCGTCATTGCCGATAACTTGTTCGTTCACGGTGACGTCGCCGATCCCCGGCAACGGCAGTTTCGAGTTGGGCGGTAGATCTGCCGGAATGGACACTCCGGCGATGGTCAGTCCGCTGAAGCCCGAACCTTCGGCGGTTCCCTTCACCGCGCCGTTCTTCAGAGTCGATTTCGCAACCGCCTGAAGGCCGTCTACCTTGATCAGGCCGCCGAGCAGGTTGAGACTGCCCGAAGAAGCGGTCGTCTTGGCGACATAGGCGTCGCCGTCGCGGGAGGCGAACGCGGTGGAGTGACCATCGTCCAGGGAAAGAAGCCCGCTGATATCCTGCGAGCCAACGCTGTTGGTCCTGGTCTTCCCGTGGGTACCCTGGCAATCGATGTTGAGCGCAGCCGAGCGGCCGATCTTGTTCTTGATATCGTTGCCGAAATTGCCCGTTACCTCCGCCACGAAGGCCGTGCCATTGTAAACGACGGGCGGTTCCTTGCGCACATAGCCGGCCAGGGCGTGGCCGATCAGAATCTTTGTGCCGATCGGCAGACCCGAACCGTTGGCCTTGTTGACGTCGATCGCGATCATGTCGACCTGAATCTGGCCGTCCTTGGTGAACGAGCCCGACGTTTCGACCCTGTTCAGTGTGACTGTTCCGATTCCCGGCAGCGGCAGGGAGGTGTTCGGCGGCACATCGTCGGGGACCTGCTGGCCGGCAACCACAAGGTTCTTGAAGACCGATCCGTCCGATGAGGCGGTCAGTGTTCTCTTGGTCGCCGAGACGGTTGCCACGGCGTAGACCCCATCGGCCGAGATCAATCCTCCCAGGAAGTTGAAACCCTGAACGGTTGTGGTGTTCTGGACCTCCGCGGATTTCGCCGATTTCGTCGTGAATGCCGTGCTGACGGTCTTGTTCACCGAGATGAGGCCGGGAACCGCGATGTCGTCGGTTTCGTTGGTGAGCGTTTTGCCTCCCGTACCCTGGCAGGGGCAGCCTTGATAGGCCGAACGGGCAAGAGTCGCCGCGAGCGCCCCCGCCTTGATGTTGGCGTAGGTGCCGTAGGCGTTGCCGCGGAATGCACCGCGCAATTCATCGGCGCCCGCCGGTGCGGCGCCGGCAATGCCGAGGACGATCAGTCCGGCGGCAATGGGCACGCCAATCCTCGCAAGCAATGTCGATTTTGCCGGTGATGGTGCACCGCTCGTGCGTCCGAACGGATGCAGGACTAGAGAAGTGAACATGACGACTCCCTCTTTTGGTCTCGCGCCTGGCGAGAACCCGGTTGGTTGTGCGGTAACGCCGATCCCTCCGATTGCGCACACAACTCGCGTATAAGTTGTACGCAAAACTGCCCATTGGCTTAAGGAGCGGTTACGCGGGGAGCCGAAAATTTATGGATATGCGCGAGCGCCGCGCATTTTTAATAGAAAAATTGCTGAAGTTGATTGAATCCGCCAGGACCGCCGAACGCCCAGCCCATACGTTTCACCGGATTGATGGCGGGGGCAGGCTCGCCCACGGGAAACCGAAATCCCGTAATCGATTCGACGAATCCTCCGGACTCGTCATAGACCACGATTGCGCTGCCCTGGCTGCCGTCGCAATAGAAGGGATCCGTGACCAGAAACAGACGGTTGACGGGATCCACGGCGATGTTTGCTCCGCTGTTGATCTGATCGGTATTGTTTGTACACGGAAGCTGGACGAAACCGATCTTGGCTCTGCTGTTCATGTCGTAGAATTCGACCTGCGAATTGAGCTCGGTCGTCGTCGCGGCGATGCCTGTAGCGGGGTCGACGGCGAGGCCGTTGACAAACCCCGCGTGAAAGGCGCCGTTGTTGTATCCCGGGAAGGTGGCGACCTTGCCCGATGCGAGATCGATGATCGCATTGATGGGTGCCGCACCGCCGACAGCGCCGCCGTCCGGAGAATAGGCGATCACCGCGGAACTGGCGTTCGTGAACTGACTCATAACCGGGCCGTGGGCCAGTCCGAACGCATCCGGATCGAGCATGATGACGTTGGAAAAGGTATTCGCGGCAATGTCGGAAACGACGAGAAGCGGCATATCCTGCTTCTTGAGCGCGATCCCGAAAAGCACGCTCGTAGACGTTTCCTGATTTGCGCCCTTTTGAAGAATGTCGATGTCCTTGATGGGAGGAGTCCAAACGCCGCTGAAATGCTTCGCGGTCACCGGATTCATGATCTTGTACTTTCGCTTTGGGAAAATCTCGCCCGGCGGCCGGACATAGTGTTTCACCAGCGCGACATCGCCGGCGAAGATGCCGCCGATGCCATATTCGTTGCGTGGACCCTGATAGCGCGCAATCTGCTTTTTTATTCTGCCGTTGTCCTGATTGAACACCTCGACGGAAACCAGCTCGTCGCCGTTGATGCCGATGGACTGTGCTTCCGCAAAAACGCCGTCCCGTCCGCTCCGGTCGATGTCGAAGCCGAATATCTGGCCTCCGTCCTTCGATTCGAGCACGACCCCGAGCCCGACCTTTCCCCCGCCCGCCGCGGATGTGCTTGGAACGGCGGCCGCGACGAAGGCGATGCATGTCAGCGTTGCGACGATCCCCTTCATCGGACTCTCCTGCCGGAGTCATTGCCGAAGGCGATTCGAAGGACCCGCGCATCCCCTGTCAAGGCGACTGGCAGCCGGTACGATGTAAAGATATTCTGCGAACGCGTCGACAAATCCGTTTTCGCCGCGTTGTGATACCGCAAGACCGGCAGTCAGACATGCTAACCGAACGAAAGCTCCGACCGGGCGATACCTGGATCGATCTTCTCGACCCAGACGATGAAGAACGTTCGCGCATCCTTTCCGAGTTCGGAGTCCGGATTCCTCCGCGTGTCGAAATCGAGGAAATCGAATCGTCCAGCCGCTTGTCGCGAAGCGGCGACACGCTGTACATGAACATGCCGGTGGCGACTTCGGGGGAAGACGGAACGTTGATTCCCTCCCCCGTCGGTTTCGTGCTTTCCGACCGAATTCTCGTTACCATTCACTTCGCGCGCCTGCATACGACCGCCGCCGTCCTGTCGCGCTTGGACGCGGAAGAGCGCCCCGTCGGAGCGCCGGAGGTCTTTGCGATGGTCATGGAGGGCATGGTCGACCACAATGCCGATCAGCTCGAGAGCATTGCCGCGGAACTAACGGGAATATCGCAGAACATGTTCCGGCGGTCTCTCGGCAGACGCAGCATCAAGATGGTGAACCGGCTGCTGAAGAGCATGTTGACCTCGATCGGATTTGCGGGCGAGCGCCTCTCCCACATTCGCGAAAGCCTGCTCGGCCTGGAACGCATCATAAGCTTCACGGCGGAGAGCTGCCGGGACTGGGACGACAAGAGCTTTCTCGAACGTCTTGCGACTGCGCGGCACGACTTGAGGTCGCTGATCGACTACGAGCTGCATCTTTCCAACAAGACGCAATTTCTTCTCGACGCGAATCTCGGTCTCATCAATACGGAGCAGAACGACATATTCAAGGTTCTGACCATTGTTTCGGTCGTAGGGATTCCTCCGACACTGATCGCAAGCATGTACGGCATGAATTTTCGCTACATGCCGGAACTGGCCTGGACCTGGGGCTATGCCTTCGGTCTGGCGCTCATCGCCGTAAGCACGTTGCTCCCGATTCTCTGGTTCAAGTGGCGCGGGTGGTGGTGACGCCGTTCGGCCGCATTTGTGCCCTCGTTCCGCCCGAATGAAACTGCGGCGCGCCTGCGCGCGTTTTGTCCTGTGCAATGGATGAGGACGTGCGATGCGCGATATAAGAGAATTTCGGGCCCCGGCGGCCGGGGAAACCAGTACCAGAAGCAAATTGCTCGCGGCGGGTCTCGTTGCTGCGGGAATCGCTGCGGGTGGAGCGTATGCCTATCTCTCTCCGGGCGTGGCGCCGGTAAAACCCGCCGCAAGAGTCGCCGTCAACGAGCCCATTGCGCTCACGCCGCCGGGGACATTCCTGAGTCGTGAAAATCCTTCCAATCCGGGGCTCATGCCGGCAAACGATCCACGTCCTGCACCGATCGTCCCGAAGGCCGGTCCGGCACCCGAAACGTCGGCGTCCGCATCGATCGGCGTCGTCCGTCAAAAATCGGGTGTGCGGGATGGGGCAACAGTGTCCCCGGCAGCCCAATCGCGACCGGTGCAGGCGGACAGCCAGCAGCAGCCGGAGCCCAAATCTTCCGCCACAATTCCGGATGCGACAGGAACGGCATCGGCGATATCGCCCGGGCCCAACGCCGACGCTCCGGTTGATGCACAGCGGCGGCCTGACCCGGATGCCGCGGAGCCCCAGCCGTCCCCGCAATAGCTGTTTCACTGCAGCCGTCGCGTCCGCAATGCCAGTGCCACCGCGGGCACCACCATGAGCCCCGAAATGTAGAAGGGCGTGTCGACGCCGAAGGTCGCAAATGCCGTCCCCGCCGCCAATGGACCGGCAAGGCGTGCCAAGGCGCCGGTGGCATTGTTCAGACCCTGGTATTGGCCTTGGTGGTTCACTTCGGCGTGGCGAGAGATCAGCGCCGAGACGTTCGGCCACGCCACGGACTGTCCCAGCGCGGAAAGGGCAAGCAGGAGGACGATCATCCAGTCCCGCGAATGGGGCATTAGCAAGGTGGCAACAGCCGTCAGAGCCATCCCTGCCGCAAGAACGCGTGCTTCGCCGAACCGCCGGGATAGCCAGCCGGTCAGAGCAATCTGCGAAAACGCGGCGACGAGGCCGACGGCGGCAAATGCCATTCCCACCTCTCTGGGCCCCCAGCGAAAGCGCGCGTTGGCCCATAGTCCGAACACGAACTCGATCCCCATGAAGGCCGAGCCGGCTAGAAGCGTCACGAGCATCAGGCGAGAAACCACAGGGTGGGAGAGTGCGCGCCCGGCAACCGCCCACCGCGCCGGACCATCGTCGAATTCGTGGTGCGGGTGGAACCTGCTTTCCCGCACGAAAACGATGATTCCCGCGGCACAGAGCGCGGAAAGCCCGGCCGCGACGATCAGCGGTTTGCGGAACCCGTCGTGGCCTGCCGCAGGATCCGCAAGCAGTCCGCCCAAAGCGGGCCCCACAATGAAGCCCAGATTGTACGCTGCGCTCAAATAGGACATGCGTCCGGAGCGCTCTGCCATGGGCGTGACGTCTGCGATATATCCCTGGATCACCGATGCATTGCCACTCGCGAGACCGCCGAGCAGCCGCACGAAAAAGGCGATGCCGATGTTCGGCGCGAACGCGAGGGCCAGATAGCAGAGGCAATTGCCGCAGATCGTACTCACCAGAATCGGCTTTCGCCCAACGCGATCCGACATGCGCCCCCAGAAAGGCTCCCCGAAGAAGGCGCCCATCGCGTAGGCGGAAAAGATGACGGCCATCTCCCAGGCTGGAGCGTGGAACGATCGTGCATAGAAGGGCAGAAGCGGAACGACAATGCCAAAGCCGATCAAATTCACGAACATCACCGCGAGCAGCGTTGGCAATGCTCGCGAGCTCTCTGCCCGGCTCATCATGGATTTCGTTGCGTAAGGATTGAAGCGGCCACGCTCGGATCACGATTCTGAAGAGCGAGTTGTAGAATTATTTGGCCTCGCTGCAATGGCGCTTGCCGAAATCATTGCCGATCGTTCGCATTTCCTTGGCGAGGCCGTCATTTGCACGCCGTACCAAGCACCCATCGGCACGGGGGCATCGGGAAATCGATCCGGGGCAATTCTCTGCACGGGATTCCATTTGCACACGCGCTTTCGTGTCGATTTGCAACCAGGGAGTAACGACGTGATCAAATTGCTTGGAAAATCCGGTCTGGCAGCGGCCCTGCTCGCCTGCACGCCGGCCTTGGCGGGACAGCCCGCTGACGGAATTGGACCCTTCACCAGCGGTGTCGGAAACGCCAACGCGGCGGTGGGTGCTCCGGCCAATGTTCTGAGTACGGACTTTACCGCTACCGTTGTCGCCACAGGCACGGACCCGATCGAAAATCCCTCGGGCCCCATCACGCAGTTCGGCAAGCTCGTGAACGGTTCGAATACGGAACCCGATCAGAACACCTACCTGGAACTGAACGGAAAAGTCGCCGGGCCGGTGCCGAAGTACAACTATGGGCACCGGTTTCTGATCCAGGGGCACGAGAACGGCAGTGACCTCGCCTATGTCACGCGCATAAACCTGGATGTTGCCGATCCCGCACACCGCATTACCCTTCTGACGCCCGTCGGCGGCGACGGCCTGACGCACTTCAATTCCGTGGACGGTTCCACATTCGATCCGTTCACAAGATCCATGCTGTTTACGCAGGAAGGCGGCGGTTCGTCCGGTGGCGTGATCGAAGTGTCGATGGGATGGCCCGCTTCGGTTACGACGCACTATGGCAGCATCGGTCGCTGCGGCCTCGAGGGCATTCACACCGACAACAAGGGGCGGGTCTATCTCGTCGAAGACACGGGGGGCAAGAGCGTCAGCAACGACCAGAACGACATCAACGGCACCAAGGCCGCGCGCCAGCCCAATTCCTATGTTTTCCGCTTCGTTCCGGCCGTCCGGTCCAATCTCGATGCCGGTCGCCTCGAAGCACTCCAGGTCTCGGTCGACGGCCAGCCGCTCGTTTTTGGCGGAACGTCCGATCAGCAAGCATTCGACGATGTGTGGTCGACCAGACAGATCGAGCTTCATAGCGGCGCGTCGTTCCCGACAAGGTGGGTTACGGTCCACGACACGGCGACGGACGGAACGGCGGAATTCGACTGCAATCTCGCCGCCAGAAATGCCGGCGCGACTCCGTTCAAGCGTCCCGAAAACGGCGCGTTCAAGCCGGACGGCACGTTTCGCACGTTTGTCTTCACCACCACAGGCGATACGAACAACCTGTCCGGCGGCGTGTCCGGTCTGGCGCAGCGCGGCGCCTGGGGAGCCATCTTTCAGCTGAATCTGAACAAAAAGCACGAGGATGGGACGATCCAGGCGATTGCACTCGGCGATGCGGTTCACAACTCCTTCGACAACATCACCTTCGGCGATAGCAGCACCATTCTGGCCGGCGAGGACCGCGGTGACACGTTGCACGACCAGCTGAACGCCCTGGATTCGATCTGGGCGTATCCGCTCACCGCGATGTCGTCTCCGTTGCGGGTCGTCGCCCAGGGGCGGGACGCGAGCGCGGCCGGCGACGGCGTCGAGGACAACGAGCCCACCGGCGTCTATGTCGCGGCCGGCGGGCGCCACAAGGCAGACCAGTACGGCACCACGGCCAGCCTCAATGGTGCGCGTGGGTTCTTTACCCAGCAGCATGGCGACAACACGGTCTATGAGCTGACCCACAACTAGCCTTCCGTCCGCCGCCAGGCGGGCAAGGACCTCGGCGGCGCCGGTCCCGGAAACGGGGCCGGCGTTCGTCTTTGCAGAACCCGGACATTTGATGACCGCGACGGAAACGGCGACAATGCCGGAGAAACCCGCCGGGGCGGCATTCATGCGGAAATCTATGGTGATGGCGGCGATCCTGTTGGCAAGCAATCCGGCATGTGCCGATGGGCCTGCCGCTTGGCGTGCAGTCGATCCGGACAATCTGGTGCTCCTCGGCACAAGGTTCGGCGAGGTGGCGATTGAACTGTCGCCGAAATTTGCCCCTCGACATTCCGCGCGCATGAAGGCGCTGATCCGCGCCCACTTTTTCGACGGGCTCCGCTTCTACCGCGTGATCGACGGTTTCGTGGCACAAGGGGGAGCCGGCGAAGACACGGCGTCCACCGCGGCCAAGCCGAAAGACCCTGCAACGGAAAAGGCCTGGCCGCAACTCAAAGCCGAATTCGAACGCCCCTGGGGCCCCGACGCGAAGTTCGCGCCCCTGGGTTCGCCCGATCTCTTCGCAAGGCAGGTTGGCCATGTCGACGGCTTTCCAGTCGGCAGGGACCCCGGGAAGAAAACCGAATGGATCATCCATTGCCCCGGAACATTCGCCTTTGCACGCGACAACGGCGCGAACACGGCCTCGACGGAGTTCTACATCGTGATCGGGGAAGCGCCGCGCAGACTCGACCGGAATCTGACCGCGTTCGGGCGCGTAATCGATGGAATGCAATATCTGCAAAAGCTGGAGCGCGGCGACCCGTCCATCGACAACGGCGTGATCGCGGACAAGGCGAAGCAGGATCCCATAACCTATGTGAAGCTGGCCTCGGATGTCCCCGAAGCCGAACGGCCACGCTACGAAGTCATGCGCACCGACACGCCGGAATTTGCGGCCTGGAAGGCGAATAAGAAGAATCCCGCACCAGGCTTCTATATTCGCACGCCACCCCCGATCCTCGACATCTGTCTGGCGCCGGTACCTTCGCGAAGGATTTCGGGCGCGCCGTGAAGATCATTGAACGACCTTCGCCGAACCACGATTCGCGCGGCGGTTCGCGGATCGACATGCTGGTGTTGCACTACACGGGCATGAAGTCCGCCGAGGAGGCGCTCGTCCGGCTTTGCGATCCCGACGCAAGGGTGAGTGCGCACTATACGATCGATCGCGACGGCATCGTTTACAGGCATGTACCGGAGGCCCGACGTGCATGGCACGCCGGCGTGTCCTGGTGGGCCGGCGAACGCAATGTGAATGCCTGCTCGATCGGTATCGAGTTGGTCAATCCGGGGCACGAATTCGGCTATATTCCCTTTGCGGAGGATCAGATTTCGGCGCTGATCGATCTCGCCGGCGAACTTATGTCCCGCCACCCGATCGCTTCACGACGCGTGCTGGGTCATTCCGACGTGGCGCCTTCCCGGAAGACAGACCCGGGCGAATTGTTTCCGTGGCGGCGTCTAGCAGGTGAAGGCATTGGCATGTGGCCGGCTCCCTGCGCGCCCACGTGCTCCTTCTCCGAAAATCTTTCGCGGTTCGGCTATGGCGCCGGACCTGAGACGGGATGGCCCATCGAGGATTCGGTCCGCGCCTTCCAGCGTCATTTCCGTCCGTCATGCATCGACGGCATAGCCGACGAGGAATGCGAACGGCTCCTCGCCGGTCTTCTCGCCTCCTAGATTGCGGTCATGAAAACCATCGGCCTGTTGGGCGGCATGACTTGGGAGTCGTCCGTCATCTACTACCAGCTTCTCAACCGCGCCATTCATGAGCGGCTGGGCGGAGTGCATTCCGCAAGGCTCCTGATGCATTCGTTCGATTTCGCCGAAATCGCGCGCCTTCAGGAGGCCGATCGATGGGACGAAATTGCGGAGCGTCTGATTGCGGCCGGCAAAGGGCTTGTCGACGCCGGAGCGGATTTTCTCATGATCTGCTGCAACACGCAGCATCTCGTATCGGCCGAGCTCGAACACTGCGTGCGCGTGCCGTTGCTGCATATTGCCGATCCGCTGGGCCGGGCGATCGCGACAAGGCAGTTGTCGCGTATCGCTCTAATGGGCACGCGGTACACGATGGAAATGGATGGCATCGTCGCCGGCCGTCTTGAGGAGAAATTCGGCATCGAAATCGTTGTTCCGCGCGCGAGCGACCGCGCCGAGATTCACAGGATCATTTTCGAGGAGCTCGCCAGGGGGAGATTTCTCGACTCTTCAAGGCAATCGCTGCGCGCAGCGATGGCGCGGCTAGTGGACGACGGTGCGCAGGGAATCATCCTCGGTTGCACCGAGCTGCCCATCATCATCCGGGCGGATGACGCTTCCGTTCCATTGTTCGACACCACGGCTTTGCATGCGATGGCCGCCGTCGAAATCGCCTTGGGCCCCTAGACCGCGCTCCGCATGTTGCCCCGGGATTGCGAATGACGTAGATACTGGCCGCGTCAGATGGCCGGATGGCTGCCGGCCCGCAAGGGCCGGAGGAAAGTCCGGGCTCCACGAAGGACACGGTGACGGATAACATCCGCCGGGGGCGACCCCAGGGACAGCGCCACAGAAATGACACCGCCTACCGGCCTAAAGCCGCGGCAAGGTTGAAATGGTGCGGTAAGAGCGCACCGCGTCTCTGGCAACAGAGGCGGCATGGCAAACCCCACCGGGAGCAAGACCAAATAGGGGCGGCAGGTGATCGGTCTTTCGGATCGCCGCCCGGGTAGGTCGCGCGAGGTGGGCGGCAACGTCCATCCCAGAGGAATAGCCATCCTCTCCGACAGGAGAGACAGAACCCGGCTTACAGGCCATCTGACACCGGCTTCCGTTCCCGCCCTGGCTGACGTCGCCAGGGTAGACAAGCGTCGATTGTTTCTCTTACATGCCTCAGGACCGGGTTGCCATGGGGGACATCCATGCTGTCCATATCAAGCCTGCAGCTTGTATTGCGCACCATCGCGGGATCGGCACTCCTTTGTCTCGTCGCCAATGGCGCGGCCGCCAAGCACGGAACGGAGGACGCAACTTCATTCCAGATCAATCCAGCGCACGACGGGAACGTCGAGTTTGCGGCCGGTTTCGCCGCGCCCCTCAAGAAGGCCTGGACATACGATACGGGTGGCACAGTCACATATCCGCTGATCGCGCAGGGCGCTCTTTATGTTGTCTCCCAGAGCAACGACCTATTTGCCATCAATCTTGCGGATGGCAGCCGCCGGTGGGAGCACCTGCTCGGCGACGGCGCCAATCTGGGCGCTTACGAGCATGGCAAGCTGTTCTACAACTCCGGCAACCACATCATCGCGCTCAGGGCCCGGAATGGACGGCAGCTATGGTCCGTTGGAGCTGCTGCCGCAAAAGGGCCGGTTGCGAACAATTCCACCGCGCCGATTGCAGTCAAGGGAACCCTCTATACCGGAGGATTCGGCGTCACCGCTTATGACGAGGAGACGGGGGCGTTCAAATGGACTCAGGGAGCCGATGCCACCTCCAGCCAGGTCGCATACGGTGACCGCGGAATCTACGCGGGCGGTCCTACACAATATTTCAAGTTCGCGGCAGGCAACGGTTCCATCCTCTGGCATGATTCGGGATGTTGCTCGGGCGGCGGCGGCATCTGGGTCAACTACTTTCGCAAGCATGCGTTTCTTGTGGACTGGTCCGCCGGCAACTTCGCCCTGAACTCCGCCGACGGCTCCGCAGCAGGATCCTTTCCCGGCTCTTTGCCGCCAACATTCTTTGCCAGCGGAAAGCGGAGCTTCGAGCTGGTGATCGCGAATGGCAAGCTCTACTGCCTCGAATTCAAAACGGGCAATGTGGCCTGGAGCTTTGCCAATAACGCTCTCGCAGGCCAGCCTATCGTGGTCAACGGGCAGCCGGTCGTTGCCGCAGGCGCCTCTGTCTACATGTTGGATGGCGCGACGGGGGCACAGCTCTGGACCGACGACGCCGGCGGACAGATCACAAGCATGAATGCGGGTGACGGGGTCCTGGCCGTCACCACGGGCACCAAGGTCATCGCTTATGTGCCGCAGTAGCGGCCATGGGCCGACTAGCCATCGAAGGGGAGCGGGCATGAAAATTCGAATGTCGGCCGAATGCGCAATCGTAGCCGCGATTCTTGCGGCCGGCGGAAACATGCCGGTTGCAGCCGCGAGCGCGGCTTCGCCGGCCCAACGGGGCGAAGAGGCGGTGGCGATACAGATCAACGTTGCACATTCAGGCAGCGCCAATTTCGCCGGAGGATTTGCGCCTCCACTGGTAAAGCTGTGGAGCAGCGTCACCGGCGGCGAGACATCCTACGCTCTTGTCGCGGAAGGGGCAGTGTTCGTCATAGCCAGTGAAAACGATGTCTTTTCCTACGACATGGCGACGGGCGCGAAGAACTGGGAGCATCTCCTTTCCGATTCGACACTTGGCGGAGCCTATGACGACGGGCAGCTCTACTTCGTCAATTTCAGCGGATTGATGACGGCCCTGAAGTCGCGGTCCGGCAAAGTTGTCTGGGCAACCCAGATGCCCGGTCAGTACGCATTTTCATCGCCACCCGTTGCTCTCAAGGGCCAGGTCTTCACCGGGGGCGCCGGGAGCGGCGGAACTCTCTATGGGGTCGACGAAAAGACAGGGCACGTAAACTGGACCCAGAGTGTCGAAAACGGCGACGACAGCTCTCCCGCGTTTGGCAACGGGGGCCTGTATGTCTCCTATCCCTGTCAGTACTACAAGTTCTCGCTCTCCGGCTCGTCGCTCTGGCACTACAGCGGCGGGTGCGAGGGAGGAGGCGGAAGCACGCCGACATATTTTCAGAAGCGCCTCTATGTCAACGATTGGGCGGAAGGCAATTTCGTTCTGGATTCGAGAAGCGGAAACATCGTGGGCACCTATTCGGGCGGGCAGATGCCGGCATTCTTCACCATCGGCAAGAAAGGCTACGGTCTCACGATCACGAACGGGAAGCTCTATTGCTTCGACGTGAAATCCGGAAACACAGCGTGGTCCTTTTCGGCAGCCGGACTGACCGCAATGCCTATCGTGATCAACGGGCAGCCCGTAGTCGGCTCAAGTTCCGGCTCGGTGTACATGATTGACGGCGCGACCGGCACACAGATCTGGACGGACAAGGTCGCCGGAGCTGTGACAAGCCTGTCCGCAGGCGAAGGCAAGCTGGTCGTCGTCTCCGGCGACACGGTCACGGCATACGCGCCGCAATAGGTTTGCGCCCGCCGTGGCAACGCGTCACCATCGCAGGTTCAGCGCATTGGTCATGTCGTTGGCGGAGCCATCCCGCGAACCGAGCGGTTTTAGCCCGAAACGCACCTCGATCAGCTTGAGTATGGAGGTCGTGTCGTATCGGGTGTGGTCGACAAAGTGACGCTTGGCAAACGGCGAAATCACGATGGCGGGAACGCGCGTGCCGGGACCCCAGCGGTCGATCTTCGGCGGTGCCACATGATCCCATGCTCCGCCGTTTTCGTCATAGGTCACGACAATGACCGTGCTCCTCCAGAGAATCTTGTTCGCGCGTATGCTTTCGATGAGCTGCGCGGATTTTCGATCTCCATCCAGAATCGTTGCGTAGTTGGGATGCTGATTGAGATCGCCGACCGGCTTGTAGAAGGATACCGCTGGCAGCGTCCCGTGCGCTATCGCACTCTCGAAATCCCTGCCGTCCTTGAGATGCTCCGCCCGTTCGCGCGTGCCTTCGGCAAAGCGCGCGAAATAGATGTAGGGCTGGTGGTGATATTGAAACTGCCGCGTGTCGATGCCGGCCAGCGCGTGATCGAATCCTTCCGAATACCATGCCCAGCTGATTCCGGCGTCGCTGAGGCGGTCACCGATCGTGGGAGCGGTCTGCGGCGGTAGCCGCGGGAAGGACTTCAGCGGCTCCTTGACCGGCTGTGGCGGCGCCGGCGGCATCAGCGTGTTCACTGCATAGCCGTCCGGCGTGACCTCGCCATCCTTGACGAGCTGCCCGTCGGAACCGACCACGGCGACAATTTCCCTTGGTGCGTTCTCGAATCTCGGCGTGCAGGCGCAGGCCAGCCATTGATGATTGAGGAAGGAGCCTCCAAAAGCCGCATGAAAGAAATTGTCCGCAAGCACGAATTCCCGCGCCAACTTCCACATTTTCAGCTTGCTGCCGTCGAACGTGCCCATCACAAGCGCAGCCGCGTTCGACACCGCTGCGAACCTGTCCATCCTGCCGCCGTCGATCTGGTCCTGCTCCTGATAGAATTTGTGCACGAGATCGCCGTTCGATTTTCCGTCCAGAGGCACATATTTTCCCGCGTCGAAAGGCGCGTTCGGCAAATCCGGCGGGAAATCGGGATCCAGCTTGTTGCACACCTGTGCGCCCGTTGCCGGATCGGGAGCCGGATAGGGTGGCGCACTCAGGCAGACCGGCGGGAGGTGGACAAAAGGCCTGCCGTTGAGGTCGACCTGTTTCGCCGCCTTACCCGCTCGCGCAACTCCGTTGGCGCCCGGGAACCTGCCATAGAAGTTGTCGAAGCTGCGATTTTCCTCGTAGATCACGACGATGTGCTGAATTCTGCTCAGACCCAGTGGGGAAGCCGAGCGGGCGTCCGTCCCGAAAAGCGCAACGGCGAATGCTGCGGTCAGGAGCAGGGCATTGCGGCGCATGAGAATTCTCCGCCTTGGTGTCCCGGCATCTCACGCTGCGCAAGGCCGCGTTGCAAGCTCCGGCAGCAGGAATCGGACGAGGTCCACGGATCAGGCGCAGAGCGCGCTCAATCCGGCAGGTCCGCTAGATACGCACCGGGAGCACTCTCAGCCCGCGGAAGAAGGGCATCGAGCGCCACTCGGGCTTCATGGCGGGATCGGCAAGGCGGACATTCGGAAAGGCATGGAAGAACGAGAGTATCGCGACCTGCGCTTCGAGCCGCGCAAGCGGTGCGCCGATGCACAGGTGCAGTCCGCCTCCGAACGCAACGTGCGGGGCGTCGCTGCGCGTTATGTTGAAGCGGTGCGGATCGGGAAATGCTTCGGGATCGCGATTGGCAGCCCGGAGCGAGGTAAATATCGACTGGCTTTGCCTGACCGGACAGCCGCCTATCACCAGGTCCCGCGGCGCGATGCGGCCCGTTATGTCCACGGGCGATTCGTAGCGCAGCACTTCCTCGACCGCGGAACCTATGAGCGAAGGATCGGCCCGGAGCTTTTCGAGTTCTCCGGGATGGCTGAGGAAGAGCCATATTGCATTTCCGATCAGGTCCGTGGTCGTGAGATTTCCGCCCACGAGAAGTCCCTGCAAATTGTTGGATATCTCGCCGTCGCCGAGAGGAGCCCCTTCCGCCTGAAGCCGCATCATGTCGCTGACGAGATCGTCCTTCGGCTCAGCGCGCCGGCGCGACATCAAATCGCCCATATAGAAGGACAGAGCGTTGCTGGCGCGCACGAAAAAGGTGGTTTCCTCATCCGAGCGGAAGGGGTTGAGGCCCAAAATCGCGCCTTCGCTCCATTCGCGGAATTCGTCGAGCCGGCTCTCGTCCACGCCGAGAATTCTGGCGATCACGTCGATGGGTACCCGGAGCGCGAACTTGTTCATGGCATCGAAACTGTCCAGCGCCTTAAGCGGTGCGAGCCATTGGTCGACGACCTGCTGCACAAGCGGCCGGCACCGCGCCACACGCTTGTAGAGCGCCTTGGCGAAGGGCCCGCGAATGCGCATGTGGTCCGGCTCGTCCATGAGGAGAATGCCCGATCGCGCTTCCTCCTCCGACATGCGTATGCCCTCGATTCTCTGTTCGAGCAGGGCTCGCTGGATGACGGCGGCTTCCTCCGCGCGCTCGGGACTGCGCCACATGCTCGTGTCGCCGAGAACGGCACGTACATCGGCGTGGCGTGTAAGAATGAACGTGCCCGCCTGGGTGTCGCGATATACCGGACATTCGCTCCGCAGCCGGTCGAGCAGCTTGTGGGGATCGTCGTTGAATTCCGGGTTCAGGGGCGTGAGCTGAAACACGCCGGGGAGGGGTTGGTCGGTCATGGTCGTTGCCTGACAGATTGTCAGGACAAGGTTAGACCGTTCTTGAAAGCCTTGCCAGCGTGGCCGCGTCTTCCACGCCGTCGAAATACCGGCACAGGGCAGTCCGGAAAAGCTCTTCTGAGGGTGCGGCGTGGGCAAACAGGGTCATGGATGAATGAAATTTCAGGTCGTCTGGCGATCCGAAGATCTCCGAAATCGTGCGGCTCCCCGACCGGAGCACGAGTCTCGTACATTCGCGCAAGCGCGCGCCCAACTGGCAATGGGCGCTATAGGCAGCCGCCTCATCCAGGGACCGGATCGCGTAGCGCTCGGCCATCGGGCTCCGTCCCAATCCGGCGATTTGCGGAAATACGAACCACATCCAATGGGTTCTCTTGAGGCCCTGCGCGAGCTCGCGTCGAACGTTCTCGATGACTGGAGCCTGTGCAACAAGGAAGCGGTTCAGGTCGAAGGGGTCGCAAGTCATCGGAGTTCCGAATACTCGACGACAGTCAACCGCATGCCGCGACCGTGGCGCGCATCAGGAACGGCGCCTGGCCGGCTAGCGCGTCTCCGTGCCCGGCTTCCCGCCGGGCCTCCGCCGGACCGCGGCCTTCCTCGTCTTCGTGTCGCGGTTTCTTTCAACGGCCGCACGGATCAGCTCCTTGAACGCGTGTTCGTCGGGCCAGTCGTGCTCGAAAAGGTCTATCGCGCGCCATGACTTTCCGCCCAGACCGGCATTGAACAGACCCGACGGATCGGCAAGCTCCGCGCCGTGAGGAAACGTGAGCTTTACCTTGTCCTTGTGGGCATTGCCGACGGCGATAATCCCGTCACGCGACCACACCGGACTTCCCATCCATTTCCACTCTTCGACTATCCCGGACTCGGCATCGAGAATGTATCCGCGAATTCGCGTCAGCATTTCGCCGCGCCAATCCCCCAATTTTGCGATCAGCCGATCGATTTGTTCCGATGGTGACATCTTCCCGCGCGCCGGTTTCGTATCGCGGCACTATCGCGCGGCGACACGATGCGTCAATGGTTGCGCCAGATCGTGCCACAGGGCGGCGCGGAAATGTAGAGCCCGGCGAAAACCGGTTGAAGAGCGGTGATGGCGGCAAATGGAGAATGGCCGCAATTTGCGAGGACTTGCTCCAGATTGAGAAGAATACTCGCCACAACATGGCAACGCTCCCGCACGCCGGTATCCGATACGCGCGAATGCCCCTCTGTTCCCTGCGCCACCGGGTTCCGGCAGTCGAGGGAGCGAGAGCGAACGTCACAAGGCGAAAGGAAGAGATCAGCCTTCCTTGATGCGGACGATATTGCGTCCGACATAGATGCTCAGAATCGCGGTGCCGCAGATCCCCCACGCGAGCAGCGTCAGCATCTGCACGTAATCCTGCTGCGAGGCGTAAATCCCGGCCGCGCCCGCGGCCAGAGCGACAATGTAACCGGGAATGGAATTTCCTCTCGTCGCCGCCCGAACGGCATAGGCGAGGAGAAAGAGCGCACCGACGATTAGATAGTCTGTGTCCATTGCCGCATTCAATGCCCGTTTCCGGAAACATGCCAGCGCTTCATTTGCAAAGCGTTAAGTTTGGGTTGTGAGGGATTGCGCAGCTTAACAAGTTGGGCAACCGCGCGTCGTTTCCGGTCCGCCCCGGGGGATGCGCCGGATCGCCGGACTACCAATATTCCGCCATGAGTTCGCCTGCCCAATCCGGCTCCTCGATCTCACCCCTGGGAAGGAAGCCCTTCATGACCGGCTTTATGTCCAGCACCGGCGTTCCGTCGATGGCGTCGAGGCCGCGCACCGACAATATCAGTCCATTGACGCGCAAAAGGCGGCAAACCGTTACGCCGATGCGATTGGGCCGATCCTTCCCGCGCTGCGCGAAAATGCCGACAGCCGGCCAATCCTCGCGGCCGCGCGGGTGGCGCGCGCTCCAGCTTACGCTTTCCGGCCGAGCGCGGTTGAAGTGGAACACAACCTCCACATGCGAAAATGCCACTAGGCCCGTCAGTGCGTCGGGCCCGAACTGCGAGGAATCGAGGACAATTTCCGCCGCGACCAAATCCCACGAATCATCCAGCGGCTCGCTGCGGCCACCACGAACGAAGCCGACCGGTACCATGGAGATCATCCCGCCTCCAGAACATAACAAAAACAACAACTGAGGTGCTTTTAAGGAATTATTTACCGACGTTGCCGCATTGTTTACAAGTTCTCGACTTGTTCTTCAAAATACCAAGGATAGACTCGCAAGGTCAAGATGTGGATCGACAAGCCACTCATTTCACTCGGTTTTTTCGATTGACCTTGAACCCATTTCATCCCATAAAATCCCAGATCGTCCCATAGCCCCGAATAAGGGTTAAAGCCTCTGGCATTCCAGGGGCCCCTCGGCGGAGCCGGGGCGCAGAGGGCGGGGGATTCCGCGACAATGATTGCGGCGTCATTCATCTCCACGATGACGGGTTCGTTGGACGCGAAGGGGCGCGTCTGCATCCCCGCATCCTTCCGGCAAGTGCTTTCGGCACAGCAGACAAGCGGCGTGTATCTGTGCCCTTCGTTCTCCGATTCCGCGCTGGAGGGATTCGGCCAGGCGCTGATGGACAAGACGACGGAACGCCTCGCTTCGCTCGATCCGTTCCTGTCGTCGCTGCACGACGACCTCGCCTCCCAGATCGTGGCCGAGACGGCTCAGCTTCCCATCGATGAAAACGGCCGCGTTCGACTTCCCGATGCGATGATTGCTGCTGCGCAGTTGAAAGAGCGCGTGCTGTTCGTCGGCATGGTTCAAAAATTCCAGATCTGGGATCCCGAAGTTTACGCTCCGATCAAGGCGAAGCGCCTCGAAGGCGCGCGCGCGGCGCGCCTGTCAGGAGGGACGACGTGAGCGCACACGTTCCCGTGATGCTCGCCGAGGTGCTCGAGGCCCTGAATCCGCGCGACGGCGCCCACTACATCGACGGGACCTTCGGCGGCGGTGGCTACGCGCGCGCCATTCTCGAAGCTGCGGATTGCCGTGTGCTCGGCATCGATCGCGACCCCGATGCGATAGCGCGGGGCCAAGCTCTCGTTGCGCATTTCGGCGGTCGGCTCACGCTGGTGCAGGGCGAATTCTCAAGCATGGACGAGATTGCCGGCCGCATGACGGATGGTGTGGTTCTCGATCTCGGCGTGTCGTCCTTTCAATTCGACGAGGCGGACCGCGGCTTCTCGTTCCGTGCGGACGGTCCGCTGGACATGCGCATGTCAAGAAGCGGCCGCAGTGCCGCCGATTTCGTCAACACCGCAGACGAGAAGACGCTAGCGGATGTCATTTCCCGCTTCGGGGAAGAGCGCCGCGCCCGTGCGATTGCGCGTGCCATCATCGCGGCGCGGCCCGTCACGCGCACCACCGAACTCGCCGCCGTCGTTTCCACCGCCCTCGGCCCGCAGGCGCAGCGCTTTGCGATTCATCCCGCGAC
Organism: Rhizomicrobium sp.; assembly: GCA_035549575.1. Classification (GTDB taxonomy): domain Bacteria; phylum Pseudomonadota; class Alphaproteobacteria; order Micropepsales; family Micropepsaceae; genus Rhizomicrobium. The sequence continues at coordinate 92,681 of DASZQP010000032.1, forward strand.
GCGCACGTTTCAGGGAATACGGATCTATGTGAACGACGAGCTCGGCGAGCTGGAACGCGGCCTCGAAGCCGCCACTCGCGCCCTTGCCGACAAGGGAAGGCTCGCCGTCGTGTCGTTTCATTCTCTCGAAGATCGCATCGTGAAGCGGTTCCTTTCAGGCCACAGCATGTCCGCGGCTCGTCCATCGCGCCACGCTCCGGAAGCTCGGCGGAAGGCACAGCCCTATCGTCTTCTCACGTCGCGGCCGCGCTTGCCGGGCGCCGCCGAGATCGACCGCAATCCGCGCGCGCGCTCCGCCCGTTTGCGTGCCGCGGAACGCATCCGTCCGGCGGCATAGGAGTCGGCCATGATCCGTGTCCTCAATTTCTTCTGTGTGGCGCTCATGGGGCTTTCCATTCTGGCGCTGTATCACGTGTCGGAAAGCGCGCGGCTCGCGCGGGTGGACCTTGCGCAGGTGAACCACGAAATCGCGAAAGAGAGGTCGGCCATCAGCGTTCTTGAGACCGAATGGGAGCGTGTCGGCAGTCCGGAACAGATTGCTGCACTGGCAACCTCCCGGCTTGGTCTCGACAACTCTGCCTCCGTTCAGCTTTCCTCTCTGGAATTGCTGCCGCGCCGCGGAGAAGACGCCGCGCCGCTGAGCGCAGCGCCGTTGCGGCGGGCCAATGCCGTGGTGCCCTCGCCGGCGCCGCAATACCGGGGCGATGCAGCAGGCAGCGGAACGCAATGATATGAAAGAGGCCGCCACGATCTTCGAAAGGCGCATAATCATCGGCGCCGTGATGTGCGTGGCGGCCTTTGCGCTCGTTCTGGTCCGGCTCGTCGATGTAACACTGCTTCGCGGAGCGCCGCTCAAATCCTCCCGCAGCGCGATGGAATTCACCCGAGCGGATCTTGTCGACCGCAACGGCGAGCTGCTTGCGCGCGACCTCCCCGTTTCCGACCTCTATGCGCGGCCGCACGCATTCTGGGACAAGCATGAGGCAGCGCGCGATCTGTCGGCCGCGACAGGCACCAGCGAAGCCAGGCTCCTGCGTGTCTTCAGCAGCCGGCAGCCCTACGTGCTCGTCGCCCGGCAACTGACGCCGGACTCGCAGGATCGCGTGATGCGGCTGGGCCTTCCCGGACTCGATTTCCAGCCGGGCGCAAAGCGATACTATCCCGACGGTCGCGCGACCGCGCAGGTACTCGGCGTGACCAGCCAGGACAAGGACGGCGCAGAAGAGGGAATTTCCGGGCTCGAGCATGGCTTGAACCAGGTCCTAAAGAACGGGCACCCCGGTCAGGAGGTACGGCTTTCGCTCGACATGCGCGTGCAATACATCCTGGCGCATGAGCTCGCTGCAACCCGCGAGGAGTTCACAGCCAAGCAGGCCGGCGGCCTCGTTCTCAATGTGCGCACGGGCGAAGTGCTCGCAATGGTGTCGTTGCCGGATTTCGATCCCAACAGCCGCTCGCTCGGCGAGGGGGACTCCCAGCGCAATATCATCGGCCAGGATGTCTATGAGCTCGGCTCCGTGTTCAAGATATTCTCCTTTGCTCTGGCGATGGAGGACCACACCACCCGGCCCGACGAGATCTTTCCGATCGGCAATGGCTATCGGATCGGCAAATATACGATTCACGAGGCCGAACGGATGCCGGCGACGCTCGCGGCACGTGACATCCTTGCCCAGTCGTCGAATATCGGCACGACGCAGATCGCCCTACGCTCGGGCGCGGAACGCCAACGCGCGTTCCTGACCACGCTCGGACTCCTCTCTCCGTTGCATACCGAGCTGCCCGAGGCCCGGCGTCCCCTCTACCCCGAGCATTGGGGAACGATCGAAACCGCCACGGTCAGCTTCGGGCATGGCATTTCCGTCAGCCCGCTTGCCTTCGCGGCAGCGGCCGCATCGGTCGTCAACGGCGGAAGACGGATACAGCCAACCTTCCTCAAGCACCCCGAAGACGGACGTGGGGAGCAGGTGATCAAGCCGGAAACGAGCTTGAAAATGCGCGAGCTGTTGCGCTACGTCGTGACCGACGGCACCGGAAAGAAAGCCGATGTTCCGGGCTACGATGTGGGCGGCAAGACCGGCTCGGCGCAAAAGCCGGGTCCGCACGGCTACCAGCACAAGCTCGTCACCTCGTTTTGCGCGGCGTTTCCGATCGACGATCCGCAATATCTTGTCTTCGTTCTGCTGGACGAACCGCACGGAACGAAGAAGACGTTCGGATTCGCGCTTGCCGGTTATACGGCTGCGCCGCTCGCGGGCCGTGTGATTTCGCGTATCGCTCCGATTCTCGGAGTGCCGCAAAAAATCGTCGTCGCGCGGAGCGGCACATAATGGCGCCAGAATTGCGGTCCACGATGGCGGCGGTAAAGGTGGGTCAGAACGCCATGAAGGCGTCGAGGGAATTCTCAGGACTTGCGGCGGACAGCCGCGAGGTCAGGCCGGGCTACCTGTTCGCGGCGCTCTCGGGCTTGCGAGCGGACGGCGCCGACTATATCCGCGATGCGGTCGGGCGGGGCGCGGTGGCCGTGCTCGGGCGGCCCGAACTCGGGGCGCACGCCCAAGCGCTCGGCGTGCGCTTCATTGCCGACGACAACCCGCGTCTTGCGCTCGCGCGCCGAGCCGCGGCGTTCTATGCCGCCCAGCCGGCGACGATTGCCGCGGTGACCGGCACGAACGGGAAGACCTCCGTTTCGGTATTCCTCCGGCAGATTTGGGCCGCGCTCGGCAGAAAGTCGGCCAGTCTCGGCACGATCGGCGTGGTGACCGGGAAAGGAGAGCGCGCGCTGAGGCAGACAACGCCCGATCCCATCGAGCTGCATCGCCTTCTGGCCGAGCTGAAGCACGAAGGGATCGAATGGCTCGCCCTTGAAGCATCGAGCCACGGTCTTGACCAATTTCGGCTCGATGGCGTCGACATCGCCGCGGGAGCATTCACCAACATCACGCGCGATCACCTCGACTATCATGCGGACTTCGAGAGCTATCTCGAGGCGAAGCTGCGCCTCTTCACCCAGATCGTCCGCGAAGGCGGTGTTGCCGTCATCAATGCCGATGCGCAGCATGCCGATCGATTTGCACAGGTTTCGCGCCAGCGCGGGCTTCTCCTGCTCACGGTCGGAACGAAGGGCGAGACGCTCCGGCTTCTCCGCCTCCGGCCAGTCGGAGATGGGCAGGAACTTGCTATCGCCTTCCGGGGGCGGACGATCGAAGTCCGGCTCCCGCTTGCGGGCGGGTTCCAGGCTTCCAATGCGCTCGTCGCTGCGGGCCTCGCGATCGGGCTCGGCGACGATGCCTCGGCCGTGTTCGCTGGCCTCGAACGGATTGCAGGTGCGCCCGGCCGGCTTGAACGCGTTGCGACCGTCGCAAGCGGTGCGCCTGTCTATGTCGACTACGCACACACGCCGGACGCGCTCGAAACGGTGCTCCGCGCGTTGCGGCCGCACGTGACGGGAAAGCTCCATGTCGTTTTCGGCTGCGGCGGAGATCGCGACCGGGGCAAGCGTCCGCTTATGGGCGCGGCGGCACAAAAATGGGCCGATGAAGTCATCGTTACCGACGACAATCCGCGAAACGAGGATTCGGCGGTCATTCGCAAGGAGATCCTGGCAGGCTGTCCGGACGCTCGGGAAATCGGCGACCGGGCGGAAGCCATCCGCGCCGGCATAGCCGCGCTCGGGCGGGGCGACGCGCTCGTCATTGCGGGAAAAGGCCATGAAACCGGCCAGACTGCCGGCGGCAACACCAGGCCCTTCTCCGATCGCGACGAAGCGGTAAAGGCAGTAGCTTCACTCGGCGGGGCCCCGGCATGAGCGCGCTCTGGACGCATGCCGACGCGGAAGCCGCCACGCTTGGAACCGCCACGCAGGCCTTTGCCGCCGGCGGATTGTCGATCGACACGCGCACGCTTAAGGAGGGCGATCTCTTCGTTGCCCTGAAGGGCGACAATCGGGACGGTCACGATTTCGTCGCCGCCGCGTTCGAGGCCCGGGCCGCCGCGGCCCTGGTCTCACTGTCGTTCGACGACGCGTCCGGGCCGCTCCTGCGCGTCGGGCACACGCAGCGCGCGCTCGAGGATCTCGCCAGGGCCGCGCGCGGACGCAGCGACGCAAAGTTCGTGGCGGTAACGGGCAGCGCGGGCAAGACGACGACGAAGGAGATGTTGCGCCTTGCGTTCGGCGCGCTGGGCAGAACCCACGCATCGGCCGCCTCCTACAACAACCATTGGGGCGTGCCTCTCAGCCTTGCGTCGGTGCCGCGGGATGCGCGCTACGCGATCCTCGAGATCGGGATGAATCATTTCGGCGAAATTCGCGCCCTTGCATCCCTTGTCGAACCCCATGTGGCGCTGATCACGACCATCGCGCCGGCGCATCTGGAGCATTTCGGTACCTGCGAAGCCATAGCCGATGCCAAATCGGAAATCTTCGAATCCGTGATGGCGGGCGGCGTGGCGCTGTTGCCGTCCGACAACCCCTATTGCTCGCGTCTCGCCGCGCGGGCGCGGCAATGCCACGTTTCCCGCATACACACCTTCGGCGCACGGGAGGGCAGCGATGCCAGGCTCCTCGGCTACGAGGAACGCGACAGCGGTGCGCTCGTCCGCGCCGATATCATGGGAATGCCGGTCGAATTCGCCATTGCGGCGCCCGGCCGTCACATTGCCGGCAACGCGCTCGGAACCCTGCTCGCCGTCGCCGCTCTCGGCGGCGATGTCCTGAATGCCGCTGCGGCGCTCAGGACCTTCGCGGCTCTCAAGGGGCGTGGCGCGCGGTTTTCGGCCGGAGGCATCGACGTCGTCGACGAAAGCTACAATGCCAATCCGGCTTCCATGGAGGCGGCGCTGGCGCTGCTCGGCAGCGCGAAGGGGCGGCGCGTCGCCGTTTTGGGCGACATGCTCGAGCTGGGCTCCGATGCTCCCGCTCTTCATGCCGCGCTCGCCACTGCGATCGAGGCGGCGCGGCTCGATCTCGTTTTTCTGTGCGGTCCCCACATGACCGCGTTGTGGGAGAAGCTGCCGGCTTCCCGCCAGGGCACGATTGCCGCCCGCGCCGACGAGCTCGTGCCTTCTGTCCTGGCCGCAATCCGCCAGGGCGATACGGTTCTCGTCAAGGGATCGAATGGCATGCGGCTGTCCTTGGTCATCGACGCACTCAAGCCGCGTGCGGGGGAATAGAGGCGGGCGATGTTCCAGTTCCTCTCCCTGTTGCCTCACGCCGAACAGATCGCGGTCCTGCGCCTGTTCAAATACCTGTCGTTCCGGGGCGGCGGTGCTGTGCTGACCTCCCTCTTCGTCGCCTTCGTCATCGGGCCAGCCCTGATCCGCTGGCTCAAGCAAAGGCAGGGCAAGGGACAGCCAATACGGTCGGACGGACCGCAACGCCACATCGTGGAGAAGCAGGGCACGCCGACGATGGGCGGGCTTCTGATCCTCATCCCGACAGTGGTTTCGACCCTGTTCTGGGCCGATCTGAAGAATGCCTATGTGTGGATCGTCCTTCTCGTCACCGCCGGTTACGGGGTGCTCGGTTTCGCGGACGACTATCTCAAGGTGAGCAAGCGCTCCACCGGCGGCATTAGCGGCTGGATCCGCCTCGGAGCGGAATTCGGGATCGCGTTTCTGGCGACCTGGCTGCTCATGCGGCAGGAAACCGCGGAGCTCCGGAACATGCTCGCCGTTCCGTTCCTGAAATCCGCGCTCGTTCCCTTCGGCATCTTCTTCATTGTCGTGGGCGGTTTCGTGATCGCCGGAGCGGCGAATGCGGTGAATTTCACCGACGGACTCGACGGGCTGGCCATCGTGCCGGTCATGATCGCCGCGGCCACATTCCTGCTCATCACCTATCTCGTCGGCAATGTGAAATTCGCGGACTACCTTCAGCTGCACTACATAGCGGGAACCGGCGAGCTGATCGTTTTCCTTGCAGCCCTGGTGGGAGCGGGGCTGGGCTTCCTCTGGTACAATGCGCCACCCGCCATGATCTTCATGGGCGATACGGGGTCCCTGCCGCTCGGCGGCGCGCTTGGCGCCGTCGCAGTCGCGATCAAGCACGAGATCGTGCTCGCCATCGTCGGCGGACTGTTCGTGCTCGAGACCGTGTCGGTAATCGTTCAGGTCGTCTCGTTCAAGCTGACGGGCAAGCGCGTTTTCCGGATGGCGCCGATCCATCACCACTACGAGCAGCTCGGATGGAAGGAGCCGACCATCGTGATCCGCTTCTGGATCGTGGCGGTCGTGCTCGCGCTGGCCGGCCTGTCCACGCTCAAGCTGCGGTGACGCCATGATCGCTGCACGCTCCTTCGCACATCGGGATGTCGGGGTCTTCGGCCTGGCGCGCTCGGGTATCGCGTCCGTGCGCGCATTGAAGGCCGCTTCCGCCCGGGTGTTCGCCTGGGACGACAGGGACTCGGCACAGATCGCCGCCGAATCGGAAGGGGCCACGGTGATCCCGTGGCGCGACTGGCCCTGGGACAAGCTGAAAACGCTCGTCCTGAGCCCCGGGGTGCCGCTGACACATCCCGCACCGCACGACATCGTGGTCAGGGCTCGGGATGCCGGCGCCGAGATTATCGGAGATATCGAGATCTTCGCGCGCGAGAACGGGAAGGACGCGAAAGGCCGCGCGCCGATAATCGCCATCACCGGGACGAACGGCAAATCCACCACGACGGCCCTTGCAGGTCATATCCTGAACGCCAGCGGCTTCGACGCGCAGATCGGAGGCAACATCGGAAAGCCGGTTCTCGAACTGGCGCCCGCGACGGCCAAGACGATCTACGTGCTGGAAGTCTCCTCCTATCAAATCGATCTTTCGCCGGGACTGAAACCCGACGTCGCGGTGCTGTCGAACATCGCGCCAGACCACATCGACCGGCATGGCACGCTTGAAGCTTACGCGGCAGTGAAGGCGCAGCTTCTCAGGCAGGCGGCAGGCGGCATCGCTGTAATCGGCGTCGACGACCCGCAGACGTCCGCGATCTTCACGAGGATTTCCGGCGCTGGTCAGCAGGCCGTTCCGGTCTCGATCGGCAAGGTGCTCGGCCGGGGCATTTTTGTGCTCGACGGGATTCTGTACGACGCCCAAGGTGGCCGGGCCCTGCGGATTGCGGACCTTTCCACGGCCCCGCACCTGCCAGGCGCGCACAATTGGCAGAACGCGGCACTGGCCTATGCCGCCACCAAGACTTTCGCGCGCGACTCCCGCGCGGTGGCGTCGGCGATCGTGGATTTCGCCGGGCTCGCGCACCGTATTGAGGACGTCGGACGCATCGGACAAATCCGCTTCGTCAACGATTCCAAGGCGACCAATGCCGAGGCGGCGGATCGGGCGCTGGCCTGCTTCAACGATATCTTCTGGATCGCAGGGGGGCGTGCGAAGGAAGGCGGCATCGAGAGCCTTTCCTTGCATTTCCCGCGCATGCGCAAGGCCTATCTCATCGGAGAGGCGGCTACCGCCTTTGCGCAGACGCTCGAGGGCAAGGTGCCGTATGAGATCACCGGCACGCTCGAGAATGCCGTCGCCGCCGCAAGCCGCGACGCTGCGCGTGCCGGCCTCGCGGCCCCGGTCGTGCTGCTCTCCCCGGCCTGCGCGTCCTTCGACCAGTTTCGCGACTATGAGCACCGCGGGGATGCATTCCGCTCGCTGGTGCAGAAGCTCGCCAGCTTCAAGGAGGCGTCATGAGCCTCTCGCGCACGGACCGCTCCAGCTTCGCCACCTGGTGGTGGACGGTCGACCGGGTCGCGCTTCTGGCCATGCTGATGCTGATCGGCATCGGCCTGATACTGGCGTTTGCCGCAAGCCCCGCCGCGACCGGAGGCCCCGTGACGGCGGGCGATTTCCGCTATGCGGCCAAGCAGGTGGCCTTCGCCTGCATTGCCGCGTTCATTCTCGGCGCAACGTCACTGCTTTCGTTGCAGCGGCTCAAGATCGTGGCGGCAGTGACATTCGCGCTGGCAATGATCGGCTCGTTCTTCGTGCTGTTCACGGGTAACGAGGTTCTGGGTGCGAAGCGCTGGATCGACATCGGCTGGATGACGCTTCAGCCTTCGGAATTTCTCAAGCCCGGCTTTGCGGTTCTGGGCGCGGCCATCCTCGCCGATCGAGCGCCTATGGTGCTTCCAAAGCCGTTGATCACGCTTATCCTCATCCTTCCGGCGCTCATGATCCTGATGCTCCAGCCCGACGTCGGGCAAACCGCGCTGCTTCTTGCGCTTTGGGGGGCGCTTCTCTTCTTCTATGGCATTTCGCTCTACTGGATGGGAGCGCTGGGCGGTGCCGGTGTTGCCCTCGGCGGGGTGGCGTACCTCCTCTTTCCGCATGTGCGCCATCGCATCGCGCAGTTTCTCAGCCCGTCCGACATCGGCTACCAGGCGGGCCTTGCGCTCAAGGCCTTCGCGCACGGCGGGCTGGTCGGCGTGGGTCCCGGCGCCGGCACGATCAAATACCGGATTCCGGACGCCCATTCCGACTTCATCTATGCCGTCGCGGGCGAAGAGTTCGGTCTCGTCCTTTGCGGCGCCGTCGCGGTGCTTTTCTGTCTCCTCACGGTCCGGATCATGTTGCGCTCGGCGAGCGCGCGAAACTCCTTCTCGCAGCTCGCAGGTTCCGCGCTTGCGATGGTCACGGCGATTCAGGCCTTCATCAACATGGGCGTCGCGGTCAACCTGCTGCCGGCCAAGGGAATGACGCTGCCCTTCATATCCTACGGCGGATCGTCGCTGTTCGCCGTCGCCCTCACGATGGGTTTCGCCCTGGCCGTTACGCGCCAGCGTCCGAAAATCGAGAATCGCGAGCAGCCGCTGTTCGAGGTCTTTGCGGGGGCGCGGACATGACGACCATCGTGCTTTCGGCCGGCGGCACCGGCGGACATCTTTTTCCCGCGCAGGCCCTGGCCGGCGAGCTTGTCCGGCGCGGCAAGACCATCGTGGTGATGACCGACCGTCGAGGCACCAGCTATGCCAAGGCGTTTCCAGGCGCGGCTATCGAAACGGTTCCCTCCGCGGCCTTTTCCGATCGCTCGTTTCTCGGGCTTCTCGCCGCGCCCTTCGAGATCCTCGCGGGCATCGCGGCCGCCTGGGCGAAGCTGCTGCGGATCCGGCCGGGCGCCGTCATCGGCTTCGGAGGCTATCCGAGCCTTCCGGTGATGATCGCGGCGTGGCTCGGTCGCTATCCCACCGCGATCCTCGAACAGAATGCCGTGACGGGCCGCGCCAACCGCGCGGTGATGAACAAGGTCCGCGCGGTTGCCGCAGCGTTCCCCATCGCCCGCTTCGTGCCGAAGGACGCATCGAAGATCGTGCTTACCGGCAATCCCCTGCGGCCGGGGGTCATCGCCTTCGCCGGTTCGCCCTATGCGAAGCCGGAGCCGGCAGGGCCGCTCAACCTTCTCGTTTTCGGCGGCAGCCAGGGTGCTCGTGCGATGAGCGAGCTTGTCCCGGCGGCTGTGGCCCTGCTGCCGGACTTCATCAAGTCGCGGCTCGACATCGTCCAGCAATGCCGCCCCGAGGATCTCGAGGCCGTCCGCTCCGCCTATGCGGCGGCGGGAATCAAGGCCGAACTCGCGGATTTTTTCCACGACATGCCTGCCCGGATGGCCTGGGCGCAACTCGTCATCGCAAGATCCGGAGCAGGAACGGTCAGCGAGCTCATGGCGATCGGCCGGCCGGCGATCCTCATTCCCCTGCCGCATGCGCTCGACGACAACCAGACTCCGAATGCCGAAATCCTGTCCCGCGCGAATGCAGCCTGGTGCGTGGCCGAGCGCCAGCTGACGGCGGAAAAGCTGGCGGGCATGATCAAGCAGGCCTTCTCCGACCCCGAAGACCTTGCGCGCCGCGCGGAAAACGCGCGGTCGCTGGCCCGGCTGGATGCGGTGTCGCGTCTTGCGGACCTGGCCGAAACCCTGGCGAGGGCGGCATGAAGTCGGGCCAGACACGGGTTCCTCTCGACACCGGCGCCATCCATTTCATCGGCATCGGCGGCATCGGCATGAGCGGCATTGCCGAGATCATGTTCAATCTCGGCTACCAGGTTCGGGGCTCCGACGTGGCCGAGAGCGCCAATGTCCGCCGGCTGAGGGCAATGGGCATCGATATCGCTGTCGGACATGCCGCGGAAAACCTCCGCAATGCGCAGGTCGTCGTCTATTCCTCGGCAGTGAAGCCGGGAAATGCCGAATTCGAGGAGGCGCGCCGGCTGAAGCTCCCGCTGGTCCGGCGCGCCGAAATGCTCGCGGAGATCATGCGCCTGAAATCCTGCGTGGCGATCGCCGGCACCAACGGCAAGACGACGACGACGACGATGGTGGCGGCGCTGCTCGACGCCGGCGGCTTCGATCCCACGGTGGTCAATGGCGGCATCATCAACGCCTACGGCACCAATGCGCGGCTCGGCGCCGGCGAATGGGTCGTGGTCGAGGCCGACGAAAGCGACGGCACCTTCCTGCGCCTGCCCGCGACGGTGGGCGTGGTGACCAATGCCGACCCGGATCATCTCGACTATTACGGCACCTTCGACAAGATGCGCGACGCGTTCCAGCGCTTCGTCGAGAACGTGCCGTTCTACGGCTTCGCGGTGCTCTGCATCGACCATCCGGAGGTGCAGGCCATGGTCGGGCGCATCGAGGATCGCCGCATCGTCACCTACGGCCTGTCGCCGCAAGCCGACGTGCGCGCGGTCGATGTGCGCTATTCCGAGGGCATGTCGTGCTACGACGTCATCGTCACCGACCGCCGCAAGGGCGTCGAGACGCATATCGACGGCATCCGCCTGCCGATGCCGGGCGAGCACAACGTCCAGAACTCGCTCGCCGCCGTCACCGTGGCGCGCCAGCTCGGCATCGCCGACGACACGATCCGCGAAGGCCTGACCAGGTTCGGCGGCGTCAAGCGCCGCTTCACCAAGGTCGGCGAGTGGAACGGCGCCGCGATCATCGACGATTACGGCCACAACCCGTTCAAGATCGCGGCCGCGCTCAAGGCCGCGCGCCAGGCCTATGCGGGCCCGGTGATCGCGGTCGTGCAGCCGCATCGTTACACGCGCCTGCGCGACACCTGGGAGCAGTTCGCGGCCTGCCTCAACGACGCCGATTTCGCCATCGTCGCGCCGGTCTATCCCGCCGGCGAGGCGCCCATCGAAGGCGTCGACCGCGATAGCTATGCGCAAGCGCTACGCGCGCGCGGCCATCGCAACGTGCTTACCATCGAGAACGGCGTCGATCTCGCCGAGGTCGTGGCGCCGTTGATGAAGCCCGGCGGCGCGGTGGTGATGCTCGGCGCGGGCTCGATCTCGCATTGGGCTTACGCGCTGCAAGCGGCTTTGGAGGCGCGCGCATGAGCTTGCGGGAACGCCTGCCGACGATCCGCGGCGCCTATACCGAGCACGGCAGGTTGAAGGACATCGTCTGGTTCCGCGCCGGCGGTCCGGCGGAGCTGCTCTATCGTCCCGCCGATCTCGAGGACCTCAAGAGCTTCCTCAAGGCCAAGCCCGACGACATTCCGGTCACGGTGATCGGCGTCGGCTCGAATTTGCTGGTGCGCGACGGCGGCATACCGGGCGTCGTGATCCGCCTGTCGGGCGCGTTCGGCAAGGTCGCGGCCGAGGGCTTGCGCGTGCGCGCCGGCGCCATCGCGCTCGATGCGGCCGTGGCGCGCACCGCCGCCGAGGCCGGCATCGGCGGGCTCGAATTCCTGCGCGGCATCCCGGGCACGGTCGGCGGCGCGCTCAAGATGAACGCGGGTTGCTACGGCAAGGAGATCAAGGACGTCTTCGTCGAGGCGACCGCGCTCGACTTCCAGGGCGACACGCACAGGCTCACCGCCGCCGCCATGAACTTCGTCTATCGCAAGGCGCAGGTGCCCGACGACCTCATCTTCGTCGAAGCGGTGTTCGAAGGCGTCAAGGATCATCCCGCCGTCGTGAAGGCGCGCATGGGCGCTCTCGTCGAGCAGCGCGAGGCGACGCAGCCGGTGCGCGCCAAGACCGGCGGCTCGACCTTCAAGAACCCGCCCGGCCACAAGGCCTGGGAGCTGATCGACCGGGCGGGCTGCCGCGGGCTGACGCGCGGCGACGCCCAGGTGAGCGAGAAGCACTGCAACTTCCTCATCAACCTGGGCGACGCGACGGCGGCGGACATCGAAGCGCTCGGCGAAGAGGTGCGCGCGCGGGTCAAGGCGCATTCGGGCGTCGAGCTCGAATGGGAGATCAAGCGGGTGGGCGTTCCATGACTTCCTTCAAACGCGTGGCCGTGCTGTTGGGCGGACGCTCCGCGGAGCGCGAGGTCAGCCTGTCGTCCGGCACGGGCTGTGCGAAAGCGCTGCGCGAGGAAGGCTTCGACGTGGTCGAGATCGATCCCGGCGACAACCCGGCGCAGCAGCTGCTCGACGCCAGGGTCGACTGCGTGTTCAACGCGCTGCATGGCCGCTTCGGCGAGGACGGCTGCATCCAGGGCCTGCTCGAGCTGCTGCGCATTCCCTACACGCATTCGGGCGTGCTGGCGTCGTCGCTGGCGATGCACAAGCAGCGCACCAAGGACATCTATCGCGGCGCGGGCATCCCCATCGTGCGCTCCATCGTCGCCGACCGGCGCGAAGCGGGCGCGCAGCATCTGATGGACCCGCCCTATGTGATCAAGCCGGTGAACGAAGGCTCGTCCGTCGGCGTCTACATCATCCGCAAAGGCGACAACCGCCCGCCGTCCGAGCTCACCAAGCCCGAGTGGAACCTGACCAGCGAGATGATGGTCGAGGAATACGTCCCCGGCCGCGAGCTGACCGTCGCGGTGATGGGCGATAAGGCGCTTGGCGTCACCGAAATCACGACCAATCTCGAATTCTACGACTACGAGGCCAAGTACAGCGCTGGCGGCTCGGTGCATGTGCTGCCGGCGAAGATCGAGAAGCACGTCGCCGACGAAGCGATGCGGCTGGCGGTCTTGGCGCACCGGGCGCTGGGCTGCCGCGGCGTGACGCGCACCGATTTCCGTTACGACGACACGGAAGGAAAGCGCCGCCTCGTCGCGCTCGAGACCAACACCCAGCCCGGCATGACTCCGACCTCGCTGGTGCCGGAGCAGGCGGCTTACAACGGCATGAGCTATGCCAAGCTCTGCCGCTGGATGGTGGAGGACGCCTCATGCGACCGGTGAAGGTCCAGCGTCCCAAGCGCAAATCGCGCGAAACGCCGCAGCCGCGCAATGCGCGCGGCAAGTCGCGCACGCCGGCGCCGCAGAGCTTCGGCAAGCGCGCCAAGGGTCCCGGCATCGTCTCGCGGATCTATTGGCGCTTGCGCGGCTGGCTCGCGTTGCGCCAGCCCATGCTGTGGCTGACGGCGAGCCTCGTCGCGCTCGCCTTCGCAGCCGCCTTGTTCGCGAGCGGCGCGGTCGCGCGCGCCTTCCACCAGGTGAGCGACACGGTCGATGCGGCGGTCGCGGGCGCCGGCTTCGGCATCTCGGAGGTCCATCTCGCCGGCAACCAGCGCACGCCGCCCGAGACGATCCTGGCCGCGCTCGGCTTCAAGCCCGGCGAGTCGATCTTCGGCGCCGACCTGCAATCGGCGCGCGCGCGGCTGATGCAGCTCGACTGGGTCGCCGACGCCGACGTGCAGCGCCGCTATCCCGACGCGATCAGCGTGCGCATCGTCGAGAAGCTGCCCTTCGCGATCTGGGATTCGGGCCACGGCATCTTCGTCGTCGAGCGCGCGGGCAAAGAGATCACCGACAAGGGCACCGCCGAGTTCGCGCGCCTGCCGCATCTGGTCGGGGCCGACGCGCCGGCCGATGCCGCCGATCTCGTCGACGCGGTCGCGAGTCATCGTGCCGTGGCCGCGCGGGTGAAGGTCTATCAGCGCGTCTCTTCGCGGCGCTGGAACCTGATCCTCGACGGCGGCGTTGTCGTGCAATTGCCGGAAGCGGATTGGCAGAAGCAGCTCGACACGCTGGAGACGCTGATCGTCGACAAGGGGATTTTGGAGCGCAGCCTGACCGAGATCGACCTGCGCTCGCCGAAAAACTACTTCTTCCTTCTGAAGGGGCAGCAGAAGGACAGTGCGGGGAGAGAACTTTAATGGGTGAAACCGTGCGTTTGCGCGCCGTGGGAGAAGTGCCCGCCTACCGGCCCGGTCTGGTGACCGCGCTGGATATCGGCTCGTCCAAGATCGCCTGCCTGATCGGCCGCGCCGAGCACGGCAGCCTGAAAGTGCTTGGCGCCGCGCTGCGCGAGAGCCAGGGCATCCGCGCCGGCACGGTGACGAGCCTCGACCTCGCCGAAGAGTCGATCCGCGACTGCGTGGCGGCGGCCGAGAACCATGCCGATGCGCGCATCCAGAACGTCTTGATCTCGGTCAATTGCGGCCAGCCGGTCAGCGTCACGGCGCGCGCCGCGATGTCGCTCGACGGCGCGCTGGTGACCGACGCCCATCTGCGCGCGCTCCTCGCCGAAGGCCGCGCGCGCTGCCTGGCCGAAGGCTATGAAGTGATCCAGAGCGCGCCGACGGCCTATGTCGTCGACGAGGCACGCGGCGTGCGCGATCCGTCCGGCATGTTCTGCCAGCGCATCGGGGTGGCCATGCACGCGGTGGCGGTGAAGCCCTCGCCGTTCCAGAACTTGAAGCTCGCGGTCGAGCGCTGCCACCTGAACGTGGTCGCCTCGCTGTTCGGGCCCTACGCCAGCGGGCTCGCGACCCTGACCGACGACGAGAAGCAGCTCGGCGCCATACTTATAGATATGGGCGCGGGCACGACCTCGATCGCGGTGTTCCTGGAGGGCCATCTGGTGCACGCCGACGTCGTGCCGATGGGTGGGTTGCAGGTCACGACCGATCTCGCGCGCATGCTCTCGGCGCCCTTGTCGGCGGCGGAGCGCAGCAAGACGCTGTTCGGCGCCGCGCTGGGCGACATGGAAGCTTCGGCCGACGTCATCGCCATCTCGCAGATGGGCGAGGATGGCGAGGAGACCGCCATGCGCGTGCCGCGCTCGATGCTCACCCGCATCATCCAGGCGCGGCTCGAAGAGATATTGGGCGAGGTCCAGCAGCGCCTGCGCGTCTCGGGCTACGACGTGGCGGTCGGGCGGCGCGCGGTCTTGACGGGCGGCGCCTGCCAGCTCGCCGGCGTGCGCGAACTCGCGGCGCGGGTGTTGAACAAGCAGGTCCGCATCGGCCGGCCGCAGAACCTTCCCGGCCTGCCGGCGGCGTCGGCGGGACCGGACTATGCGACCGCGGTGGGTCTGCTCGTGGCCGGCGCGACCATGCCGCCCGAGGCGCTGAACCCGATCGCGGTCGACGACGAGGACTTGAGGCAAGGCAAAGGATGGCTCAGCCGGTTGACCGGCGGGCTGTTCCGGTGATTCAACAATAACAACACGAATCGGTTGGGCTTTGTGGCGTGCGTAAAAAGGGCGGCGTGACCCAAGGAGAATGAGATGGCGATCAATCTGAAAGCGCCCGAACAGAAAGAATTGCGTCCCCGCATCACCGTGCTCGGCGTGGGCGGCGCCGGCGGCAACGCGGTCAACAACATGATCGCGGCCAAGCTCGAAGGGGTCGAGTTCGTCGTGGCCAACACCGACGCGCAGGCGCTGGCCCAGTCCAAGGCCGAGCGCAAGATCCAGATCGGCGCGCAGACCACCGAAGGCCTCGGCGCCGGTGCGCAGCCCGACGTCGGCCGCGCGGGCGCGGAAGAGTCGCTCGACGAGATCCTCGAGCAGCTGGGCGGCTCGCACATGGTCTTCATCACCGCGGGCATGGGCGGCGGCACGGGCACGGGCGCGGCCCCCGTCATCGCGCGCGCGGTGCGCGAGCAGGGCATCCTCACCGTGGGCGTGGTCACCAAGCCCTTCGCCTTCGAAGGCGACAACCGCATGCGCATCGCCGAGCGCGGCATCCTCGAGCTCCAGCAATACGTCCACACGCTGATCGTCATCCCGAACCAGAACCTGTTCCGCGTCGCCAACGACCGCACCACCTTCGCCCAGGCCTTCGCGATGGCCGACGAGGTGCTGCATTCGGGCGTGCGCGGCGTCACCGACCTGATCGTGATGCCGGGCCTGATCAATCTCGACTTCGCCGACATCAAGGCGGTGATCTCCGAGATGGGCAAGGCGATGATGGGCACCGGCGAGGCCGAGGGCGAGCATCGCGCCGAGAAGGCCGCCGACATGGCGATCTGCAACCCGCTGCTCGACGACGTGTCGATGAAGGGCGCGCGCGGAGTGCTGATCAACATCACCGGCGGCCCCGACCTGATGCTGTTCGAGGTCGAGCAGGCCGCGAACCGCGTCCGCGCCGAGGTCGATCCCGACGCCAAGATCATCTTCGGCTCGACGATCCTGGACAACATGGAAGGCCGCATCCGCGTGTCGGTCGTGGCCACCGGCATCGACGCGGCCGAGATGCGCCTGCCGCGCAATGTCGAGCCGCTGCGCACGCCGGTGAAGCCGGTGCCGCTGCGTCCCGAGATGAAGGTCGAGGCGCCCGCCCCGCAGCCGGTCGTCAATCAAGTCGCGCGCCAGCAGCAGGTGCTCGCCGCCGAGATGAACGCGCGGCCCGCCCCGGTCGAGCCCGTGTCGTCGCCGGAAGAGGACTACATCCTGGGCGGCATCGACGCGCCGGAAGTGGTCGACGAGCCGATCCCGGTCGCGATCCGCACCTCACAGCCGATGCGCATGCAGCAGCCGGAGCAGCAAGCCGAGCCCGAGCGCCGCGGCTGGGGCTTCCTCGGCCGCAAGAAGCCGCGCGAGGACATGCGCGTCGAGCCCGCGCCTGCCCCGGTGCAGCGCATGGCGCCGCAGCCGCGCGCGAGCGCGCAACCTCTGCAGCGTCCGCAGGCCGAAGCACAGAAGCCCGCGCCGCAACAGCAACAGGTGGGCGCCGACGATCTGTTCCCGGATCACAAGCGCGACGACCAGTTCGAGATCCCGGCCTTCCTGCGCCGCCAGACGAACTAGTCGACCTTGAGCACGGTCAGGCGCGGGCCGCGCGCGAGCGTCCTGAACGCCCGCTCGTAGTCCGCGCGTGCGCCGTCCTCGCGCGGCCATTGGAACAGCCCGTCCTCGGGCTCGGTGATCACCACCGTGCCGACATGGGCGGCCTTCAGCGCGGCACGGCGCTGCTCCATCGTCATGCTGCCGAGGCGGTCGACCAGGCTGGTGCTCAGGACGCGCGCGATGTTGCCCTGCAGGATCGGATGGCCGTGGCAGGTCTGCCGCGCCATGTAGATGTTGCCCTCCACATAGCCCGACGGCAGGTCGAGCACGGCGCCGCCGCCGATCGCGCCCAACTCGCGCGGACAGCGCATGTCGGTCATCGGCCGCGGCACCGGATAGAAATCGAGCAGGAGGAGCGCCACCGCGGCGGCGACGATAGCGCTGCGACGCTCGCGCGCGAGCAGGGTCAGCGCGGTGCCCACCGCGATGCCGAGGAACAGATAGACCATCACGATTGCGCGCGAGGGCGTGCGCACATTGGCAAAGAAGGGCAGCTTCGACAGCACGATGTCGGGCAGATGCAGGAAGCCGAAATCGTGGCCGAAGGCGTGCAGGGTCTCCCCGCTCGCGAACACCGCGAAGGTGATCATGCCGCCGATCAGGTAGCCGAGCGGCGGCCCGCGGCGCCGGATGCACAGCCATGCGAGCAGCGCGAGATTGATCAGGCCGAGATAGACCGTGCCCTCCCAGCGATTGGGCGCGATGCGCGCGAACAGGTCGCTCGTCCAGGCTGCCAGCGCATGCGTCGGCGGGAAGGTGAAGTATCCCGCTACGTCGGCGACGTAGACATTGGTGCCGCCGCTATAGGCGTTCGAATTGCCCGCCAGCCACATCATCGGCACCAGCCAGGGCGACAGCAGCAGCACTGTGCCCATGAGGCACAGCGCCGGCGCGAGCAACGGCCAGCCGCGCGGCCAGGCCTTCTCGTGGACACGCAGATAGACCAAATGGAAGACGAGGAAGAACAGCAGGTAGAAGAGATAATACCAGCAGCAGAGCGCGCTCAGCGCATAGAGCACGGACGCGGCCGCGAGCCAGCCAGTGCTCTTGCGCTCGAGCGCGATCAGATAGGCGAGCACGAAGAACGGGATGAAGCCGATCCAGCCGACATGGGCGTGATGCATCGCATGCGCCACATGCGATGGGTTGAACGCGAAGACGAAGCCGCTCGCCAGCGCGGCGATGGGGCCGACGCCGAAATGGCGCGCGAGGAACCAGGCGCCGGTGCCGGCGACGGGAAAGCTCAGCAGCAGGGTCAGGTTCTGGAGCGCGACCAGGGTCGTGTGCGCGGTGCCGAAGAGCTTCGTCAGCGCGACCAGCAGGGCGACCTGCGGATAGGCGAACGAGTGGTAGTAGAGCGTCAGCCCTTCGGGGTAGCGGATCAGGTCGGTGTGGAAGAAGCCCTGCGGCTTGGCCGCGGCGGCGGCGTACCAGCTGTTCCAGAAATCCTGGAGATTGTCCTCGGGCGGCCCGATCAGCGCGGTCGAAAGATGCGGCAGCCAGGCCCAGAAGACGAGCGCTGTCGCTGCGGCGAACAGGCCGAAGATTGCGGCGCCGAGGCCGAGGCTCTCCCGAATGCGCATCGCCTCATAAAACCGGCAAAGCCTTGAAGGACGCGTTAAATCCGGCTTCAAAGGGCCCCATGAGCCGGCGCCGCACCCTCGCGCAACCCGTCCGCACCAGCGGGACCGCCCTGCATTCGGGGCTCGCGGTCGTCCTGGAGCTGCACCCGGCGACGCCGGGCACCGGCGTGGTCTTCCGGCGCAGCGACATCGGCCGCGAGGTGCCGGCCCGCTACGACCGCGTGACCGAGACCAATCTGGGCACGGTGATCGCTTCGGACGGCGCCTCCATCGGCGTGGTCGAGCACCTGATGGCCGCGGTCGCGGGCGCGGACATCGATGACCTGCTGGTGATCCTCGACGGGCCGGAGCCGCCGATCCTGGACGGCGACGCGCTCTCTTATCTCTCTTTGATCGAGCAGGCCGGGATCGCGCAAGCCGATGCGCCGCGCCAGGCGATCAAAGTTCTCAAGCGCATCGCGGTCGCACACAAGGACGCGAGCGCCGCGCTCGAGCCCGCCGAGGCGCTCGTCTACGACATGGAAATCGACTTCCCGGCCACCGCCGCCATCGGCCATCAGGATTACCGCTTCGAATTCTCCCGCGACGGCTTCCGGCAGGAGATCGCCCCGGCGCGCACCTTCGGCTTCCTGCACGAGCTCGACGCGCTGAAGAAGATCGACCGCGGCCGCGGCGCCTCGCTCGCCAACACGCTCGCCATCGACGGCGACGCGGTCGTCAACAAGGACCTGATGCGCTTTCCGGACGAGTTCGTGCGCCACAAGATCCTCGACGCCATCGGCGACATGGCGCTGGCGGGCGCGCCCCTGGTCGCGCGCTTCGAAGGACGCCGCTCCGGCCACACCCTCAACAACCTGCTGCTCCGGGCGCTGTTCGCCGAGGCTTCCAATTACGTGGCCGTTAACCTACCGTAATCGCTTGGGAATTCGCAGTGGGGCCGGGCTGGACCCTGGGCCGCCCCGGATGGCATAAGGCTCGGGCTTTTGGGGAAGCCCCTTTGAGAAAGATCGGCATGCGCAGACTTCGTCCCGTCCTCGTCACCTGCGTGCTGGGCTTGAGCCTCGCGCTCGGCGGCTGCTCGACCTTCGATTCGATCTTCGGCACCAGCGACCGCGACGACAAGGACATCCAGTATGTCGAGCGGCCGGTCGACCAGATCTACAAGGCGGCGTGGAAGAGCATCCATGACGGCGATTGGGAAACCGCCGCCAAGCAGTTCGACGAGGTCGAGCGCCAGCATCCCTATTCGGTGTGGGCGCGGCGCGCGATGCTGATGTCGGCGTTCTGCTACTACCAGGCCAACAAATATCCGGACGCGATCTCGGCGGCCGACTCGTATATCGCGCTGCATCCCGGCAGCCACGAGGTCGCCTACGCGTTCTATCTCAAGGCCATCTCGCTCTACGAGCAGATCGTCGACGTCGGCCGCGACCAGTCCAACACCGAAGCGGCGCTGGTCGCGCTGCAGGACGTGGTGCAGCGCTTCCCCGACACCGAATATGCGCGCGACGCGACCTTGAAGATCGACCTCACCATCGACCATATCGCGGGCAAGGAGATGGCGGTCGGCCGCTATTACCTGGTGCGCGGCGACTATATCGGCGCGATCAACCGCTTTCGCGTCGTGGTCGAGCAGTACCAGCGCACCTCGCAGATCGCCGAGGCGCTCGAGCGCCTGACCGAGGCCTATTACGCGCTCGGCATCTACAACGAGGCCAAGACCGCCGCGGCGGTGCTGGGCGCCAACTATCCGGGCAGCACCTGGTACAAGGATTCCTACGACCTCCTCGTCACGCACAACATGCGTCCCGAGGAAGACAAAGGCTCGTGGATCAGTAAAGCTTTCTCGAAGATTCTCTGAAGGGTGAGTCGGCGATGCTGGCCGCGCTGACGGTCCGCGACATCGTGCTGATCGAGAGCGCGGCGCTGGAGTTCGCGCCCGGCCTGAACGTGCTGACCGGCGAAACCGGCGCCGGCAAGTCCATCCTGCTCGACGCGCTGGGGCTCGCGGCCGGCGGACGCGGCGGCGGGCGTGCCTCCGTGCGCCCGGGCGCGGCCCAAGGCTCGGCGACGGCGGTGTTCGAGCCGGAAGCCGGCCACGGCGCGTACAAGCTGCTGGCCGAGCAGGACATCCCGGCGGAAGGCGAGATCGTGCTGCGCCGGACCTTGTCGGCGGATGGCCGCACCCGGGGCTTCGTCAACGACCAGCCGGTCGGCGTGGCGCTGCTCAAGGACCTGGGCGCGATGCTGCTCGAGGTCCACGGCCAGACCGACGACCGCGGGCTGTTCGATCCGGCCACGCATCGCGCGCTGCTCGACGCCTTCGGCGGCCACGACACGGCGGAGGTGGCCGAGCGCTTCGCGGCGCTCGACCGTGCGCGCAAGGACGAGGCCGCGCTCAAGCGCGCTGCCGCGGAGGCGGCCGCCGATGCGGACTATGTGCGCGCGGCCCATGACGAGCTGTCTTCGCTCGCGCCCGAGGAAGGCGAGGAAGCCGCGCTGGCATCCGAGCGCGCGCTGATGATGAACGCCTCGCGCATCGCCGAGGATTTGCAGGCCGCGTCGGACGCGCTGGCGGGCGAGCGCGGTGCCGAGGCGTCGCTGGCGGTCGCCTTGAAACGCCTGTCGCGCATGGACCAGGTCGCGCGGCCGCAGCTGGCGGGCGCCGAGGCCGCGCTGGAGCAGGCCTTCGCCAATGCCGAGGAAGCGCGGCGCGAGCTCGACGCGTTCCTGTCGCGACTGGAACTGGATCCGGCGGTGCTCGAACGCAAGGAAGAACGTCTCTTCGCGCTCCGGGCCGCGGCGCGCAAATATGCCGTCGAGCCGGACCGGCTGCCGCTGGTGCTCGCGGAGCTCCGGAAAAAGCGCGAGGCGATCGAGACCGGCGGCTCGGGGCTCAAGCAGGCCGCCGCCGCCGTCGCCGCCGCGTTGACGGCGTATCAGGCTGTCGCTGCCAAGCTGTCGAAGGCCCGCGAGGCTGCGGCGCGCCAGCTCGAAGCTGCGGTCGCCAAGGAATTGACACCGCTGAAGCTCGGCCATGCGCAGTTCCGTGTTTCGCCGGCCGCGTTGGATGAGCCGTCTTCGTCGGGCCTCGAGCGCGTCGTCTTCGAGATCGCGACGGTGGAAGGCGCGGCCTTCGGGCCCTTGACGCGCATCGCCTCGGGCGGCGAGCTGGCGCGCATCTCGCTGGCGCTGAAGGTTGCGCTGTCCGAAGCCACGCCGCCGGCGGCACTGGTGTTCGACGAGGTGGATCGCGGGGTGGGCGGCGCGGTCGCCGATGCGGTCGGCGAGCGCCTGCAGCGGCTCGCCCGCACGACCCAGGTGCTGCTCGTCACCCATTCGCCGCAGGTTGCCGCGCGCGCGGTGCGCCACTTCCGCATCACCCGCAAGGCCGACAAGATGCGCATCGAATTGCTCGACGACGAAGCGCGCGCCGAGGAAGTCGCGCGCATGCTCTCCGGCGCCGTGGTGACCGAAGAGGCCCGTGCCGCCGCGCGCCGGTTGCTCGCCGAAGCGCAGGCGGCACCGAAGAAGATGCGGAAGCGCGCATGAGCAAGGCGCCGGACAAGCTCAACAAAGCCGAAGCCGCGAAGGAGCTCGCGCGGCTGGCGCAAGAGATCGCCGAGCACGACCGGCGCTATCACGGCGAGGACAATCCGACGATCCCGGATGCGGACTACGACGCGCTCAAGCGCCGCAACGACGCCATCGAGCAGCGCTTTCCCGATCTGATCCGCGCCGACAGCCCGTCGCACCGCGTCGGCGCGCGCCCGTCGGAGAGATTCGCGAAGGTGGTGCATGCGAGACCCATGCTCTCGCTCGACAACGCCTTCAGCGACGAGGACATCGCCGATTTCGTCGCCCGCATTCGCCGCTTCTTGAATCTGAAAGAAGACGACGATCTCGTCTTCACGGCCGAGCCCAAGATCGACGGGCTGTCGGCGTCGCTGCGCTACGAGAAGGGCGTGTTCGTGCAAGGCGCCACGCGCGGCGACGGCGCCGAGGGCGAGGACATCACCGCCAATCTGCGCACGATCAAGGACGTGCCGCTGCGGCTCCACGGGCCGGTGCCCGACGTGATGGAGGTGCGCGGCGAAGTCTACATGACCCACAAGGATTTCGAGGCGCTCAACAAGCGCTTGGAGAAGGAAGGCAAGCAGCTCTACGTCAATCCGCGCAACACCGCGGCCGGCTCGGTGCGCCAGCTCGATCCCGCCATCACTGCGTCCCGGCCGATGCACTTCTTCGCTTACACCTGGGGCGAGGCGAGAAAGCTGCCCGAGAAGACCCAGTGGGACATGCTCCAGGCATTCAAGGATTGGGGCTTTCGCGTCAATCCGCTCGTGCGCCGTTGCCGGTCGGTCGACGAGATCCTGAAGTTCTACCGCGACATCGAGAGCAAGCGCGCCTCGCTCGGCTACGACATCGACGGCGTGGTCTACAAGGTCGACCGCCTCGATCTCCAGGATCGTCTCGGCTTCGTCTCGCGCAGCCCGCGCTGGGCCATCGCGCACAAATTCCCCGCCGAGCAGGCCGAGACGGTTCTGCTCGACATCGACATCCAGGTCGGGCGCACCGGCAAGCTCGCGCCCGTCGCCAAGCTCAAGCCCGTCACCGTCGGCGGCGTGGTGGTCCAGAACGCGACCCTGCACAACGAGGACGAGATCGCGCGCAAGGACGTGCGCATCGGCGACACGGTCGTGGTGCAGCGCGCCGGCGACGTGATCCCGCAGATCGTGCGCGTGATCGAAGAGAAGCGGCCGCGCGGCGCGAAGCCCTATCGGTTCCCGCATGAATGCCCCGTCTGCCACAGCCATGCGGTGCGCGAGGTCGACGAGAAGACGGGCAAGGAAGACGTCGACCGGCGCTGCACCGGCGGGCTCATCTGCGCCGCGCAGACGGTGGAGCGCTTGCGCCATTTCGTCTCGCGCGACGCCTTCGACATCGAAGGTTTCGGCGGCGTCTATATCGAGACTTTGCACGAGGCGGGACTGCTCAAGCAGCCCGCCGACATCTTCACGCTGCCGCGCAAGCAGATGCAGCTCGCCAAGGTGCTGGCCGAGAAGCGCGCCGAGCAATCGGCCGAGCGCCGCGCGCGCGAAGGCAAGGACGCGGTCGATGCCAAGTCCAAGAAGAAGGACGAGGGCGACAGCAAGCTGGTCGAGAACCTCGTCGCCGCCATCGAGCGCCGCAGGAAGATCGGCCTCGACCGCTTCATCAACGCGCTCGGCATCCGCCATGTCGGCGAGACCACGGCGCGGCTGCTGGCGCGGAACTTCCATACCGTCGAGGCCTTCGTCGAGGCGATGGAGAGCGACGACGCGCTGGAGCAATTGAACGCCATCGACGGCATCGGCGACGTCGTGGCCGAAGCGATCGAGGATTTCTTCGACGAGAAGCACAATCGCAAGGCGCTCGACCGCCTGCTCGAAGAGGTCGACGTGCAGAAGATCGAGGCGCCCAAGACCTCCGGCTCGCCGGTCGTCGGCAAGACGGTGGTCTTCACCGGCACGCTCGAGAAGATGACGCGGCAGGAGGCCAAGGCGCGCGCCGAGAGCTTGGGCGCCAAGGTGGCGGGCTCGGTGTCGAAGAAGACCGACCTCGTCGTCGCCGGCCCGGGCGCGGGCTCCAAGCTCGCCGAAGCGGCGAAGCACGGCGTCGAGGTGATCGACGAGGACGGTTGGCTGAAATTGATCGGGAGTTCGTGATGCGTGGCGCGTTGGTGCTGTTGTTCCTGTGCCCGATGCTGTCCGGCTGCGTGGTCGCCCATGTCGCGGGCGCGGCCGTCGACGGCGCGGTCACCGTCACCTCGACGGCGGTCCACGTCACCGGCGCCGTCGTGAAAGGCACGGCCGACGTCGTCACCGGCGGCGACAAGAAGAAGAAATCCGACGACGACGACTAGAGCCGGTTGTTTTCAAATTGGCGCGATAAACGCGATGTCATGGCCCGCGAATGCGGGCCACCCAGCTGGGCCTTGCACGTCGAAGCCAAGGTTGCGCGGAGTTTTTTTCTTCGATGACAAAAACAACGTCACCTGGGCGGCCCGCATTCGCGGGCC
>DASZQP010000033.1:0-18191 GCA_035549575.1 Rhizomicrobium sp.
ACGCCCTCGAAGGCGGGGAGCGCGAAGGCTTCGTCGCCGCCTACAGGGCGCGGCTGGCACGCGCCTATCCCGTGCGCCCCACGGGCAGGACGCTGTTCCCGTTCCGGCGCCTGTTCGTGGTGGCGAAGCGCTGACGGCCGGACGTCCGCGGGGCCGGCGGGCCGCGCAGCGGCTTTCGACACGACGGGGGCCACCCCGCGCAAAGTTGAATTCAATTCGGGCTCTTTTCGCGCAAGCCGTTGAAGCCGTTTCGGAATTTCCATTCTCGGCGTGCCGCGGAACCCGCCCCGGAACGGCCGGATGCGGGCGCTATGGGGCCGCGCCCGCGCCGCCCGGGCCGGGTGTTCCGTCTCCATGCAATCCTGGGGATTTGGGAGAAATGGTGCTTCGACCGACTCGGTTCAAGGGGGGGGTAGTGTCCTAATTTGGCCGGAAGCACTCCACTTCAATCCACGGAGCCGCGAGCTTTTTGCATGGCCCATATTTTGAAGTCTGGTTTTCATCCAGAATATACCCCTTGGACTCCATGCACGGCTCTAGGAAATAATTTTCGCTGATTTTGTGGATCATGCCTTGGATTTTGCACTCAGCTAGGCTTCTGCGCGCATCAGGCGGCCGACCACATCCCACCAAAGTCAGCAAGACTATGATGGCTAAATACCTCATTTCCCAGCCCTCGCCTCCGCCACTATAGCCGCTGCTACGGCTTTGCGCGGACCGTCGATCTGGGGGGTATGCAGGACGGCAAAGAACCGGCGCTTGCCGTCATCGCGCTCGTAACTCCACGCATAGGCCCGGAATGCATTGGTTGGGCTGCCCTTGAGGTCGAAGACGTGAACAACGCCGTCCCAGACCGTCTGACCTTCGTGCGTCTCATGCACCGGCACGGCCTGCACAAACGTAGCCTTACCGCCGTGCTGGGATTCCACGGCGTTCTTTAGTTCGGAAGAGCGCACTTCATTCAGCTGCTTTGATCTCCGCCTGCGCAGGTTGGAGCGCGTGGCCCATAGTTTCCAACGTCCGGGTCACGTTGCGTCCCACGGTATAACAGTAGGCCGCGCTAGGAACTATCCTGACGCGCACTCCATCAAGCGGAACAATTTTCTCCACTGTTCTTGATGTAAAGAACGCCGCCGTAATCGACTTATGCTTTTTCCCCAAAGCCTGCATTGAGCGCATTTCTTCGTATGGTTTTTGCTCGACACGATCAGACCATTTGATTTCGCCCATCCAAATTGGCTTTTGGTTTGCCGCCAGCATGACAACATCGACTTCACCCTCATTCTTCCATCGCGCATATCGCAAATCGTGGAATCGGGGTGAGTGTTGCCATTGAGAAAAGATAGCGGATTCCGTTAGGTGCCCAATTTGCTGGCTATCTTCGCGCTTAACAGGAGCAAAGAGTGCGGCACGCATCGACGGATTGTTGAGATAAATCTTGAAATTCCGCTCTCGCTTCATAGTCCTGCAATTGTCATCGACCATTGATAGCTTGATGATGAGAAATGCGCTCTCTAGATATTTTATGTACCTAATTATTGTCGGCTTGGTGATGCCTGATTCCTGAGTAATATTTTCAAGGCTAGCTTCATTGCCAGTGTTGTAGGCAAGAAATGAAAATAGCTTGTTCAGTTCTTGGATTTGGTTGATGCCATACAAACTCGGAAGGTCCTTTAAGAGCACCTTATCGATGATATCGCTCTTGATGAATTGTTCCGGATTCTTCCGAATCTCATCGTTCAACACGGCCTCAGGATAGCCGCCGTAGTTCAAGTAGTCGATGAATCGATCATTCAGGGCCTTGATATCACGAATAGGATACCATCCACCGGCAGCACTAACTCTTTCCTCTTGAGTGCGCGGTGGCCCGATATACCTGTCCGCCTCGCCCAGGAAATTCAGAAACTCATAAAACGTTAGCGGCGGAAGCATGAAATCAGAAAACCTGCCTGCGCCGGACTCTTGGCTCTTGAGCCTCAACGCCGCAGCGGCCGATCCGCTGGCAACAAATTTTATTTTTGGAAAATTGTCTATGAGGTCTTTGAGATGGCGCTCCCATTCCTTGAGGTATTGAATTTCGTCGAATATCACAAGCCGCGTGCTATCATTCGGCATTTCTGGCATGAAGCTCAGAAAGCGCTCTAATGATATTCCGGAATAAATTGGTGCGTCGATTCCAGCAAACAGGATTGCTTTACGGTCAATCCCGGCCTCGATTGCTTCGTGGACAAGTTGTTTCAGCATAAAGGTCTTGCCGACGCGGCGCGGACCCAGAAGTACAACAGCTCGCCTGACTTCGAAATTTAGGGCAGCGGCTTTGAACGACGGGAAGTAAACTCGGCGCGGGTGTCCTGCTTCAGGAGCGATATAGTTCCGGTCACTCCACCAAGGGTTATCGCGCGCGATACGAACCTGAATGTCTGCTTCCGATATTGCTTCCATGGGCTTCCGATATAATGAAAGTCCTCTTTCACTATCATGCATCGGGCACCTAACCAATTGAAATCTGTAGCTTCTTGCCGCACAAATTAGAAAAGCCTCTATGATTCCAACCGCTTAGTGAGCTTTTGATAACCATCAATTCTCGCTCGGAGGAGGCTCAAAACAGCCGCTTCCCATCCTGATGGGGGTGGCCTGTGGGCCTTGGACTCTCCGGCAGCGCGAGCCTGCCGGACCGTTTGGACCGAAACGCGCAACTCCCGCGCAAGGTCCTCAAGTGTCACCGATTTCAGCAGTGCATCGGTGGCCTGCTTAAAATTCATGACTTGCCTCTCGTATATGTCACCGTATACGAGTATATTCACTCATATACAGAACGCAAGAGAGATTTAGTCATGGTCAACCGCCTTTCCATCGAACGCCGTACTCAGATCATCGGGGCCTTGGTCGAAGGCAATTCCATCCGGTCGGTAGAACGCATGACGAATACCCACCGCGATACGATCATGCGGCTGGGCTTTGAGGTCGGTAAGGGCTGTCACAAGCTCATGCACGAGAAAATGCGCAACCTGCATTGCGCAGAAATCCAGTGCGACGAGATTTGGAGCTACGTCCGCAAGAAGCAGAATCAGCTCAAGCCGGGCGAGAGCGTCCGCGCTGGTGACTTCTGGACCTTCGTGGCGATTGATCCGCAGACCAAGCTTGTTCCGTGCTATCTGACCGGCAAGCGCACGCTTGAGAACGCGACCATGTTCATGCGCGATCTTGAGCGCCGTCTGGACAACCGCCCGCAGATTTCGACGGATGGTCTGCCGTCCTACATCCGCGCGGTCGAAGACGCATTCGGTTCCAATGTCGATTACGGTCAGGTGGTAAAATTTTACGACGCGGAGCCAGTGGGGCCGGGCCGCTACGCGCCCCCGAAGGTGTCAAAGGTTGAGAAGGAAGCTATCGAGGGCAACCCCGATATGCGCACACTCAGCACGTCCATTGTGGAACGCCAAAACCACAACATGCGCATGTCTATGCGCCGCTTTACCCGCCTGACCAACAGCTTCTCAAAGAAGCTGGACAACCTCAAGGGCGCGGTCGCGCTGCACTTTGCGCACTACAACACGGTGCGCATCCATCGCACTCTCCGCGTTACCCCTGCCATGGCAGCGGGAGTATCTGATAGGCTCTGGACGTTGCAGGAATTGGTAGAGGAAACATCGAAATGAAGGGCGATAAGGCCGTACTCATTCACGGGGCGAACCTGACGAATACAGCCATGCTTGCACACATGTTTGCAGAAGCGCGGCGCTACTTTGCCGAGTACTCTCTGCCACAGCCGCCGCTCCCGTCCGACGTGGCATCCTATGTCGGCTGCGAACTGCTCATCACTGATACCGAAGGGGATCGTGGCGAACGTTTGGGAAAGGTGACGCTTACCGATGCAGATGGTCGCGTTCGGTATGAGCAGGACTGGCTGATAGCTGGCCCTCGCTACTAGCGTCGTCACACAAACGTTGCCGTATCGGCGCGTCGCCGCGTTCCTCGCGTGTCTTCCCCTCAGCCCAATTCCATCGGACCTGCCACTTCACGGTCGGGAATCTATTTCCCATGCCCGGACGGTAGCGGGCGGCTGCAGTGCGGCGGAGGGGCCTAGACGCCCAAATTAGGACACTACCGGGGGGGCGATTTTCGATTTTCCGGCGCTCGGTCGATTCTCCGGCCGCAGCGGGCCGTCAGGCGGCCGGCGCGTTTCTCCGGCGCGGGGCGGGGAGAATCCGCGGCATCGCCGGGAGCGCTCAGTCCCCGATCGCCACGCCGTCCCGGCGGGGGTCGCTGGCGCCGACATAGCCTTCGGCCGTGCGCGCGACGATGTTGAGCCCGCTCTTCTCCACCGAGGGGTTGGCGACGGTGTGCCCCATCGCCGCCAATTCCGGCGCGAGCGATGCCACAGGCGTTCCCTCCTCGAGGACCGTCGCCCCGTTCGCGTTTCCGGCATGGGGCTGCGCGGCCGCTTCTCCCGGCGACAGTCCCCCGTCGATCATCGCCACGAGCGACTGCGCGACATAGTCGATGATCATCGGTCCGCCGGGCGATCCGGTGGCGAGGCGGAACCGGCCGTCCGGCCCCAGCACGATCGACGGCGACATCGCCGACAGCGGGCGCTTTCCGGGTCCCGGCGCATTGGCGACGGGCTTGCCGTCGCGCACCGGGTCGAAGGAGAAATCGGTGAGCTGGTTGTCGAGGATGAACCCGCCGGCCATGAGCTCCGAGCCCATCGGCGCTTCCACCGTCGTCGTCATCGACACGACCTCGCCCCTGTCGTCGACGATGGACATGTGGCTGGTGCCGGGATGCTCGGGCGATTTCTGCGGGGCGAAATTCCGCTGCGCGCCGGGCGGCGTGCCGGGCTCGGCCACGCCCATGTCCTTCGCCGGATCGATCAGCATCGCGCGCCGCGCGATGTAGCCGCGGTCGATGAGCCCTTCGACCGGGACCTTCACGAAGCCGGGATCGCCCGGATACTCGCCGCGATCGGCATAGGCGAGCCGGCTCGCCTGGGTGAAGAGGTGCACGCCCTCGAGCGAATCCATCCTGAGCTCCTTCGACGGGAAGCGCTCGAGCATGTCCAGGATCTGGATCACCGCGATGCCGCCGGAGCTCGGCGGCCCCATCGAACAGAGCCGGTTGCCGCGATAGCTGCCGCAGACCGGCGCGCGCTCGCGCGCCTTGTAGTGCGCAAGATCGGCGAGCGTCATCTTCGCGGGATTGACCGGCGCGTTCGCCACCTGCTCCACGATCGCCCGCGCGACGGCGCCGGTGTAGAACGCGCGCGGCCCGCGCCGGGCGATCAGGCGCAAGGTCGCGGCGAGCTCCGGGTTCTTCATCGTCTCGCCCTCGGCATAGGGCGTTCCGTCGGCGTGATAGAAATGCCGCCGGATGTCGGGCATGCGCGCCATCGCGGGAAATCGCTTCAGCGTGAAGGCGAGCTTTTTGGGAACCTCGAAACCCTTTTCGGCCAGGCCGATCGCCGGCGCGAAGAGCGCGGCCCAGGGAAGCCGCCCGTATTTGCGATGCGCCAGATCGAGCATGGCGAGCACGCCCGGCACGCCCACGGAGAGCCCGCCGGGAATCGCCGAGACATGCGCGCGCGGCTCGCCCTGCGCATCGAGGAACATCGCCGGCCTCGCCGAAGCGGGCGCGGTTTCGCGTCCGTCGAAGCTCGTCATCTTCTTGCGCGACGGATCCCATAGCAGCATGAAGGCGCCGCCGCCGATGCCGGACGATTCCGGCTCGACCAGCGTCAGCACCATCTGCGTCGCGATGGCCGCGTCCACGGCCGATCCGCCCTTGCGCAGCATCTGGAGTCCGGCCTTTGCCGCATAGGGATTGGCCGCGGCGATCATGTGATGGCGGGCGACGGTCTCCGCGCGCGCGGGAATTGCGGCGGCAAGCGCCAGTGCCAGAAGCCATCCACGTTTCATCGGATTCCTCTTTCGCGGTCCCGGCGCGGCGACAGGCTCGGCGCGCGAATTCGGACCGGTCCGCTTCCGCGCCCATGGAAGGCCGGAGCAAGATTTCGTTGCAACAGAAAACACGATAGCCTGCCTATCATGGTCGGACCCGGAGCGAGAAACCTTATCACCGACGTAGCAGGTCTGCGCGTGGGACAGGCCGAGGACGCGCGGGTGCGCACCGGCGTGACGGTTCTTCTCGCCGACGAACCCGTGACGGCGGTGGCCGATGTGCGCGGCGGCGCGCCGGGCACGCGCGATACCGATGCGCTCGATCCGATCAATCTCGTGGGCAGCGTCGATGCGATCGTGCTCTCCGGCGGATCGGTGTTCGGGCTGGATGCGCCGTCCGGCGTGGCTTCACATCTGCGCGAGCGCGGACGCGGCTTCGAGGTCGCGCTCGGCGCGCCGCGCGTGCCGATCACGCCGGGCGCCATCCTGTTCGACCTCATGAACGGCGGCGACAAGGACTGGGGCGCGGAATCGCCCTACCGCGCGCTGGGCCGCATGGCTGCGGAAGCGGCCTCGGCGGATTTCCGCCTCGGCAACGCGGGCGCGGGAATGGGCGCGACCGTGGGCGCGTGCAAGGGCGGCGTCGGCAGCGTCTCTGCCGTGACCGGCGACGGCGTCTGCATCGGCGCGCTCGCGGCGGCGAATGCCGTCGGCTCCGCGCTGGTCCCCGGAACGGACGTGTTCTGGGCCTGGGCCTTCGAGCAGAACGGCGAGTTCGGCGGAAGGCGGCTCGCCGGGAACGCACAGATCGATCTCGACCTGCCCTCCGACATGAAGATCCCGCGGCCGCGCCAGAACACCACGCTCGCCATCGTGGCCACCGACGCCGAGCTCTCCCGCATCGAGCTGGCGCGCATCGCCGTCATGGCGGCGGACGGATTCGCGCGCGCGCTGCGGCCCATCCACACGCCCTTCGACGGCGACATCGTTTTTGCCGTCGCCACCGGCAGGCGGCGCCTTTCGGGCCCGCGCGACCGCGAGGTCATGCGCATCGGCTCGATCGCCTCGGATTGCGTGGCCCGCGCGATCGCGCGCGGCGTCTACGAAGCCGAGACTCTCGGCGGGGCGAAGAGCTACCGCGACCTGTTCGGATAAGGGAGGAGAAGATGGACGGAACTATCGCGATCACGCGGCGCGCCTTCGCGGCGACGGGGCTGGTCACGGGATTCACGATGGCCGCGGGCCCGCTCAACGCCGCGGCGATCGTCACCGACACAAGAGGCATCGACGCGGGCGAGGTCAGCATCGCGGTTTCCGACGGGCATATCCCGGGCTACCGCGCCCGGCCCGCAGGCGCGAGGCACGCGCCCG
Organism: Rhizomicrobium sp.; assembly: GCA_035549575.1. Taxonomy (GTDB): domain Bacteria; phylum Pseudomonadota; class Alphaproteobacteria; order Micropepsales; family Micropepsaceae; genus Rhizomicrobium. Next base: position 7,269 of record DASZQP010000033.1, read on the forward strand.
TCGTGCTCGTGGTGCAGGAAATCTTCGGCGTGCACGAGCACATCCGGGATCTCTGCCGCCGGTTCGCCAAGCTGGGCCATTACGCCATCGCGCCCTCGCTCTATGCGCGCTTCGGCGATCCGGGCAAATACGACATGGCCCATGTCCAGGACCTGGTGACGGACATCGTGGCGAAGGTGCCCGACAGCGAGGTGATGAGCGACCTGGATTCCACCGTCGCGTTCGCCGGGGACGAAGGCGCCGACACGGCGCGGCTGGCGATCACCGGCTTCTGCTGGGGCGGGCGGATCGTCTGGCTCTATGCCGCGCACAATCGCGCGGTGAAGGCCGGCGCCGCATGGTATGGGCCGCTCGCGGGAAAGACCGGCCCGCTGAGGCCGATGACGGCCATCGACGTCGCGGGCGGGATCAAGGCGCCGATCCTCGGCCTCTATGCCGGACAGGACCGGAACATCACCGCGGCCGACATCGAGGCGATGCGCGCCGCGCTCGCCCGGGGCGGCAACACGGCGTCGCGCATCGACGTGTTCGCCGACGCGCAGCACGGCTTCAATGCGGATTACCGGGACAGCTACAACGCGAAGGACGCAAGGGAAGCGTGGTCGCGCATGCTCGCCTGGTTCAAGTCGAACGGCGCCGGCTAGCGGACGAACACCCGGACCTCGCTCGAGGTCGCGTTGGGGTCGGTCGAGGACGCGACCTGCAGCCGCGACGCCGGCACGCCCATTTCGCTGATCGCGCGCAGCACTTCCCGCGCGTGGCGCTTGGCGGCGGTCTGCGCGCGCTGCACGGCCGCGGCGCTGCCGCGGGTCGGCGTCACGGCCACCACGGAGAAGGCCGCGTTGGGCCGCGAGTGCAGCGCCTGGTTCAGCGCCGAATAGAGTGTCTGCTGATAATCGACATTGGGACGGTCGAAACGGATCACCACCAGCGGCCCGCTGCCGGCGATTCCCATGACGACGGACGAACCGGCGCCGCCGCCGTAAAGCTCCCCGTTCTTGATAGCGTCGGCGAGCGCGGTCAGGCTCGCGCGCTCGTTGGCGGTATCGGCGGTCTGCCGCTGCACGTCGGAGGAGACGTTCTTGAGCAGGCGGTTGATGAGGATGACGGTCTGGCTCGTCTCGTCCTGCAGCACGGTGAGCTGGCGGTGGTCCTCGTCCACGGCGCCCGAGACGTCGAATGTCGCCGCGATCTGATCGAGCAGGGAGCGCGCGCTGGAACTGTCGCCCATGACGTTGGTTCCGAGCGCGTTCAGCGAATTGATCGTCCCGGTCAGCTGGTCGAGCGCGGTCTGCGCGGTGTTCCATTCCGCGACAAGTTCGGGATTGCCCCGCGTCGTTCCCACCTGCAGGCGCGCGGTGATGCGCGCCTTGGCCGCGTGATAGGCGGTCGCATTGGCCACCGCCTGCGCATGGAGGCTCTCGTATTGCTGCGCGTTGGACGCCAGATTGCTCTCGATCGTCGCGGCCTGTCCGCGCAGGCTGGCGATGGTCGCGCTGACGGCCGTGCCGGTGTTCGCGCCCGGTGCGATCGCGACCGGCGCGACGCCGGCCGCGGAGCCCGCCATCGGCGCCGGCGCGGGATTCTGGGCCGGCAGGGTGCCGGGCTCGCCGGATTCGGCCGGCGCGGCGCCTTCGGGCTGCGTCTCGTCGCTTTCCTGCTGCGGCTGGCCATAGGCCGGCGACGCTGCGGCCGATTGCTGCTGCTGCGGCGCGCTTTCGCCGGAGGGAAGCGTGCCGGGCGTCGCGCTCTGGGCGACATCGCTCTCGTCGGGCGTCCCGAAAAGGGCTTCGTCGACGTCCGAACAGCCCGCCAGCCCGAGGCCCGCCAGAAGCACCAGCGCGCTCAAGATGGAGCGAGACGAGCCAGCCCGCACCGCCCGATATCCCTTCATAAGCCGTCTCCGCTGCACTGTGCCCCGCATCGCGCGGGGCGCGCGGACGGAGCCAGCCAAACAGCCGCGCCGCGCCGCCGAATTGCGCCGCACGCCCGCGCTGCAGTCTTAACCAGCACACGCAGCGGGGACAAGAGCGCAAGGCGCGGCTTTCTGGGAGTTTTTCTTTTGTAATGCCGGGACTTGCCGCCCCGGTTGCCGCGTGGCGGAGCCGGCGGTCGCGGCGCGGTCCCGGTCGCGAACCACGAGGTCGCTCCGTCCCGATCGGCGAGGGTGACGGCCGGGTCGGCCGCGCAGGGCAGACAGGAGGACGCGCGGTCGTCCCCCTCGCGGGTCGACGCCCCCAAAACGGAACCCGGCGCCCCCGGCACGCTTGCCTTTGGCGGCGGCGGCCAATAGGTTCTGCCGCCTCGCGACGCACCGGTAGCTCAGCTGGATAGAGCACCAGACTACGAATCTGGGGGTCAGGAGTTCGAATCTTCTCCGGTGCGCCAGTTTCACGGGACGATCGCTCGAGATTTCCCCGAGCACGCGGCAGGACGAAACTGCGATCCCTGTCCGGCGCAGGGTCCGCACCCGTCGCGCCGCCCGTCCCGCCAAGCGCGAAATTCCTCCCCATCAACTTGAGGGCAGCGGGCAGCGGCACTAGAATGAAAGAGCCGGGACAGAGAGGTGGGCGATGTCCGGATCATCCTTGCGCCATCACGTGTGGGCACTCGCCATGCTGGGTGCCATCGCCGCGAACGGATCCGCAGCGGCGGAGACCTACGTCACCTTCAGCGCACTCAATGGCTATGACACCCATGCGTACTCGATAAACGCCGACGGCGTGGTCACGGGCCAGGCCGCAGGGACCGACACCGGCTATGGCTTTGTCCGGGCCGCGGACGGCACGATCACCACTTTCGCGGTCGACGATAATACCGCCGGAATCGCCATCAATCGCAGGGGCTGGATTGCCGGCGACAGCTGCAGCATGGAGGGCACCTGTCACGGCCTCTTGCGAAAGCCCAGCGGCAAGATCGTCACCTTCGATCCGCTCGGCTCCATCTACACGCTCGTCTCCGCCATCAATGACGCCGGCACGGTCGCCGGCTACTGGATGGATGCGAATGCCGCCTTTCACGGGTTCCTGCGCACGGCGGACGGCACCATCACCACCTTCGACCCGGCCGCCTCGGTCGCAACCTGGGCCAACGCCATCAATGCGAAGGGAGACGTCGCGGGATACTATCTCGATGCGCTGAACCAGACACACGGCTTTCTGCGCGCAGCCGACGGAATCATCACCAGCTTCGACGCCGGGGAGGGAATCGATACGCTGGCCTACGGCATCAACGGGAAGGGTGCGATTGTCGGGTCCGTCAACCTGACGGCCTGTTTTGAACGGACCCCACACGGAAAGATAAGGATATTCGAACAGGGGCAGACGCAGACAAACCCCACGCAGGCGTCCGCCATCAATAGCCACGGCCTGATCATCGGAATCTATGCCCTCGATCAGGCGCCCTACAGCAGTGCGTATGTCGGCTCGCCCAAATCCGGCTTCACGAGTTTCAATGTGAACGGCGGCCAGACCCAGCCCTACAGCATCAACGACGGCGGTGTCATCGCAGGCTCGTACTACGACTCCAACACCCACAGACTGAACGGATTTTTGCGGATGCCGTGACGGGTTGGGAACCGTAGCGGCACCCCGGCCGAACCCGAAACCTAGGGGCGTATTCCTTCAGTTCGCACAATGACGCGGCCGCCGCGGCCGATGCGGGTCGTCGGCCGCAGCCAATTCGCGGAACTTTTTTTGAACCGCTGCGCGGGCCTTGTGCGTTGTCTCTGCCGGAACCAGGCAGGAGCGCACCGTGGACAAGAGGCAATCGGGACAACAGCCGGCCAAACAGCCGGACAAACAGCCGTTCCTGAGCGACGTCAGGACCCTCCGCGACAGGGCGAGGAAGAACATCGCCGAGGGCGCCCTCACGCCGAACTACGGCGGCGATGCGGGGAAGACCATCGAGATTCTCCAGTCCGTGCTGGCAACGGAGATCGTTTGCTGGCTGCGCTACTCGATGCACGCCATCACCGCCACCGGCATCTCCAGCGAAAGCGTGAAGGCCGAGTTCGAGCAGCACGCGAGGGACGAGCAGGGCCACGCCCTGGAAGTGGCCGAGCGGATCAACCAGCTCGGCGGCAAGCCCAACTTCAATCCGGACGGCCTGCTCACCCGCTCCGCCTCGCAATATGTCGAGGGCGAGAACCTGGTGGACATGATCCGCGAGAATCTCGTCGCCGAGCGCATCGCGGTGGAACACTATCGCGAGCTCATCCGCTATTTCGGCGACAGGGATCCCACCACGCGCGTGATGATCGAGCGGATCCTCGGCGTCGAGGAGGAGCACGCCAACGACATGCACGACCTGCTCGTCGCCCATGAGGGCAAACCCATGCTGCCGAAGGGATAGAACGCAAACGGTCACGGAGGAGACATGGCCCGGAAATATTCGAAGAGCGCCGGCAAGGACGTCGAGCGCGCCGTGCACGAGCAGAAGCGCGGCAAGCTGAAGAGCGGAAAGGGCGGCAAGGGCGGCAAGGTGAAGAGCCGCAAGCAGGCGATCGCCATCGGCCTGTCGGAGGCGCGCAAGAAAGGCAAGAAGGTGCCGAAGAAGAAAACGCGGGGGACACGCAAGCCGAAGAAGAGCGGGGGCGGAAAGTAGGAAAGCCGGCGCCGGCGGCGAACAAAGAGGGATAGCCGAATGAGACTGGTATTGCTGATCATCCTGATCCTGCTGATCCTGGGATCGTTTCCGATGTGGCCCTACAACGCCGGATGGGGCTACTACCCCAGCGGCGGATTGGGGCTGGTGCTCCTGATCGTCGTCATCCTGATCGTGATGGGACGGTTGTAGCCGTCATCCTTCGAGGCAAGGCCGCGCCCTTCGAGAGGCTCGCATGCGCGCGCATCGGGGCGGCGCGGCCTCGCACCTGCGGACGGCGAAACATTGCGAGACGCCGCGGGTTTCGCCACACTTCGTCCATGGCCGAAGAGCTTCACCTTCCCGCGAATGCAACGCGCGAGGAGACCTATGCCGCCGTCCTTCCGCAGATCGAATCGGTGATGGCGGGTGTGGACGATCTCGTCGCCAATCTCGCCAATGTGGCGGCGATCCTGAAGCAGGCGTTCGATTTCCACTGGGTCGGATTTTACCGGACCACCGCGCCGGGGCTTCTCACGCTGGGGCCCTTTCAGGGGCCGCTCGCCTGCGTGACCATCCCGTTCGACAGGGGCGTGTGCGGCGCGGCGGCGACGACGCAGGAGACGGTGATCGTGGAGGATGTGGACCGGTTTCCGGGCCATATCGCCTGCAGCTCCCTGTCGAAGTCCGAGATCGTGGTGCCGCTGGTCGCGGATGGCGAGACCAAGCTCGTGCTCGACATCGACAGCGACAGGGTCGCGGATTTCGATGCGTCTGACCGGCGCTGGCTCGAACGGATCGTGGCGCTGATCGGGCGGCAGCATTTTTCCTGACGGCGCTTGCCGCTTGGGATGACAGGCGCGCTACCCCAACCCGTCCCAGTCATGACGCACGAGATCGAACACCTCGATGGCCGGCGTTTCATAGGGGTGATTGTCCCTGATGGCGCGCAGCACGTCGGAGAGCGCGTCCTTCGGCGCGACGAAGGTGAGGATTGCTTCCTCCTCGGCATGGACGTTGCCGATCTCGCCCATGGTCGGATTGGCCGCGGAGCCGGCAATGGCGCGATAGCGTCCCGTGCCTTTTGCGAAGGTGAAGGACACGTTGTCGTAGTTTCCGATGACGCCCACGCCGCGACCGGCCATGCGGCCGACCACGTTCAGCAGCTCCGCCAGCGGATCGGCGAACACGCGCCCGTCGATGGCGCGCGTGGCGGGCGCGAGCGGGACATAGACGAAGATTTTGACATAGGGCTTGGGCATCGGCGGCAATCTTCCGAAAACCAACCCAAATTGTCATCCCCGGCGAGCATCGGCGCGGTAGCGTCGATGCGAGGTCAAGGGGACCCAGGTAGCCAGACTTCTCTCGCTCTCTCCGCCTGGGCCCCCTTCCCCTCGCGCTGCTGCGCAGCGTTCGGCCGGGGATGACAAGCGCAGTGATGTCGGTCAGATATGAATCGCGTGGCCGAGCGCGCGCAGCGCCGCCTCGTGATAGGCCTCGCTCAGGGTCGGATGCACATGGATCGTGCCCGCCACATCCTCCAGCAGCGCCCCCATTTCGAGTGCGTGGCTGAACTCGCCCGAAAGCTCCGCCACGTGCCGGCCAACGGCCTGTATGCCGAGCACGCGATGATCGTCCTTGCGCGCCACCACGCGCACGAAGCCTTCGCCCGCATCCATCGACAGCGCGCGGCCGTTCGCGAGGAAGGGGAACATCGCCACGATGGCGTCGGGTCCGGCTTCGGAGGGAAGCAGCCCGGCGCTGACGATCTCCGGCTCGGTGAAGCACACCGCGGGGATCGAGGCGGGATGGAAGCTGCGCGTCTTGCCCGCGATGATCTCGGCGACCATTTCGCCCTGCGTCGCGGCCTTGTGCTCCAGCATCGGCTCGCCGACGAGATCGCCGACCGCCAACACGTTCTTCATCGAGGTGCGGCACTGGTCGTCCACCTTCACGAAGCGCCCCGCCATGTCGATCGCCATGTTCTCGAGTCCCCAGCCTTCGGTGGCCGGCTTGCGGCCGACCGTGACCAGGATGTTGTCGGCGGGCAGCGTCTGCGTCGTGCCGTCCGCCATCTCGACGACGAGTCCGGTCCGGTCCTGTCCTTTCGCCTTCGCGCTCAGATGCACGGTCACGCCATTGGTCTTCAGCCACTTCGCGACGGGCGCCACCAGCTCGGCATCGTAGAGCGGCAGAATGCGGTCCATCGCCTCGACGATGGTGACCTCGCTGCCGAGCTTGCGGAAGGCGATGCCGAGTTCGAGGCCGATATAGCCCGCGCCGACCACGACGAGCTTCTTCGGCAGCTCCTGAAGATCGAGCGCCTCGGTGGAGGAGATGACCCTGTCCCCGAAAGGCAGGAACGGCAGCTCGACCGATTTGGAGCCGTTGGCGAGGATGACGTAGTCCGCGGTGATGACCTGCTCGCCGTCCTTCGTCTTCACGGTACAGGTCTTGGCGTCGGAGAATGTCGCCCAGCCTTCGATCACGCGCACCTTCGCGCGCTTGAGAAGTGCTGCGACGCCGGAGTTCAGTTTTTTCGTGACGCTGTCCTTCCACGCGACCAGTTCGGGCATGGAGAGCGTCGGCTTCGCGCCGAGCTTGATGCCGTGCAGGCCCTTGTCCGACGCCGCGTGAGTCATGGTCTCGAAATACCCGGCGGAATGGATCACGGCCTTCGACGGGATGCAGCCGACGTTCAGGCAGGTGCCACCGAGCTTGTGCGACTCCACCAGCACCGTGTCGAGGCCGAGCTGTCCGCAACGAATACCGGCGACATAGCCGCCGGGTCCTCCGCCGATGATGAGAACCTTGGTGTGTATCGGGTTTGCCATGAGAAAACTCGTTCGCTTCCGGCGAGGTGTTGGTAGTGAGTAGTGAGTAGCGAGTAGCGAGTAGGGAATTGAAGCTACTCGCTACTCTCTACTCACTTATTCCATAAACAACAGCGCCGGGTGCTCCAGCAGCGCCTTCACGCGCTGGATGAATTCGGCGGCGTCGTAGCCGTCGACCACGCGGTGATCGAAGCTGGACGACAGATTCATCATCTTGCGCACGGTGATGGCGCCGTCGCGCACGACCGGGCGGTCGATGATCGCGTTGGGGCCGATGATCGCAACTTCGGGATAGTTGATCACCGGCGTCGTCACCACGCCGCCCAGCGGTCCGAGCGAGGTGATGGTGATGGTCGAACCGGAGAGCTCGTCCTTCGTCGCCTTGTTCTCGCGCGCCGCGGTCGAGACGTGCGCGACTTCGAGCGCGCTCTGCCAGATGTCGAGCGCTTCGGCATGATGCACGACCGGCACGATCAGCCCGTTCGCCGTCTGCGTCGCGATGCCGATATGCACCGGGCGATAGCGATGGACGACGCCGGCTTCGTCGTCGAAGCGCGCGTTGATCTGCGGATAGTCGGGCAGAACCTTCACCAGCGCGCGCATGAAGAACGGCAGCACGGTGAGCTTCGGCTGGTCTTTCTTTTTTGTCCTGTTCAGATGGGCGCGGAGCGATTCCAGTTCCGTCATGTCGACTTCCTCGACATAGGCGAAGTGGGGGATGCGGCGTTTCGAATTCTGCATCGACTCCGCGATCTTGCGGCGGAGCCCGATCACCTTCACGTCGTCGATGCCGTCTCGCTTCGCGTAACCGCTCGCTTTCGCGGATACGGCGCGGCCGCCTTCCGCGACAAACCGGTCGAGGTCCTCATGGGTGATGCGGCCGGCGGGTCCTGTGCCTTCCACATATTGCAGCGCGATGCCGAGCTCGTCGGCGCGTCCGCGCACGGCGGGCGAGGCCAGCGGCTTGTCGCCGAATTTCCGTGCAGCGACGGGTGATTCGACGTCTCGCTTTGGCGCAGGCTTCGGTGCAGGCGCTTCCACCTTGGTTGCAGGCTTGGGTGCCTCGACCTTCGGCGCCTCCGCTTTCGGAGGTGGCGCGGCAGACGCGATCGCATTGCCCGCGCCTTCGACCTCGAGCTCGACCAGCGGTCCGCCCACCGGCGCCATCTCGCCCGGCTCGCCATGGATCTTGAGCACCCTGCCGGAGACGGGCGAGGTCATCTCCACCGTCGCCTTGTCGGTCATCACATCGACGAGGTTCTGATCCTCGGCGATGGTGTCGCCGGGCTTGACGTGCCAGGCGACGATCTCGGCCTCGGCGGTTCCTTCGCCCACATCGGGCAGCTTGAAGACATAGAGGCCCATGGCTCAGCCTTTCATCGCGCGGCGCATCGCCTCGGCAATGCGCTTCGGCCCGGGAAAATACGACCACTCGAAGGCGTGGGGATAGGGCGTATCGAAGCCGGTGACCCGTTCGATCGGCGCTTCGAGGCGGTAGAAGCAGTTCTCCTGCACCAGCGCGGCCAGCTCCGCGCCGAAGCCGGAGGTGCGCGTCGCCTCGTGCACGATCACGCAGCGCCCCGTCTTCTCGACGGAGGCGGCGATGGCCTCGATGTCGAGCGGAACCAGCGTGCGCAGATCGATCACCTCGGCGTCGATGCCGGTCTCCTCGGCGGCGGCCTTAGCCACATGCACCATGGTGCCATAGGCGAGGACGGTGAGGTCGCCGCCCGCGCGCACGATCTTCGCCTTGCCGAGCGGGACGGCATAGTGCTCCGCCGGAACTTCGCTCTCGGGAAATTTGGACCAGGGCTGCACCGGCTGGTCGTGATGGCCGCTGAACGGGCCGTTATAGATGCGCTTGGGCTCGAGGAAGATCACCGGATCGTCGTCCTCGATGGCGGCGATGAGCAGCCCCTTGGCGTCGTAGGGCGTGGACGGGATCACCGTCTTCAGTCCCGCGACATGGGTGAAGAGCGCTTCCGGCGACTGGCTGTGCGTCTGGCCGCCGAAGATGCCGCCGCCATAGGGCGTGCGGATGGTGATGGGCGCGGTGAAATCGCCCGCCGAGCGATAGCGCAGCCGCGCCGCTTCGGAGACGATCTGGTCGTAGCCCGGATAGATGTAATCGGCGAACTGGACCTCCACCACCGGGCGCAATCCATAGGCGCCCATGCCGATGGCCACGCCGACGAGGCCGCCTTCCGAGATCGGCGCGTCGAAGCAGCGCGTGAGCCCGTGCTTCTTTTGCAGCCCATCGGTGACGCGGAAGACGCCGCCGAAATAGCCCGCGTCCTCGCCGAAGGTGAGCACGTTGGGATCGCGCGTCAGCATCGTGTCGAGGGCGGAGTTGAGCGCCTGGATCATGTTCATCGTCGGCATCTCAGACCCCCAGTTCCTGCCGCTGCTTGCGGATATGCCAGGGCGTGTCCTTGTAGACGTCCTCGAACATGGTCTTGAGGCTGGGGATCCGGTTCTGGCCGAGCGTGCCTTCGGCTTCCGCGGCCTTGTTCGCCTCGCGCACCTGCTCGACCGCGTCCTTCTCCGCCGCCTCGTGCTCGGCGTCGGACCATTTGCCGAGCGCGATCAGGTGCTGCTTGAGGCGCGCGATCGGATCGCCCAGCGGCCAGGATTTCGGCTCGTCGGCGGGGCGGTAGCGGCTGGGATCGTCGCTGGTCGAATGGCCTTCGGCACGATAGGTGTAGATTTCGATCAGCGTGGCGCCGAGATTGGCGCGCGCGCGCTCCGCTGCCCACGCCGTCGCCGCATAGACGGCCAGGAAATCGTTGCCGTCGACGCGCAGGCTCGGCAATCCATAGCCGATGCCGCGCGAGGCGAATGTCGACTCATCGCCGCCCGCGATGCCCTGGAAGCTCGAGATCGCCCACTGATTGTTGACGACGTTGAGGATCACCGGCGCGCGGTACACCGAAGCGAAGGTGCAGGCGTAGTGGAAATCGCCCTCCGCCGTCGTGCCGTCGCCGATCCAGCTCGCCGCGATCCTGTCGTCGCCCTTGTAGGCCGACGCCATCGCCCAGCCCACGGCTTGCGGAAACTGCGTGCCGAGATTGCCGGAGATGGTGAAGAAGCCGAACTCCTTGCTCGAATACATGATCGGAAGCTGGCGGCCCTTGATGGGATCCTTCGCGTTCGAATAGATCTGGTTCATCATCTGGATGAGCGGATAGCCGCGCGCGATGAGCAGGCCCTGCTGGCGGTAGCTCGGGAAGCACATGTCCTCGCGGTCGAGCGCGTGTGCGGCCGCGACCGCCACGGCCTCCTCGCCGGTCGACTTCATATAGAAGGACGTCTTGCCCTGGCGCTGGGCGCGATACATGCGGTCGTCGAAGGCGCGCGTCAGCACCATGGCTTTGAGCGCGCGGATCAGCGTGTCGGCATCGAGCTTCGGGTCCCACGGGCCCACCGCCTTGCCGGCGCTGTCCAGCACGCGGATGAGACCGAAGGCCAGCTCCATCATGTCGTGCGGCCTGGCGTCGATCGCGGG
>DASZQP010000034.1:0-4290 GCA_035549575.1 Rhizomicrobium sp.
CGGCTGGACGACCCCCTTTTCGCGGATCGAGGCGGTGAGATCGGCGAGAGCGTCGTCTGAGAATTTTTTCCTAGGATTATGCGGGTTGGCCCGCAGAAACGAAACCGGCAACCGGCGCGGCAGGCGCGGGCCACGGTCCACCGAGACTGGATCGGTCTTGGCGTCGCCGATCAGCGCGGCGAGCCCCCGCCCGAGCCGGCTCCGCGGTGCTTCGTCTGCCATGCTTGCTCACTCCCCCTCAGGCTGCACGCAGCAACCGCTCACGCTGGATGATCTCCGCCGCCAGCTTCAGGTAGGCCTGACTGCCGGCCGATTTGAAATCGTAGAGCAGCACCGGCTTGCCATACGACGGCGCCTCGGACACGCGGACATTGCGCGGGATGATGGTTTCGTAGACCGCATCACCCATATGGGCACGCACATCTGCGGCAACCTGGCTGGAGAGGTTGTTCCGCGCGTCGTACATGGTGAGGGCAATCCCGTGGATGCTGAGCTCCGGATTGAGCGCCGCCTTTACCTGCTCGACGGTCTGCAGGAGCTGGCTCAGCCCCTCCAGGGCGAAGAACTCGCACTGCAGCGGCACGAGGATCGAATGAGCGGCGGTCAGTGCGTTGATCGTAAGCAGGTTCAGCGAGGGCGGGCAGTCGATCAATACATACGTATAGTTTCGGGGCCGACTCGGATCGTCTTCGCCGTTCCCGAACAATGCTTTCCGGAGCCGGTAAGCCCGATCGGCCTCGCCCGCTATTTCCAGTTCCACGCCCAATAGGTCGAGCGTCGACGGCGCAACCGAAACCCTTGGAACGGCGGTCGGGACGGCCGTCTCGGCGATCGTCGTCTCACCCAGCAATAAGTCGTACGTCGATACCGCGCGGCTCTTGCGATCAATGCCTAGCCCGGTGGAGGCGTTGCCCTGCGGGTCGAGGTCGACGATGAGCACCTCCTCGCCGATCGCGGCAAGCGCCGTCCCCAGATTTATGGCGGTCGTCGTCTTCCCGACGCCTCCCTTCTGGTTGGCAAGCGCAATGACACGAGGAGATCGCGGCAGCGTCATGCCTGCGTTTTATCCTGATTCGGCCGCCGATTGGCGTGGCGTATATCCAAAACTGCCCCGCCGCCTCCTGCCCTGCTCGGCATCACGGCAATATCCAGAAGCCATGCGCGCTCGGCATCTGAGATCTCGCGTGCGTAATCTGCCCCCTTCAGGAAAGCGGCCGGCACGCCGCGGTTGAGCAGCGGCTCCGCCAGCACGAGAAGATCACTCAGTGATGCCAGAGCCCGGGCGCTGATGCGATCGACTGGCTCGCGCCAGGAAGCCAGAACGGTCTCGACGCGGCCCTCATGGACGGTGGCAGGTGCTTCCGTCTCACGTATCGCCGCTCGGAGGAAGGCACATTTGCGCTGATTGCTTTCGACTAGATGGACGTGCCGCGCGTTCACGAGCGCGACGACGATACCGGGGAATCCGCCACCTGATCCGAGGTCCACCCAACACAGCCCGGGAAACAGCGTCGCCAGCTGCGCGCTATCCGCGATATGTCGGCTCCATATCTGGTCCACCGTGGACGGCGCGATAAGATTGTCGGCGCGCTGCCATTTCCGTAGCAGCGCGGCAAACGCCTCAAGCTTCGCGATAGTTTCACGTGAAACATCGGCGACCGCGAGCAGCGCCTCGGGCCCCTCGCTCACCGCTCAGGCCGCTTTCCGCGCCCGGCGTTTGATCTCGGCTAGAAGCACGGCGACGGCAGCCGGCGTCACGCCCTCGATTCGCCCCGCCTGCCCGATTGTCGACGGCCGCACGGCGAGGAGCTTGTCGCGAATTTCGTTAGAGAGCCCATTGATCGATCGGTAATCGATGTCCGCCGGCAAACTGGTGCCATCGTCGCGCCGAAGACTGGCGATGTCGGCTTCCTGGCGGTCGAGATAGACCGCATATTTGGCTTCGATTTCGATCTGCTCGGAGGCGAATCGATCAAGCTGACCGAACTCCGGCCAGGCTCTTGCAATGTCGGAGAGCGCGATATCAGGACGACCGAGAATCTCGAAAGCGGTGCGCCGCACCCCGTCCCGGTTGAGGTGAATGCCGAAGTGCTCCGATTCGTTGGGAGTGAGGCTGACCGAGCGAGCAAGCCTCCGCACGCGCTCCAAAGACGCCATCCTTTTCTCGAACGCAGCATGCCTTTCTGTGCCGACAACCCCAAGCTGAATGCCCAGAGGCGTCAGCCGCTGCTCGGCATTGTCCGCCCGGAGGGACAGGCGATACTCGGCCCGCGACGTGAACATACGGTAGGGCTCTGAAACACCACGTGTGGTGAGATCATCGATCAGGACGCCGATGTAGGCATCGGCCCGGCCGACGGTGGCGCCGTCCTGTTCGCCCGCCTGCCGTGCCGCATTGATGCCTGCCAGGATACCCTGCGCGGCGGCTTCCTCATAACCGGTGGTGCCGTTGATCTGCCCGGCCAGGAACAGGCGCCCTAGGCGCTTGGTCTCCAGTGTTGGCTTCAGTTCGCGCGGATCGATATGGTCATATTCGATGGCATAGCCTGGCCGCAGGATGCGGGCCTGCTCCAGCCCAGGTATCGAAGCCACCAGCTCGCGCTGCACTTCTTCCGGCAGCGAGGTCGAAATGCCGTTGGGGTACACCGTGTCGTCGTCCAGGCCCTCAGGTTCAAGAAAGATCTGGTGGCCGTCGCGCTCCCCGAAACGCACGACCTTGTCCTCGATTGAGGGGCAATAGCGCGGCCCACGGCTCTTGATGTCCCCGGAATACATCGGCGAACGGCCAATGTTGTCACGGATGATGACGTGAGTCGCAGGAGTCGTCCGCGTGATGTGGCATTCCACCTGACGGTTCTGGATGGCCAATGTCATGCTGGAGAAGGGCTCGGGCGGGTCGTCACCGGGCTGGGCCTCGAGCTGCTTCCAGTTGATCGTGCGGCCGTCGAGCCGCGGTGGCGTGCCTGTCTTGAGGCGACCCAACCGAAAGCCGGCGGCTTCGATCGCCTTGGCGAGGCCCACCGACGGCTGCTCCCCCACGCGACCGGCCGCAATCTTGACTTCGCCAATATGGATCAGGCCACGGAGGAACGTGCCGGTCGTGATGACCACGGCCCCGGCGCTGAGGGCGCGTCCGTCCGCCAGAGTGAGGCCGCGGACCTCGTCATCGGCAAGAATCAGCTCCGCAGCCTCTCCTTCGATGATCTCGAGGTTGGGTTGCTCGCGCAGCATCCGCTGCACCGCCGCTTTGTAAAGCTTCCGGTCGGCCTGGGCACGAGGACCGCGCACGGCAGGACCTTTCCGACGATTAAGCACGCGGAACTGGATGCCGGCCGCGTCCGCGGCACGGCCCATGATGCCGTCGAGAGCGTCGATCTCGCGCACCAGGTGACCTTTGCCGAGACCGCCGATCGCCGGATTGCAGGACATTGCGCCGATGGTCGCAAACGAATGCGTGACCAGGGCAGTTCGCGCGCCCACCCGCGCGGCCGCGGCAGCTGCCTCGGTACCGGCATGGCCGCCGCCGATGACCACCACGTCAAAGGTGTCCCGCGTCATGGCATTCACCTACCGGGCTTCGGGGGAGGGGTCAAAGCGAGACCGTGTTTCACGTGAAACATGGCGTCACTTGCCGATACAGAAGTCGCGGAAAATCACGTCCAGCAAGTCTTCCACGTCGATCCGGCCGGTGATGCGGGCCAGGGAATCGGCCGCCTGACGCAGCGATTCGGCGCGCAATTCCAGCGGCATTTCCGTACCCCGGACTGCGGCCCGGACAGCCTCCAGACAGGCGGACACGGCGGCGCGGTGGCGCTCGCGGGTGATCAGCGGGGACTCCGCGGCCGGCAAGGCCTCAGCGGCCCGCTCCGTGAGCAACTGAAGGAGGGCATCCATGCCCTCGGATGTCCGGGCGGACACGGCCATATCCGTGGAAGGTCCGAGAGACAATCGTTCGAACCCCGAATCGATCAGATCGAGCTTGGTGGCGACACGGACGGCACCGGGCACCGGGGAGGGCGTCGGCGGCTCGCTGGCATCGAAAAGCCACAGGACGAGATCGGCGTTCCGGGCGCGCGCTTCGGCCCGGCGGATGCCCTCGCGCTCGATGGCGCCTTCGGCTTCCCTTAGTCCCGCCGTGTCCACCAGCGTGACCGGGCAACCCTCGAGGTCGAGGCGGACCTCGATCATGTCGCGCGTAGTGCCGGGCTCGGAAGTGACGATGGCGACGTCCCGCCGGGCGATGGCGTTGAGCAGGCTCGATTTGCCGGCATTGGGGGCGCCAAGGATCAC
>DASZQP010000035.1:0-50157 GCA_035549575.1 Rhizomicrobium sp.
CTCCCCTTTCAGGGGAGGGTGAGAGGAGGCGGCGGGCTCGCGCACAAAACGCAAGTACGTCCAGCGATAGCCGGGCGGGCTCGTTTTCTCGCGCAGCTCATCTTCCGACGCCGCGCCGGCGCCAAGCGCCGGATCGGCGGCGAGCACCTTGCCGGCCCACCAGGCGCCAAGCGTATTCTCCAGAAGGAAGAGGACCATATAGTCCTCGGTGAAGAGCTGTGTCACGGCCGGCAACTCGTCGGCACCGATCGGCGTCTCAGCCTCGTCGATCCGCTCCTTCTGGTCCGCCTGCCAGAACTGATAGACCCAGCCGAGCGAATCGTCGGCCTTGAACACCGCCGGCGGCAAATCCTTCACGATGTCGATGATGCCGGATTTGGTTTCCGGCGGCAGCGCCAGCGCCAGCACCGGGTCGTCCTTGCGGAAGATCTGCGGCAGCATCGGCTCCGCCCAATCGGCGGCGAGCTCGACCGGATCGCGGCCTTCTTCCTTGGCGATCTGCTCAAGGTCGGAGAGCGACACCGCGACCTTGTGGTCGGGATCGATCAGCAGATTGTTCTCGGCGAGGAAGCGGGCGAACAGCGCGCGATGCCAGTGTTCATAGGCGATCTCACGCACGATACGGTTGGCGCGGATCGCTCCATCGGCGGCCATCACGTCGCCGAGCGAACGTGCGTGCGCGCGCAGCCGGTTGCGCAACTCGGCCTGTTGCGGGGAAAGTCCTGCCGGCCGCTTGCCATCCTCGACGCCAAGCTCGGTCAGCGCCTTGCGCGCACCGTCCTCGGCGACGATGCGCGCTTTGCGCACCGCCTTGTCGAGCAGCCTTCGGATGTCGCGGTCGAGCGCGGTCGCCATGCTCACATCCTCACGAGATCACCACCGGCCCGCGCTTGACCGCCTCGACCAGCGTCGCGCGCTGCCGCCCGAGCCAGGCATCGACTTCGCCTTCCGAGCGCACGACGGTGCCGCGCTCGATCATGGCGCGCTGCGTTTGCGGCGCGGAAACCTGCGCGGCCTTCTGCGCCGCGCCGACCTGAAGGTCGGGGATGCTGCGGATTTCCGCCTGCCATTGCCCGAGCGGCTTGCGGTCGAGGCTGTCGGCGAGCTTGTCGTCGTCGGAGATATCCGGCTGCGGCGGCAGCTTCAGACCGACCTCCGCCAAGATCGCTTCCTTCCTGGCAAGATCGAGCGCCGCCCAGACCGGATTGGCATTGAGCGCATCGAGCGCGCCACGCACCGCATCGCTCAACTCCTTGTGCGCCGACATTAGTCGCTTCGTCAGGAGTTCGCGCAGCCTGCGCATCGGCGGCGGCAAGGGATCGGTCGGCTCCAAAAGCTGGCGCCCGTCGCGAATGCCCCTGAGCTCGATCAGGTCGGTTGCCGCGTCAGGAAGCGGCTCCGCGTGGCGGGCGAGCCTCTCGGCTGTGCGCCAGCGCGCCATGCGCTCGGCCTTCAGCTTCGCGCGCTCCTTCCACGATTCGATTGCTTGTTCGATCTCGGACTTGCGGTCGAGCAGCAGCCGCAGCAGCGCATTGCCGGCCGAGGCCTGCGCCTCGTCTTCCAGCGCCAGCCGCGGCGCCGCCGGCAAAGGCGGCTCGCCGCCGGCGCTCTCGCCCAGCGTGCGCAGCTTGCGCAGAAATTCGCGGGCCGGCTCGGCAAGATCGTCGCGGTTCTGGATCGCGCCAACCAGCGTTTGCAGGAGGCCGGCGAGCGCGATCTTCTCCCGCGCCGAAATCGAAATGTCCTCGCGCCGGAACGTTGCTTTGCCAATCGCCGTGCCGTCGAGCGCGGTGGCGGAAGCCGGCTCGCCATTCAGGATCACGGTGAGCTTGTTGGCACGCACGAGGGCCACGAGCGCGGCGTCGACGGCGTCCTTCGGCCAGCCATAGGGCTCACGCGTGAATTGATCGCGCACCTCGCGCCCGGCCTTTCCGGCGCCGATGAAGCCGAGGACGGCGCGCCCGACCGGATGGGTATCGGCCTCGGCCACATGACCGACCGCCGCGAAAGGATGCTCGCCACCCTCTCGCGCCGTCTTGAGCGCCTTCTCCCACTCGATCGCGGGCCGATCGGCATCCTTGAACTGCGGAAACAGGCGCTTGCGCGCTGTCTCGACCGCTCCTTCGAGGCGCGCAACGAGCGTCGCCTGCTTCTCGGCCGTTCCGCCGCCGAGCAGCACTTCGGCGTCCTCGACAAGCTTGCCGGCGAGTTCGCTGGCGCGTTCCTCGGCAACGCGTTGGCGCGTTTCCATGCCGCGCCGCGCCTCCTCGCCCGACGAACCGTGCCCAAGGCCACGCTTGTCGAGCGTCGCCTTGGCCGCGAGCAGGTCCGCGATTGCATCTCTCAGGTCGTTGTTGGAGGGCTTGTCGATGAAGAGGTGAACGGTTCCATCCGCCGATCCGAGCGCCCGTGCCGCCTCGCGCGCCTCTTTGGCAGTCGTGCGCCAACCGTCGCGGACCCAGAGGGGCACATTGCGACCGTCCCGCTCCGGCGCGCGGTCGCCGCGATGGGGCACGAGCTTGCACGGCACCTTGGCGTCACCGTGCACGGCGGAGACCTGGCGCACCGAAGCGGCGAGCGCCTCCTCGATCAGCTTGTCCCGGGCATCCGCAATTGCCGACAGATCGTTGCCGAATTGACTGCGGAGCTTCTGGAATTCCTGTTGCCAGGCACGTCCTTCGGTCGTCTGGATGCGGACTTCCTCGCCGATCCGCGTGAGATGGCCATCTTCCACTATGCGGTCGATCAGTGCGCGCACGCGAGAGCGGAACGCGCCCTGGTCGATGGTCAAGTCATCAACCAGGAGATCGGCGAGGTGGTCGGGCGTCGCCCGCACGCCGATATCGGCGCCGGCTTCCGTCGGCAGGCGCGAAATGAGGAAAGCCAGGCCCGCGAGCCGTTTGGCGAGAACGCCGTCGGCGCCGTAGTTCTTGTCCAGCGGCTCGATGCGATCATAGGCATCGCGCGGCAGCGCGCCCGACTGCACCAGCGCCGCCTTCAAGGCCTCATAGAGAACATCGCCCGGCACCACGGTGCCGAGAGGCTTGTCGGCATTTTCGGCCAGCGCGTCGTGGAGAATGCGGAGCTGCGATCGCAGTTGACTCTGCGTGCCCTGAAGATCGGCGGCGCGGAAGCACACATCCCAGAACCGTCGGCGGACCGGCAGCATGGGATAGTCGTCAACGCGAATGCCGCGATCGCTGGAACGTGCGGCAATCTTTGTCTCGGCGAGCTGGCGCGCGATCGCGCCGTCATGTTCATCGAGGCAGCGTTCGATGAGCGGTCGTGCGTCGGCCTTCTTGCGCAGCAGCACCTTGCGCGTGACCGTCTCGACATCGTTGTCGTCAAGCTGCACGCGGATCGTGAAACGGTCGAGCAGGCGGACCAATTGCGGGTTTGATTGCGAGGTGCCTTGCAGCGCGCTCTGGCCGGCACCCACCAGCATGATCCGGCGGTCAAACTCCTTCGCGAGCGTCTCGGCGATCTCGGCGATCGCGCCGGCACGGTCCTGGCTGTCGCCGATGTAGATTTGCACTTCGTCGAGAAGGATCAGGGTCAGCGGTATCTTGCCGTTCTTGCCCTGGCGCGCCAGCACGCGCTTCAACATGGACACGAACTGGTTCCGGTCGATGTCCATGTCGGGCGTCTTGTATTGCGCTCGGATACGCTCGCGAATCTCCTTGAGGGTTTCTCCCTTGAACTGGCTGGCGATCGCCTCCGGGATCACCGGGCTCATGTAGAGCTCTTCAATCTCGTCCTCGAATTGGCTGCCGGCCGTCGCAACCGCGGCTTTGACATCGTCAGCGATGCCCTTGTCTTCAAGCCAGAGGCAGAATGCGGCCTTGCCGTAGTCGGCAGGAAGGCCGGCGGCTCGAAGCACGATGGCGAGGACCGAGTGCCGCGGCCGTTCGAGCTGACCGCTTGGCATCGGCCCGGCCGCGGCGAACAAGCCGCCGTGGCGCGTGGCTTCGTTGTCGAGTTCGCGGAGCGCCGCGCGCACCGACTCCGGCATGTCTTCGACCAGCGCACGCGGCGTCATGCCGTCGGCAAACGGTTCGTTGGCCCACAAATAGCCGAGCATCTTCAAAAGGTGCGATTTGCCGCTGCCGTAGAAGCCACTGACCCACGCCGCCTGTTGGCTCGATTTTCCGAGATCGCGACAGAAGCTCTCGACAATGCGCGTGACTCCATCGGCGTAGCGACCTTCGCAGACAAAGGTGCGCAATTCGCCGCGATCCTCTTCCGGGCTGGTGTCACTGAGGCGGGCCTGGCCGTTGTTGACGAGGCGTTGGCCGCGCGGATCGCGGTCGAGAAGGTCGGCGATCACCGTCATGGGTGCGCTCCACTGCTTTCGATTTGAATGGGAACGGCGTGGTAGTCCCAGCCGTCACGTGCATCGAGCAAGCGATATCGTCCGTCGCGCGCCCGCCCTGGGAAGAAGACCGCAAGCCGGCCTTTGATCGCGTGATCCACGCGCGCGAGGACATCGGAAACGGAAGCCACGCCGAACAGAGACGCTACGCCGATGAGGCCAACGATCTCCCTTTCCGTATGGCCGGATCGTTCCAGCGCCTTCAGCACAGCGTCCGCCGCATATTGCGTGAAGCGCTCATTGGCGCCGGCGGAGAGCATGTGCGGCTCTTCGAAGTAGCCTTCCCGGTAGCGATGCGCCCCCAGCCAAGTTCCGAACGACGAAGTCAGATCTACGCTGTGCCAGGCATGATTGTGGGTCCGCGCCGCTTGGGCGAACAGGTCGATTCTCTTGCGGAGTGTTCGCTCGTCGCTCGGGTCGTAGACGATCATGATGACCCGTTGGGCTCCCGAGCTGCCGCTGGGCCAGCCGACTGCGACGTGATCGCTGAACACGGCTGCCAGTTGATCGACCTTCGACATAGCGGCTCCCTCAGTTCAGCCGTTCGAGAGGAGTGACATCGAGTTCGAAGCCATCGCCGATGGCCCTAAATCTGATCAATCCCGCCGCATGCGCTCGTTCGGCGAGGTTGCGAGCCGCTGCCGGCTCGATGTCGAGCGCACTGATCCAGGCATTTTCGAAAAGGTCAGCGCCTGCGAAGCCCGCCTTGTGCGCAAGCCACAGGGCAAAAGCGAAGGCAGTTGGGTTTGGGCGTATGCGAGCACGACGCTTTATCGTTCTTCCAACCAAATGACCTGTCTTTGTCCAGCTGCTCGCAGTATTGCGAACGACCTTGTCGAGCACAGCCTCATTCATGCGCGAGCCGACCACCGCGCCAATGGCGTTGCGCAGCGCGTCGCGCGTCAGTTCTGAACCGGGGGCAAGGCCGGCGATCGGCCGCGCGCTCGCCCGAAGAAGCGGATCGCGTGCCATCGCCATTAGCAGGGCAAGCTGAGGGAGTGCGCTCGGGTCCCGGTGATAAAGACCCGCGAAGACCCGAAAGATCGGGCTCGACAGATCGAAGCTGTAAAGCTCCTTCAGCCGCTGCAACGTTAGGGTTCGCCCTGATGAGCTCGATTTGCCTAGGACGTTATCCTCTAGGATAGCCTTCCTGAGGTCGCCGCGGAGATGGCAGCTGGTGGCGAGCCGTGACAATTCGTCGAGCATGATCGTGCGACTTGAATGCGTGCCACGGGCGCCGTTTCGGAAACCGACACCGGCATCCCAAGAAGTTCTGTGTGGCTGAAAGTCGAACCTGGGCATGTCCCCTCCTGCTCGCTAACGTGCACCGGCGTCCGTACACATGTCAACGGTAGCAGAATTTTCCGCCGGCAAACTTGCCGGCGAAATTGCCATAGCCATCAGAAGCTGCTCGGATATCCCCCTCTTTGGACATCAGCGATTCGATTGATTCGTTCGCTTCAGATATTGCGAATATGTACCGGGCGGTCTATATTTGGTTTGAGCTAGAATAATGGAGAGAACCCATGGCTACCGCCGCAGCCCTCATGAGCGTCCCGCCGTCAAAGGAGGACGTGGAACTTGCGCGCACGTCCGGACAACGGCTTGCGCCGCTTGCGCGTCGCGGGCAGCCGCTGACTTTGCGCGTCCGCGATGCCGGACAGGAAGAGACAATTGAACTGCCGGCCGGAGCGGTGAGGCTCCTTCAGGCCATCCTTGAGGATATGGCCTCCGGTCGCGCTGTCACGATTGTCCCTCAGAATGCCGAGCTTACCACGCAGCAGGCGGCCGACTTTCTAAACGTATCGCGACCGTTCCTTGTCCAGCTTCTTGAGCAGAAGAAGCTTCCCTTCCGCCTGGTCGGAACTCATCGACGCGTCCGCTTCGAAGATGTCTTGCGCTACAAGGAGAACATCGACTCGGAGCGTCGCAAGGTGCTCGATCAGCTCGCGGCTGAGGCCCAGGAGCTCAACATGGGATACTGAGCCTTGGGCAACTTCACCGCCTTCCTCGATGCCTCCGTTCTCTATCCTGCGCCGTTACGCGATCTCCTTCTGGAGCTCGCGGTGGCTGACCTTTATCGCGCCAAGTGGTCCGATGCCGTGCATGAGGAGTGGATCACGGCAATTCTTAGGACACGCCAGGACCTGACACGTGCGCGGCTCGAGCGAACACGTGATCTAATGAATGCGCACGTGCGCGACGCGGTGGTTACCGACTTCGAGCAGCTGATCGAAATTCTAGACCTGCCCGATCGGGACGATCGGCACGTGCTCGCTGCGGCGATCAAAGGACGCGCCGACCTGATCGTCACAAACAATCTCAAGGACTTCCCTGCTGAGAAGCTCGCTCGCTGGGGAATTGAAGCGCAGCATCCCGATGAGTTCTTGACCCATCAGTTTCACTTGTCTCAGCCCATCTTCTTGCAAGCTGTACGGACCGTGCGTCTTCGACTGAAGAACCCGTCGAAATCAGTGGACGACTATCTCGATACGCTTCGATCCCAGGGACTCTTGGCAACGGTCAAGGAAATCGAGCCTTTCAACGAATTCATCTAGCGGAACCGCACTATGAGCGACATCAAGCTGTTCAGGATCGCCGGCGGCAATGTCGATGAGCTGGTCGGTACAACAGATACGATCGAGAAGTCGGTCCAGATCCTGTTCGAGCGCAACCTGGAAGCGTTCCTTGGCGTCCGTTTTCTCGCTTCGGAGTTCACCACGACGAACGGAGGCCGGATCGATTCCCTCGGCCTTGATGAAAACGGCTGTCCCGTCATTCTCGAATACAAGCGCGCGGCCAATGAGAACGTCGTCAACCAGGGCTTGTTCTACCTAGACTGGCTCATGGATCACCGAAAGGACTTTCAATGGCTGGTGCTCGAGAAGCTCGGGAAGGAAGCAGCCGAGTCCGTGGATTGGTCGGCCCCACGGTTGATCTG
The DNA here is from genome assembly GCA_035549575.1 of Rhizomicrobium sp. GTDB lineage: Bacteria > Pseudomonadota > Alphaproteobacteria > Micropepsales > Micropepsaceae > Rhizomicrobium. The sequence continues at coordinate 7,314 of DASZQP010000035.1, forward strand.
CATCGCGGGCGATTTCAGCCGTTATGACGACCACGCCGTGAGGCAAATGCAACGCAACATCGAGCTGATCCGCTATCGGCGTTTCGGAACAGACTTGGTGCTGCTGGATCTCGTGACCGCGACATCGGCCAAGGCTGTCCCGGTTGAAGCGGGGATCGCGGGCGGCGCTGCATCGGCGCCCGGCAAGTACAAGACGATCAGCGCCGTTCTCGAAGACCTCAACGGCGAGATGCTGGATCGCTACGAGGCGCTGAGAGCCTACCTGCTCGCGTTAGGCGATGACGTTCAGGAGACAACGCTTCGCTTCTATATCGCATTCAAGCGCATCAGGAATTTTTCTTGCGTGGAATTCCGTCCGACTACCGGCAAAATTCTCATCTTTGTGAAGGTCGATCCGAGCACCGTCGCGCTTGAGCCCGGGTTCACCCGCGACGTGTCACAAGTTGGTCATTTCGGAACCGGCGATCTCGAAATCACTTTGACCAAGCCAGAGGACCTTGACCGCGCAAAGCCTTTCATCGAGCGCAGCTACAACGAATCGTAACGAGATCCCGCGGTCTCCGTCACTTCGGGAGCGCTCAGGTCTCTATCTGATCGAGAAGATACGAACGCGACACGTTCAGGAAGTCCGCCGCCTCTGCGATGGTCAGGTCTTCGTTCATGCCACCCTCAACGGTGTCACCTTTGCGCCCTCGCGCAGGGCGTCGAGCTTGTCCGCCCACCATTGCATCATGCGGACGCGCTCGTCCCAAAACTCAGCTCGAGCATAGGCCCTCCGCACCGCGTCCCCGTCCTCGTGGGCAAGCTGGCGCTCGATGGCATCCGCGTGCCACAGCCCGCTTTCGTTCAACAGCGACGAAGCCGTAGCCCGGAAGCCATGCGCTGTCGCTTCGTCCTGCGAATAGCCGAGCCGGCGCAACGCGGCGTTGAGCGTGTTGTCGGAGATCGGCCGCAACTTTGACCGGACGCTTGGAAACACAAGCTTGTCGTGGCCAGTGATTTTCCGAAGCTGCATTAGAATGGCGATCGCCTGGGATGGTAACGGCACCTTGTGCGGACGGCGCATCTTCATGCGCGGCGCGGGGATCGACCACACAGCGGCTTCGAGGTCGAATTCGGCCCATTCGGCCAGGCGCAATTCACCAGGGCGCGGGAACAGATAGGCCATGAGCTGAAGCGCCGCTTTGGTGGCCGGCTGGCCGTCGTAGCCCCAAACGGAGCGAACCAGCGCTCCAACCGCCTTCGGATCGGTCACGGCCGCGCGCGGTTTGACCTTCGGTGTGGTCAGAGCGCCGCGCAAGGCGAAAGTCGGGTCATTGTCGGCGCGGGCGGTGGCGATGGCGTAGCGGAAAACCGATCCGATGGTGCTGCGAAGACGGCGTGCGGTCTCAAGCCGGCCGCGTACTTCGACCTTGCGCAGCACGGCGAGCACTTCGGCCGCGCTGATCTCGGCGATGGGCCGATTGCCAATCAGCGGGCGGGCAAAATCGAAAAGCCATTTCGTTTTCTTGAGAGTCGTTTCGGCGCGGCCTTCCCTTGTCATCTTCGCGAGCAACTCATCGGCGACGGCCGCAAAGGTATTCCCGGCAGCGATCGCGCGGGCGAGCTTCTCCGCCCGCCTTTCCACCATCGGGTCCTTGCCATCGCGCAGGAGCGCTCTGGCCGCTTCGCGGCGCTTGCGCGCTTCGGCAAGAGAGACTTCGGGATAGACGCCGAACGCGAGCTTCTTCTGCTTGCCGTCGTAACGGTAAGCCAGTTTCCAATATTTCGAGCCGTTGGGATGAAGGTGCAATTGCAGCCCGCCGCCGTCCGATAGCTTGATGAGACCGGCCGCAGGTTTGGCCTTTCGAATAGCGGTATCGGTGAGTGCCATGTTTGTTGGCCCATTTTCTGTTAGCCTCGTCCCTGGGCCAACAAAAAGGCCAACAAATTCGTCGGCTTTCGGCGATCGGCCCCGGACGCCCGCAGACGAAATTATGAGAAAAATCCTTTAAATTCAATGTGTTCACGGACGTCGGCGAACATCTGCGAACGGGGCCATGGTGCCCAGGGGCGGAATCGAACCACCGACACGCGGATTTTCAGTCCGCTGCTCTACCGACTGAGCTACCTGGGCAAACCGCGGGAGGCGGGCTTTTTAGGGGAGAGACCCGTCCCTGTCCAGCCTTGGCGCAACGAGCCGAAATCACACGCTAGTCTGCGTCGTCGGAGCCGGCCGGGCCTCCCGCCGGGCCGGCGCCGACCGGTATGGCATAGTGCCCGGACAGCCATTTCGAAAGGTCGATCCGGGCGCAGCGTTTCGAGCAGAACGGCCGAAATGCCTTGCTCTGCGGCTTGCCGCAAATGGCGCATTTGCGTTCAGCCCGCGGTGCTGACATCGAAGCCTTCGCGCGCATAACATCCGTGCGGCTCGAAGCTGACCCGGGCGGCGCCCCTGCGCGCAAGCGCGCACATGACTTCCTCCGCATGCTCCTCGATCCATCCCACCACCTCGGGCGCCGCCCGCACGACGATCGCCCTGCCCGGCGCCGCCGCAGCAGCACGTTCGACACGGCGCATGACTTCGAGCGCAACGCTGTCGCGCGTGCGCTTGCGGCCGCGGCCGGAACAGTTGCGGCAGCATTCGCTCATGAGCCGGAACAGCGGTTCGCGCACGCGCTTGCGCGTGATCTCGATAAGCCCGAACTCGGACATCGGCGAAATCTGGGTAGGGGTATGATCCTTCGAGATGCTGGCGGAAAGAACGTCGAGCACCTTTGCTATGTTGTCCGGCTCGCCGAGATGAATGAAATCGACAACGATGAGTCCGCCAATGCCGCGCAGGCGAACCTGCCGGCCGATTTCGGCAGCCGCCTCGAGATTTACGCGGACGCTCGTCTCCTCAAGTCCGGTCGATGCAGTGAAGCTTCCGGAATTCACATCGACCGCCGTCAGCGCCTCGGTCGTCTCGATCGTGATCCATCCGCCGGACGGCAGCGGCACGCGTGGGCTCATCAATCGCTCTATCTCGTCCTCGATGCCGTACATGTCGAAGAGCGCGCCGGGGCCGGCGAACAATTCGATTTTCTCCACGGCATCCGGCATGGCACGGCGGCAATAGGCGCGGGCAGCGTCGGCCGAAGCCGCGTCGTCGATCAAAATGCGGATGGTGTCCGCGCGCACCATGTCGCGCAACGTGCGTTCGACGGGATCCAGATCGTGATACAGCGTTGCCGGAGCCGCCGCCGCCTGGCGCCTCGCGAGCACGGGCCGCCAGGCCTCTGCCAGCCGCTCGGCGTCCTCCACGAGATCGGTCAGCGTTGCGTCCGTTGCGGCCGTTCGCAGAATGTAGCCCGCCCCTGGAACGAGACGGTCGCCCCCTTCGGCAATCATCCGTTCCGCGAGCGCCATCATCCGCGCACGTTCCTCGTCGCCTTCGATCCGACGCGAAAGTGCAACGCCGCTCTGGTTCGGCACGAGAACGGCAAGCCGCCCGGGAATGGTCACGTTGGCGGACAGCCGCGCGCCTTTCTCGCCGATGGGGTCCTTTACCACCTGTACGAGGATTTCCTCGCCTTCACGCACGCAGTCTCCGATTTTCGGCGTCCGCTCTTCCTCGAACCCGGGCAGATCGGCAAGACAGCGCGCTTCGCGCGCGCCGAGGAAGCCCGCGCGGTCCAGGCCGATATCCACGAATGCCGCCTGCATGCCGGGCAGGACCCGCTGGACGCGGCCCAGAACGATATTGCCCACCAGGCTGTGTCCGCCGCGGCCACCGTTCCTGCGCATGCCGCGGTCGTCGAGCCCCAAGGTACGCTCGAGGGTCAGCTCTTCGAGCCGGCCATCCTCGACAAGCGCGACGCGTATTTCGCCCGCCCCGGCGTTGATCAGGACTTCCTTCGGCATCCACTGCTCTGACGAATAGCGACCCGTGATCCTAGCACGGGTATCCGTTGCCACGAAGCAGGGCAACGGTTTCCATCAGTGGCAGGCCCACCACATTTGACCAGGACCCGTTGATCCTGCGAACGAATGTTTCGGCACGGCCCTGAATGGCATAGCCTCCTGCCTTCCCGACACCCTCCCGCGAATCGACGTAGCTGCGAATCGCGGCGGAATCCAAGCGGCTGAACGTCACGCGCGTGAGAACGGTTCGCCGCCGGAGCACGCCATCCGGCGTCATGAGCGCAACGGCCGTGATCACCTGGTGGGACCGTCCCGACAGGAGGCTCAAACAGTCGTGCACCTGCACGCCGTTCGCCGCTTTCGGCAGGATGCGGCGGCCGCACGCGACGACCGTATCCGCCGCAAGAACGAATGCGCGAGACTGTTCCCCGCGAGACACGACCGCGCCCGCTTTTGCCAGCGCCATGCGTTCCGCATAGGCGCGCGGCGCTTCACGCTCGAGGGGCGTCTCGTCGATTGCGGCGGCAACAATGTGGTCCGGGACAATGCCTGCCTGCGCCAGAAGCGCCTTGCGCCTGGGACTTTCGCTCGCCAGAACGAGCGGCGGATGTGCTTTACTTGAAACGATAGGTAATGCGCCCCTTGGTGAGGTCGTAGGGTGTCATCTCCACCATCACCTTGTCGCCGGTGAGCACGCGGATTCGGTTCTTGCGCATCTTGCCTGCGGTGTGAGCGATGATCTCGTGGCCGCTTTGGAGCCTTACGCGGAACGTCGCGTTCGGCAACAACTCGCTCACCGTGCCCTCGAATTCCAGTAGTTCTTCCTTCGCCATTCGTCCTCGGGAGGGTTGCAACGGGGCCGGAGCATGCACCGAAACGGGCCAAAAGCAAGGGTTTCGAGGGTCAGGCGTCGGGCGCCGGCCGCGCCTCGAATCGCGCGGCAATCCGGCGAAGAAGCTCGTCCCGGACGGAACGGTAGGCTTCCAGCTGCTGGCCGCGCGAGCCCTCCACAGCGGTGGCATCCAGCGTCGGCCAGTATTCCACCTGCGCTCCGGAGGTCCGGGTCAGTTCCATGGCCTTGTGGTGCGCCTCGGGCGATAGGGTGACGATGACGTCGAACGACGTGTCCTCGAAATCCTCGAAGCTCCGGGGCCTGTGGCCCGCAATATCGATTCCGATTTCGTCCATCACCTCCACGGCGAGGCGGTCCAGTTCCCCCGCGCGGACCCCCACGGAATCCACATAGACGAATCCGCCGAACAGGTGGCGCATGATCGCGGCGGCCATGGGGCTGCGAACGGCATTGAGCGAGCAGGCAAAGAGGATGGCGCCGGGCAATTCCTCGCCGTTTGGCCCCCGCGGCACGGCCTATCCCTTCAGATGCAATACGCAGATCAGCGTGAACAGGCGCCGCGCCGTATCGAAATCGACTTCGATTTTGCCTTCGAGCCGTTCCTTGAGCAGCTCCGAGCCCTCGTTGTGGGAGCCGCGGCGGGCCATGTCGAGCGCCTCGATCCGGGAAGGCGGAGCGTGACGAATCGCCTTGAAATAGCTGTCGCAGATCAGGAAATAGTCCTTGATCACCCTGCGGAACGGCGTGAGCGACAGCATCACCTTGCCGTGCTCGGACAGGTCCGTCAGGCGAATGTCGAATACGAGCCGGTTTTCCTCGATGCCGAGGACGAGATCGTAGGGCCCTCCGTCGGAACCCAGGGGACGGAACCGATTGGCTTCGAGAAGGTCGTAGATCGCTATCTCGCGCTCCTGTTCGATCTGGCGCGTGCGGTGAACGACCGTCCGCTCGTCGAGGTGGATCGCCGCAATGCGGAAGGTGCCGGTCATGGGCGCCGAATGTTGAGGCGGGCCGCGATGGAGCGCGCGTGCGCGTCCAACCCCTCCGCCTCGGCAAGCGCAATGGCGTTCGGCCCGATCGCCTGCAACGTTTCCGCCGCGCAGGTCAGGACCGTGGTTCGCTTCATGAAATCCAGAACGGATAGCCCGGACGAGAACCGCGCCGTACGCGAAGTCGGCAGCACGTGGTTCGGCCCCGCGATATAGTCGCCCATTGCCTCGGGTGAGTAGCGGCCGAGAAAGATCGCGCCCGCATGGCGCACGCGGCTCAGGATCCGGTCCGGCTCGGCGGTGGCAATCTCCAGATGCTCCGGAGCGATGCGGTCCACCAGCGCCGAGGCATCGCTCAGTCCGGCCACGACGATGACGGCACCGTTCGCCTGCCAGCTGGCCGCCGCGATTTCCCGGCGCGGAAGTGTTTGGAGCAACCGCTCCACCGCGGCCTCGACCCTGTCCGCGAAGCCGGCATCGTCGGTGACAAGGATGCACTGGGACGATACATCGTGCTCTGCCTGGCTGAGCAGATCGGCCGCGATCCACTCGGGGTCGCTGCTTCCATCGCTGACGACCAGGATTTCCGACGGGCCCGCGATCGAGTCGATTCCCACCTGGCCGAAAACCGCGCGTTTGGCGGCGGCGACATAGGCATTGCCAGGGCCGACGATCTTGTCGACCGATGCGATCGTCTGGGTACCGTAGGCAAGCGCGGCAATCGCCTGTGCGCCGCCGACCCGGTAGATTTCCGCGACTCCGGCCCGGCGCGCTGCGGCAAGCACCAGGGGGTTGATCCGGCCGCCGCTCGCCGGCGTGACCATCGCGACGCGGTCCACTCCGGCAACGCGCGCGGGAATGGCATTCATCAGCACCGAACTGGGGTAGCTCGCGGTTCCGCCCGGAACATAGATGCCGACACTCTGCAGCGCCGTCCATCGCCATCCCAGAACTGCGCCAGTTTCGTCGGTATAACTCTGATCGAGGGGAATCTGCCGCCGGTGGTACGACTCGATCCGGGCTGCCGCGATGTCGAGCGCCCCAAGTGCATCCTTCGGGCACTGGTCTTCGGCGTTCGCAATTTCACCGGCGCCGATCCTCAGAGCGGCGGGCCTTGCGCCGTCGAAGCGCTCGGTCAGGGCGAGGAGCGCGCGGTCCCCGCCGCTGCGAACCTCCGCGATGATATCGCGTACCACGTCGGCCACGTCGGCGTCGGTTTCGCGCTTGGCGCCGAGAAGAGCGGAAAACGCGGTTTCGAAACCGGGCGCGCGCGCGTCCAGACGGCGCGCCATCTCATATCCCTTCGTGGGCGGGCCGGCCCCGCGCCGCCCATTCGCCGCCGACGTCGCTGAGACCCGCGTCGATGCATTCGACTTCGAGCTTTATCGCGCCACCGCCGGAGAAAACCAGTTCGACCGTGCCGCCGGGATCCTCGCCGCCCCTCGGCGTGAACTCGATCGTGAGAAGCGATACGACCGCATCCGGCGCGCCGATCCTGATGTTTTTCGATTGCACCGACACGACATCGTCGAAATGCAGCAGGGCACGGACTCTCAGACCCGCGCCACCGCGATTTTCCTCCCACTTGAAACGGTTGAACAACGCCACAAACCGCCGCCTTTTCGGCAACCAGACGATTTCCCGCAATGGCGCTACCGCGTCCTGCAAACGCGCGGAAATCACCTCGAGATCGGCCGCGTCCTCTGCGGCCAGGGTAGGTTCCGGCTTTTTCATGAGTGCAGCCGCTCGATGTCCGCCCCGACGTGCGTCAGTTTTTCCTCAAGCCGCTCGAACCCCCGATCCAGATGATAGACCCGGTTGACGATCGTCTCGCCCTCCGCGGCGAGGCCGGCCAGGACCAGACTCGACGATGCGCGCAAATCCGTCGCCATGACCGGCGCGCCCTTGAGCCGATCCACGCCCCTCACGATCGCGGTATCGCCCTCGATTCTGATGTCCGCCCCCATTCGCTTCAATTCAGGAACATGCATGAAGCGGTTTTCGAAGATCGCCTCCTGTATGCGCGATATTCCCTGCGAAACCGACATCAGTGCCATGAATTGAGCCTGCAAGTCCGTCGGGAACCCGGGAAACGGTGCGGTCCGCACATCGACCGCGACGGGCCGCACCCCGTTCCGGCGGACGGTGAGACCCCTGTTCGTTTCGGCGATTTCGGTACCGACCCGTTCCAGGAGCGGCACCAGCGCGCCTATCAGTTCCGCGCGCGTTCCCGTCAGCTCGACTTCGCCGCCTGCGACAGCCGCCGCCATGGCGTAGGTCCCCGTTTCGATGCGATCCGGCAGAACGGCATGTTCCGCGGCGCGGAGGGAGAGCGCGCCCTCTACTACGATACGCGAGCTTCCGAGTCCGGAAATCCGCGCGCCCATGGCAATGAGGCAGCGTCCCAGATCGTCGATCTCGGGCTCTCGCGCGGCGTTCACCAGCACCGTTTCGCCTTCCGCGAGTACGGCGGCCATCAATGCATTCTCGGTCGCACCGACGGAGACGAAGGGAAACTCGATTGTGGCACCGACGAGACGGCCCGGCGATTCGACGATGACATAGCCTTCGTCGAGAACGACGCGCGCGCCGAGCGCCTTCAGCGCCATCAGATGGAGATCGACCGGACGGGCCCCAATGGCGCATCCGCCCGGCAGCGAGACCCTTGCATGGCCTGTGCGCGCGACCAGCGGTCCAAGTACGAGGAAGCTCGCCCGCATTTTGCGGACGATGTCGTAGTCGGCCGCCGCCCCGCTCAGGCTGGCGGACCGAAGGCGGTACCGTCCGCCCTTTCCCATCGCGGTCGAAGGCTCCCATTCGGCCGTTGCGCCCAGCGAGCGTAGGATGTCCGCCATGAATGCGACGTCGGCGAGCTTCGGGACGTTTGTAAGGACCAGCGGGGCGTCAGTCAGGAGGCTGGCCGCCATCAGGGGCAGCGTCGCGTTCTTGGCGCCGCTGATGGGAATCTCCCCTTTCAGGCGATTTCCGCCGCGAATTCGAATCCGATCCATCCTTGCTTTCCGAACCCCGTTTCGAGCATTGTTTTAACGCGCGAGGCCGGGCGAACATAGCCGCCGCGCGCACAAACTAGTCGCCGTTCCTGTCCGCGCTCCGGGGCGATTCCGGCGCGGTCGCGGCGTCGGGGGCCGCCGCACGGGTTTCGCCGCGCGTCTTGGCCTTGCGCCGCCTGAGGTTCTCGCGCAGCGCAGCGGCCAGGCGCTTTTCGCGCTCGATTTTTTTTGTTTCCATGCCCTTTGCCCTCGACCTGCGGCTGGGCTATAGCGTCCGCCCCAGGGCCGATCCGGCCCGTCTGCCACCTGGAATGCCGGAGTAGCGTAGTGGTAGCGCAACCCCTTGGTAAGGGGTAGGTCGAGAGTTCAATTCTCTCCTCCGGCACCACCCCCTGCGGGCCGTTATGCGCGGGCCGGCAGTCGATCTCGTCAATTCCGGCGCCCGCCCGAGCCGATCCGCGGCGTCATGCGTTAATCCTGAAGTCGTCCCAGTTGGAGTCTTCCGTGATCGATATCGTCTATGTCCAGCCGCTTGTAGCGCTCATTTTCGGCATACTGATTTTGATCGTGCCGCGGGCGCTGAACTATCTGGTGGCAATCTATCTCATCCTGGCCGGCGTTATGGGGCTGTGGCCCCATCTCGCGCACTCGACCATCTAGCGGCTGCTCATTCGGCTGCGACCCTGGCCGGGATCTTCCGGCCGGCAGCCATGCGCTCTTCTGCCATGCGGTCGGCAATTTCGTTGGTCGGAAGCTTCTCGGCCTCGGCTCGCTTGAAGATGGCTGCAAGCGTCTCGGAGATGGCGAGCGTGCGGCGCTCGATCTCCTCATTGTCCCAGTCGTATATCTGGCCGGCGACGCAGATAATGCCGCCACCGTTGATGACATAGTCGGGCGCGTAGAGTATCCCGCGCTCCATCAGCATCCTGCCGTTCGCATCGTTCGCCAGCTGGTTGTTGGCCGCGCCGGCAACGACCCGTGCATGGAGACCCGCGACGGACCGGTCGTTCAGGATGGCACCAAGCGCATTGGGCGAGAGAACGTCGCATTCTGCGGCAATGATCGTTTCCGGCGAGGCTTCGCGCGCGCCAAACGCGTCCACCGCGCGGCGGACCACGTCTGCGCTCACATCGGCAACGATCAGCTTCGCACCCTCCGCGTGGAGGCGTTTGGCGAGCCCCATACCGACCTTGCCCAGGCCCTGGATCGCCACCGTCAAGCCCTTGGTCGTGTCCGCGCCGAACCTGTGCCGGACCGCTGCCTTCAGCCCCACGAAGACCCCCAGCGCAGTCATCGGCCCCGAATCGCCGCCCTTCTTTCCGGGCTGGTCGTAACCCGCGATGAACTTGGTGGAGCGCGCGATCACCGGCATGTCCTTCGGCCCCATGCCGACGTCCATGGCGGTTATGTAGCGGCCTCCAAGGGCATTCACCGCTTCGGCGAATGCGGCGAGCTTGGAGTCCGACTTGTCTTTCGCCGGATCGCCGATGATGACGGCCTTCCCGCCGCCAAGCGGCAGGTTTGCGATGGCGCTCTTGTAGCTCATGCCGCGAGAGAGCCGCAGAACGTCCGTCAGCGCCGCATCCGCGGTCGCGTAAGGATACATCCGGCAACCGCCGCACGACGGCCCGAGCGCCGTGGAATGAATCGAGATGATGGATTTGAGTCCGCTGGCCTTGTCGTCGAAAAAGGAAACACTTTCGTGGTGATCGAAATCCGCCGAATCAAACACGTTCATGGTTCTGTGCGACTCCAATGATCTGGTCGAAATGTACCCTTCGCGCACGGAAATTGCCTATCCTTTTGGGCCGCCCGCCATACTGGAAGCTGCGTGGCAGGAGGATTGACGGCAATAATTCGCCGCTCCTGCGCACCGCAATGTGCTAGCGGGAGGCGAGTGCCTTCAGCACGTCATTCTCCGTCAGGATCTGGGGCAGAATCTTGGCGTCGGGAGAGCCCGGAGCATAGTAAAGATATAGCGGCACGCCGTCCCGCCCATGCGCCTCGAGAAGCCTCGTGATTTCGGGGTTGCGTCGCGTCCAGTCCGCGATCAGGCAAGCAACATGATTCCTGGCAAACGCCTCGCGCACCGCGCCGCTCGAAAATGCGACTCTCTCGTTAACCAGGCAGGTGATGCACCAGGCCGCGGTCGCATTCACGAAAACGGCCCGATGCTCCTTGCGCAACTGCGCAAGGCGCGCCTCCGAGTACGGCTCGTGCGGGATTCCGATCCCCTGTTGGCGGGCCAGGCCGGGGGCGCTCGTCGGAACGAGGAGCGTCGAAAGGAGCCCCAGCGCGGCGATCAGGGCGATTATGGTGGAAAATGCGCCAATTCCGCGTCCGCGTTTTCCTGCGGTCCTGCTCGCCGTCCACACCCAGACTCCGAAGGCAAAGGCGATCATCGCAGCGAGCACGGCCACCATTGCGTTTGGTCCCGCTCCATTCGCGAGTACCCAGACAAGCCATACGCTTGCGCCGTACATGGGAAACGCAAGCGCCTGCTTGAACCAAAGCATCCAGGGGCCGGGCCGCGGAATCAGCCGCAGCAGGCGCGGCGAGAAACCGATGGCGACGAAAGGCGCGGCAAACCCGAGACCGAGCGAGAGGAAGATCGCGAGCGCAACCGTTTCAGGCTGCGTCAGGGCGAATCCCAGCGCGGCCGCCATGAACGGGGCCGTGCAAGGAGCCGCGACGGCGACTGCCAATACGCCGGTAAAGAACGCGCCGCCGAGGCCTCCCCTGCGCGTGAGGCCGTCGCCGCCGCCGAAGCCCGGCAACTCGAAAACACCGGAGAGATTCAGGCCGACCGCGAACATGAGCAGCGCGAGGCTTCCCACAGCGATCGGTTCCTGAAGCTGATAGCCCCATCCGATCGCATTGCCGCTGGCTCGCAGGACGATCAATGCGCCTCCCAGAGCCGCGAAACTCAGAACAGCACCCGCCCCGTACGCGACGCCCTCCCGTGCCGCATCTCGGCCTCCTCCCCCATGGGATGCCAGGGCGAGAGCCTTCATGGCCAGAACCGGCAGCACGCAAGGCATGAGGTTGAGGATCAGTCCGCCCGCAAATGCGAAGAAGAGCGCCAGCCACAACCCCATTCCCGGGCCCGCGCCGCCGGCATCGGGCACTTCACCGGGAAGGGCATTCACCTCGAGGGCCTGAACGGACCCATCGGCGGACGTCAGCTCGATCACACCGGTCAGAGCACCTGCCCGGAATTTGCTCGCGCGCTCCATGCGCAGCAGCAATCCGTTCCTGGCGAACTGCATTGCCTGAGGCGCAATCCCCTTGATGAAGCCCGCCGCGGACGGAAAGAATTCCGCCTTCGCGAGCCGAGCGGATACGAGAGTTGGAGATTCCACGAAAAGGTCGAGACCATCGCCGGCGCGGTAGCGCATCGGCCATGGCGACCTCACCGGCAATTTCGCACGCGCGCTCGCAAAGGCTGGATCGGGCGGCAATTCCGGGTCGCCGACGCCCAGCGGCAATGTCAGGTTCGCTTCTTCCGGCACGCACACTTCGGCACAGACGAGCCAGTTGGCGGCGGCTTTGACTGCAACGGATTCGCCGGGCCTTGCATCGGAAGGTGCCGTGATGTCCACGAGGAGCCAAGGCTTACCCTCATAGCCATAGTCCATGAGCGGCCCAACGGCTTCGGCCCTCGGATAGGGCCACTGGATCGGCCCGGCGCGCCAGCCCTGCGGCAGCATCCACTTGATTTCGGTCGGTGCCCCGGCGTCGCCCGGGTTGCTCCAGTATGTGTGCCAGCCCTTTCGGGTATTGAGTTCCAGCGCCACGGAGATGGTGCCGCCTGGTTTCACGGCATCGCGCTCGGCTATCAGCCTGGCATGAACCTTCGGCTGGTTATCGATCTGCGCGGCGGCCGGCACGAGCGCGGCAACCCATGCAACCAGGACATAGCGGACAATTCGAAGCATGCGTGCCTATAGCCTTCCCGGCCTATAATCGCCAGTCTCGCGCCGTTCCGAAACCACGAGATACTCGCGCCATGAAAGCCGCCCTGGAAGACGATAGTAGCGACGAGGTTCTGAACGGGCTCATGGCCGGCATGCGCGCCTTCAATGCAACCGCCGTTCCCGGGCTAAAGTCGCAAAAGATCGCTGCCGCGATCCGCGACGGAGACGGAACGCTTCACGGAGGCGTGATCGGGCGGCTTTCCGGCGACAGCGTGTATATGGAAATCGTCTGGAGCGATGAGACGGTGCGTCGCACAGGGCTGGGGAGACAGATGATGCGCCTGGTGGAGGACGAGGCCCGGCGGCTGGGAGCCCGCGAGGCCTGGCTCTACACGATGAGCTTCCAGGCCAAGCCATTTTACGAAAAGCTGGGTTACACGCAGTTTGCAGAACTTCCCTGGCTTCACGGCAAACATGCGCGTCATTTCATGCGGAAGGACCTGTGAGAATCACGGGCGGAACGCTCCGTGGACGGTCGCTTGCCGCCCCCCCGGACGCGCGCGTGCGTCCGACCTCCGACAAGGTCCGGCAGGCGATCTTCAACATCCTCGGGCACAACGATTTCGGGACCGGATTTGTGCTCGAAGGCGTCCGTGCATGCGATCTGTTCGCGGGCACGGGCGCGCTCGGAATCGAGGCCCTTTCCCATGGAGCGGCGTTCGCGCTGCTGGTGGACGACAGCGCCGAAAGCCGTGCGCTGATCCGCACCAATGTCGAGGCTCTGGGCTTGACCGGCGCAACGAAGATCTGGCGCCGCGACGCGACCCGTCTGGGGCCCATGGCCGCGGGCGCCGGCGGACCATTCGGGCTCGTCTTCCTCGACCCGCCCTATCGAAAGGGCCTGATCGCCCCTGCCCTCGCAGCGCTGCGCGACGGCGGATGGCTCGAAGCCGGCGCCCTGATCGTCGCCGAAATGGCGGAAGACGATGTTGTTCCGGACGCGGACGGATTTCGCACGGTCGGCGAGCGCGTTTACGGCGACACGCGCGTGATCTTCATGCAACCCGCTCCAGCGGGACAATCACCGGGCATGCCGCATAGTAACGGCGGAGCCAGGCAAACCACAGGGTAAGTCCGACAAGCGGCAGCAACAGCGCGAGCGAGATCGGCAGGCCCCACCAGAGCAGGCCTGCCGCAACCAGGCAGCCCGCCGATCCCCCGATATCCCACCCGCCCTCGGTCGCCACATGAAAGCGCAGCACGCAGGGCGAGCGCTTCGCCTCGTTGTAAACGGCCGTCATCATGGTGGGCACGTAAAGGCAATTGCCGGCAAAGGCGAGCGCGTTGGCGACAACGGCAAGGACCGGATGTCCGGAGGAGGATGCGCGCAGAAGAATGACGCACGCCATGGCCACTGCCGATACCGTCGCCGCGTGCCGGCCTCCGCGCAGGTCGATGTGCCGGCCGAGCAGCAATCCCGCGACCGCCCCGACCAGCGCCGCGAGCGCCAGCGCGCCGCCGAAATTCAGAAAGCTGTGCCGCAGCGAGACGAACAGCGCGATCTGCCAGGTGAACACGAAGCCGGCCGTAACCCAACCGTCCAGCAGGAACATCTTTACGCCGAATTGCGCCGCGCGATATGCGCCGGGCACACGAGCAGCCACCCCGATATCGGGCGTCCACAGAAGCGGAACGATCGCCGCGAGGGTGAAGACGCTTGCCGTGCCGAATGCCGTCCATGGACCGAATTGCACCAGCAGCCAGCCGGTCAGTGCGGGAGACACGATTCCCACAATGGCCGCGATGGCCTCGCGCATGCTGACCTGGCGACCGCGATGCTCGTGGTCGCCCAGCGCCGCGAAATAGGCGTGGTAGCTCGACCAGTAGATCGCATCGCCGAACGCGGAGACTGCGATCAGCGTGAAGAGCGCCGGGCCCACGCCCTGCACCCGCGCGAGCAGAAGCATCTGCACCGCAACAAGGATCGTGCCCGCGATCAGGAGCCTGCGAAGACCAAAACGCACCGCGAGCGGCAGCACTATGGGCCGGACCACGAATCGAAGGAGCAGGATCGCGGCCATCGCCACCAGCACGCCAGGCAACGGCACGCCGGCCTTGAGCAGATAGACGCAATAGAACGCGCCGGCTCCCGTCATCACGACGGCAAAGATGCCGTAGTGGAGGTTCAGGAGGTTGACGATACGATTGCGGAAAAAGGCCATCAAAGGTCCCGAGAACTCGGACGTGCCAAACCGTAAGCGAGATGCGCAGCGGCGCGCGAATCAGTTAGCGGATTCGTTCACAGCTCAGCACGGCACGTCCGTCGAAGGGGCAGCGCCAAAGCTATTCCGATTTTCGTGGATTCTCAAAATGCCTGAAACTGCAATGTGTCGCGGCACGCGCCAGTTGCGTCCAGGAGCGCGAAATGATTATGTGACGCGAATGAGGGGACTTCATGCGCATTGGCGTGCAATCGTCTTAAGTCTGGCATGCGGATCAGCGATGGCCGATACCAACGGTGAGATCCAGTTCTCAACCACAATTCCGCTTGGTGAAAGGCCCGTTTCCATCGGGCGCCCGCATATTTGCGCGAATGACTACCCGAAGTCCGCCATACAAATTCATGCGGAGGGCACGACGACACTTGCTTTTACGATTAAGTCCGACGGCACAGTGAAAGATATAAAAGTCTCCGCCAGCAGCGGCAATAAGGACCTCGATGATGCAGCAATGTCCTGCGCCTCAAAGTGGGTTTACCAGCCTGCCGCCAAGAACGGTAGGCCTGTCGAAACGCCTTGGCAGGCCAGTGTGGCCTGGAAATTGGGCGAGCCACCCGCCGTCCGTCGTGCGATGCAGTGCTACAAGTATCGCAAGGATACAAATCCGATTTCACCGCGCGCTGGCTCCACGAATGTCGTTTTCCGCGTTCTCCCTGATGGAGCCGTCAAGGACGCGAAGGTGACGCTATCGAGCGGCGACCAGTCATTGGACGAGGCGGCGATCCTGTGCTCCGAGGCGAGCCATTTCGATGTGTCGATGTTCACGTTTCCGCCGGAAGGCATCCCGGCACATGCGGAATTGGATTGGGCACACATGCCGCCCATCCCCCCTCCTCCGATACCGCCAACCAAATAGCTGCAAGAGTTCGATCGTCGACTCGACCTCCTGGTTCGAAACCTGCAGCGCCTATTGCGGCCGGAATTCCTTGGGGATGGCGTCGGCCTCGGCCTGGGTGAGCGGAGTCATCGTCTTGACGAGGCAGTGCATCGGAAGGCTGCCCTGTATATCGCGCGAAACCCGCAGGTCCCAGTCTGCGGCGCCGCAGATCTGATCCGATCCGCTCGTCCGGGTGATCAGATGCACGCCCTTTTCCGTAAGCAGCGGGCACGCAAAACCGAGGTCGAGCCGGTAGTAGCGCGTCTGCGACACGCGGATAAAGATGGTCTTGGCATCCTGCGCGCGCCAGCCGTCCCAGGCGTGGGTCGGAAAGCAGCTTCTTGCTGTATCGGCCGCGGCCGCCGGCAGGATCGAAAAGGCAAAAACCACAGAGGCAAGCATCAAAGAGCGCATCGTGACAGGTCCTCCGTCGAAGACCCGCGATCCTACGCCACTGCGCGCGCGCTGTCGCGCAAATCTACTTCCCCTTCGGCGCCGGTTTGAGGCGGAACGATCCGCTGCGTCCCGGCAACGCCTTCCGCCCCGCGATCCTGTCCTCCGCCACGCCCCGGAGGGATTGCGCCATGTCCGGCGCCATCTCCTTCGAGATCAGGTAGTAATGGTGGTAGCTGAGATCGTCCAGCCCGCCGCGCGCGATCGTCGATGCGTCGACCAGAATGACGCTGTCGGCTATCGCGGACGAGTTGCGCGGCCCTCGCGAGCCGAGCCGCCGCGGATTGCCCTTGGTGAAATTGCTGATATCGAGCGCGAGGTCTCCGGGGTTGTAGTAGACGTGGATGCGCTTGGCGAGATGCGCGAGCGGCGCCAGCTTGAAGTCGAGCTCAAGCGCGTCGTAGTCCTCGTCCGCGGCGATCAGGAGGATTTGCTCGAATAGTGTCGGCGGCGTGGCGGGAAGCTGCTTGACGAGCGCCTGCAGCGCGTTGCGCAATACGTAATTGCCCATGCTGTGCGCCACGATGTGGATTCGTCCGCGGCATTGTTCCTCTGCGGTCAACTTGCCGAGGAACCCCGTGAGCTGGAGAAGCGCGCGGCCGCCGGCCTCGCCGGATTCCTTCGCGTCGCGCCGGTCGCTGGCATAGGAAACATACGGGATCATCTGGCCGTCGGACGGCCAGGTGAACACCACCATGTTGGCCGGGCCGAACTTGCCGAGATCGAGACGCTGCTTGAGCTTGCCCAGCCCGATCAGCGCCTCGTCGAATTTGTAGTCGAATCCGTGGACGAAGAGGATCGTGTCCGGCGTGCCGTTCTTCATCTTCTGCTGAATCTCGCCGAACAGCGAGAATTGCGGCGCGACGCGCACGCCCGAGGCCGTGCTCTGGCTGTCCTGTCCATTCTCCGGCGACACGAACACCTGGCCGAGCTTCGGCGGCGACGGACCGAGATCGATTGTCGCATAACCGATTCGAAGATTGGAGACGGATTTTGACGGCTCGGTGCCGAACCAGGGCGCTGCCGTCTCCGAAATCAGGTTGCGATTGGTGACGAAGTAGATTTTTTCCATCGGCCGCTCCTCCCGCTACCGACGATTGTACATCTCCTAGCGCCGTCCGAACAGGCGCTCTATATCCGACAGCTTCAGCTCCACATAGGTCGGGCGGCCGTGGTTGCACTGACCGGAATGGGGCGTGGCTTCCATCTCGCGCAGGAGTGCGTTCATCTCGTCGGCGGTGAGGCGGCGGCCGGCCCGCACCGAAGTGTGACAGGCGAGCGTTCCCGCGACCTCCTCGAGCCGTTCCTTCAACGACAGCGCCGAGCCGCTCTCCACGATGTCGTCGGCGAGATCGCGCAACAGCCCCCTGATGTCGAGGTTGCCGAGCATTGCCGGCACTTCCCGCACGACCACGGCGTCCGGTCCGAACGGCTCGACGATCAGCCCGAGTTCGGCAAGCTCGTCCGCACGTGCGGCGACGCGCTCGACCTCCGCCGGATCGAGCTCGACCACCTCCGGTATCAGGAGCGGTTGGCGGGCGATGCCGCCGGAATCCATCGCCTTCTTCATGCGCTCGTAAACGAGGCGCTCGTGCGCGGCATGCTGATCGACGATGACGATGCCGTCCGCGGTCTGCGCAACGATGTAAGTCTCGTGGAGCTGCGCGCGCGCGGCGCCGAGCGGGGTACCGGCCGCGGGCTCGACAGGCGCACGCTCTACGCGCGCCGAAACTTCGGGCGCGAGAAGCGGCGCATGGTATTCGCGCGCGGTCTCCATCAGCGCCAGCGGTGCCGGTCGGGCGTGGGCCGGCGCGACCTGCGGACGCAGCGAGCCAAGTACGTCGCTCGCCACCGTCGTGGAGGCGCGGTGTCCAGCCTCGTGCAGTGCATGCCGGAGCGATGAGACGATCAGGCCGCGCACCAGGCCGGCATCGCGGAAGCGCACTTCCGTCTTCGCCGGATGAACGTTGACGTCCACGAAAGACGGATCACACTCGAGGAAAAGCGCGAGCGCCGGATGGCGGTCGCGTGCGAGATAATCGGCATAGGCGCCGCGCACCGCGCCGATCAGCAGCTTGTCGCGCACCGGCCGCCCGTTCACGAACAGGAACTGCATCTGGCTGTTGGCGCGGTTGTAGGTCGGCAGCCCCGCAAAGCCCGCGATCCTCACCCCTTCGCGCGCAATCGAGACCGGCGCCGCGTTGTCCGCGAAATCGCGGCCCATGATTTTCGCAAGGCGGTTCAGCCGGCCGCTTAACAAATCGCCTTCCGCAGGAAGATCGAGCACGCGGCGCCCATCGAGAGTGAGCGCGAACGCGACATCAGGCCGCGCCATGGCCAGGCGCTTGACGACATCGAGCGTGGCGAGATCCTCGGACCGCGTGGACTTGAGGAATTTGAGGCGTGCCGGCGTGGCAAAAAAAAGTTCGCGCACCTCGACGCGCGTGCCGTGCTGGCCCCCGGCGCGAAACCCGGCCGGCGCGGGCCCCTCGACGCGTCCGCCTTCCACACGGATTTCATACGCCTCGCCTATTGCCGTACGGCTGGCGATGGTGAGCCGTGCCACGGCGCCGATGGACGGAAGCGCCTCGCCGCGGAATCCCATGGTTTCGATGTTGGAAAGATCGCCGCCATCCAGCTTCGATGTCGCGTGGCGCTCGACGGCGAGAGCCAGGTCGTCCCCGTCCATGCCGATGCCGTCATCCTCGACAAGGATCAGCTCGGCACCGCCCGCGCCCATCGCGATGTCGATGCGTGTGGCGCCGGCATCGAGCGAGTTCTCGATCAGCTCCTTCGCCGCGCTGGCCGGACGCTCCACCACCTCGCCTGCGGCGATGCGGTTGATCGTGCCCTCGTCGAGCCGGCGAATCTTCATAGTTCAGCTTACCCTCACCCCTGCGCCGCGGGGGAGAGCCACGCTCACTTGTCCCGCAAATATTGGCGCGCCAGCACCTTGCCTTCTTCCACGCCGGGCTGGTCGAAGGGATCCACGCCCATCAGCCTGCCCATGAGGATGGTTTCCAGCATGAAATGCATCATCAGCGCGCCGATGGATCGCTCGTCGATCCTGGGCAGATGTATCAAGCGGACCGGGCGGCCGTTTCGGCTCAGCGTCTGCGCCGTGGCGCGCATCTCGGCATAGACGAGGTCTCCCATCGCCCGGCCGGCAAGATAGCCGAGATCCAGCGCTTCCGACATCTGACGGGGCGCAGCGGGCCCCTGCCCGGCGGTATCCGTGGAGAGCAAGGTGTATAGAGATTTGCCGGGTCCGTCGCGGAACAATTGGAGCTGGCTGTGCTGGTCTACCGGTCCCAGCGCACCGATGGGGGACGAGCCCTTCCCGTCCTTGCCGAGACTTTCCGCCCAGAGCTGCCGCCACCACGCATGAAACGTGTTCAGCCTGTCCGCATAGGCCCACAGAACGGTTTCGTTCAGACGTCCGGACCCCGCCAGGGCGAAGTGGAGGGCCGCGCCTTCGGCGCAAAGGGGCCGTTCGGAGGAGGCCACATGGTCGAGATACGCCCCCGCTCCCTTGCGGAGCGCATGAGCGTCGATTCCCATCAGCAGGGCCGGGAGCGCGCCGGAGAGGGTAAGAACGGAGTAGCGGCCTCCCACGCCCTTGGGATGGTCCAACACGGGGCAGCCGATCTCTTCCGCGAACTTCCTGAGTGCGCTGCTCCCGGGCTCCGTCACGGCGAGGAAGTGCTGGCCCAGATACTTTGCGCCGCCCGCACTCGCGATGGCGTCGGCGGCAGTCAGCGCCTGCATAAGCGTTTCCGCGGTGCCGCCGGATTTGGAGATCACCACAAATCGCGTCGTCCTCAGGTCGAATCGCCCCAGAGCCAGAGCCCAGGAATGCGGGTCCGGGTTATCGTGGAACGTAACACGCGGGTTGCCGCGGTCTGGCGATTCCAGGGCTGCCTTGAGCGCCTGGCCGCCGAGGCTCGATCCTCCAATGCCAAGAACGGCGATCTCCGTAGTGTCCTTGCCGAACCGGGAGGCGGCTTCGCTGGCCGCGTCGAGATCGTCCGTGCGCCCGGGCACGCCCAGAAGTTCGAGCGTCCCGGCCTCCCGGGACTCGCGCAGCCACTGCAGATGCGGGCCGACCTTTGCGATGGCGGCCTCGAAATCGGCCTCTGCCACGGCACCTTTCCCCGTGAGCGCCAGATCGAGCGAAATGGCGAAGGGCAATGCATCCATGAGACCTCCAGTCCGGTCGGCAGACAATCGGCGGCGGATTGCCGTGACTACTTCTTCTTGTTCCCTTTGATGGTGCCGGCCACCACGATCGTCAAGCGCTTGGGGTCGAACCATTTCCTTGCGACGCGTCGAACATCGTCCAGCGTTACCGCATTGATGAGGGAATTTCGCTTTGCCACATAGTCTATGGCCAGGCCGGACCGCTGAAATGCGTTGAGCTGACTTGCGATACCCGCATTCGAGGAAAAGGAAAGCGGATAGGACCCTGTCAAATATGTCTTGGCGTCATCGAGTTCCCGCGCCGTCGGACCGTCGGCGGCAAATTTCGTCATGGTCTCCCGCACGGCGGCGAGTGTTTGCCCCATCGCGTCGGCCCGCGTCGCGACCTGGCCCTCGATCAAGCCGGCAGCCCGGAACGCGGGAACATCGGTATCGATGTCGTAGGTCAGGCCACGTTTTTCGCGCACTTCGGTTGTCAGTCGCGAGGAAAATCCGCCGCCTCCGAGAATGTAGTTGGCGACGTATGCAGGGATATAGTCGGGATTGTTCCGCAACAGTCCCGGCAGCGCAAAAATCGCGCTCGGCTGAGGGACCGGCATGTCGAAAACGTGAAGTCCGGGCGCTCCCAGCCGCCCAGGACGTGGGGGAGGCGGCGGGGTGGCTCCGCGAAGCGATCCAAAGGCCGCCTTTATGAGACTTGAAAGGCCCGCCGCATCGACGTCGCCGGCGACGGCGACCTTCAAACCGCCGCGAACCCAATGCGCGGCGGCGAAGTCCTGCAAATCCTTGCGTGAGACCGCGGTGATCCCCGGGGCATCGCCCGCGCTCTGATGCGCGTAAGGATGCGCCCCGAAGAAAACGAGTCCAAAATTCCGGGCGGCAATCTCGGCGGGATCCTCTTCCTGCTGCTTCAGGTTCTGCAGCATCTGCGCCCGCACGCGCGCGATCGCATCGCCGTCGAACCGCGGGTGGGAAAGCGCCAGGCCGAGCAGCTTGAATGCGTCCTTGGAATTCGCGGTCAACGTCTGCAGCGAAACGATTGTCCAGTCGCGGGTGGTATCGACGGAAAGCTGGATCGCCTTGTCCGCCAGCGCCACGTGAAACGCCCTGGAATCGAGCCGCCCCGCGCCCTCGTCCAGAAGCGACCCCGCAAATTCCGCGAGGCCGTCCCTACCTTTCGGATCGTAAACCGAGCCGGCGGGAAACGCCGCCACCAGAGCGATCATGGGAAGTGTGTGGTCTTCCGCGAACCACACGCTTTCGCCTCGCGAGACCTTGATCTCCTTGGCCCCGAACGCGGATGCGGTCACGGGAGCAAGCGCAACCAGTGCCGCGGCGACGAGGAATATGGGGCGCATCCTCGCGGTCATTTGCCCGGCGTGAGTGTTGCGCTCACGGCCTCCCGCTTTATCAGGGATTCCTTCGCCGCCTTGCGGACCTGCTCGGCAGTGACCGCCTGGATTCGATCCGGCCATGCCCGCACGTCGTATGCGGTCAGACCGATCACCAGAGCCTGGCCGTAGGCGGAAGCCATCGCGAATTGGCTATCGCGGCGATAGGTGGCGCTGGCGACGAGCTGGGTTTTCGCGCGCGACAGATCGCGCGCGTTCGGAGGAGTTCGGGCCGCGCCCGCAAGGATGCCGTCGATGGCTCCCTCCAGCGCGGCGAGCGAAACGCCCGGCCGGGGATAGGCGTATATTTCGAACTCTCCGGAGTCCCGGGCGTAGCCGTCGAAACTCGCGCCGGCGCTTGTTGCCAGGTGCCGCTCGACGACCAGCTTCCGATAGAGCGTGGATGTGGAGTCTCCTCCAAGAAGCTGCGCCAGCGTCTCCAGCGCTTCCGCCTGCCCGGGAGCGGCTTCTGCATAGCTGGGCACGCGATAGACCCTCATGAAAAGCGGCACCTCCACGTCGGGCCTGGAGATGGCCAGCCGGGTCTCCCCCAGCCTCGGGGGCTCCGCATAGGCCGCACGCGGCACGAGCTCCCGGGCGGGAACCTTTCCGAACGCTTCCTGGGCATCCTTGCGCACCTCATCGACCGAAATGTCGCCTGCGACGACCATGATCGCGTTGTTCGGCGCATAGTGGTGCTTGTAGAAGTCCTGGGCTTCCAGCCGGCCGATATGCCGCACCTCTTCCGGCCATCCGATGACGGGCCGGCCGTAGGGATGGGAAAGATGGAGCGCGGCCTCGATCTGCTCGGCAAACAGAGCCTGGGGATCGCCGTCCACCCGCATCCGGCGCTCTTCGAGCACTACGTTGCGCTCCGTCGAGACGTTCCTGTCCGAAAGATCCAGATTCGCCATCCGGTCGGCCTCAAGCGCCATTGCCATCGGCAGCCGATCTTTCGCTATCTGCTCGTAGAACGCGGTGTAGTCATGCGTGGTGAAGGCATTGTCCCGGCCCCCGTTTCGCGCGACCGTGCGGGAGAATTCGTCGCCCGGCGCTGCCTTCGTCCCGCGGAACATCATGTGCTCGAAAAAATGGGCGAGGCCGGAAAGACCCGGAGGATCGTCCATCCCTCCGACCTTGAACCACAGCATTTGGGTTACAACGGGGGCTCGGTGATCCGGGATCACGACGACCTGCATGCCATTCTGAAGTGCAAACTGAAATGTTTGAGGGCCGCCTGCCGGCGCAGGAGTGGACAGGAGCACCAGTTGAACAGCGGTCCATGCGGCGAGCGCTGCTCTAGAACCAATCAAACCAGCCGCCCTTGTCTTCTTTTTTCTCGATGGTTGCGGGGTTGTCTGCCTTCTTGGGGGCCACTTGGCCGCCATTCTTCTGGGCATCCAAACGCCTGGCTTCCGAATCGGCGTCCACATTCACGCCCTGATCCTGCGGTTCCTGCCAAAAAAGAACGTCCTTGGTGAAGGAATCGTTGGCCGCTTCCATGGACCGACCGTCCGACGCGATCTGCTGACGGATGGACGGATCGGGATTCGTCGCCCCCGCACTCGCGAGCAGAAGCTTTTCCGCCTCGCTGTAGTCTCCGCCGACCGCCGCCGCGCCGGACGAATCCTGGGCGTCGAACAGGGCCGATTGCGCCGCCTGAGTGGGTTCCACCTGGTTGGTCGGCGGGGCGCCGTCCTTCGGCGGCCGCAGATTGAATTCCGGCGGAACGATCAGCGGCGCCTTGGTCACGACGGCGAACTCGTCGGGCCCCGATTTCGAGAGGCCCGTGGCATCGCGGATCGTCTGGCAACCCATGAGGGTGAGAACGCCGGCCGCGAGGATTCCCAGACGCAGAAGCTGTTTCGAGGCGTGTCGCATGCCAACTCCCAGGCTCAAGCGCCGTCGTTCCCCGTCCGGACTTCCGGCTTCAACAGCGCGTCGTACAAAAGGGCGATGACGCCGAACGTGATGGTCGCGTCCGCCACGTTGAAGACATACCAGTCATAGCCAAGTCCGTAAAAGTGGAAAAAATCGGCAACCTTTCCATGCACCAGGCGGTCGATCAGGTTTCCGAGCGCGCCGCCAATGATCAGCCCCAGCCCCACGGTTAGCGCAAGACGGGTGGAAACCCACAGCCACCAGCCCAAAAACACAACGACCGCAACGGTAAATAGAACCAGGACCGCGGTTCCGAGCAAGCCATTGGCCGGGAACAGCCCGTAACTGATCCCCCGATTCCAGACCATCACCAGGTTAAAAAAAGGCAAGACAGGCACGCTGTCGCTCGGCGGCAGGTCGATGAAGCGCAGCGCGTAGAGCATGACAAGCTTGGAGCCCTGGTCCAGGAGAAGCGCCGTGCTGGCTGCGACGATGCCCCAGTCGCGCGGCGCAAAATCGAGTTTCTTCATGCGTTCCCCAAACTGTCCACCGCTTCGGAACACCGGTTGCAGAGGTCGTCGTGCTTCGGGTTCCTTCCCACTTCTTCCAGAATCATCCAGCAGCGCGCGCACTTGTTGCCCCGTGCGTGCTCGAACCTCGCCGCGACGCCATCGACATCGGGGAGACGAAAGGCATCGCCGGGCGCCGGCACCCTGGCGACGTGCGCGGATGACGTTATCATGACCTCGGCGAGCGGAACGCTGTCCAGGATCTTCCGGTCGGCATCATCCGTCACATAGACGAGCGGAGCGGCCTCGAGACTTGCGCCGATGACCTTGTCGCGCCGTGCGATCTCGAGCGCGCCCGTCACCACGCGGCGGATCGATCGAATGCGGTTCCACTTCCCGATCAATGCGGCGTCGCGCCAGCTTTCCGGTGTTTCGGGAAACGCTTGCAGGTGCACGCTTTCCCCGGGATACCTGTGAACCCAGGCTTCTTCCATCGTGAAGCACAGGACGGGAGCGAACCACGTCACCACGCGACGGAATATCTCGTCCAGCGTGGTGCGTGCCGCCCTGCGGCGCGCCGCCGTCCGTGCATCGCAGTAGAGTACATCCTTGCGGATGTCGAAGTAGAATGCCGAGCAGTCGTTGGTGCAGAAAGCGAAGACGGTATTGTAGACGCGGTTGAAGTCGTATTTCGTGTAGCCCTCGCGTACGAGCGCGTCGATCTCGGCCAGCCGCGCGAGCATGTAGCGTTCGAGTTCGGGCATGTCGGCCTGCGCGGCGCGCTCGCTCTCCTCGAAGCCCGAAAGGTTCGCCAGCATGAAGCGGATCGTGTTGCGCAGACGGCGGTAGGCGTCGGTGTTCGCCTGGATGACGTCGTTGCCCATACGCAGATCCTGCGTGAAATCCGAAGAGGCGACCCAGAGGCGGAAGATGTCCGCGCCGTTCTTGTCCGCGACGGACTGTGGCAGGATCACATTGCCGACCGACTTGGACATCTTGTCGCCTTCGCGGTCGAGCACGAAACCGGCGGTCAGAACTTCGTCATAGGGTGCGCGGCCGCGCGTGGCGCAGCTTTCGAGCAACGAGGACTGGAACCAGCCGCGATGCTGGTCCGAACCTTCGAGATAGAGATCGGCGTGATCCTTCTGCGGCCATTCGGGTTCGAGCGGCTGCTCGACCGTGAACACATGCGTCGAGCCCGAATCGAACCAGACGTCGAGAATATCCTTCACCTGCTCATAGTCGTCGGCGTTGTAACCGTTTCCGAGAAAGCGCGAAGCCGGAGAGTTGAACCACGCATCCGCGCCTTCTTTTTGGAAGGCTTCGGTGATGCGTTCGTTGACCTTTGGATCGTTCAGGATCTTGTCGGTCTTCTTGTCCACGAAGATCGCGAGCGGCACGCCCCAGGCGCGCTGACGCGACAACACCCAGTCTGGGCGATCCTTCACCATGCCCGCGATGCGGTTCTCGCCCGAGGGCGGATACCAGGCAGTGTCGCCGATGGCCTGCATCGCGCGCGTGCGCAGGGTGCCGCCGCCCGGGATTTCCTTGTCCATCGCCGCGAACCACTGCGGCGTCGCGCGGAAGATCACCGGCGCCTTGGAACGCCAGGAATGCGGATATTGATGGCGCAGCGTGCCCTTCGCGAGCAGCGCGCCGGCTTCGATCAGCGCCTTGATGACCGCGCCATTGGCATCGCCATCCTTCTTGCCGTCACGCGAGAGGATGAACTTGCCTGTGAAGCCGGGGGCGAACTGCGTGAACGAACCGTCCGCGGCGATTACGTTGAACGCGTCCGGATTGGTTTTCATGTAGTCCGGGAAGTGATGCAGGACGAGCTCGAAGTCTTCCTCACCGTGCCCGGGGGCAGTGTGCACGAAGCCCGTGCCGGTATCGGCGGTGACGTGATCGCCCGCGAGAAGCGGAACGTCGAAGTCGTAGCCTTGTCCGCGCAGCGGGTGGGCAGCTAAGAGCCCACGCGGATCAAAGGAACGCTCACGCTTCAGCGTGATCTTTGCGTGCTTCGCAGTTGTGTCTGCCAGCGCATCGGCCAGCGCGAGTTTCTCGCCGACCTTCCCAAGCGCGCCCTCCGCTGCTTCCGTCACCTCATAGAGGCCGTACTCCATCGTCGGCGAATAGGCGATGGCGCGGTTGCCGGGGATTGTCCACGGAGTCGTCGTCCAGATGACAACCGATGCTCCAGCCAATTCTGGCTGGGGCGATTTTTCTGGAGTGGTTGAATGGCTCTCATTCGCTCGTTTCCAACGAACATGCGAGATAGGAAACTTCACATAGATCGTCGGTGACGTTTTCTCGTGATACTCGACCTCGGCCTCGGCGAGCGCGGTCTTTTCGACCGGCGACCACATCACCGGACGGAAGCCGCGATAGAGAAGCCCGTTGGCGACGAATTTGTGCAGTTCGCCCGCGATCACCGCTTCGGCTCGATAGTCCATCGTCGTGTAGGGCTTGTCCCACTGGCCCATGCAGCCCAGCCGCTTGAACTGCGCGCGCTGCACGTCGATCCAATATTCGGCGAATTCGCGGCAGTCGCGGCGAAGCTGGTCGATCGGCACCTCGTCCTTCGACTTGCCTTCCTTGCGGTACTTCTCCTCGATCTTCCATTCGATCGGAAGGCCGTGGCAGTCCCAGCCAGGAATGTACGGCGCATCGAATCCGAGGAAGCCGCGCGAGCGCACAACGATGTCCTTCAGCACCTTGTTGAGCCCGGTGCCCGAATGGATTTCGCCATTGGCATAGGGAGGGCCGTCGTGGAGGACGAAGAGCGGCTTTCCCTTCATCTTCCTGCGGATTCGGCCGTAGAGATCCGTGGCTTCCCACTTCGCGAGCCATTGGGGCTCCGTCTGCGGCAATCCGGCCTTCATCGGGAAGTCGGTCGCGGGCAGGAACAGGGTGGCGCGATAGTCGCGCGCACCGGAATTGGAGTCGGATATGGTCATCTTCGGTTGCCCTGGAAGTTCTTCGGGTTGCGTGCGTTCTGGTCCCGGCTTCCGGCGCGAAAGGTCAGGCCTCCCGGCGCGGAGCCGGGCGACGAATTCGCGAAATTCCGAGGAAATTCAGCATCGGCCTGCCTGCAAATCAGCGAGCCGGACTTCTAGCAGCGCCGCGGTTGAGCGTCCAGCACCGGCGCGCGGCCCGCGGGCTTGACGTTCGAGACCAGGCGGCAGCGCTCGCCAACGGCCGATAAGCGCCGCAAACGGGGGCCGGACACCGCCTTGTCGTTGAGTCTCTGTACCGCCGGGTTTGGCGCGGCGGAGGTGTTTATGCATGCCGTTGCAGCATCAAATCCGCTGTCGAAATCATACCTGGAGTTCGCCGTTAGGGACCTTCCGTTGGCGGAATTGGACACCTGCAGCGCAAACTGCCGGTAGCGTCGCGTGAAACCAGTCATTGAGGAAAATTCCGCACTGTTCAGCGTTGCGTTCGGCTGCACGGCCGACCGATCGTCGGAAAACAAGCCGGCAAATTTCAACTCGCCGTTCAGCGAGTCCTCGACGGTGTCAATTGGCCAAGTCGATTCCGCGAAGGACGGCACGCGCGGCCTCGGCGTCCTTCGCGATCTGCGCCTTCAGCCCGTCGAGATCGGGAAGACGCATTTCCGGCCGCAGATACGCGACCAGCTCGACGGAGAGATGCCTGCCGTAGAGATCGCCGTCGAAATCGAACAACCATGTCTCGAGCAGGGGTTCCTTCGTCCTGAACATCGGACGAATGCCAAAGCTGGCGACGCCCGGATGGCGCGAGACCGTTCTCTCGTCTTCCAGAACCGAGGCACGAACCGCATAGACCCCGAACGCCGGGTGTAGGCAATCGATGAGGCGCATGTTCGCGGTCGGCACGCCGATGGTCCGGCCCCGCTTGTCGCCATGCTCGACACGCGATTCCACCGCCCAATAGTGGCCGAGCAGGCGTGCGGCTTCCTCGGGCCTGCCTTCCCTGAGCGCCTGGCGGATCCGGGTCGACGAGATTTTCTCGGTTCCGGCGTCCGCGACCGGATCGAAGATTTCGACGCCAAATCCTTCCATCTCGCCCATGTAGGAAAGAACGGTGGAGTTTCCGGCGCGACCCTTGCCGAACTGGAAATCGCTGCCGACGACGATGCAACCCGCGGCAAGCCCGTCCACCACGACGTCGAGCACGAATTCCTGCGCAGACTTCGCCGCCATGGCGGCATCGAATGGCAACGCAAACATCGCATCGACGCCGAGTTCGGCCAAAAGGCGCGCTTTCACCCGAAATGGCGTCAGGCGGAACGACTCCGCCGATGGGCGGAAGAACTCCTGCGGATGGGGCTCGAAGGCCAGCACCGCAAGCGACGCTCCCCGTTCGCAGGCAAGCTTGCCCGCCTCCCCGATCAGCGCCTGATGCCCGCGATGCACGCCGTCGAAATTGCCGACCGCCACCACCGCGCCTCGATAGGCGCCCGGCACATGTTCATAGTGGCGGAGGATCTTCATCTAGCTCTTCGGCCGAGATGGAGCCATCACCATCGCTTCGCCTTCGATGACGGTCGTTTCTCCGACCTTGCAGGCGCAGTCGAAGATCACGCGGCGCTTTTCCGCATTGACCTCGCGCACCGTGCAGGTTGTGACCACGGTGTCGCCGATCCTGACCGGCGCCTTGAAACGCGTGGTCAGCGACATGAAGATCGTGCCCGGACCGGGCATCCGCATGCCGAGCACGGTTGAGATGTAGCTCGCCGACAGCATGCCATGGGCAATCCGGCCCTTGAACATGGTGCCCCGGGCATAATCTTCGTCAAAGTGAACGGGGTTCCTGTCGCCACTGACTTCCCCGAACATCTCGACGTCGTGCTCGGAGATCGATTTTGCGAAAGTCTCCGACATGCCGGGCTTAAGGTCTTCAATGTAGTAGGTCATGTCATTTCCCTGAAATATCCGGCGGGCCTTATCGGGGATGGTGGCCTACCAGACAAGAGCCTGCATAGCCGCTCGGGCATGCACGCCCGTCTTGGCGAACAGCTCCGCCATATGTTCCGCCGTCACCGCGCCGATATCTTCGCCATGGATCCCGTCCGCGATAAAAAGAGCGTCGAGACCCGCGCCGTTTGCGCCCTTGATATCGGTATGCAATCCGTCCCCGATGGCAAGCGCGCGGACGGAGCCCGCCAGCCTGGCGCGCACCAGATCGTAGATTGGCGGCATTGGCTTTCCGAAATAGACAACCTTTCCGCCGGCTTTCTCGTAGCGGTCGGCCAGGGCTCCGGCGCAGTAGATCAGTCTGCCTCCGCGCTGCACGACCCGGTCGGGGTTGGCGCAGAGCATCAGCAGGCCGCGCGCACTCATCGCATCCAGCAGGTCGCGATAGTCGTCGGGAGTCTCCACATCGTCTTCGAACAACCCGCTGTTGAGGACCACCTCGGCGTCTTCGACACCCGTCAGCTCGATTCCCAGCCCTTCGAAGATGCCACGATCGCGTTCCGGGCCGAGGTGATACATCGATCGCGGCCGGCGCGCCTCGAGGTCGATGCGTGCGGCAATCCCAGACGTTACGATATCGTCATAGCTGTCGGAGGGCACGCCGAAACGAGCGAACTGCTCTTCCAGGTCGCGTTTCGGCCGCGGCGCGTTGGACAGCAGCACGACCTTGCCATGACGGGCACGAAAGCGTCTGAGGGCGTCCACCGCATCTTGCCGTCCCTCGCGGCCGTCGTGCAACACGCCCCACACATCGCAGACAAGCGCGTCATACTCGGAAGCGATCTCTCGAAGGCCGGAAAGAATTTGGGGCGAAGACGGCATGTCCTCGCAACCTCTCCCAGGCATCCGGAATAATCAAGCGCTCCTGCGGAACGGCACGACGGGGGCGAGCGGTTCGATTCTTTCTGGGATCCGGGGGGGCTCGTCCCGCACCGCTCGCGGCTCCCCGAACAGATAGCCCTGCGCGAAATCGACTCCGTAGTCGAGCAGCTGCACGACGGCTTTCTCGCTCTCGACGCGCTCCACTATCAGGTTGAGACCGTGCCGCTGCAGGAGCTGCTTGAAATCCTCCGCCCCCACGGCCGCACGCGCCGTACCCATCCCCTCCAGAAGCGTTTCGGCACGCAGCTTGATGTGGCGGAAGCCGATCGCCTTCAGGCGGGCGAAGTCCAAAGCCAGGGTCTCTACGTGATCCATCGAAAGTGCAAAGCCGATTTGAGCCAGGGCGGCAAGGTTTGCTTCGCCTTTCTCGCCCGCGTCCGCGACGGCATCCTGCCCGAATTCGAATACGATCTGGCCGGCAAGGTCGCGATTCTGACGCATGTATTCGAGGAACTGCGGGAAGAACTCCGCGTCCGTCAGCGTGTCGCCGGAGATATTGCAGAATATCCCGATTTCGCGGTTCTTCTGCGCCAGGCGGCGAACGATTTGCACGCAGCGGAACAGCAGAAGGTTGTCGACGACGCTCATGAGCCCCGCCGGCGCCGCCACCTTGATGTATTGGGCCGGCATGATCATCGAGCCGTCTTCGGCGCGCAAACGAGACAGCGCCTCATAGTAGCGGAGCTTGCGCTGGGGCAAGCTGACGATGGGCTGCAGGTAGAGGTCGACGCGGTTTTCCTCGAGCGAGGCACGAATTATTTCAAGTAGTCCGGATTCGCCCATCGACTCCAGATAGCTGCGAGCGGAAATCCCAGGACAATTTTCGGCGGGTTCCGGCAGCGCCACATCCTTTGCACGATTCGAGATTTTTCCAGCGAAATCCCGCATCAGACTTTCGAGTACCTGGAGCTCCGCAACGATCTTTCGGCTTTGCGCGGCCGTGCGCGCCTCGACGGCCGTGTTGATTTCCTCGATTCTCGACCGCGTCTCCTCAAGAGCCGATTGGGTCGCGCCAGCGGTGCGTTTCAACCTCGCGATTTCCTGTGCGAGGTCTTTCCTTGTCCGGCGGTTCGTCAACGAGGACCTCGCCTGCACCGCTGCGAGGAACAGCAATGCAGCGGTCATCCCGCCCGTCGGCAGCCCAAGGAAAAGGCCCATGGCGCCGCCCACGGCGGCAGAGCCGAACAACGCAATCACAAAGATCAGAATTCCGGCCATGGTCGCGCTCGCGTAAAAGCGGGCAAATCTTGCCGCATGCCCGTTTCCAATCCCTTAACCAGGAAAAGCCATGCTTTGCGGGACCGCGCCGGCGCCGGCAGGAAATTCTTTACGATCTTGGCGGGCACAAACATCATGACGTCCGGAGGTGCGCCATGACCACTGCCCACGATTTTCAATTCCGATCCATCGACGGCAGCCCCCTGCCGTTGAACCGCTTTGCCGGAAAAGCCCTGCTCATCGTCAATGTCGCCAGCCGGTGCGGCCTCACACCGCAATACTCCGGCCTCCAGCAACTCTGGCGAGGCAGGCGCGATGCGGGCTTGGTGGTCCTGGGTGTGCCCGCGAACGATTTCGGCGCCCAGGAACCCGGCACCGAGCAGGAGATCAAGAGCTTCTGCGAGACGGCATACGCCGTCGATTTTCCCCTGACCGCCAAGGAACATGTCATCGGAGCGGACGCGCACCCCCTTTATAAATGGGTCGCGGCCGAACTCGGCGAGGATGCGGCGCCGAAGTGGAATTTCCACAAGTACCTCTTCGGCAGGGACGGCGCGATGGCGGGCACGTTCGGCTCCCGGACGGAGCCGAACGCACCCGATCTGATCGCCGCAATAGACGCGGTACTGGAGACCTAGTTCACGGTCACATCGACCGGTTGCGACGGAATGCCGTTTGCAACGACCTCCAGCTTGCTCGCTCCCGTCTCCGCTGCGCCCGGCACGTCGAAGGTCGTCATGACAATCGCGGAGCCCGTTGCGACGCCCATCGAACTGTGATCGTGCGTGCGCGCATAGAACACGTGGTGCGTGGCGTTGTTCGTGATCCTGACCAGCGGATAGTTCGTGTGCGTATCGAACTCATCGCCGAATGCAGCACCCTGGTTGAGACCGTTAAACTGCGTTCCGGAGATTTGGTAGGACTGGCCGCGGTTCACGCTGGACGGGAACGCGGAGATCGTCGGCGCCCAGCCCGGATCGTAGGAACCGGTCGACTTGTAAACCGCAAATCCGCCGACCAGCACTTCCCCTGTCGGCAGCGGCATGAGGATACCGCCGCCAGAATTGAACGGCTCCTGCTTCAGCGTTGTGCCGTTGAATTCGTACAATTGTCCGCTCGAGCCTTCGACCAGAACGTTGCCGTTGGGCAGTATCGAAACAGGGGTATCGAATGCCTCGTCGCCCACCGGGAAATCCGGTCCTGCCGTCCAATGGCCGGTCTTGTCACCCGCGCTCGGTGGCGTCCAGACGGCCGTATGCCCCCTGTTCTGCCCTTCGGGGGCCGCTCCCGTGGCGAATACGGTACCATCCGGACGACGGACCGCCGCGCCCGTCTCCCCCGGCGGATCGTAGCACTTGTTCTTGGGGCCGTATTGAATGCAGTTTCCGCAGCAATTTTGCGGACCGCGCAGGTCGACAGGCGTGTCGCCCGCGCTTACCCACTTTCCCTTTTCGGGAAGGTAACGCTCCGTGTGCGGATGAGCCTTCACATCCACCGTGAGTATCGAACCGTCCGGCAACAGGACCCAGCCCTCTTCGGCGTTCCAGCCGTGTTTTTTCTTTGCCGGCACAGCCGTCCACGTCAGTGTCGCGGGATCCAGCACCGCCATTTTGGTCTTGAATTTGTAGCCCAGCAGGAACTTGCCGTTCGGCAGGACGGTTGCGGTCGTATCGCCGATACAGCACCAGCCCTTGGGCGGATCGATCTTGGTCCAGGTGTTGGCAAGCGGATCGTATATGACGGTTTCGTTGGTGAAGGCGAACTCGCCGTTGTTGTATTCCCCGCCCGCGACGATCACGCGTCCATCGGCAAATACCGCCTCGGTCTGCGCGTAGGGCGCGTAGCCTGCCGGAAGGCTGGCCATCTTCGACCATGTGCCGTTGACGTAGCTGCCGTTAATGTCCGGCGTAAGCTTGTACCAATCCTTGTCGTTGAAGGACTGGGCGAGCACCGTGCCATCCGTCAGCTGGAGCGTGACTTCGGCGCCGTTTGGCGGCTGATGGACGAGATTGGTCATGGTCTGGGCTGTCGCCAGTGATGGCAACGCCGCGAAAAAGGCAGCACACAACAACACGGCTCGGCGGAACATCGGGTATCCTCTCTGATGCGGGCGGGCGACGCTACACAAGTTTAAGGTACTTTTGAATACGACTTCGCTCGCATCGTGACGAATTCTTCCGCCGCCGTTGGGTGCAGTGCAATAGTGGAATCGAAATCTAATTTCGTCGCCCCCATCCGCAGCGCAACGGCCGCCATCTGAATGATCTCTGCGGCACCCCAGCCGAAGATGTGACAGCCCAGCACCCGTTGGGTCTTTGCGTCGACCACCATTTTGAAGAGCGAACGTTCCTGGCTTCCGGTCATCGTGTGCTTCAGCGGCTTGAACGTGGACTTGTATACGTCGACGGAATGGCCGAGCATCAGGGCCCGCTGCTCGCTCAAACCCACGGTGCCGATCTCGGGTGTGGTGAATACGGCGCTCGGCACGAGGTGGTGATCGGGCGCCGTCGGCACTCCGCCGAAAACCGACTTCACGAAGCACATGGCTTCATGGATGGCGACAGGCGTGAGCTGCAGGCGGTCGGTCACGTCCCCGATCGCGTATATGTTGTCCGCGCTGGTTTTCGAATATTCGTCGACCAGGACTTCCCCGCGACGGCCGAGCGCGACCCCGGCCTTTCCTACCCGCAGCGCCGCGGTGTTGGGTGCGCGTCCGATGGCGAGCATGATCTGATCGCACTCCACCACTCCGCCCTTGTTGGTTTCGGCGTGCAGACCGTCGCCGCGCCTTTCGATTTTCGTAAATTCGCAGCCCAGCATCACATTGAGCCTGCGCCGCTCCATCGAAGCCATCAGCGCATCGCGCAAATCCTCATCGAATCTCCGCAGTGGCTTCTCGCCGCGGTATACCAGAGACACCTCGCTACCGAGGCCGTGGAAGATGTGCGCAAACTCGAGCGCAATGTAGCCGCCGCCGGCGATCAGGATTCGCCGCGGCAGCCTTTCGAGATGGAACGCCTCGTTCGAGGTGATGCAAAGCTCGCCGCCCGGCACGACATGGCTCGTTCCCATCTCCCGGGTCGGCGAATTTCCGGTGGCGATAAGGATCTTGTCGGCCGTGATGCGCCGTCCCTCATTCAGCAGGAGGATCGTGTGCGGGTCCTCGAACACCGCGCGGTCGCCATAGACCGTCACACCAGCGGCACCGACGCTCTCCCGATAGAGGTTTTCGAGGCGTGAAATCTCCCTGTCCTTGTTGGCAACAAGCGTGGGCCAATCGAACGTCTTCTCCCCCGCGGTCCAGCCGTAGCCGGCGGCATCCTCGAACTCTGCGCCGAAATGGCTCGCGTATACGAACAGTTTCTTGGGGATGCACCCGCGGATGACGCACGTGCCGCCCAACCGGTACTCTTCGGCCAAGGCGACCCGGGCGCCGGCGGCAGCCGCCATTCGGCTGGCTCGAACGCCACCGGAGCCGCCGCCTATGACAAAGAGATCGTAATCGTACCCTGCCATTGCCAAGGCTCCGTTTTTGCTATGATCCGCTTAGCCGAGGCTGGAGGATCGCACAACGGCGAGGGATGCTTTGCATTTTCAAATTTTGCCGCGGCCGGCCGTAGCACTCGTCCTGGGAGCCATCCTCTCCGGCTGCGTTGGAGACAAGGCAGAGTTTGTCCATTCCGTCTGGCGACCGCCTGACGGCGGAGCCGCATCGGCGACCGTTTACTATCTTACCGATCGCGCGGCCGATCGAGCCTGGCCGGGCGGGTTTTCGAAGCACTGGGGCGACCGGCCGTCCTGCGGCACCACGCTGGCAACAATCCCCGCGGCAAGCCTGGCGGATCAGCCGATTCCGACCGGCTCGATTCGCACAGGCGTGACGCTCGATTGCGGCGCGAACCTTTCCGGCTTTGCGTCGCAAATCGCGGATGCGGCGCGCCGGAAGAACTGCAACGGGGTGCTGCTATACGTTCACGGCTTCAATACGCTGTTCGACGGCGCCGTCCTGCGTGCGGCACAGCTCGCGAACGACACACAGTCGGGCTGCGTCGCAGCGGTCTTCGACTGGAGCAGCGAAGGAGAGATTGGCCGCTACATTCCCGACATCGAGCACAGCGCCTATGCGACGCCCTTGCTCGCGCAATTTTTCGAGGCCCTCGCAGGTACGCACCTGAAGGTGGATGTAGTGGCGCACAGCGTAGGCGACCGGATCGTCCTGGCCGCATTGTCCGCCTACGCCTCTCGGCCCGTACCGCCTCAAGCGAAGTTCATCAGCGAGCTGGTGCTTGCGGCGGGGGACGTCGGCGCCGACCCGGCGAACAACGACTTCGCGCATCTGGTACGGGATGCCAGGCCCTTCGTGAATCGAATTACCATCTACGCCTCGCACGGAGATGCCGTTCTGGCGGTTTCGGCCGCTGCCCATGGCAATGTGCCCCGTGCGGGCAGCCTTCCCCGGCAGGATCGCAGGCTGGAGGGCGCTGCCCCCGAAGCAAACGTTGACGTCATCGATGCCAGCCTGGCCCCCGCCGAAACATTGGGACATTCCTACTTCGCAATGTCCTACGAGGCGGTCAGCGACATCGCGCTTGTCCTTCGCGGCGTGCCCATCGAGCGCCGCCTCGAACGCAACGACGTCTGGCCGGCCACGCTGGTCTGCGCGCCCCCGCGGAACATGGCTGCCTGCGACGCCGAACGGCCTCACTACGTTCTGAAGGTG
Organism: Rhizomicrobium sp.; assembly: GCA_035549575.1. GTDB lineage: Bacteria > Pseudomonadota > Alphaproteobacteria > Micropepsales > Micropepsaceae > Rhizomicrobium. The sequence continues at coordinate 43,340 of DASZQP010000035.1, forward strand.
GCGGCGCGCAGAAGACCTGATTTCTTCCTGCGGCTCGTGCGCAGGCTTGTGCCGCTCGTTCCACGGATCGGGATAGCCTCCTTCAGCACCCCGTCGGACCAATGATCTCGACCTTTTGGGGATGGGCAATGACAAGAGTCGTGGCGATCCCCACGAACAGGCCGTGCTCGACCACGCCGGGGACTGTGGAGAGTTTCTGGGCCAGAACACGCGCGTCTCCGATTGCCCCGAACGCACAGTCGCAGATGAGGTTGCCTCCATCCGTCCTGACCGGCTCGCCGTTTCGCATACGGATATTCACCGGAAGATTTTCATAGCCGAGGTCCTTCGCGGAGGCTCTGATGCGCGTCGCCGTGGAGCCGTGTCCGAACTCCACAACCTCCACAGGCAGGGGAAATGCTCCCAGGGTATTTACGAGCTTGCTGCAGTCGGCCACGACAACCATGGCTTTCGAGGAAGCGGCGACAATCTTTTCGCGCAGCAGTGCCGCGCCGCCGCCCTTGATGAGATTGAGGTCGCGATCGGCCTCATCCGCGCCGTCGACCGTGAGATCCAACGGCGCCACGCTGTCGAGATCCCGAAGCCGGATCCCGAGACTGCGCGCCAGCTGCGATGTCCGTTCGGAGGTCGCCACGCAATCGAGTTGCAGCCCACCGCGGACGCGAGCCCCTAGGAGCTCGACAAACGCTTCCGCTGTCGAGCCGGTACCCAGGCCGAGCTTCATCCCGTCCCGCACGAAATCCAAGGCCCGGGCCGCCGCGGATCGTTTCAGCAAATCCTGCGCCTTCATGTCGAACACCTAGCGCAACAGGATGCGAAATTCACCTTCCTTCGCCGAGTATTGCGGCGCGCCGCGCGAGACTTTCCGCCGGCCACTGCTGTTGCATGTCGTAGTAGACCTCAAAGGCCGGCACTTCCGGAGGAAGACCCACCCAGGGCTGCTTCGAACGGGTGAAAATGTGGACATCGGGCTTGATGGCCGCGGGATTTTCGAGGGTGCCGGCCCGCACGAAGCGGAGCACACCGCGGCGGCCGTAGTCGCTCCACACCGGGACCCCGCATTTCGGGCAACGATATACATCGTGCGGGCGGCCACTGTCCGTCGGCACTGCCGTCGGCACCGGCTCGTCCGAAAGCAACGCCATGGCGTCGGCTTCGATCAGCGCATTGACGACAAATGCGCTTCCCGTCTGCCGCTGACAATCCAGACAGTGACAGCAATGGACGAACATCGGCGGGCGATTGAGACGATATCGGACGGTCCCGCACGAACAACGCCCCTCCAGGTTTGCCATTTCACACTCCCGTCGTTCTTTTTTCGTTCTAGTTGCTTTCCGGGTTCCGATCAAGCCCGATCGTTCGCCCCGATCGGGTTGATTCCGAGGTAAAGAAGATGCCGCGGTGGACCTTGCCTTCGCTGGTTTTTGCGGCAACCTTCGCCTTCGTTTATGTGGTTGCCGGCTATCGTTCGCCCCAACCGCCCGTCGCGCATTCCGTCGCTTCCGTCGCCACGGTGGCCGGCGATGCCGGAACCGGCCCCGTCGTCTGGTCGCACGGCCCCGACGGCTCCGCCCAAAACGCGGAGGGCCACTGGCGCAAGCATGGCCGCGATTTTCCCGAATTGCGAAGCGCAGCCGAATACGCGCGAGCAGCGCTGGAGTTTGTCCGCAATCCTCCGGCGGGAACCCTCGTGAAGCACCGCATCAACGGCGACACGCTCCTGTACGATCCGCGTTCGAACACATTTGCGGTTGCCGATGTTTGGGGCGAACCCCGAACGTTCTTCCGTCCGGATAGCGGGCGCGGCTATTGGGAGCGGCAATGAGTGTCCTTCTGCCGTGTCAATGCTGCGGATCGCCAGTCATCCGGGAGCGGGACGCCTTCGAAGTCTGCCCGATCTGCGGCTGGGAGGATGACCCATCGCAGACCCGCGATCCGGGCCTTGCGGGGGGTGCCAACAAATCGAGCCTGTACGATGCGCGCGAACGCTGGCGGCAGTCCCGGCGCGGGTGAGCGCTAGCCGGGCTGGGTCCGCTTGAGCTGGCGCAGGATCGCAGCGAACTGCTTCTTGCGCTTGCCGAGCTGATCGAGATGTATGGCCGCGAGACGCTTCAACGTCGATTCACCGGACGGCGACAGCGCAATCCGGACCGATCGGCGGTCGTTTTCGCACCGTCTTCTCACGATCAGTCCGTGCGCCTGGAGCCGGTCCGCAAGCTGGACCGCGCCGTTCGTCCGAAGCAGCAACTCCCGCGCAAGCTCCGAGAGTGTGATTGTTCCGCCCGGCGCAGCGTAAATCACAAGAAGAGCATGATATTGCGCAGAGGTGATCCCGGTCGCCCGCGTGGCCTCCTCGCTGAATGCGAGGAACCGGCGCAAGGCGCTTCGAAACTCCGCAAGCGCCCGGATATTCTCCTGGTCAACCGTCATCGTTCCCGGCCGATGCCGAGAGAGATGCTACGCCGGAAGGCCGCGCGCACCCCCAGCGCCGCGGCCCCGCAACCATGTCTCTCGCGTTCCCGGAAGCGAGCCTACTCGACGGTTACGGATTTGGCGAGATTGCGCGGCTGGTCGACGTCGGTACCCTTGGCGATGGCCGCATAGTAGGCGAGCAGCTGCGCCGGAATCGCGTAAAGCACCGGCGCAATGAAGGGATCGGCGTCGGGAACGGCAATCCTGGCCCAAACATCGGCTCCCGCGCTCGAAAGGCCCGCTTCTTCGGAAATGAGCAGGACCTTTCCGCCGCGCGCCATGACCTCCTGCATGTTCGATACGGTCTTCTCGAAAAAAGAGTCGTGAGGGGCCATGACGATGACGGGTACATTCTCGTCGATGAGCGCGATCGGACCATGCTTCATCTCGCCGGCGGCATAGCCCTCGGCATGGACATAGGAAATTTCCTTGAGCTTCAACGCGCCCTCGAGGGCAAGCGGAAAGCTCGGCCCGCGCCCGAGATAGAGAACATCGCGCGCCTTGGCCACCTCCTGACCGAGCAGCTCGATTTTTTCTTCCTGCTTGAGAAACTCGACGATGTGGCGCGGCAGCTCCAGGAGGGAGGTGCAAAGCCGCTTCTCGTCATCCGCCGTCAGCGTGCCGCGCGCGCGGCCGGCCGCGATGGCGAGGGCGGCGAGAGCCGCAAGCTGGCACGTGAACGCCTTGGTCGACGCAACGCCGATTTCGGGGCCGGCAAAAATGGGCAGAACGATGTCGGCGTCGCGCGCGATGGAGCTCTCGACGACATTGACCAGGGCGAGTGTCGTCTGGCCGTTCGCCTTCGCGTCCCGGAGCGCCGCGAGCGTGTCGGCGGTTTCGCCGGATTGCGAGATGAACAGAGCCGCTCCGCCCTTGGGATAGACGGGATTGCGATAGCGAAGCTCCGAAGCGAAATCGATCTCGACGGGGAGGCGTGCGAGCTTTTCGAACCAGTACTTTCCCACAAGCCCCGCGTAGTAGGCAGTGCCGCAGGCCGAGACGGTGAGCCGCGATGCATTGGCCAGCACCGCCTCGAGCTCCGGATCGTCCAGCTCGACCTTGGGTACCGCGGTGTCGAGGTAGTTTGCGAGCGTATGGCCGATCACTTCGGGCTGCTCGTGAATTTCCTTGGCCATGAAGTGGCGATGGCCGGCCTTGTCCACGATCGCCGAGCTGGCGTTGGTGACGGTGATTTCGCGGCTCGCGGGGCGTCCTTCCGAATCGTAGATGGCGACATGGTTTCCGCGCACGATGGCAACGTCGCCATCCTCCATGTACGCGACCCGGTTGGTGAACGGGGCAAGGGCGAATGCATCCGAGCCGAGATAGGCTTCGGCCTCGCCATATCCGACTGCGAGGGGACTGCCCTTGCGCGCCCCGACAAGCAGGGATTCCTCCCCGCGGAAAATCATCGCCAGCGAATATGCCCCGGTAAGTCTGCGCACCGCCATCTGCGCGGCCAGTTCGGGGGCCATCCCCTGATCGAGATAGTCCGAAACGAGATGGACGGCCACTTCACTGTCGGTTTCCGACTCGAACCTGTGCCCCTTGGCGACGAGCTCCGCGCGCAGGTCCCGAAAATTCTCTATGATGCCGTTGTGAACGATCGCGACGCGGGCGTTGGCGTGCGGATGGGCATTGATGACCGTCGGCGCTCCGTGCGTGGCCCAGCGCGTATGGCCGATACCGGTGCGGCCGCCGAGCGGGTGCCTGTCGAGCTCGGCGCCGAGCCTGGACAGCTTCCCCGGCGAGCGCCGGCGTTCGATGGCGCCGTCGACGAGGGTCGCGATGCCGGCCGAGTCGTAGCCGCGATATTCCAGGCGCTTCAACGCCTCCAGGATGATGGGGGCCACTTCGCGCGTGCCCGCAATTCCCACGATGCCGCACATTGCTACTTCCCTTTCGAGGTTTTCCCGATCTTCTTGCGGGACCGGAATTTCTCCGCCCAGCCGGGAATCTCCTTCTGCTCTGCCCGCGTGATCACCAGCGAATCCCTGGCCTGAGGCTTGGTGACGACGGATCCCGCGCCGACATAGACGCCTTCGGAGATCGCAACCGGGGCTACCAGGGACGAGTTCGAGCCGATGAACGCGCCCGCGCCGATCTCGGTCCTGTGCTTGTCGAAGCCGTCGTAGTTGCAGGTGATCGTTCCCGCACCGATATTCGCGCCCGCGCCCACCGTGGCGTCGCCGAGATAGGCGAGGTGGTTGGCCTTCGCGCCCGCGCCGATCCGGCTGTTCTTCGCCTCGACGAAGTTTCCGATATGGGCGCCCTCGCCGATCACCGTACCCGGCCGCAGCCGTGCGTGCGGGCCGACAACCGCGCCCTCGCGGATTTCCGCGCCCTCGATGACGCAATGGCTTCTGATCGCAGCGCCGCTGCGCACGCAGACGCCGGGTCCGAAGACGACATAGGGCCCGATCTCGCAGTCCGGCTCCAGCTTCGTGTCGTGGCAGAGGAACACGGTTTCGGGTGCCGTCATGCCGGCGCCGCCGTCCAGCGCGCGGTTGCGCAGCCGCTCCTGCATGCGGGCCTCGGCCGCGGCCAGTTCCGCGCGCGAATTGACGCCCATCACCGTCACCTCGCCGGCGATCGTGACGGCGGCGCGAACCCCGTCCGCCTTCGCCGCAAGAGTCACTTCGGGCAGATAGTACTCCCCTTGCGCATTGTCGTTCGAGAGCTTCGAGGCCCAGGCGAAAAACCTCTGCGCCTGCGCCGCGGAATAGGTCCCCGCGCAGCAGAGATCGGCTGCCCGCTCCGCCGGCGAGGCATCCTTGAACTCCACGATGCGGTCGAGCATTCCGTCCGCGCCCAGGATCACGCGGCCGTAGGCGGCGGGGTCCCGCGGCCGGAAGGCGACGACCGAAAGGCCGTGGGCTTCCGCCGAGCGGAGCGATTCCGCCATCATCGCGGGCTCGGCCAGCGGCATGTCGCCGTTGTTGACCAGGATCGCGCCGTCGAATGTTTCGAGTACCTGCCTCGCGCAGAGCGCGGCGTGGCCCGTCCCGAGCTGCCTGTCCTGGATCGCGTTCTCGGCTCCCAGCGATTGCGCATAGGCGCGGACCTCGTGCATCGCAGGCGCGGTGACGACAACCACGCGGTCCGCGCCCGCGCCGCGCGCCGCGGCGACCACATGGCCCAGGATCGGCAGTCCCGCCACCGCGTGCATGACCTTCGGCTTCGCGGATTTCATCCGCGTGCCCATCCCCGCCGCCAGGATCACCGCCGCCGTCGCCATATCCGTGCCCTAACCTACGCCGCCATAAGGGTAAAGTGACGATTTGCGACGCTATGTTGCGCCCGGGCCGCCGGAGAATCTGTTAATGGCCTGCCATGAGCCCGGTCCTGATCTTCGACCTCGACGGCACCCTCGTCGACACCGCCCCCGACCTCCTCGATGCACTGAACGCGGTGCTGTCGGGCGAGGGACGCCCGCCGGTGGTTCATGCCGACCTGCGCCATCTCGTGGGCCTCGGCGCGCGCAGGATGATGATCGAGGCGTTCGCGATGACCGGCGCGCCGCTCGAGGAAGCCCGGACTCCCGCGCTCGTCGATACCTTCGTCGCGCGCTACCGCGAGCGCATCGCGGTGGCGAGCAGGCCCTTTCCCGGTGTCGAGGAGACGCTCGCGCGGTGGCGCCGGGACGGCGTGCGCATGGGCGTTCTCACCAACAAGCCGCAGGAGCTCACCGACCTTCTGATGCCCGCGCTGGGCCTTGGCGGCTATTTCGGCGCGGTTCACGGCGCGGGGCGATACGGCTACAGCAAGCCCGACGCGCGCGTGTTCCACCATGTCGTCGAGGAGCTCGGCGGCGGACCGGCCCTGATGATCGGCGACAGTGCGACCGATGTGGCGACGGCCCGCGCCGCGAAGGCGAAGGTGATCCTCGTATCCTACGGCTACACGCCGGAGCCCGCGGCGAGCCTCGGCGCAGACGCCGTGGCGGACAGGTTCGACGAGATCCCGCCGCTCGTGACCAGGCTGCTCGGCGCATAGGACGCTCGGCGTTCGGAGGCGCGACCCGGACTGCCCTCCTCCGACGGGGCTTGGGCCGCCGGAGCCGGAAGGGCAGCCTCGCTTGACGGAACGGAGCCCGCCAACCTATAGGGCGGGTCCGCCGAAGCGGGCGCGTAGCTCAGCGGGAGAGCACTCCCTTCACACGGGAGGGGTCACAGGTTCAATCCCTGTCGCGCCCACCACCCCGCGCATGGCCCAAAAGCGGCCCGTAGGCGCGCGGGGGTCTTCTTTTTTCTCGACCGTGGCCCGCGCGGAACGGATCCGCTTCGGATGGCGTCGGGGCTACGGCGACGGCAACATCCGTTTCGAGGCGGATCAGCACAGCACCT
>DASZQP010000036.1:0-2884 GCA_035549575.1 Rhizomicrobium sp.
GGTCGGCTCCGACACCATCCGCAAGGCGGCCGCGGCCCATCCGATTGCCGATCTCCAGATCGAATACTCGGTCATGTCGCGCGGCATCGAGGATGACATACTCGCCACTTGCCGCGCGCTTGGCATCGGCATCACCGCCTATGGCGTGCTGGCGCGCGGGCTGATCGGGGGCAGCTACCGCAAGGGCCATGGTCCCGGAGATTTCCGCGCCCATTCGCCACGCTTCCAGGGCGAGAACGTCGATCGCAACCTGGCGCTGGTCGAGGAACTGCGCCGTGTCGCAACCCGGAAAGGCGCCACCGTCGCGCAGGTAGCCATCGCCTGGGTGGCGGCGCAGGGTAGCGATATCGTGCCGCTGATCGGCGCCAAGCGTCGCGATCAACTGAAGGAATCGCTCGGCGCGCTGGCGATCGCTCTGTCGCCCGGCGACCTTGCCGAAATTGAGCAGGCAGTGCCGAAGGGCTCGGCCGCTGGCGAGCGCTACAACGCGCACGGCATGTCGACGCTGGACAGCGAGCGAAGGGCGACCTGATCCAAACACAAAGGGCGCCCCGTTTCCGGGACGCCCTCTGCTTCATTCAGGTCACGAAAGCCCGTGGGAGGTCAGGCGGCAACCTGATTGATCTGCGGAGCCACTTTCACCTTGCCGTTGCCAATGGCAATCGTGCGCGGCTTCATGGCCTCGGGAATCTCGCGAACGAGATCAATGTGAAGCAGGCCATTCTCGAGGTTGGCGCCCTTTACCTCGACATGGTCGGCGAGTTGGAAGCGGCGCTCGAACGCGCGCGACCCGATGCCGCGATAAAGGAACTCACCGTCCTTCTTCTCGGCGTCGGTCTTCTTCTCGCCCTTCACGGTAAGGGTGTTTTCGCGGGCCTCGATGTTGAGGTCGCCTTCACCGAACCCGGCCACCGCCATGGTGATGCGGTAGGCGTTCTCGCCGGTGCGCTCGATGTTGTAGGGCGGATAGGTCTGCGCTTCGGCGCCGACGTTGGCGTCGAGCAGATTGAACAGCCGGTCAAAGCCGACGGTGGAGCGATAGAAGGGGGAAAGATCAAAGGTGCGCATAGGAAGTCCTCCTGGAAGCGACTTGGTTGCGATCGAGCCGGCCAGCCCTGCCAAAAGGCCAGGATTTCAGCCGGTTCCGCGGGCCCCAAGGGGCACCCGCGGAAATTAGATGGGCATGCCCAAATGGCGCTTCAAGAGGTCCGCAGCCGCTCCCTGAACGCCAGATGAACACGCGCTTCGGGCCCGGTTCAGCCGGCCGTCGCTATTGTCCGCCGCATGCTCAAGCGGCCTGACATTGCGGGTCGCTCGGGGCACCTGCCGGCGCCGCTATCGCCCCCCTCGCGGCGCCGGACTGAACCGCCGGCGGCGTCCCCATCCCCAACCCGGACGCCGCCGGTTTCGTTTGAGCGGCTTCGCGCGCTCGTCTAATCAGACTCCCATGGAACTCTACGGAATCGACGGCAATCCCGTGCCCGAGGGCGCGGTCGTCGGCATGGTCGTCGCTGCCGATGGGGTGCGCCTGCGTTTCGCGCGCTGGCGCACGACCGCGCGCCGCTCGCTTGGCACTGTCTGTCTGCTGCAGGGGCGAGGCGAGGCGATCGAGAAATACTTCGAAGCCATCGGCGATCTCCGCCGGCGCGGTTTCGCCGTCGCGGCGCTCGACTGGCGCGGGCAGGGCGGGTCGGAGCGGCGCCTGCGCGATCCCGGCAAGGCGCATGTCGATTCCTTCGCCGAATACGATCGCGATCTGGAAGCCTTCATCCAGCAGGTGCTGCTGCCGGATTGCGCGCCGCCATACTTTGCGCTCGCCCATTCGACCGGGGGGCTTGTCGCGCTGCGTGCAGCCCGCGACGGCCGGGCGCGCTTCGATCGCATGGTGCTGCTGGCGCCGCTGGTCGATTTTGGCCCCAGCCGGCCGCCGCGCCCGATCGCCTCGCGCCTCGCCGCGGTGATGACCTCGCTCGGGCTCGGCGAAGTCAGCGCACCCGGGCAGGCAGCCGAGACGATTCAGGTGATTCCATTCGAAGGCAACAAGCTCACGCGCGATCCGCGCCGCTTCGAGCTCAGCAAGCAGCTCGCGCTCGGTCTGCCCGAGGTCTTCGTCCGCGGGCCGACCTTCGGCTGGCTCTATGCCGCCTATCACGCCACCGATGAGGCGACCGACCCCGTCTTTGCGCCCGGGATCAAGGTTCCGACGCTGGCCGTGATCGGGGCGCTCGACCGGGTGGTCTCACTCACTGCGGTGGAAGATCTCGCCGAGAGCCTGCGCGCCGGCGGCAAGGTCGTCATCGCCGGTGGCGAACATGAGCTGCTGATGGAGCGCGATGCGATCCGCGAGCAGATGTTCGCGGCCTTCGATGCTTTCGTGCCCGGAGCGTAGCGCGACGCTTATCCGGCCAGCATCGCCAGCACCTGGTCGTGCAGCGCGGGATCGCCGGCCGCGACCACGCGGCCGCCGTTGGCAGCCGGGCCGCCCTCCCAGTCGGTGAAGCGGCCGCCGGCGCCCTCCATGATCGGGATCAGGGCGACGACGTCGTACGCCTGCAGGCCGACCTCCACGACCAGATCGGCGTTGCCCGCGGCGACCATGCAGTAGGCGTAGCAGTCGACGCCATAGCGCGGCATGCGCACGGCGGCTTCCACCCGCTCGTAGGCCGTCTTGTCGGCGCCCTTGAACAGGGCGGGTGTCGTCGTGAACAGCGAGGCATCGGAAATTTTCGGGCAGCGGCGTGTACGCATCATGTTCTCCCCGCCCGGGCCGCTGTACCAGGCGCGCTTGCCGTCGCCGGCGAAACGCTCCCCTGTGAAGGGCTGCGCCATCATGCCGAGCACCGGCTTGCCGTCGCGCAGCAGCCCGATGAGCGTCCCCCACACC
>DASZQP010000037.1:0-36813 GCA_035549575.1 Rhizomicrobium sp.
GTGCACCGCGACGCCGACAAATGGACGCCCGATCAGGCCGAAGCCTTCAAGGCCCCGATCCGCAAGAAATACGAGGACGAGGGCAATCCCTATTACGCCACCGCGCGGCTCTGGGACGACGGCATCATCGCGCCTGCCGACACGCGCCGCGTTCTCGCGCTCGCATTGTCGGCGTGCCTCAACGCCTCCATCGGCGACACGAAATTCGGTGTGTTCAGGATGTAGCCATGAGCCTTACCGATCTCGCCAGCATCGGCAGTTTCGTCAGCGGCATCGCCGTCGTGATTTCGCTGGTCTATCTGGCGCTTCAGGTGCGGCACGCACACAAGGCGCAGCGCGCCCTGATGCATCAGGCACGCACAGAGCGCATCATGAATGTCAGCATCGAATGCATGCGCGGGGACGTTGCCGAAACGTTGACCAAGATCGCCAATGGCGAGCAGATGTCGACGCCGCTCGAAATGATGCAGGCGTACTATTACGTCCGCATGCAGATCGTGAACGTGGAAGACGTATTGTGGCAGTACCAAGCCGGGTTTCTCGACAAGGACTCCGCCGACACCGCGATCCTCAATCTTCAGCGCGTGATGCTGCTTCCGGCGGCGCGCGCCGCATGGCTGGTGCAGCGCCCCCAGCTCGCCCCCGCCGTGCGCGACCGCATGGACAAACTCCTCGCCACGTCTTTGAAGGCCGAGCCATGGGACTGGGCGGGTGATTACAGGAAGGCGAACGCGCAAGCGACCTCAACTGTCATCCCCGGCTGAGCGCTGCAAAGCAGCGCGAAGGGAAGGGGACCCAGGTGGTACGGCACCGGTGAAATCGCTTCGAATGAGAAAGATTAGTGGTACTGAGGAAGGATTGATCTGAGAAGGCAGCATGTCGATTGAACTATTAAATTGTCTGGGTATCCAGACGGAGTCATCTCCCATTGATCGATCTGTTGTCGGCGCATATTACCTCGGATATGGCCGTAACGCTTGGCATTCCACTTGGGTGAATATTTACATCCCTCAATCGATTTCGTTCGATTTGGGAGAGCTCAAAGCGTTAGCTGAGAAGCTTCGTACTCAGGGCAGCGTTTTTAAGATTCAAGCGATACCGATGCTGCTGCTGCGATATCCCAAGGAGACGTTCGGCATAGTGCCGATCAATGAAGCTGGTAAGTATGAATACGACCTGCTGATCGAAACCATGCAAAAGGACGAAATGCAAAATTTTTGGAAATATCTACCCGCGCACTCGAAGAATTGGCTTCTATCTTTTCGCCTTGAACCCAAGGTTTTGGTGAATCTAAAACCGTTCTCTCCTATTCTTTTCAGAGGGCATAGTGGAGGCACACAACACTCCCTTGCGTGGGCAACTAAGCGTCCTGCGCCGGACTACAAGCAGTTTCTGAGTTTCGCAGATCGATTGAATTCGTTGTTCGAAACTGCGGATGGTAGCTAGGTATTCAGCTGGCAGCGCGTCGTATTCGACTTGCCCCCCGCAACGCTATCGCTTCGCTCGGCCGGGGATGACAAGTTGGCTTTATCCCCACGGTCCGTGTTGATGCGGCACATTTGAGGCGGGCGCATCGATAGCGGGCGACGGGTTAGCTCCCGTCAACTTATCCGGCACATGCCCGCCAAGTTGTTCCAGCACCGCGATGCGCTTTTCGATCGGCGGGTGGGTGTCGAACAGCTGGGCCAGGGCGAAGCGCGACGGCGGCGCCTCGATGAACATCTGGCGCACTTCGCTCGGCACATGGGGCACGTCGGGGTTCTGCGAAATCTTCATCAGGGCGGAGATCAGCGCGTCGGGGTTCTTGGTCAGGTCGACCGCGCCGGCATCGGCCTGGTACTCGCGCCGCCGCGAGATGGCGAAGCGCAGCACCAGCGCCAGCAGATAGCCCACGAAGGACGCCACCGCCGCGATCAGCAGGAAGATCATCACGCCGCCCTGGTTCCTGCCCCGCCCGCGCGCGAACGCGCCGATGCGGATGCTGCGCCACAGAAGCTGCGTCAGGAACGAGATCATGCCCACGAACACGATGGTCACGATGAGCACGCGCGTGTCGCGCTCCATGATGTGCGTCAGCTCGTGCCCGAGCACGGCCTCGAGCTCGTCGCGGTCGAGCGCTTCGAGCAATCCGCTCGTCACCGTGATGGCATAGGAACGCTCGTCGATGCCGCTGGCATAGGCGTTCATCGCATCGGTGTCGACGATGTAGAGCTTCGGTGTCTTGAGGCCGCGGCTGATGCAGAGGTTTTCGACGAGGTTGTAGAGCTCCGGCTGCTCCTTTCGCGTCACGGGCTCCGCGCCGGTCGCGCGATGGATGATCCAGTCGTTGAACAGGTAACCGATCAGGACCCAGATCGCGGCGATGCCGAGGACGACCGGCCACCAGGCATAGATGGCGGAGAGCGCAAGATCGAGCGGCGTACCCGTGCCGAGCACGGAGTCCATCCGGAAGGAATAGAAGAATTCCCGCGAATCCGTGGCGAGGCCGGCGAGGAAGAAGATCGCGCCCATCAGCGTCAGCAGCAGCAGCGGAAACATCGCCAGCAACACCATCGACTTGATGTTGTTGTTCTGCCGGTAGCTGGTCAGGCCGAGGAGCGCCATGAACTAGTTCGAGAAACTGACCTGCGGCGCGGTCTTCGCCGCGGCGCGCTCGTCGGCCCCGAGTGCGAACATCTCCGCCGGCCTGAATCCGAACGGCCCCGCGATCAGCACCGCCGGGAACTGCTGGATGGCGGTGTTGTATTCCGCCGCCGCATTGTTCATGAACCGCCGCGCCGCCGCGATCTTGTTCTCCAGATCGGCAAGCTCGTCCTGGAGCTTGAGGAAGTTCTGGTTGGCCTTGAGATCGGGATAGCGTTCCGCCACCGCCATCAGATTGCCGAGCGCGCCGGTCAGCGCGCCTTCCGCCGCGCTCCGTTCGGCCACGCCCGTCGCCCGCATCGCCGCGGAGCGCGCCTCGGTCACGGCCGTCAGCACGCCGCTTTCGTGCGCGGCATAGCCCTTCACCGTCTGCACGAGGTTGGGCACGAGGTCGGTGCGCTGCTTTAGCTGCACGTCGATATCGGCGAAGGCGCGATTCCAGGCCTGGCGCAGGCTCACCAGGCGGTTGAACAGGAAGACGACGAACAGCGCCACGGCGCCGAGCGCCACGAGAATCCAGATCATGTCCACACCGCTCCTTGGGGCGAGTACGCGACACGCGATATATAGGGTCTGGCGGGATGCTTTGCCACGCCGCGACCCCCGATCCCGCTATCCCCGGCCGGCGAGCCTGCCGCCCAGCCACGAACAGGGAAGGGCGGTCGCCACCAGCGCGATCGGGTACCAGAGATGCGGCATCGACAGATTGGCGAGCACGCCGGCCAGTGCCGCCAGCGTGCCGGCAAGCCCGAGCGCGACGGCGTGGAGCATCGGCCTCGCCGGCGCGAGCCTGGCGGTGACGAAGCCGCCGGCGACCGCGGCGATACTTCGGTACACCGTGGCGATGGCGAAGGGAATCGCCGGGTCCGGTCCGTCGAACGACAAAAGCCCGAGCCTGACGGCGGCGAAATCGGTGCCTTCGGAAAGGACGACGACCGCGACGATTCCCGCCGCGACCGCCAGCACGCTGCGGACGATCTGCATGTTCTCCCCCTGATGCGCCGAACGCCGGCGGCCGGTTCCGATGCTAGAGGGGTTCGGCTTCGGACGCGAACGGTCCGGTGCGAAACCGCTCTCCCCGTGCCCCGCCCGGAGCGGACGCGCCGGGGCCGCGCGTCAACCAATTCTCAGGAATTGCTTTTCACATTGTCGCGGCCGCGCGGTGCGGGTGAAGGGACATGGATGACCTCTATGCGTTCTGGCTCATCGTGCGGAACGACATTCATCATATCCATCCGGTGAGCTTCTTCGCGGTCGCGGGTGTCTTCGGGCTTCTCGCGCGCGGGGTCATGACGATGCTCGCCGCGGCGCCCGCGGGTTCCGCGGCCTATGTTCTCGTCAACGCCGTACTTCCCACCATGACGGACGGAAAGCCCTTCGCACTCCCGCATATGACGCATGCCTTCTGGCATTTCTTCATGTCGCTCTCGCTGGCGATGGTGTTCGCCGTCGGCACGGTTTACGGATTGAAGACCATCCGGTCGCACATCCGGGGATAGCCATGCGGGCCCGAAACGCCTAAATCAGGGCGATGAGCGACCGGCTTCCGGAATATCGCGTCTATTTCAATCCCGGGCCGCGCTTCAAGGGCCTGGGCTGTGCGGGCTGCCTGCTTGCAATCTTCGTGCTGGGCGGCATCCTCGGGATCCTGCTGTTCGGCTGGAAGACGCTCCTCGGCGGCTGATTTCCGGCCGGGGGGATCGGAATTCCGTCGAGCAAAGAACCTGCGGCAACCTCATCGAAGACTTTTCGAATGTTTCAAACCCTGCTCATAGCCAACCGAGGCGAAATCGCGTGCCGGGTGATGCGCACCGCGCGCCGCATGGGGATCGCGACGGTCGCCGTCTATTCCGATGCAGACGCCGGCTCGGCGCATGTCGCGATGGCGGACCGGGCGATCCGCATCGGCCCGCCGCCGGCGCGCGAGTCCTATCTTCGCGGCGATCTGATCCTCGCCGCGGCAAGGGAGGCGGGAGCGGACGCGATTCATCCCGGGTACGGATTTCTCTCGGAGAACGCGCAGTTCGCGGAAGCCTGCGCCGGGGCCGGGGTGATCTTCGTCGGCCCGCCGGCCTCCGCCATCCGCGCCATGGGTCTCAAGGACCGCGCCAAGGCGCTGATGGCCGAGGCGGGCGTTGCCGTCGTTCCGGGCTATCTGGGCGACGATCAGTCCACGGAGCGTCTCGCGCGTGAGGCGGCTGCGATCGGCTATCCGGTCCTGATCAAGGCGGTGGCGGGCGGCGGCGGCAAAGGCATGCGCAGGGTCGAGGCGGCCGAGGCATTCTCCGCCGCGCTGGAATCGGCACGGCGCGAGGCGAAATCCTCCTTCGGCGACGATCGCGTGCTGATCGAGAAATACGTCTCGCGCCCGCGTCACATCGAGGTGCAGGTCTTTGCCGACGGCCGCGGCGGCGCGGTGCATCTCTTCGAGCGCGACTGCTCGCTCCAGCGCCGGCATCAGAAGGTGATCGAGGAGGCGCCCGCGCCCGGCATGCCGGAAAAGATGCGTGCGGCGATGGGCGAGGCGGCGGTGAAGGCGGCGAAGGCGGTCGGCTATGTCGGCGCCGGCACGGTCGAGTTCATCGCCGACGCATCGCACGGCCTCGCGGCGGACCGCTTCTGGTTCATGGAGATGAACACGCGGCTCCAGGTCGAGCATCCTGTCACGGAGGCGATCACCGGGCTCGATCTGGTGGAATGGCAGCTGCGCGTCGCGGCGGGCGAGCCCCTTCCGCTGGCGCAAAAGGATCTGCGCATCTGCGGCCATGCGATCGAGGCGCGTCTCTATGCGGAAGATCCGGACAGCGGGTTTCTTCCTTCCACCGGCACGCTGGAACGGCTGCGCCTTCCCGGCGGCGTGAGGGTGGACCCCGGCGTGCGCGAGGGCGATGCCGTGACGCCGTACTACGATCCCATGATCGCCAAGGTGATCGCGCACGATTCCACGCGGGAAGGCGCTGCGGCCAAGCTCGCGGATGCGCTTTCCCGCGCGCAGATCGCGGGCGTGCGCACGAACAACGCGTTCCTGATCCGCGCGCTGCGCAGCCGGGCATTCGTCGCCGGAGAGATCGACACCGGCTTCATCGACCGGCATCTCGCCGAGCTCGTCCCGCACGGCGAGCCGGATACGGAAATCCTGAGCGCGGCGGCACGCTTCGCGGCCGACGAAATCTCCACCCGCACCGGCGATCCGTGGAGCGCGCGCGACGGCTTTCGCCTCGGCGGCAAGGCGCGGCAGGTTGTCGATTTCGTCGTGGCGGGAAAGCGGGTGCATGCGCCGCTCGACGGCGTGCCGGCGCCGGGCATCCAGGTCGTGCGCCTTGCCGGAGGCGATCTGGCGGCGATGCGCGCCGGGGAGACGTTCCTGCTCAGGCCGTTCGACCCCTTCGAGAGCGCCGAGCAGGCGGCGGAAGCGTCGGAACGCATCGTCACGCCCATGCCCGGAAAGATCATCCAGGTCCTCGTGAAGGCGGGCGACGCGGTGAAGCGCGGACAGCCGCTTGCCGTGCTCGAGGCCATGAAGATGGAACAGACGCTCGCCGCGCCGGCGGACGCCACCGTGGAAAGCGTGAACGTCGCGACGGGCGATCAGGTCGCCGCCGACACCGTCGTCATCCGCTTCGCGAAGCAGGCCGCATGACCCTTCACATCATCAAGCTCTGCGTCGGCGTGGATTCGCTGGAAGAGCTCGCCGATTGGCAGAAGAAGAAGCTGGCGGAAAGGAAAAGGAAGAAGCAGCCGCTTGTCCTCCAGCACGTCACGCGCATGACGCCGAAACGCCGGAACGAATTGCTCGACGGCGGCTCGCTCTACTGGGTGATCAGGGGCCAGATTGCGGCGCGGCAGAAGCTGATCGATCTGAAGCCGGTCACGCGCGACGGCGTGCCCCATTGCGCCATCGTGTACGATCCCGAACTCGTGCCGCTGCTGCGGCGCGCGCATCGCCCGTTTCAGGGATGGCGCTATCTCCAGGACAAGGATGCGCCGCCGGATGTCCGCGGCATCAAGGCCGGCAATCTGCCGGAGAAGCTGAAGCAGGAACTCGCGGAGCTGGGGTTGTTATAGCACTTGCCCCTTCGTTCGGGAGCGATTGTCCGGAATTGGACACATGATGCGCGCACTGGGTCGCTCCGGTCGTGGCGCCTGCTACGGTCGACACGGGCTCTAGCGTGACGGCGCCGGCAGACGTGCTCACACTGACCTCATTTTGAGTCGTCGAGGCGAGGGTATGGCCGTGAACTGGTTCTTGCAGGTCCTGGCCTTGCGGTTGGACCGGCTTGCAGCATCCCTGCTCGCCAAGGTCAACACCGGCTATCCCTACCTGATCGACAATCCGCCGACGGAGAAATAGGGATTGAAACTCTCCCTTCAGGATCGCCCGTCCACCGGAAGAATACGGATCACGATGCGCCAAGTTTAGTACCTGAGGATCGGTCGGGCTTCGGCGGGCGCGGCGAACCCGATCCATTCGTCGTCTGCGGACGAATTCACGATTGGCAGGACTGTCGAGAATCGCGTCGCGGCACCCGGCTAGTTCTTGACGGGCGCAGCTCCACGAATACCGGTCGAGCTGCACAAAAACTCGCGCAGGAATCAAATAGGCAGGCAAAGCCCTTCAAGGGGAGGGTGGAAATTCCATGTTGTCGATCAGTCTCGTCCCGCCGATGCGCGCGGCTGCCAGGATGCGGCCGTCGCGGATCGCGACGTAGTCGACGGAGTCGAAGCCGGCATCCAGCAAGGCGCGCGCCGCCCGGTCGGGATCGGCCGCGGCCTTCAGAATGACATTCATCCGGCCGGCGATCCTGCGCTGTTCCGGCGTGAGATAGGCGTTGCGGGACGACATGGCGAGCCCGTCCGCCTCGCGCACGACCGGCGCACCCAGGATCTCGACCGGCAGGCCGAGGTCGAGGGTCAGCCGCCTGATCACCTGCAGCTGCTGCCAGTCCTTTTCCCCGAACACGGCCACGTCCGGCATGGCAGCGATGAGGAGCTTGGCGACGACCGTGGCGACCCCGGAAAAGAAATGGGGCCGGAAGGCACTCTCGAGGCCTTCCGCCGGCCCTCCGACATCGATCCTGGTGGCAAAGCCGTCCGGGTACATCTCGCCGACGGAGGGCGCGAAGACGAGGTCGGCCATTCCCGCCAGCCGCACCGAATCGCCCTCGAGGGTCCTCGGATAACGCTCGAAATCCTCGTTCGGCGCGAACTGCGTGGGGTTGACGAAGATCGTGACGACGACCCTGTCCGCGTGCCGCCGCGCGGCCTCGGCCAGGGACAGATGGCCGGCGTGGAGCGCGCCCATGGTGGGCACCAGCCCGACACGCAGGCCGGCCCTGCGCCATGCGGCGACGTGACCGCGCAATTCGGCAATCGTTGCAACGATTTCTGGGGTAATCATGCCGCGCAACATTAGCGTGCCGACCCTTGCCCCGCTAGGATCGCGGCCCGCGATTCAGGCCCCATATCTCCCGCATGACATCCTCCCCGCTCCGCAAGGCCATTTCCGACGCCTATCTTGCCGATGAAGACCGGATCGCCGCCGAGCGCATCGCGCAGGCGCGCCTGACACCCGCCGAATCGGCGGGCGCCCATGCCCTCGCCAGGGAGCTGGTGGCCCGAATCCGCAAGGAGGGGGCCCGCCGCGGCGGGGTCGACGCCTTCATGCAGGAGTATCAGCTCTCCGGTCCGGAGGGGGTGGCGCTGATGTGCCTGGCCGAGGCGCTGCTGCGCATACCCGATACCGAGACCGCGGACAGGCTGATCCGCGACAAGGTCGGCTCCGCCGATTGGGACCGCCACAGGAACAAATCCGAGTCCCTGTTCGTGAACGCCTCCACCTGGGCGCTGATGCTGACGGGCCGCATCGTCAGGCTCGACGAAACGGCGAAGTGGGATTTCGAGGGCATCGTGCGCAAGCTCGTGGCCCGCTCCGGCGAGCCGGTGATCCGCCAGGCGGTGATGTATGCGATGCGCATCCTCGGCAAGCAGTTCGTGCTCGGCCGCACCATCGGCGAGGCGCTGAAGGAGGCCCGCAGGCACGAGGACGAGGGATACCGCTACTCCTTCGACATGCTGGGCGAGGCCGCCTACACGATGCAGGACGCCCGGCGCTACGCGAAATCCTATCGCGACGCGCTCGCGGCGATCGCGGCGTCCCATCCGAAGGACCATCGCACGATCTTCGAGCGTCCCAGCATCTCGGTGAAGCTCTCGGCGCTTCATCCGCGCTACGAATGGGCGCAGCGCGGCCGCGTCATGTCGGAGCTGCTGCCCGTCGTCGCCGGCCTGTGCGCGCAGGCGCGTGCGGGCGACCTCGCGCTCACCATCGACGCGGAGGAATCCGAGCGGCTGGACCTCATGCTCGATTTCTTCGAGGCGCTGGGAGAAACGCCGGGACTGGAGGCGTGGAACGGATTGGGGCTGGCGGTGCAGGGCTACCAGAAGCGGGCGCTGCCGGTGCTGAACTGGCTGGTCGATCTGGCGCGGCGCCAGGGCCGGCGCATTCCCGTGCGGCTGGTAAAGGGCGCCTATTGGGATACGGAGATCAAGCGCGGCCAGGAGCAGGGGCTCGCGGACTATCCCGTCTTCACCCGAAAGGCTGCGACCGATACGTCCTATATCGCCTGCGCGCGGGCGATGCTGGCGGCGGGCGACGCGCTGTATCCGCAATTCGCGACCCACAACGCCCACACCCTGTCGGCGATCCAGGTGCTGGCGGGCGCGCGCAGCGATTTCGAATACCAGCGCCTGCACGGCATGGGCGAGGCGCTGTACGAGCTGTATCACGAGGTCAAGAAGCCCGCCGGCATCGGACCGGGAACGCGCATCTATGCGCCGGTCGGCAGCCACGAGGATCTTCTCGCCTATCTCGTGCGGCGCCTGCTGGAAAACGGCGCGAATACCTCGTTCGTGAATCGCCTCGCCGACGAGGAGGCCCCGCTCGAGGAGATCATCGCCGATCCGGTGGAGCAACTCTCCCGCGACACGCCCCTGCGCAATCCGCGCATTCCCCTTCCGTCCCGCATGCTGCCGGGCCGCACCAACTCGGCCGGATTCGTCTGGGCCGATCCCGCCAGAAGCGGCCCCATGATCGCCGCGATGGGCGAGGCGCTGGCGAAACCCGCGACCGCGGGGCCGATCGTGTCGGGGAAGGAGACCGGCCGCGAGTACCACGACGTGTTCGATCCCTCCGACCGGGGACGCGCGATCGGCAAGGTGGCGGAAATATCCGAAGCCGACGTTGCCGGCGCCCTCGATGCCGCCTCGCGCGCGCAGCACGACTGGGATTCGCTGAGGGGCAACGCGCGAGCGGACATCCTGGACCGCGCCGCGAACCTGTTCGAGGAAAACGCGCCGCTGCTGATGGCGCTCGCGGTCCGGGAAGGCGGAAAGACGCTGCCGAATGCGCTCGGCGAGCTGCGCGAGGGCGTCGATCTGCTTCGCTACTACGCCGCGCAGGCGCGCGAGAAATTCGAGCGTCCGGTCGATCTGCCCGGCCCGACCGGCGAATCCAACCAGCTGTCGCTGCACGGGCGCGGACCGTTCTTCTGCGTCGCGCCGTGGAATTTCCCGCTCGCCATCTTCATCGGCCAGGTCGCAGGTGCGCTCGCCGCCGGAAATACCGTGCTCGCGAAGCCGGCGGAGCGCACGCCGCTGATCGCCGCCGCCGCCGTCCGCCTGATGCACAAGGCCGGCGTGCCCGGGGACGTTCTTCACCT
Source organism: Rhizomicrobium sp. (assembly GCA_035549575.1). Lineage (GTDB taxonomy): Bacteria > Pseudomonadota > Alphaproteobacteria > Micropepsales > Micropepsaceae > Rhizomicrobium. Next base: position 10,362 of record DASZQP010000037.1, read on the forward strand.
TCTTCCCGGACGCGGCTCCAAGATCGGCAGGATCGTGCTCTCCGACACGCGGCTGGCGGGGATCGCGTTCACCGGCTCGACGGAGACGGCGATCACGCTCAACCGCGCGCTGGCCGCGCGGGACGGGGCGCTGCCGGCGATCGTCGCCGAGACGGGCGGCCAGAACGCCATGATCGTGGATTCGACGGCGCTCCCCGAACAGGTCGCGCGCGACGTCCTGTCCTCGGCCTTCGACAGCGCGGGACAGCGCTGCTCGGCCCTGCGCGTGCTGTTCCTGCAGGAGGACGTCGCCGACAGGATGATCGAGATGATCCTCGGCGCCATGGACGAGCTCGTCCTGGGCGATCCCATGCAGCTTTCGACCGACATCGGCCCGGTGATCGACGAGGCGGCGCGCCAGGGGCTCGAGGACCACGCAAGCCGGATGACGCAGGAGGCAAAGCTGCTGCGCAGGCTTCCGCTCGGCCCCGGCTGCGCGAACGGCGTGTTCTTCCCGCCGCACGCCTTCGAGATTCCGTCGCTTTCGATCCTGAAGCGCGAGGTGTTCGGGCCCGTGCTGCACATCCTGCGCTATCGCGAGGACCGGCTCGACAAGGTCTGCGAGGCGATCAACGCGACCGGATACGGCCTGACGCTGGGAATCCACAGCCGCATCGAGGAGACCGCGCGGTTCGTGCGCGAGCGCGTGCGCGTCGGCAATCTCTATGTCAACCGCAATCAGATCGGCGCGGTCGTGGGCGTGCAGCCCTTCGGCGGGGAGGGACTGTCGGGCACAGGGCCGAAGGCGGGCGGGCCGCACTACCTGCTGCGGTTTGCGCTGGAGCGGACCTACACGGTGAACACGACCGCGGCGGGCGGAAACGCGGCGCTGCTCAGCGCAGCCGGCTGATGATCGCCCTGATCGGCATCGCGGTTCTTCTGGGGCTGTATCTCCTGCTGCGATACGGGCTGACCTCGGACCCCGGTGCGATGATGAGAGCCGCGCGCTACGCGGCGATCGGCGTGCTGGGGCTGCTTGCGATCTTTCTCGCCGTCACGGAGCGTTGGGCGCCCGCAATCTTCCTGGCCGGCGTGGTGTGGAGCCTCCTGACCGGCGTGCGGCTGAGGCCGGGGGGCGGGCAGGACGGGGAGGAGCGGCATCCTCCGGCCGAGCGCCCGGCGAGCACGATGACACGCGCCGAGGCGCTGAAGGTCCTGGGTCTGCGGGAGGGCGCGACGGAGGAGGAAATCCGCGCGGCGCACCGCAAGCTCATCATGCAGAATCATCCCGACAAGGGCGGAACCGACTACCTCGCGTCCAAGGTCAACGAGGCGAAGGACGTGCTCTTGGGCGGCTAGCGCGTTGCGAGGGCGGCGAAGCAGGTCTGTCCGCGCTGGGTGAGCGCCGCGCAGACCGCGCGCGCTTCGCGCTCGGCGAAGGGACCGAACCGCGCGCGGAAGAGGGTCTGGCCGTCCACCGATTTGAAGGGCACGACGATGCGCGCCGCCTGGCCGAGCACATCCATGGACTTCTCGGCATAGCTGGCGAGCTGGGCCTTCGCGAGCGCGCTGTTGGCGAAGGCCCCGATCTGGATCGTCCAGTCGTGCGCCCGGAACTTCGATCCCCCATCGTCGCCGACGTCGCCTTCGCCGGGCTCGGGACGCGGCGAGGGCCTGAGGGCCGGCGGGCCGATGGACGCCACCATCACGGGTCCGGGCTTGGGCTTCGGCACGATGGACGGCTGGCGCGGAGCGATCGAGGCCGTGGCGGCCGGCGCCGGCGCGGGCTTGGCCGTGGGAGTCGGCGCATGCGGCGGCGGAGGCAGCGCCCCCGTTTCGGTGCGGGGCGCGAGAGCCGCCACCACCGCGGGCCTGGGCGGCGCCGGCGGGGCGATTTCGTTCTGCGGAGCGGTCATGTCCTCGTCCGGCTGCGATTCGGCGAGGTCCTCGTCTTCGCCGTCGGAGGAATCGGCGCCCGGCCGGGCCGCCGGCGGCGACAGGTCGAATCCGGCGGTCACCGGACGCGCGTTCTGCGCCAGTGTCTGCCAGGGGACCTTGGCGCTCGCGACCAGCGTGGGATTCTGCCGGATCTGCGCGAAGGTGTTGTCCAGAAGGCGCATCATCTCGCGGTCGCGGCGCTGCGCCGTCCGCCCGCCCATCACGACGCCGATGACATGCGTGCGGCCGCGGGTGACCGACGACACGAGATTGAAGCCCGACGCGCCCGTGTAACCCGTCTTGATCCCGTCGGCGCCGGCATAGCGTCCGATCAGGTTGTCGTGCGTCGCGTAATAGACGCCGCGATAGGTAAAGCCCGGCGTCCCGAAATAGTGGTAATATTCGGGAAAGTCGTAGGACAGATGCCGCGCGAGAATCGCCAGATCGCTCGCGGTGGAGATTTGCAGGTTGTCCGGCAGCCCCGACGCGTTGTGGTAGAAGGTGTCGCGCATCCCGAGCTGCCGCGCCTTCTCGTTCATCAGCGAACAGAAATGCGACTCCGTGCCGCCGAGCGCTTCGGCGACCGCGACCGCCACGTCGTTTGCCGAGCGCACGACGATCGCGTTGATCGCGGCCTCGACGGGGATGCGGTCGCCGGGGCTCAGATGGAGCTTGGTCGGCTTCTGCGCGGCGGCGTGCGCCGAAACGGGGATGTCGGTTGCCAGATCGACCTGGCCCTTTCGCAGCGCCTCGAACAAGAGGTAGAGCGTCATCATCTTGGTGAGCGAGGCCGGATGCCGCTCGGCGTTGGCGTTGCGGCTGTAAAGGACCTTGCCGCTGGCGCCGTCGACGATGAGGGCGGCGTCCTTGGCCGGATCGGTCAGGCTCGCGGGCATGGCATGGGCCCGGCCACGGTGATGGTGCTTTGCAGAGGCGGGCACGGCGGCCAGGCACAGAATCAGGCCCAGAAGGGGGGCGAGGGACGCAACCGTCTTCACAGACGTGCCAAATCGGGTCCGCGCCCCGTCAAGCATCAAGAGCCTCAACACATCGAATTTCTTGCCGCCCCGCCGCGCGCGATCAGAACAAATCGGTGCGGTCGAGGCAAGTCACAATGCGGGAATTATGATATTTTTCCGGTGTTTACGAACGGTTAACACTTTACTTCCGGCGCTGCTTCGGTTCCGTGCGCCACCCCTTGACAAAGCTCATGCTGCACTGCATATAAGCGATGTTGCATTGCAGCATTCCGCGGCAGTCGCGTTTTTGCGGTGTGCCCCCAACCTTTTGGAGACAGACAATGGCGAAGAGCAAGACGGCCGAAACGACGGTCAATGCGGCCGAAAACATCGAGACGGCCATGAAGAACGGCACCGAGGCCCTCAAGTCCGGCTTCGAGAAGGCGGTGAAGAACTACGACCAGTTCCTCGGCTACGGCAAGGACACGGTCGAGGCGTACATGAAGGCCGCCAACGTGGCCGGCAAGGGCGCGGAGACGCTCCACAACGAGATTTTTGCCTATTCCAAGCAGTCGCTCGAGGACACGATCGCCGCGACCAAGGCGCTCCTGGCGTCCAAGTCGATGCACGAGGCGTTCGAGCTCCAGAGCGATTTCGCCAAGACCGCGTTCGACAGCTATGTCAGCCAGATGACGAAGGTCGGCGAGATCGTCACCGCGACGGCGAAGGATTCGCTGGCCCCGATCCAGGGCCGCGTCCAGGCCTGGGTCGACGTCGTGCAGAACGCGCGCGCGGCCTGACCGCATAATCGTTCCGCGGTTCCTCCCCCTCCTGATGCGGAACGACGTTGAAGGGCCCGGGCTTCTGCCCGGGCCCTTTAGCTTTTTTTCGCCCCATCCCCATATTATCCGTGCGGGCGGAATGCGGTTGCTTTCCGCCCGGCTGTTCCCGTTAGTATTGGAAATGCGCTTCGGACAGGACGATGAGAGATAAGCGCGACGGCGGAGGCCTGATCGGCAACGGCGGTTCCGGAACCGGAACCGGCGTCGTGGCCAAGACGCGGCCGAAAACCAAGAAGCCGTCCCTCTACAAGGTGCTCATCCTGAACGACGACTACACGCCGATGGAGTTCGTCGTCCACATCCTCGAGAAGTTCTTCAACAAGGGCCGCGAGCAGGCGGTCGAGATCATGCTCCACGTCCACCGCCACGGCGTCGGCGTGTGCGGCGTGTTCACCTTCGAGGTGGCGGAGACCAAGGTGGCGCAGGTCATTGAATTCTCCCGCCGCCATCAGCATCCTTTGCAGTGTACCATGGAGAAAGAGTAGAATCGGACATGCCTTCACTTTCGCGGAGTCTGGAACAGGGCCTGCATCGCGCGATCAAACTCGCGAGCGAGCGCCATCACGAATACGCGACGCTGGAGCATCTTCTTCTCGCGCTTCTCGACGATCCCGATGCCGCGCAGGTGATGAAGGCCTGCAACGTCGAGATCGAGCCGCTCCGCCACACGCTCCAGAAATACGTCGACGAGGAGCTGATGACGCTGGTCATCGAGGATGGCGAGGACGCCAAGCCCACGACCGGCTTCCAGCGCGTCGTCCAGCGCGCCGTGCTGCATGTCCAGAACTCCGGCCGCGACGAGGTGACGGGCGCGAACGTTCTGGTCGCGCTTTTCACCGAGCGGGAGAGCCACGCGGTGTACTTCCTGCAGGAGCAGAACATGACGCGGCTCGACGCCGTGTCCTACATCAGCCACGGCATCGCCAAGCGTCCCGGCATGAGCCAGGCAAAGCCGGTGAAGGGCGCGGACGAGGACGAGGACGGCGAAAAGGTCGTCAAGCAGGGCACCGAGGCGCTCGAGGCCTATTGCGTCAATCTGAACGAGAAGGCGAAGTCCGGCCGCATCGATCCGCTGATCGGGCGCGAGAGCGAGGTCGAGCGCACGATCCAGATCCTCTGCCGCCGCCAGAAGAACAATCCGCTCTTCGTCGGCGATCCCGGCGTCGGCAAGACCGCCATCGCCGAGGGCCTCGCGCGCAAGATCGTCAAGAACGAGGTGCCGGAGGTTCTTCGCGGCAGCGTGATCTACGCGCTCGACATGGGCGCGCTGATCGCCGGCACGCGCTACCGCGGCGACTTCGAGGAGCGGCTCAAATCCGTCGTGAAGGAGCTCGAGAATCTCAAGGGCGCCATCCTCTTCATCGACGAGATCCACACCGTGATCGGCGCCGGCGCCACCTCGGGCGGCGCGATGGACGCCTCGAACCTCCTCAAGCCCGCGCTGCAGGCGGGGCTTCTGCGCTGCATCGGCTCGACCACCTACAAGGAATACCGCCAGTATTTCGAGAAGGACCGCGCCCTGGTGCGCCGGTTCCAGAAGATCGACGTGAGCGAGCCGACGATCCCCGACACGATCAAGATCCTCAAGGGGATCGCGCCCTACTACCAGGAGTATCACAAGCTCCGCTACACCGCGGACGCCATCAAGGCCGCGGTGGAGCTGAGCGCGAAATACATCAACGACCGCAAGCTGCCCGACAAGGCGATCGATGTGATCGACGAGGTGGGCGCCTCGCAGATGCTGCTGCCGGAATCGCGCCGCAAGAAGGTCATCGGCGTGAAGGAAGTGGAGGACGTCATCGCCAAGATGGCGCGCATCCCGCCGAAATCCGTGTCGAAGACCGACGCCGAGGCGCTGCGCACGCTGGAAGACGACCTCCGGCGCGTGGTGTTCGGGCAGGACAAGGCGATCCACGCCCTGTCGTCGGCGATCAAGCTGGCGCGCGCCGGCCTGCGCCAGGCCGAGAAGCCCATCGGCTGCTACCTGTTCAGCGGCCCGACCGGCGTGGGCAAGACCGAGGTCGCCAAGCAGCTCGCCGCGATCATGGGCGTGGAGCTGATCCGCTTCGACATGAGCGAATACATGGAGCGCCATACCGTCAGCCGCCTGATCGGCGCGCCGCCCGGCTATGTCGGCTTCGACCAGGGCGGTCTGCTCACCGACGGCGTGGACCAGCATCCGCATTGCGTGCTGCTCCTCGACGAGATCGAGAAGGCGCATCAGGACCTGTTCAACATCCTGTTGCAGGTGATGGATCACGGCAAGCTCACCGACCACAACGGCAAGAAGATCGATTTCCGCAACGTGGTTCTCATCATGACCACCAACGCCGGCGCCTCGGATGCGGCGAAGGACGCCATCGGCTTCGGCCGCGGCAAGCGCGAGGGCGAGGACGAGGAAGCGATCAAGAAGCTGTTCACGCCGGAATTCCGCAACCGCCTCGACGCCACGATCTCCTTTGCGCCGCTCGGGCGCGCAACCATCGACAAGGTGGTGGAGAAGTTCGTTCTCGAGCTCGAGGCGCAGCTCGGCGACCGCGACGTGACCTTCGACCTCACGCCGGAGGCCACGCGCTGGCTGGGCGAGAAGGGCTATGACGACGCGTTCGGCGCGCGGCCGCTGGCGCGCGTGATCCAGGACAACATCAAGAAGCCGCTCGCCGACGAGATCCTGTTCGGCAAGCTGAAGGGCGGCGGCACGGTGCGCGTGCTCCTCGACCGCGAGAACGACAAGCTCGCCTTCGAATTCATCCCCGCCGCCGAGGCGAAGCCGCGCCCGCCCGCCTCACGCAAGAAAAAGCCCGCGCCGGAAGAGAGCGTTTAACGGGCGGTCCGGCTTGGCCACCTCCGCGATCCCCGGCCAACGCGCAAAGCGGCGAGGGGAGGGACCACAAGCGCGGTGTTTCAACGCGCCCCCTCAAGGGGAGGGTGGAGCAATGGCGGTCAGCGCGCGTTGACTGCCAGCTGTGCGGCAAACGCACGTCCGTACGCCGGACGCCCTTCACCGCGCGCGGCGTAGGCGGCGAGGTTGGGAAATTCGTCGAGAATGCCGGACATCCTGAGCCGCAGCAGTACCGACACCATCATCAGATCGCCGGCGCTGAACGCGCCATCGAGCCACTCCGCATCGCGCAAATGCGCGGAGAGCTGCTTCATCCGGTCGCGGATGCGATCCTTCACCAGAGGCAGGCGCTCCGCGTTCCAGAATTTCTCGTGCTCCAGAACCATGGCGTTTTGGAGATCGAGGATCGGCGGCTCCATCGTGTTCACGGCGGCAAACATCCAGGTGATGGCGCGCGCCCGGGCGTCCGGATTCCGCGGGAGCAGGCCGCTGTGGCGCTCCGCGATATGCAACACGATCGATCCCGTCTCGAACAGGGCCAGACCGTCCTCTTCGTAGGTCGGGATCTGGCCGAACGGATGAAGCGCCAGATGCGCGGGCTCCTTTATTGCGGAGAACGAAACGAGGCGGACCTCGTAAGGCCGGCCTACCTCTTCGAGCGCCCAGCGCACGCGCGTGTCGCGCGCGAGACCCTTGCCGCCGTCGGGCGAGCGTTCGAACGCTGTGATCGTGATCGTCATCGGGTTTCTCCGGCGTCATTTCCGGCTAGGGCCGAGGCGGAATCGTATCGTACCTCGGCACGCCGTCCTCGCCGATGTCGTAGTAGTCGCCCTTGTCGGCGGTGAAGATGTGGATTTCCAGCTTCGTCCCCGTCGGCTTGTCGAACGCGCCCATCGAGATGCCGAACCAGTCGCGATGGAGCGGATCGAAGAACAGGTTCGCGCCGCATGTCCTGCAGAAGCCGCGCCGCACCTTTTCGGACGAGCGGTACCAGGTGACGTTCTCCGCGCCGTCCACCCTCACGCGCTCGCGCGGGATGTCGGTGCCGGCGTAATAATGGCCGGACACTTTCCTGCAGATCGAGCAGTGGCACGCGTCCGGCGGTTTGAGCTCGCCCTCGACCGTGAAGCGCACTGCGCCGCAAAGGCAGGATCCCGTGTGCATCGCGTCATTCCTTTCGCAGGCGCGGAAGCGCCCGGCGGCGGCGGGGTTGAAATCCGTGCGCCGCGTCCCCATCTGTTCGTGCGGCCATGTGAAGGGATTGGCGCCGCCGGAGCAAGGGGTGGCGCATCCGGATTTTCCCTTCCGCCTCCGGGTGTTGGCGGCGGATCGCGGGAATTGAATTCAACTTTCGAAGTCCGGGGGGGGTACCGTCCGGCCGCCGAGGCCGGCGCTCAACCCGGAAACAAAGTTGCGCTAGGCTTGGCGGAATTCGAAGGGGGTGCCCCAATGGCCGACGACGCCGGTCCTGCCGCCGCCGCGCAGAAATGCCTGGACGATTTCATGGCGGCGTTCAACGCCCGCGATGTCGAGGCGTTCGAGGCGACATTCAATTTCCCCAGCGTCCGTCTGGCCTCGAACCGTCTGGTCATCCTCAACCGGGGCGACATGACGCCGGAGCGGTTCGCGCAGGGCGCGCTCCAGGAGTGGCATCATTCGGCCTGGGAACGGCGCGAGGTCATTCATGCCGGAGCGGACAAGGTGCATATCGACACGCGCTTCGTGCGCTATCGCGCCGACGGCAGCGTGATCGGCCGCTTCGACTCGATCTACGTGATCACCTGCGAGGACGGCCATTGGGGCGTGAAGGCCCGTTCGTCCTTCGCGCCCTGACCGGTCCGCCCTGCGGGCGGATCAGAGCGGGTGCCTTGCCGCAATCCGTTCGCGGAAGGGCTGATGCTGCCTTCGATGGCCCGCTCGCGCCGCGTAGGGATCCTTGTACCGCAGGACCTTGGAGAGATCGGTGCCGCGGATCACATCGACGGAATGATAGGCGAGCCCCCAGGAATCGATAGAGGACAGGTCGGGGAAGATGCAGGTTTCCAGCACGTCGTTCGGATCGCTGTCCAGAACCCAGCCGCCGCCCGCGGCATTGATGCCGCCGAAGAGGTCGCTACCTCCCAGCAGCGTGCAGTAGCAGGACGCCGGATTGCCGTTGCAGCTTCCCATCTGCACCTTGGCGTAATAGGCCAGCGCCGCCAGGCTGGGCTGCCGGGTCATCAGCGTACTCAGGAGCAGGTTGATCTGGCTGCCGTCGTCCGCGCTGGTGAACTGGCAGAACTGGGCCTTGCCGGCGAGCACCAGCGCGTTGCCGCCGTTGGTGCCGTATTCGGGAATTCGCGTCTGCACCACGCCGCCCTTCTTCACGCAATAGTCCGCGGCCTTGGCGTTGGTGCCGGCGCTGGCCGACGTGGCGAAAAGCAGTCCTGCCGCAAGGGCAACCCCGATCCGCAATGTCCTGAAGAACATGTCCCGCTCCCTCGTGTCGAATGCGCCGGAACGCTCGCACGGGCCGAGGGGGGCGACAACGTGAATTCAGTCGCTTTTTGTCGCGGCGATGATGCGCCGGGCGCGGCGCTCCTCCCGCGCATTGTTGATGGCCAGCACGGCGTGAAGCACGCCGATTCCCCAAAGAAGGAAGCCTATGTGGTGCAGGATGATGGTGATCCAGAATGCCAGGGAGAGGATGTACAGGATCAGGTTGAACACGGCCGAGATCGGCTTTCCCGCGAACAGGAGCGCGAGGGGCGAGCAGAAAAAGGCCAGCAGATAGATCATCCACCCAGATATGGGATCGCCCGGGGGTCCTACAAGGCGGCCCGGATTCGGGCTGCGACCGGTTCCAGAGCCTCCGGTTTCACCATGCCCCGGCCGTGGAGCTTCAGATCGAGCCCCTCGCTGCGGGGCAGGACGTGGAAATGGATATGCGGGATGCTCTGTCCGGCCGCCGCGCCGTTGAGCTGCACCAGCATGATCCCGGGCGCTTCGAGCGCCTTCTTGACGGCCCTTGCGACCTTCTGCGTCGTTCTGATCAGCGCGGCCGCGCCATCCGGCGAAAGATCGAGGATGCCCTCCGCAGCCTCCCTGGTGATGACCAGCGTGTGACCCTCGACGGAAGGCATGATGTCCATGAAGGCGAGGGTGAGATCGTCCTCGTACACCGCCACCTTGGGCAGCTCGCCGCGCAAAATGCGGGCGAAGATGTTGTTCTGGTCGTAGGACATGGATCGCTCCCTAAATGCTGCATTCGCCGGCGGGCGGCATCCGGTAGTCCGGCGGCACGCGCGTCGACGTCCAGGCTATGTCCGTTTTGACGCCCTGTATCGCAGCGTATTTCTCGTCGATGGAAACATAGTCGAAGGTATCGCTGTGCGCGGGTGCGGTACTATCGACCGCATTGCCGTCGCCCCTGCTTCTGGCCATCGCGTAGTGTTTTTTGTCGAGGCGCCCGGTGCCCGCTTCCACCCACGCGCTCGGCGCGCTGCAGCGGGTGAAGGCGCGAAGGCCAAGGCAGGAAGCGGGGCATCCCATCGCATTTGTGCGCTCCTTCGGCGTGTTTTATAGCGCCCGCGGGGTCATGGCGACACGGTCTTCTTGAACGGCCCATGTCCTGTCAATTCCTCGATATGTTCCGCCACGGCCTCGCGCTCCCGGACAAGGTAGTCGTCCACGGCGCGGCGCAGTCCGGGATGCGCGATGTAGTGCGCGCTGTAGGTCGCGGCAGGCATGTAGCCGCGCAGGAGCTTGTGCGCGCCCTGGGCGCCGGCCTCCACCTTTTTCAGGCCGCGGGCGATGGCGAATTCTATGGCCTGGTAGTAGCAGGTTTCGAAATGCAGGAACGGAACGAACTCGATGCAGCCCCAATTGCGTCCGTAGAGGATCCCGTCTCCGAAGAAATTCAAGGCCCCGGCGATGTGGCGGCCGCCGCGCCTCGCCATCACCAGAAGCACCTGGTCCGCCATGGATTGTCCGATGCGGCTGAAGAACTCGCGCGTCAGATAGGGATGACCCCATTTGCGGCCGCCCGTGTCCATGTAGAACTCGAAAAACCGGTCCCATACCGCTTCCGTGAGATCGCCGCCCGTCAGCCAGTCGAATTCGACGCCTTCTGCGCGCACGGCCTCGCGCTCCTTGCGCAGGTTTTTCCTCTTCGAAGACGACAGTTGCGCCAGGAACCCGTCGAAGCTGTCGTAGCCGCGGTTCTCCCAGTGGAATTGCTGGTCCGTCCGTTGCAGATATCCAGCGGCGCCGGCAATTCTCCATTCCGGTTCCGTCATGAACGTGATGTGCAGGGAGGATGCCCTCACTTCCTTGACGGCGGCTGCGCCCGCGCCGAGCAGCGTTCCCACTGCTTCCAGCTCGTCCTCCCCCGGTGCGACGAGAAAGCGCCGTCCCGTGGCGGGGGTGAAGGGCACGCTCGCCTGAAGCTTGGGATAGTAGTCGCCGCCCGCGCGCTCGAGCGCGTCGGCCCAGGCGTGGTCGAACACGTATTCGCCCTGGCTGTGGCTTTTGAGATAGAGCGGCAGAATTCCCGCAATCCGCCCGCGCCGTTCCATCACCAGATGCAAGGGTCTCCACCCGGTGCGGGCGGTGGCCGAACCGGACGCCTCGACCGCGTCGAAAAACTCGTGACGTGTGAACGGATGCGGACTCGCCAGTCCCTTGGGGTTGGCGCAGGCATTCCACGCTGCCCGTTCGATGTCGCAGGCGCGTCCAGCCAGCCGCGCGGTCGGTGCGTCTTGCGTCACGCGATCTCGAATATCGCTTCGACCTCGGCCGCCACCCCGCGGGGCAGCGATCCGGCGCCCACGGCGGCGCGGGAATGCTTCCCGCTGTCGCCGAAAACCTCCTGGATCAAGTCCGATGCGCCGTTTGCGACCTCCGGATGCTGGGTGAAATCCGCCGCGGCATTCACGAACACGCCGAGCTTCACGCAACGCCGCACGCGGTCCAGATCGCCGCCGCATGCGGCCTTGAGCTGCGCAATCACATTGATCGCGCACAGCCGCGCCGCCGCCTTGCCGTCATCGAGCGAGATGCCGGCGCCCACCTTTCCGATGAATTTCAAGCCGTCTGGAGCCGCGGTGACCTGCCCGGAAACGAAGACGAGATTTCCGCTGACGACGTATGGCACATAGCTCGCCACCGGCGCGGGCGGGGCGGGGAGATCGATATTCAATTCTTTCAGGCGCGCATCTATCTTGCCGGGCATGTTTGGTCCTTTCGTGAAGATGCAAAGCTACCGTGCCGCCGCGCCGCGCGCTATAGAAAGCCTATGACACAACGTCTCGATGCCGACGGTCCCTGTCCGGTGCGCGATGGCTTCGCCTGGCCCGCGGAGTGGACGCTCCATGCGCGGACCTGGATGTGCTGGCCCTGCCGCATCGAGGCATGGGGTGGCCCGGAAGCCCTGCTGCGCGCGAAGCAGGCGTTCGCACGCGTCGCGCGGGCGATATCCACATTCGAGCCCGTGACGATGGCGGTGCGTCCACAGGACGCGCCCGAAGCGAAACTCGCCTGCGCGGGCAAGGTGGAAACATTCGAAGTCCCGCTCGACGATTCCTGGGCACGCGACACCGGGCCGACCTTTCTGCGCGGTCCCGGCGGTGCGCTCGGCGCGGTGCATTGGAGATTCAACGCCTGGGGGAACAAATACCAGCCCTACGGCGAAGATGCGGAGCTTGCCGCACGCATCGCCAAGGCATCCGGCGCTCGGATCTTCGAGGCGCCCCTGATCTGCGAAGGGGGCGCGATTCACAATGACGGAAACGGAACGCTTCTGACGACCGAACAGACGCTGCTCAATTCGAACCGCAATCCCAATCTGAACCGGCAGCAGGTCGAGGAGCGCCTCGCGCTCTATACCGGCGCGCGCAGGATAATCTGGCTTGGCGACGGATTTTCCGACGAGGAAACCGATGGACATATCGACAATATCGCCTGCTTCGTGGCGGCGGGGCGCGTGCTGGTCGGGGTTCCGGCATCGCGCTCGCATCCCGATTGGGAGCCGGTGCGGGACGCCATGCGGCGGCTGAGGAGCGCGCGCGATGCCGATGGCGGCGTGCTGGACATCGTCGAACTGGAGCAGCCGAAAACGGAACGCAGGGATTCGCGCGGACGGCTGCTGCAGGCGAGCTATGTGAACTTCTATCTGCCGAACAGCGGCGTGGTTATGCCGGCATTCGACGACCCCAACGACGAGAAGGCCCGCGCGGTGCTCGCGGACTGCTTCCCCGACCGCGACATACTTTCCATCGACGCGCTCGACATCGTGGAGGGCGGCGGCGGCATCCATTGCATCACCCAGCAGGAACCGGCGGCATGACGGCCGGCGGCGGGCTTTTGGCCGAACGCGGACGCCGGCGCGCCCGCGTGCAGATTCGGCCAGGCCTTTGTCACGTTTCGGGAGCGGAATTTCGATGCGAAACATAACTCTCGCCGCCACGCAGTTCGCCTGCTCCTGGGATGGACCGAAAAATGTCGCCAAGGCGAAGGAGCTCGTTCGGGCGGCAGCGGCGAAGGGCGCAAACGCGATCCTCATCCAGGAACTGTTCGAGACACCGTATTTCTGCCAGGACCAGCTCGTCGATCACTTCAAGCTCGCGGCCCCGGCCGAAGGCAATCCGCTTCTCGCGCAGATGTCCGGCCTTGCGAAGGAGCTCGGCGTCGTTCTGCCGGTCAGCTTCTTCGAGAAGGCCGGCCACGCGCACTTCAACTCGCTTGCCATGATCGACGCGGACGGGAGCGTGCTCGGCATCTATCGCAAGTCGCACATCCCCGACGGGCCCGGCTATCAGGAGAAGTACTATTTTACCCCGGGCGACACGGGGTTCAGGGTCTGGAAGACGAAATTCGGATTGCTGGGAGCCGGCATCTGCTGGGACCAGTGGTTCCCGGAGAGCGCACGCGCCATGGCGCTCCTCGGCGCAGAGGTGCTCTTCTATCCGACCGCCATCGGCACGGAGCCGCCGCCGGCGCCGCCGGTCGACAGCCGCGATCACTGGCGCCGCACGATGCAGGGTCATGCGGCCGCGAACATGGTTCCGCTCGTCGCGTCCAACCGCATCGGTACCGAGAGGAGCTGTGCACCCGGCAGCAGCGGGGAAATGACATTCTACGGCTCGTCCTTCATCGCGGACGAGACGGGAGGCATTGTTGCCGAGCTGGGCCGCACGGAGGAGGGCGTCGTCACCGCGAAATTCGATCTCGACGCGATCGCGCGGCTTCGCACCTCCTGGGGCCTGTTTCGCGACCGCCGCCCCGATCTCTACGGCGTCATCGGCGGCCACGATGGCAGGCAGGCCTGAAGCCGGATCAATCCGCTAGGGCGAGCATGTCGGTTCGGTAAACGCGCCCACCGCAGTGTTCCAGTTGCTTCCGGAACTGACGGCATAGTACTCGTTCGTGTACCAGAACTGGCAGCCGCCTTTCGGATCGATGCTCATGCCTGTGTAGTCGCCCCATCGGTTGGAGGACGTCTGCGAGCCGCCGCCGGCTTTCAGGATCTGCTCCGCCCCGAGCGTGCCGAGGGGATCGCCCGGACGCCGCGTCGCATATCGAATGCTCGGAAAGTCGTTCGGGCTCGACGCCGAATAGCCGAGCGCGATGTCGCCGGCCTGATCCATCGAGATGCTTCCCATGAAGCGGTCCAGTCCGTCGCCGAGGTCCTGCGTGCCCTCCTGGACGAGGCTCCATTTGCCGCCGTCCGTGCTGCGCAATTCGAACCAGCGGATTGCCGCGCCGGCCGTTCCGGTGCCCCCTCCGACGGTAAAGTTTCCGACGAGTTCTTGCTGGTTGCCGATCGTGCGGAACGCGAACCGCTGCATCGGCCACTCGCTCACGGCATCGACCTTCACCGACGTACCCTTCTGGGGAATGCAGTTGAAATTGAAAAAGCCGCAGACCGTGTAGGTGAACGGCGCGATGGGAAAGGCATTGACGAGGGTGAACTTGCTCTTCTGCGGGTTGGAGAAATTGGGCGAGAGGCGAAACAGCTCGATGCGGTCGGTGCCGCCGTGGAATGCGTCGTCCTTGAAGGTGAAGAAATATCCGCCGCCCTTGGGCTTGGACTTGTCGTCGAGATCGGCCGGCAGCAGCAGGTTGGTCTCGCCGGTGAACCGGATCATTTCCGCGCCCGGATCGCCGATCAGCATCTTGGTACGGTTGAAGGCGAACGCCGCGTAGGACGACTGATTGGCGGACCCGTAGTAGGCGTTGGGCCAGACTCCGACCTTGAAGTAGTCGGGGAAGTCCACGACGTTGAAGGTGTAGAGGAAATAGGCCCCGAGCGGATCCGAAGTCTTGGATATCGCGAAGCAGACGGCATTGGTACTTGCCAGCTGCGTGATTACCCAGCGCTTCGCGCGCGTATCGTAGAGCGCATCGGGATCGCCGACATCCGAGGCGCACGGGCCGCTGGTCCACAACGCGCCGAGATCGAACGGAGGCGCAAGCGGATGGCCGTTCTTCTTCTTGAAGACCGCGACCTGGGTCGCGTTGACGACCTGGACATATTCCCTGGTGCCGACATCGCCATTGGCGTCGGGCGGACTGCATCCGCCGCAGGCGAACGGGTTGGCCGTGCCGTCGAAGACGAGGTCGGGAGGAGGCGTGGGCGCGGTGCTGTTTTGCGAAAGAGCGATCAGGGGGTCGATGGGCGGCCGGCTTCTCGTCCACGTCCCGCGCGCGCCGCCGCCGGCCTCGGAGGCGAGAGGATTGACACGCCGGTGCACGGGAACTGCTCTGACGCCGTGCATACCGGCGATGTCGCGTGCGGGCCGGCTGATCTCGAAATATGCCGCCCTGCTGCTGGTCATCCGGCTGGCTTGCGCCGCAGTTGCGCCGCAAGCGACGGCCAGGGCCGTTGCAAGAACGCATGAGATTGCACTCGTACGCATGTAGTCCCCCTTGCGCGGTTCGGGCCGGATTCTTTGCACGGCGTGGAAAATGCCACAACCGCCCGGGACTCGATTCGAAAGTTGACGGAGTAAAATTTCAGTGCCCGCTTCTGTTGGGCGATAGCTGGTCATGCTTTCTTGCCCCGAGGCCGCGGCCCTTGCCGACCGCCTCGCCGCCGAATTTGGCGCGGACCTTGTCCATCGCCCTTTCGGCCCTTGCGCGCTTGCCGGCGCCCTTGTCGACCAGATCGGCCGGATCGCACGCGCTCGCCGCGCAGATGTTGTGCAGGCCCGCGCCGAGCAGCCGAAAGGATGTGCCGTCGGCCTCCCTGTGCAAGAGCGTGCGCGACACGCCGAAAATGCGGTCGGCGAGCTGCGTCGGTGCGTCGAGCGTCACACTGCGCGTCCTGATCCGGAATCCGGCCGTCTTCAGCTTGAGGGTGACGGTACGGCCGCCGAGATCCATGGCCTTGGCGCGCGCGGAGACGCGTTCGCATTGCCGCCAGAGAATCCGTTCCAGTTCCTCGAGTTTGGCGATGTTCTCGTTGAAGGTCGTCTCCGACGAGATGCTCTTCATTTCGCCGGACGGATCGACGGGCCGGCTGTCCTCGGCATTGGCGAGGCGATGCAGCCAGAGACCCGTGCTGCCGTAGCGCTTGGCGAGTTCGCGGCGGTCTGCGTCCTGGAGCTGCCCGATGCGGGTGATTCCGTCGCGCGCCAGCCTGGCCTGCAGCGCGGCGCCCGCGCCGCGGATCATGCCTACGGGCTTGTCGCGAAGAAAGGTGGAAGCCTCCCTGCTGCCGATGACGGCGAAGCCGCGCGGCTTGTCGAGCTCGCTGGCGAGTTTGGCCAGAAACTTGTTGCAGGACAGGCCGATCGAGACGGTAATTCCGATCTCGGCCTCGATATTGCCGGCCAGCAGCGCCATGGTCTTCGCGGGGCTGCGGCCGTGCAGCCTTTCGGTGCCGGACAGGTCCAGATAGGCCTCGTCCAGCGACAGCGGTTCGACGAGGGGCGTCAGATCTCGCATCATCGCGCGCACACGCCTGCCCTCGGCGACGTATTTGGCCATGTCCGGCTTGATCAACGTGGCGTGCGGACACAGTTCGAGCGCCTTGAACATCGGCATGGCAGACCGCACGCCGTCGATCCGCGCGATGTAGCAGCACGTCGATACCACGCCACGCCTGCCTCCGCCCACGATGACGGGTTTCCCGGCAAGCGAGGGGTCGTCCCGCTTTTCAATGGCGGCATAGAAGGCATCGCAGTCCAGATGTGCGATGGTCAGCTCGTGCAGTTCCTCGTGGGCCACGATCCGGCGGCTGCGGCACTGCGGGCAGCGGGCGGTGTCCGCGGCGACATCGGCGAGGCAATCGCGGCAGAAGGCGCTCATGTTTCCGGCCATAGCCATGCGGCTCCGCGGACGCCGCTGGAATCGCCATGACGGTTTCTGAGAATGGCTGTCGTGCCCTGGGGCGAGAAGGAATACGCCTCCACACGGGCCGGCAGTTCCGAATAGAGAATGTCCATGTTCGACAGCCCGCCGCCGATCACGATGGCATCCGGGTCCAGGATATTGACGAGCGTGGACAACGCGCGTGCGAAGCGATCGAGAAATTCCGCGACCAGCGCCTGTGCCGCCCCGTCGCCCTGTTGCGCGCGCCCGCAGATTTCGAGGGCAGTGGCATCCTCCCCGGTACGCGCGCGGAATTGCCGTGAAAGAGCAGGGCCGCTGCACCAGCTTTCGATGCATCCGCGCAGGCCGCAATAACATTGCGGTGCCTGCTCCACTTCTTCCACGCTCGGTCTCGGAAGGGGATTGTGGCCCCATTCGCCCGCGATCGCGTGCGCGCCGTCAAGGACGCGTCCGCCAATGCAAACCCCGCCGCCCACGCCGGTTCCTGCAATCACCCCGAAAACGATCTGTTTTCCCGCGGCGGCTCCATCCGTCGCTTCGGAAAGCGCAAAGCAATTGGCGTCGTTGGCCACGCGGATGTCCCGGGACAGGGCGCCGGACAGGTCCCGGTCGAGCGGCCGGCCGATCAGCCGGGTGGTGTTGGCGTTCTTCACCAGACCTGTGACGGGCGATACCGTCCCCGGGATCGCCACGCCGACCGAGCCGCGGGTGCCCAATTCGCCTTCCACTTCGAGCACCAGGTTGCGGATTGCCGTGACGATGGCGTCGTAGCTCTCGGTAGGGGTCGCAATG
The DNA here is from genome assembly GCA_035549575.1 of Rhizomicrobium sp. Taxonomy (GTDB): domain Bacteria; phylum Pseudomonadota; class Alphaproteobacteria; order Micropepsales; family Micropepsaceae; genus Rhizomicrobium. Next base: position 28,028 of record DASZQP010000037.1, read on the forward strand.
CGTCGCCGCACGCATTCGCGGCCGTCCCTGTCCAGCGCGGCGATCTCGATCTTCGTTCCGCCGAGGTCAATTCCCAGTCGCATGTCGGCTCTCGAGTCGGTCCAGGATATGAGCCGCCGCCTCGGCCCAATCGTTCGCATAGAGGTTTGCGTGGGGCGAGGGCGGGAGCAACGGCTTCAGCCTCGCATCCCCCACGAGGTGGACGCGGGTCACTTTTGGCGCGTGCTCAGCTGCGGAAGCGAGATGCTGCGGAATGTCGTCGATGAACCACGCCGGCGCGTGTGCATGCGACGCGAGCGTCTTCACGGCCGGTCCTTTCGGACCTGCGTTCGGGATCAGCGGAAAGTCCAGGCCCAGCCTGGCCAGATTGCGAAGTCGGGCCTCCGCCTGCATCTCCGTGATGTTGGTAAGGATCGCGACTTCGGCCACGCCGCTCAGCGCGGCGAGCGCTTCGCGCGCACCCTCGACCGGCTCCAGCCAATCGAGTCCGGAACGGAACTCCTCCAGCAGCGCCGTTACCTCGACGTCAAGAACCGGGCTGCGATCGTCGAGCCGCCTGACGTTGCCATGAAGCCGGTAGCTGGTGAGGTCGAGGAAAAGGGCCTGACGCCTGAGGAAGCTGTCGAAACCGTCCGCGAACCGCAGGATCACCTCGTCCGCGTCGACGATGATCAGCGGCCGGCCGGCCTTGAGGCGCGCAAGGGCCGCCGCCATCCCGAATGCGACGCTCATCCTTCGCTCAACACATGCCGCGCCATGTGGACGGCGCGTACATCGACCTCGAATTCGCTTGAGAATTCGACTAGAAGTGTCTCATCCGAAAGAAGAAAATCGAGCACTGAGACGAGGAAATCGGGTTCGTCGGCGCGGATGCGCATGTCGGAGGGGTCGCAGCCCGTCGCTGCCGCGAACCGCTCGATGGCCTCCCGCGAGCCGGCCAGGAAGGCTAGTGACTGCAGCGCGAGCACGGCGGCATTTTCGCTGGTGATGGCAAGGCGCGTCATTTGTCCCCGGCCGGTCGGGCCGCCGGCAAGTTTCGCCGGAATCCCGGCCCGGTTCTAGAGACCGTATCGCGCGGGCCAGTCCCGCGCCGCGCCGCCCAGCATCTCCGCGCAGGCCTTGAGCTCGTCCCTGTAGTGTTCGACCATGACCGCCATGGCCCCCTCCGGCACGGTCAGCTTCTCGTGCTGGGCCTTTTGATTGTGTGATGGCGGCACCTTTCCCTGGAGTTCCGGATTGGCGCCGAGGAACGTCAGAATCGAGCTTCGCAATCCTTCCGGATCCGCAACGAGCTCGTCGAAGAGATAGTGGCGGAACGAAAGTTTGGGCGCGTGCGTGCGCCACCGCGTCACGATCTGCGTGGGGCTCGAATTTTCCATCGTCAGCCAGCTCGTCGTGCGCACGTATTCGCGCAGCCTGTCGAGATCGGACAGCAGCGTTGCGTCGAATTCGCTCTTGCGCCAGGCCATGGAGATGCGCGACCAGGCCCGTGCCACCGGTTCGCGAATCAGCAGAATGATCTTCACATCGGGAAGGGCTTCCGCGATTTCGCGAATGACCGGCTCCTTCAGGTCTGCATAGGCGGCGGTGATGTCGCCGGAGAGTTGCGTTCCCTTGTGCCGGAACAGTGCCGCATAAGCCTTCAGGTCCCGGGGCTTGGAGCCCAGCGCCACCGCGTCCTGCAGAAAAAGGCGGTTTCGTTCGTCCAGCTTGTGACCGCGGGCGCGTCCCTTTCCCTCTTCGGCACGCTTCAGATGCTTGGCGGCCGCGACCATCTTGGGCGCTTCCTTCGCCCGGAAATAGTGAACGCCCTTGGAGGCCGGCATCCAGAATTCGGGGTGATGGCTCAGCTGATCGAACAGCCACCGCGTGCCGGTTTTCGGCATCCCGATGCAGATGAAGTCGGGGCCATCGATCACATTGCGGCTGGGCGGCACTTTGACGGTCCTTTGCTCGGTATGCTTTCGGCCGCTCCGGGGCGAATCGGCCTCGAGTACAAGGAGCATCGGGGGCGTCCGGCCCGGAGGCGGCCTCGTGTCCTCAAGCGGGCTGTTTTTGAAACCCGGTCGGCAAATGTCAAGGTCGGCGAGGTTTCCGCGCCGGATGCTGCCTGTTTTGGGCCGGAGGACGGTCCCTCCCGGCGGCAGCGTCCGGCCCGCTTGGGGAGCAATCGGCGGAACCGGAAATCCCCGGATTTCTCTGGCGAAATCCCGCTCTCCGCCACCATCGTCAAGGGAGCGTTAAGACATCCGATCTAATACTCGCCGGACCGGGCCAAAGCGGCATCTCCCGATGCCGCGCGGGTCCCGGCCGCGATTGGGCGCTGGTGCGTCCGGGAGATTCGATCGATGGATGCCAAGGCCAAGACAGTTCTGATCGTGGAAGACAACGAGCTCAACATGAAGCTGTTCCACGACCTGCTCGATGCCCACGGCTATCACATCCTGCAGACCAAGGACGGAATGGAAGCTCTCGATATCGCGCGCGAGCACCATCCGGACCTCATCCTCATGGATATCCAGCTCCCGGAGGTGTCGGGGCTGGAGGTCACCAAGTGGCTCAAGGAAGACGATACGCTGAAAACCATCCCTGTGGTCGCCGTGACCGCGTTCGCCATGAAGGGCGACGAAGAGGTGATCCGGCAGGGCGGCTGCGAGGCTTACATCTCCAAGCCGATATCCGTTACCAGCTTTCTCGACACAGTACGCCGCTTCATTGGATAGCGGGCGAAACAATTTGGGTAGGTCATGACCGCGCGGGTATTGGTCGTCGATGACATCCTGTCGAACGTCAAGCTGCTCGAAGCCAAGCTGAGCGCCGAGTACTTCGAGGTCGTTACGGCCTTCAACGGCGCCGACGCGCTCGCACGCATGGAGGAACAGCCGCCCGACATCGTTCTTTTGGACGTCATGATGCCGGGCATGGACGGTTTCGAGGTCTGCCGCCGTGTGAAGGCCAACCCCCGGATCGCCCACATTCCCGTCGTGATGGTGACCGCGCTCGACCAGCCCAGCGACCGTGTCGCGGGTCTCGAGGCAGGAGCCGACGATTTCCTCACCAAGCCGGTGGACGACGCGGCCCTGTTCGCGCGCGTGCGTTCACTCGTGCGGCTCAAGATGATGACCGACGAGCTCCGCCTGCGCGAGACGACCGGCCAGAGCATGGGACTGTTCGACACCGCCGATACGCTGCAAGACGGCGAAACCGGCGGGCGGCTTCTGATCATCGAGGACCGGCCGGAATCGCTGGCGTGGTTCTCGGGCGCGCTGAAGCCCGGGCACGAAATCGCCGCCGTCGATACGTTCGAGGAGGCGCTGGTGCGGGCGCGTGGCGGCGACTTCGATCTGATCGTTGTCAGCCTTGGGATGCGCGGGTTCGACGGACTGAGGCTGTGTTCCCAGCTCCGCTCGATTCCCGAGGCGCGAAACGTGCCGATCCTCGTGGTCGTCAGCGACGGCGACCGCCGCAAGCTGACCCAGGCCCTGGAGATGGGCGTAAACGACTATCTGACGCGCCCGGTGGACAAGAACGAGCTCGTCGCCCGCGTGCGCACGCAGTTGCGCAAGAAGCGCTATGCCGACCGGCTGCGCCGCAATGTCCAGCTTAGCCTCGAGATGGCGATCACCGACCAGCTCACGGGGCTGCACAACCGCCGCTACATGACGAGCCATCTGGACAATCTCATGGCTTCGGCGGCGAAGGCGGGCAAGCCGCTTGCCTTCGTGATCATGGACATCGACTACTTCAAGGCGGTGAACGACACCTACGGTCACGATATCGGCGACGAGGTCCTGCGGGAATTCGCCAAGCGGGTCGGCGCCAACATCCGCGGCCTCGATCTCGCCTGCCGGTACGGCGGCGAGGAGTTCGTGGTCGTGATGCCGGAAACCGACGCGGCGCTCGCCTATTCCGTGGCGGAGCGGCTGCGCAAGAGCGTCGAGACCACCCCGCTCGAGATCAGCCGCGATCCCGGCAAGCTGTCCATCACCGTAAGCATCGGGATTGCCGCATCCGAGGGTGCGAACGATACCGCCGACGCGCTCCTGCGGCGCGCCGACCAGGCGCTTTACAGCGCCAAGCGTTCCGGCCGGAACCGGGTAGTTGCCGATGCGGCCTGACAAGGCGCAGGGACCGGCCGGCCCGAATCGCCCACCCTGGGGTGGGCACCCACTTCGCCAGTAGCCTGCCGATGGAACGCTTTGCACCTCTCTGCGTTCGGATATGTTGGCCGGAGCCGGGGCAGCGATGTATGAGCGAACGGAGATAGCGGAAAGCGTCCTGAACCGGGCGATCGAAGCCGTCGAGGCCGGTGGCGATTCGCTGATCGAAGCCCTGGACGCGCTGACGGTGCCCATCTATGTGACCGACGCCGAAGGCGTGATCACCCACTTCAATTCCGCCTGTATCGACTACGCCGGCCGTACGCCGATCCCGGGGACGGACCGCTGGTGCATCACCTGGAAACTTTACGAGATAGACGGAACCCACCTGCCGCACGAGAGATGCCCGATGGCAAGGGCCATAGCGGAGAAGCGCCCCGTCCGCGGCGCCGTCGCCGTTGCCGAGCGGCCCGACGGATCTCGGGTTACGTTCGTACCCTATCCGACACCGATTTTCCGCGACGACGGCAGTCTGCGCTGCGCGGTCAACATCCTCATCGACGTGACGGATCTGCGCCAGGCCGATGCCTTGCGCGTGCAGGCCCGAAAGTGCCGCCATCATGCCAGGTGGATCGGCGACGAGCAGGCCGCAAGGGCGTTGGGACAGCTCGCCGACGAATACGAAGCCAAGGCGGCGGAACTCGACCGAAACGCCTGAAGACTGCACGGTGTCTTTCGGGCATCGGGCCGTGCTAGCCTGCCGCCATGCAGATAGACGTCATATCCGACACGGTTTGCCCATGGTGCTTCATCGGCAAGCGCAGGCTCGCCCGGGCGATCGAAATGCGCCCGGAAATCCGGTTCGACGTCGTGTGGCGTCCCTATTTCCTGGACCCCGGTGTCCCGCGCGAAGGCGCGGAGCGCCGCGCCTACATGGCGGCGAAGTTCGGCGACAGCGAACGGCGCGCCGCCATGACCGACGCGCTGGTGGCGGAAGGCGCGAAGGAGGGAATTACCTTCGCATTCGAAAAGATCGAGCGCCGGCCCAACACGCTCGACTCCCATCGCCTGATCCGCTGGGCGGCGAGCGCAGGGCTTCAGGACGCGGTCGTGGAACGTCTCTTTGCCGCCTATTTCCTCGAGGGCCGCGACATCGGGGACGGTTCCGTTCTTGAATTTCTCGCCGCGGAGGTGGGATTGGATTCCATCGAGGTCGCCGATCTGCTTTCCGGCGACACGGATATCGCCAATGTCGAGCGCGAGGCGAAGCTCGCTGGCGAAATGGGCATCACCGGCGTGCCGACCTTCATCTTCGGCGGGAAATACGTCATTTCGGGCGCGCGGGAGGCGGAGGTCCTCGTCCAGGTCGTGGACAAGGCGCTCGCATCCGAGGAAGACGCTATCGCCTGATCGGCACGACGACGCTGTTGGTCTCCGCCACGATTTCGACGTGTTTGGCGCCGTAGCGCGGCAACCGCGCGACCCTGCGCGCGCTGACGGGCAAAAGAGCGTTGACGACCGTCTGCCTCGGCGACGGCGGGACGGCGAGAAAAACGACCCGTAGCGTGCTGCCTTCCGGAACGGAGATTTCCTTGAGCCGCAGGCGCGGATTGTTCCAGCCTCCGCTTCTGACGGCACCGCTTGCGGAAATGACGAGGCGGTTTTTCTCGACTTTCGCCGTTGCGCTGTCGATCCGGTAGATGGGCTTGGCCGTGTCGGCGCGGACGGGAACGGCGAACGATAACGTTGCGACAACAACCAGGGAAAGCCGGTAGCAATGCATTGCCAGAGGTGTTTTGTCTGATAGTTTCGAGCCGGGCGTATAGCAAGAAAATGCGGCACAAATTGGAATGGAGCGGCGCATGGGTCCGTTGCACGGCATTCGTATCGTGGAGTTCGCGGGGATCGGTCCGGGCCCGTTTGCGGCGATGCTGCTTTCCGACATGGGTGCGGAAATCATCCGCATCGACCGCAAGGGCGGCCGCGCGCCGGGAAAGGCCGAGATCTATTTTCGCGGACGCCAGGCTGTCGCGCTGGACATGAAAAAGCCCGAGGCCGTCGAGGCGGCACTGAAGCTGATCGACAGGGCGGACGCGCTGATCGAGGGCTTCCGCCCCGGCGTGATGGAGCGTCTCGGCGTCGGCCCGGAGATTTGCCTGAAGCGCAATCCGAAGCTCGTCTATGGGCGCATGACGGGATGGGGGCAGACGGGCCCGCTCGCGAGCGCCGCCGGTCACGACATCAACTACATCTCCCTCACGGGCGCGCTGCACGCCATCGGCGCGAGGGACGGAAAGCCCGTGCCGCCGCTCAACCTGGTAGGGGATTTCGGCGGCGGCGCGCTCTATCTCGCCTTCGGCGTGGTCTGCGGAATGCTCGAAGCGAGGCGCTCGGGCAAGGGGCAGGTCGTGGACGCGGCAATGACGGATGGCGCCGCATCGCTGATGACGATGTTCTACGCGATGACGGCCATGGGTATCTGGAAGGACGAACGCGCATCCAACATGCTCGACGGGGGCGCGCATTTCTACGATGTCTACGAAACAAGGGACGGCCGGTTCGTATCCATCGGTTCGATCGAGCCGCAGTTCTACAGGGAGCTGATGGAGAAGACCGGAATTTCCGATCCGGCCTTCGCCGCGCAGATGGATCGCGCGCAGTGGCCGGCACTGAAGCAAAAACTCGCCGCGGTCATCCGCACGAAGACGCGGGACGAATGGGACGCGATCATGATGGGAAGCGACGTCTGCTACGCTCCGGTGCTTTCCATCGCCGAAGCCCCGAACCATCCGCACAATGTGGCGCGCGGGACCTTCGTGGAGCGGGACGGCATCGTGCAGCCCGCACCGGCACCGCGTTTCAGCCGCACCGTGCCGCAGGTGCAGGGCCCGCCGGCGGCGGCAGACAATGCGGCGGCGCTCGCCGCCTGGGATTTTTCACCTTCCGAAATCGACGCGCTTGCAGCCTGCGGCGCGATCTGACTTCGCAATGAGACGGGCGGCGGAAAGGGCCGGGACTTATATCGCCAGCTCGCACCACACCGGAACATGGTCGGAGGGCTTCTCCCAGGCGCGGACGTGCTTGTCGATGCCGCAGGCCTTCAGCCGGTCCGCCGCCTGCGGCGACAACAGAATGTGATCGATGCGGATTCCGTGGTCCTTCTGCCATGCGCCGGCCTGATAGTCCCAGAACGTGTATTGGTGCGTCTGCGCATGGCAGGCGCGGAACGCGTCGGTGAGACCGAGATTTTCGATCCGCCGTAGCGCCGCGCGCGACTCCGGCTGAAACAGCGCGTCACCCATCCACGCCTTGGGATCGTGCACGTCGTCCGGCGTCGGGATGACGTTGTAATCTCCCATCAGCGCAAACGGCTCCTCGTCCAGCAGCAGGGTCTTCGCCCGCGCGCGGAGCCGTTCGAGCCAGGCGAGCTTGTAGCGGAACTTGTCCGTGCCGACGGGATTGCCATTGGGGGCATAGATCGAGGCGACCCTTACCGCGCCTGTTTCGCCGGCGATCACGGCCTCCATGTAGCGCGCGTGATCGTCCCCGTCGCCGCCGGCAAGACGCGGGACTGCGTCCTCGATCGGCCGCTTCGACAGGACCGCTACGCCATTGTAGGTCTTCTGGCCGTGGACCGCGCAGTTGTATCCGAGATCCTCGAATGCCTGGCGCGGGAACGCATCGTCCTGGCACTTGATCTCCTGCAGCACCGCGACGTCCGGTGCGGCTTCCCTGAGCCAGCCGGTCACGGTTTCGAGCCGCGCCTTGACGGAGTTCACATTCCAGGTGGCGATCTTCATGGGTCCCCGCGACGGCCTGCGCAGATCGGAAGATAGACCGTCTCGGGGCACACGTCATGCGGCCTTGCGGACGTCGGAGGGATGAACGGCCCGCATTCCGATCGCCAGCCGGTTCCAGGCGTTGATCATCGCGATGGCGATGGAAAGATCGGCAAGCTCCTTGTCCGTGAAATGGGCGTGCACCTCCTCATAGACCGGATCCGGCGCGCGGGAACGGCGGATGTCGGTCAGCGCTTCCGCCCAGGCCAGCGCCGCGCGCTCCCGCGGACTGAACATTGCCGATTCGTCCCACGCATCGAGCAGATATATCCGCCGCTCGGATTCGCCGAGCCTGCGGGCGTCTTCCGTGTGCATGTGCAGGCAATACTCGCAGCCATTGATCTGCGATACGCGAATCTTCACCAGCAATACGAGCTTGTGGTCGAGGCCGCTGGACTCGAGGTATTTCTCGACACCCTGAAGTGCCGATACGCCGTCGGCCGCAACGGCGAACGCATTCAGTCTTTGCGCCATCGGGAACTCCCTTGGTTTGTCCCAGCCCGGCAATTCCGATGTGGTCGCGGCGGTCGCGTTCTTCAAGGAAAATTCCGGGTGCACCGGAACCGGCGAGGGCAGGGCCCGGAGAGGCACGAAGCGGCGGCCGGCCGCCACCCGAAAATTCGGATTTGCGGCGGGGAGGCGGCCCGCCTATAGTCCGCGCCCTTCGCGATCCGGGTTCCCCGCCCGGCGGCCATTCGGCCGAGACGAATGGACACGGAGCGTGGCGCAGCCTGGTTAGCGCACCAGTCTGGGGGACTGGGGGTCGTGGGTTCAAATCCCGCCGCTCCGACCAACCTTCGGAAACAAAATCGAGGAAGCGATGGGCCACAAGGGCTTCGCGATTGCG
>DASZQP010000038.1:0-2936 GCA_035549575.1 Rhizomicrobium sp.
GGCGCCTTCGAGAACCCTGCCGTCCGCATCCACGAGCTGCGGACGGATGCCGAACAGGGGCCTGGTTGCCGAGCCGGGCTTGAGATCGGTCGCACCGGGGAGGGGGGAGATGAGGATGCCGCCCGTCTCCGTCTGCCACCACGTATCCACGATCGGACAGCGGCGCTCGCCCACGACGTTGTAGTACCACAGCCACGCTTCCGGATTGATCGGCTCGCCGACCGAGCCCAGCAGCCGAAGCGACGCTCGCGAGGTTTTCTTCACGGGCGCTTCGCCTTCGCGCATCAGCGCGCGGATTGCCGTGGGCGCTGTGTAGAAGATATTGACCCTGTGCCGGTCGATCACCTCCCAGAAGCGCGATGTCGTCGGATAATTCGGCACGCCCTCGAACATCAGCGTCGTTGCACCATTGGCGAGCGGCCCGTAGACGATGTAGCTGTGGCCCGTCACCCAGCCGACATCGGCCGTGCACCAGTAGATGTCGCCATCGTGATAGTCGAACACGTATTCGTGCGTGAACGCGGCATACATCAGATATCCGCCGCTCGTGTGCAGCACGCCCTTGGGCTTTCCCGTGGAGCCGGAGGTGTAGAGGATGAACAGCGGGTCCTCCGCATTCATCGCCTCCGCCGGACAATCGCCCGAAACCTCCGCCGCGGCCTCGTGATACCAGACATCGCGGGGGGCATGCATCAGCACCTTGGTGCCCGTGTGCCTGACGACGATCACCGTTTTCACATCGGGGCATTGCGTGAGAGCGATATCGACATTCTGCTTGAGCGGGATGGGCCTGCCTCCGCGCATGCCTTCGTCCGAGGTCAGCACGATGGTCGAGGCGCAATCCTGGATGCGGCCCGCGATCGAATCCGGCGAGAAACCCGCGAAGATCACCGAATGGATCGCACCGATGCGGGCGCAGGCGAGCATTGCATACGCCGCTTCGGGGATCATCGGCAGATAGATCGTCACGCGGTCGCCTTTTACGACACCGTGCGCCTTCAGCACATTGGCGAATTTGCAGACCTCGCGATGCAGCTCTTCGTAAGTGATGTGCTTGGCTTCGGCGTCCGGATCGTCGGGCTCCCAGATGATCGCAGTCTGCTTCGCGCGCTTCGGAAGATGCCGGTCGATGCAGTTCGCGCTGACGTTCAGCGCGCCATCCTCGAACCATTTGATGTGGAGACTGTCCGGGTCCCACGATACGTCTTTCACCTTGGTAAATGGAACGATCCAGTCGATGCGCCCGGCCTGTTCCGCCCAGAACCCGTCGGGGTCCTTCACCGAGCGCGCGTACATCTCCTCGTATTTCGCGCGGCCGATGAGCGCGCGCTTCTTCCACTCTTCCGGAACGGGCAGCAGCGTGTCGGACATGGCGGTTCCTATTTCGCGAGAACGGTGTCGTTATCCTGTCCCGGCTTCGGCGGGGCGAGGCGGATGGAAGCGGGTGTCTTCGAGAATTTCACGGGCGGTCGCATCGTCCGCCAGCCGCCTTCGGTGGGATGCTCACGCGTCTCGAAAAAGCCGACGGCTTTCAGATGCGGATCGTCGAGCACCTCATCGAGACCGTTTGCGCGCATGATCGGGATGCGGTTCTCCTCGCCGAGCTTCATCCATTCCTCGACCGTGTGCGCCATCGCCGCCTCGCGCTGCATCGCGTAATAGACGCCGACGCGGCTGCCCTTCGGTGCGGAGAGGAAGCGCTCGCTCTCATAGGCATTCGGAATACCGCCCAGCTCCATGAACTTCGCGGACGAGGCGCGGCTCACCGGCTGGATGCAGATGTGGCCGTCCTTGCATTTGAGCGGGCGGCGATCGGCGGCGAGTGCCGGCGTGTGGCCCATGTGGCTTACCGGCGGCTCGAACGTCTCGCCGTAGAGATGTTCGATCAGCATGAAATGCGTGAAGCATTCGAACATCGGCACTTCGACGAACTGGCCTTCGCCGGTCGCCTTCTGGTGATAGAGCGCGGCCAGCGTCGCCGACAGCGCGTGCATGCTCGATACCTTGTCGGCGATGAAGCTCGGCAGCAGGCGCATGTCTTCGTTGCCGTCCACCCGGGGGAGCAGATCGGCCGTGCCGCTCGCGGCCTGCACCAGGTCGTCGAACGCCTGCCGCCCGGCATAGGGACCGTCCGAGCCATAGCCGACGCAATGCACATAGACGATGTGCGGGTTCAGCTTCGCCACCTCGTCATAGGAGAAGCCGAGCCGCGCCATCGCATCGGCGCGCACATTGTGGATGAACACATTGGCGGTCGGGATCAGCGCGCGCAGCTTCCCGCGGCCGTCATCGGATTTGAGGTCGAGGACGACCGAGCGCTTGTTGCGGTTCATGGTCATGTAGAGCGCGCTCATGTCTTCGGACTTGGCGTGCTTGGAGCCGTGGCGCTGGCGGTCGCCGCCGGGATTCTCGATCTTGATCACCTCGGCGCCGAAATCGCCGAGCGTCTGGGTGGCGTAGGGCCCGAAGATGAACTCGGTCAGATCGAGGACGCGCACACCGTCCAAAGGCCCTTTTTTATCCGGCATGAAATCCTCGCGAATGCTAGAATGGCTTGGTGAGGGGAGATTACGGCATGGCGGCCCAAGAGCAACAAAAGTCGCAACCGAAGGCCAAGAAAGCCGGAGCGGCAAAGGGCGAACTGTGGCCGCCGCCGTCCTACAGCGAGGAGAAGGTCAGGGCCGCGACCGGCAAGGGCTGGATGGGCTGGTTCATCATCCTCAACAATGCCGAAGCCAGCACCAGGCCGCACAAGGAGATCGCACAGATTCTCTATGACAAGGGCTGTCCCGGCTGGTGGGCGCAGATGATCGCGGTCGAATACGAACGCGCGCGCGGCGGCCGCAAGAAGAACGAGCGCGCGGGCGGCACCTTCGCGGTGAACGTCACCAAGGTGATGCCGGTGAGCCTCTCCAAACTTTTCGCAGCGGCAACGA
>DASZQP010000039.1:0-13561 GCA_035549575.1 Rhizomicrobium sp.
ACATCGACGTCAGCCGGTTCAAGGGGGAAAACCTCGACGACCTGCTCCGGAACCTCAACGACCTTTCCATCGACATCGACAAGAAGAGCCGAAAGGCCAAGATCAGGATCTTCTGCGAATAGGCGCCATGCGCGCGGATCCCGCCTGCTCCGCGGCGTTGACCCTGCCGGACGCCTGACTATGATCCCCCGGCCTTACCGGACATTTCCGATCGCGTGCCCCTGTGGCGGAACGGTAGACGCGGCAGACTCAAAATCTGTTGCCTTCACGGGCGTGCTGGTTCAAGTCCGGCCAGGGGCACCATTGGCCGGAACGCTCCTCCCAGCCGCAATCGCCCGGGTCTTCGCCCGCCGCAGCGAACGCGCGGGCCGGCGCCGGGTACCTACACCTCTCTCGTGCCGATACTGCTCGAAAGGCATTCCAGCTGGCATCGCGCGGCCTTGCGCAGCAGAACTCCGAGATCGGCCGCGGCAAGCTCCGAAAGCGCCATCAGCCTGTAGAGCTGCATCCGATTGATGTGCTGGACGAGGTCGAACAATTCCTCGACGCCCGGCACGCCCGCCTGCCGCATGATCTTGTAGAAAATCCCCCGCGCGAGTCTCGGGTAGCTCTTGTGTCCGAGCATGAGGTAGGAGACCTCGATCCTGTTGCCGTCGCCCGAAACCTGGGGAAAGAAGGGTATGCCTTCACCTTTCACGAGAGCGTCGCCGCCGACATTGCGGCCGATGACCAGCGATCCGCCGTCGCCCCCGATCGTCACGGGCAGGCTCAGGGCGAAGATTTCATCCTCGCTGACAAACCCCCATTGCTTGAAGATTTCGAGCGGGTCCGTGAATTCGTAGCGCACGAGGATCTCGCCGGAAAAACGGCCGCGGATCTCCACGCCGTCCTCGCACTCGTAGCTGGTGCTCTGACCGTGGTTGGACAGTTCCACGACGGGCATGATCACGACGGCGTCCTTGTAGCGGATCACGCGGGAATCCAGGAATCGCTGGGGACCGGCAGCCTGTGGCGGGCCGTCCAGCCACTTGTCCATCCCGAACGGGGTCCGCAGGATTTCCTGCAGCGGGCCTGGCGCATCGCGCATCATGCGCAGAAGGCGTTCCTCGCTTCCGTCGCGCACGCCCCAGGAGAAATTCCGCTCGTACTCCTCGAGAAAGACGCGCTCCCGCGGCCCCACGGGCGCGTCCGGAGCAAGGCGAAATTCGCCGCCCTCGAAGCGGGCGTGCCTGCGGTCGACGAGCAGGGTTTCGGGTATGTGGATTCTGACCGGCTTCGATTCGTCGATGGGGAACAGGCCGCGACCGAAGCGTCCTTCTCCGAGGCGAACATTGTCCGCGGTTCCGCCCAGCGCGCGAAACTCGCCCAGCATCTCCTCCCAGCCGGATCGGGAAGGATGCGCATCTTTCCTGGCGTTTGAGACCTGCCCCATGGCCGCTCCCATGCCCGTATGTCGAATCTCAACGCACGTTCGGCGAGAAGGTTTCCATACCGCTCGTGCCGCGGGCCGGCGCCGGAAATTGAGAAACCCGCGCCGGGCGAACCGGCGCGGGTCTCTCGCTTGATGGCGCACGGCCCCTTGGGGAGGGGCTTACCAGAAGCCGCGCGTCTCAAGATCGGGATGGCTTAGAAGCGGATTTCGCCGATGAACGCGCCCGTGTAGGGGTTGACCTCGACGAAAACGGCCCGGCCCCGGCGGTTGTACGTCTTCACGACATAGCGGCCGTGATAGAAGTACGGCTTGCCGGCGAAGCGCACATAGCCGCGGTGCCGCAGGTTGAAAAACACCCTGTCGGGGCCGATGTACGCGCGGAAGCCCGGCTTCCAGTAACGGTCGCGATAGCCGTCGCGGTCGTGATGTTCCGCCCAGCTGCGATCGGGGCGGCCGTCGTGGTCGCGATCCATCGCGAGTGCGCCGGTGGCGCCCGTCAGTGTCAGCGCCGCGACCGCCGCCATCAAAGTCTTCTTGACCAACATCTCTTTCTCCTTTTCCCTCGTCGGGGTCCTTTGCGGAACCGGCCCAACCGGAGCCGCCGTTCCATGCCGCGTACCGTGGCAGAGCGGGTCTGAACGCGTTCTGGACGCGGCGTTCATTCGAGGTTCATTTCGCGGGCGGTAGAAGCGGTGCATGCGTAAGGGCGTACTACCTTTGTTTTTTGCGGGTTTTCTGATGCTGGGCAGCGGTGCCGCGCCGGCGCGGGAATACGACGCGCCGCCGCCCTCGCTGGACCGTATCCTGCCGCATGTGCGCCAGAACCATCCCGGCAAGTTCTACGACGCGGAGGGCCCCTGGCGCGGGCCGGACGGGCGCTTCCGCTACCGGCTCAAATGGATGACGCCCGGCGGCCGCATCGTATGGTTCGACGCCGATGCGCACACGGGGCGCATCCTCGGTCCGGATTTCGAAACGCGCGGCAGGATGCGCGGGCACGAGAAATTCCGCGACGACGAGCGCGGCTATTTCCCCGAGGGCGACCGCCGGTGGAATCGCGGCGGCCGCTGGCCGCGCGAGGGCCGTCCGCACGGCGGGGGCCGGCCGCACCGCGGCAGATAGGAAGACCGATGCGCCTGCTTCTCGTCGAGGACGATCGCGACCTGCAACGGCTGCTCAAGAAGGCGCTGGCGGATGCGGGCTATGTCGTCGATACCGCAGGCGACGGCGAAGAAGGGCATTTCCTCGGCGACACCGAGCCTTACGACGCGGTCATCCTCGATCTCGGACTGCCGAAGATGGACGGCGTGCGCGTGCTCGAGAAATGGCGCAGGGACGGGAAGAAGATGCCGGTCCTCATTCTCACCGCGCGCGACCGCTGGAGCGACAAGGTCGCGGGGTTCGATGCGGGAGCGGACGACTATCTCGCCAAGCCCTTCTACACCGAAGAGCTGCTCGCGCGGGTGCGCGCCCTTTTGCGCAGGGCGGCGGGATTTGCCACCTCGGAGATCGACATCGGCAAGCTGCATATCGATACGCGGGCCAGCCGCGTCACGATGGACGGCAACCCCGTGCGGCTGACGTCGCTCGAATACCGGCTTCTTGCCTATCTTGCGCATCACCGCGGCAAGGTCGTTTCCCGCACCGAGCTTGTGGAGCATCTCTACGACCAGGATTTCGACCGCGACTCGAATACGATAGAAGTGTTCGTGGGGCGCCTCCGGAAGAAGCTCGATCCCAATCTCATCCAGACGGTACGCGGCCTTGGCTATTGCCTCGATTCTCCAGAACCCGGCGACGGGGAGCGCGCCGAAGCGGGAATCGGCGATTCCTGATCCGCATGGAAGCGGCGCCACCGAATCCGCCCGGTCCCGACGGCGCACCGCAAGGCGCGGCCCGTGAGGCTTAAGCCTCCCGGATTCAATTCCCTGGCCGCGCGCCTCATCGCGGCGGCGGCGATCTGGACCGCGCTCGGACTTGCGATCGGCGGCTTCGTCCTGTCCAACGCCTTCCGCTCGGCGGTGCAGGACAATTTCGACACCACGCTGCAGATCGATCTCGACGGCCTCATCGCCGCGGCCGAACCCGATCCCGACGGCGGCGTCGCGCTCGAGCCGCGCCTGCTCAATCGCCGGTTCGAGCGTGTCTATTCGGGTCTCTACTGGCAGATAACGCCGCTTCAGGGCGGGCAGCAGGTCCAGATCTCGCACTCCCTGTTCGACCGCTCCCTGAAAGTCCGCGACGCGAGGAAGTCGGGCGATCTGACCTGGGGCTATGCCGACGGACCCGACCTGCAGAAGCTGCGCGTTCTGGAGCACCGCGTCGAATTCCCCGTCACCGCGACCGCGCGCAAGGACGACAGCCGCGCCTACACCATTCTCGTCGCCGGCGACACGGCGGAAGTCGAGGCGGAGATCGCCGATTTCAACGGCACGCTGATCTGGGCCTTTTTGCTGCTCGGCGCCGGCCTGGTCGCCGCGGTGCTGCTGCAGGTGCGCGTGGGCCTGCTCCCGCTGCGCCGCGTGCGGGATTCGCTCGCGCGCATCCGCGACGGCAAGGCGCGCAGGCTGGAGGGCAGGTTCCCGGCGGAGATCGCTCCGCTCGCCGGCGAACTCAACAGCCTCATCCAGCACAGCGAGGAAGTCGTCGCGCGCGCGCGCACGCACGTCTCCAATCTCGCCCATTTTCTGAAGACGCCGCTCACCGTATTGGTCAGCGAAGCCGACGCTCATCCCGGCCCGCTGGCGGACGCGGTCAGGAAACAGGTGAGTTCGATGCGGCGGCAGGTGGACCACTATCTCGCGCGCGGCCGCGCGGCCGGCGCGCTCGACGTCCTCGGCAACCGCACGAAGGTGAAGTCCGTTCTCGACGATCTCGCGCGGGTCCTGACCCGGATCCACGAGCAGCGCGACATCGAGATCGAGATCGTCTGCCCGCCCGGGCTGTTCTTTCGCGGCGAGCGCCAGGATCTCGAGGAGATGTCCGGCAATCTCATCGACAATGCCTGCAAATGGGCGAGGAGCCGGGTTCGCGTGACGGCCTCGCCGCTCGACCGCTCGATGTGGGAGCTGGCGGTCGAGGACGACGGCCCCGGACTTGCGCCGGAGGATCGCGAGCGGGTTCTGGAGCGCGGCGGGCGGCTGGACGAAAGCGTTCCCGGATCCGGGCTCGGACTGTCCATCGTGGAGGATATCGCCAAGCTCTATGGCGGAACCTTCGACCTGGGCAGCGCCGCGATGGGCGGGCTCCGCGCCAGGCTGGTCCTGCCTGCGATTGCCTAGCTTATACCAGTATTTAACCGTGCCGGACTATGCTGACCGGCCGCAAAGCGCGTGCTGGGACCGGGAATTCGTCGATGCTGACTCCGGAAAAATCGGAATTGCTGCAGGCCTTCCTGCGCAGGCTGCCTTCGCTTGCCGCCGTGCGCCTGGCGAAGGCCATCGAGATGGACAGGCTCGCGGGCGGGTCCATTCTGCCCCACGAGGCCGTTCTGGAGGCGCTGCGCCCCGTGCTCCCGGATCATTCCGAGCGCACCCAAACGCCGCTGCGGCTTTTCTGCCGCCCGTTCGAGGATCTGCTGGTGCAGCAGACGGTGACGGTCAAGCAGAAGGCCCGGATTGCGCGCGGCAGCCTGCGCGCGATCTGGCGCTGGCTGGGCGAGACGCTGATGCCCGAGGCTGTTTCGGTCTACTGTTCCGAAACCAGGAACTCGGTCAACGCCGGCCGGATGGAAGAGGCGCGCGAACGCGCCATCGTGTTCTGGAGCTATGTCTCGCGCGAAATCCTGCATGCGCTTTCCAAGAACCGCAAGGAGGTGCGCGCCGCCCTGCGCAGCGATGCGGTCGTCGCCGATCTGGAGGAAATCGCGCTGCTGCTGACGGTGGGGCGTGAAGTCGTCGAAATCCAGACTCTCCTGCCCAGGCCCGTGCCGCAGCTCACCGACGAGCTGCTGTGGGCGCTGCGCGACATCCACGACCGTGTCGCGGCGAGCGCGCCCGATGCGGCCCCCTATGTCGCCTGCATCGCCATGAACCGGCTCCAGCATCCGTGGGAGGCGCTGAAACTTCCCCAGCTCATCACCCATCGCACGCAGGATACGCTGATCAACAGCACCGACATGGGCCTCGTCGGAGATCTGCTCTTCGCCGAGATCGAAACCCACGGCAATGCCGTCTGCGCGGCCCGCCACCCCGCGTTCGACGTCTCCGCGGTCGCCGCACATCTTGCGCGGTTCACGGAAATCTCCACCGCGATCGTGCGGGAAATCGACATGCGCCGCGACGGGCGATGGGGCAAGCGCCTGCTCCAGGACCGCGCCGCCGTGGCCGAGGCCATGGAAGGATTCATGGAGCGCGCGCCGCAGGAAATCACCGCGATGCTGCCCATGCAGAAGAGCGGCAGCTTCGGCGGCGGGCCGAAGGTCGCGGATTTCTCGCGGCCGGTGGACGAGGAAAAGGCCGAACGCGGCCTGCGCTACGCCAGGCTCGTGGCGGACACCGCGCGCCATGCCGCCAACGGATCCTTCGGCGCCGCGCACAAGCAGGCGCTGGACGAAATCTCGCAATATCTGAGCGGGTACAACGAGTGCGTCATCCGCGAGATGCGCCTGCCGGACGGCGAGCGCCCGCAGGCCGTCGAACGCCAGTTCGAGCTCGCGGCCGAAGTCACGCGCCTGATCTTCAGCCGCGAGGAGGAAGATCTCCTCCGCCGCCGCGCCAAGGCCGCGCTCGCCGACGCGGCCTAAACCGCGCCTTCCTGTTTCAGCGCCGCGATCTCGGCCCCGGAATAGCCGAGCTCCCGCAGCACCTCGTCGGTGTGCTCGCCCAGCAGGGGCGGCCGTCCGCGCACTTCGCCGGGGGTCCCGTGCAGCTTCACCGGCGTGGCCGCGACCGGCGCCGGGCCGATCCCGGGAAAGTCCACCTCGGTGAAAAAATCGCACGACCGCACATGCGCGTCGTCCAGCGCCGCGCGCGGGGAATTGACCGGTCCTGCGGGAACGCGCGCGGCTTCGAGCGCGGCGATGGCTTCCGCCGACGTGCGCTCGGCGGCCCAGCGGCCGACGCGCGCCGAAACGATCTCGCCGTGGTCGCCGCGGGCCTTGTCGCTCGAGAAGCGCGGATCGTCGAGCCATTCGGGGGCGCCGATCAGTTTCGCCACGCGGCGGAAAAGCGGATCTCCGTTGACCGCGACCGTGATCCATCCATCCCTGGTGCGGAATATGTCGGACGGCGCCGCCGTCTGGCTGCGGTTGAGCGTGGGCCGGCGGCCGATGCCGAGGACCTGTTCCTCGATCAGCGTCGGGCTGAAATAGGTGAGCGCGGTGCGCAGCAGCGCGCCTTCGACGAGCTGTCCGCACCCTGTCGTTTCGCGCGCCCGCAGCGCCGATGCGACGCCGAGCGCGAGCAGAGAGGCGGTACCGAAATCGACCCATGGCGCCGCGCAGCGCACGGGCTGGTCCGGCGTGCCCGAGAACCATGCGGCGCCCGACATCGCCTGGGCCACGCCGTCGAAGCCGACGCGCGAGGCATAGGGTCCCGTCAGGCCGAAGGCGCTCACGACAGCCAGTATCGCCCGCGGATTTTCGGCGCGCACCGAGTCCCAGTCCAGGCCCATCGCCTTCAGCGTTTCGCCGGGCAGGTTGGCGACCACGACATCGGCGGAACGGACGAGACGTCGTACGACATCGCGGCCCGCGTCGCTCATCGGATCGAGCGTGAGGCTCTTCTTGTTGCGGTTCATCTGCAGGAACATGGCGCCCTCGCGCGGGCTTCCGTCGCCCGTTTCCCCCAGCGGGACGAGCGTCCGGTCTTCGCGGCCGTCGCGCTTTTCCACGCGGATCACGTCCGCGCCGAGATCGGCGAGCAGCGCGGCGCAGAACGGGCCGGCGATGTAGCGGCCGAAGTCGATCACACGTATGTCAGCAAACGGTCCCGGCATGGGACATTCCTTTCCGATGTGCTAGAATTCCCTTGCGGGGCGCGATGTCCGAACTATATCGGGCTGTTGGAGCTTTGCATGTCCCCGCGTGCCGCGTTCGAGTATCTGAACAGAATTGCCGGATTGGCACCATTGGGTGCACCGCTGTTCGAGGGCGCGGATCCGATCCTGCCATCTCCGTTCCGGGCAGCGGAGGCTGCCGCTGCGTCCCTGGGCCTGTCGGCCGCGGTTGCCGCGGAAATCTGGCGGCTGCGCGGCGGAGACCGGCAGAAGATCGCCATCGATCTGAAGGCCGCGGCGGGTTCGCTCCTGTCCTTCGCCTTCGTGCGAAGGGACGGCGCGCCCGTGCCGCGGCCGGCGCTCGACGCCCCGGCCGTGGGACTCTACCGGACCGTGGACGGACGCTGGATCCATCTTCACGGGGGCTTTCCGGACCAGTGGCCACGGATGCTCGGTCTTCTCAACGCCGGTGGCGACCGGGAATCCGTCGCGCGCGCGGTGGCCAAGTGGAACGCGTTCGCGCTCGAGAATGCGATCGCCTATCTCGGGCTGAGCGGCGCGGTCGTGCGTTCGCCGGAGGAATGGGACGCTTCCGTGCAGGGCAGGGCGCTCGCGCAGGTTCCTCCCGTCGTCCTCAGGAAGATCGGAGAGGCGCCGCCGCTGCGGCTGGGCGATTCCGGCAACCCGCTCGAAGGTATTCGCGTACTCGACCTGACGCGCGTCCTCGCCGGCCCGGTGTGCGGACGCACGCTCGCCTCCCACGGCGCAGATGTGTTGCACGTCCGCGCCGGGAAGCTGGAGACGATCGAGCTGTTCGAACTCGATACGGGCCACGGCAAGCGCGCGGCCGATCTGGATCTCGCCGCGCCGGCCGACGCGGAGCGTCTCCGCAGGCTGGTGCGCGACGCGCATGTATTCGTCGACTCCTATCGGCCGGGCGCGCTTGCGAAGCACGGCTTCACGCCGGCCGCGCTCGCCCATGTCGCGCGCGGCATGACCTATGTGTCGGTCTCCTGCTACGGCCATGACGGACCGTGGGCGACGCGCCGCGGCTGGGAGCAGCTCGCGCAGTCGGCTACCGGGCTGGCGCATGTCCAGGGGGCCTTCCGTTCGAGGCCCGGCGAAAAGGGCGAAGCCGCGCCGGCGCTCGTACCGGCCGCCGTCTGCGACTATGTGACGGGATATCTGGCGGCCGCCGGCGCCGCCGCCGCCATCCTGCGGCGGATGCGCGAAGGCGGAAGCTGGCACGTGCAGGTGTCGCTGTGCGCGACGGCCGTGTGGCTTCGCTCGCTCGGCATGACGGGCGCGGCGCCCGAGAGCTGGGATCCCGGCGAGGGACTCGACCGGTATCTCCAGTCGTGCGAAACGGTGGCCGGGCGGCTCGGCTATCTCGGCCCTGTCGTCGAGATGTCGAAAACGCCGCCTGCGTGGCGATTTCCGCCGCCGTATCCCGGCGCGGATGCGCCGCGCTGGCTCGATATGCCGGGGGAACCGCATGCCGCCGAAGCGAAATCCGCTTAAGCTCAATCCGCTTCAGCTGCGCACGCTCACGCTGCTGCAGGCGATCGCGAGGATTCCGGGTGCGGGCGCGGACACCGGCAACGGCGAAGTCGCCATCGCCCAGTTCCCGCAGGCCCATGGCGATCATTTCCATCTCGGCGAGGCGGTGGTTTCCGGCCGGGACGCGACCGGGCTCTACAATGAAGCGGTCTGGAATGCGCTCGCGCGAAAGGGGCTGGCGCGCGCGGAATGGCCGCGGCAGATCGTGCTGACCGCTGAAGGGCTCGGCTACGATACGGGCGAGGCCAGGGACATCCTGCGCTCGACGGGCCACTAGCCGGTCTTGCGAAGGGTCAGAAGCGTCTTGCGGAACAGCGTGGCGCCCTCCGCCGTGAAATAGGCGTCCAGCGCCGCCGGCGCGGCGGTGATGTGCACGTCGCCCATGTCGCCGGGATCGACCGTTCCCTCGATCCTGCCCGCCGCGATGGCGGCCTTGGCGGCATCGTCGTCGATCAGGGAGAGCGTGAGCGTGCCGTTCGCGATCGTATAGAGCAGCGGGAAAATGACCTTCGCCTCGCCGCCGTCGACCGGCTTTCCGTTCTTGAGCGCCGGCCTCGCGTTCATGTAGCGGTGAGTTCCGAGGCGCGCGGTCTGCAGCGTGTAGCTTTCCCAGTCGCCGCCCTTGTCTTCCGGGGAAAAGACGATCGCGGTCATCGTATCGTCCCCGTTGTCCATGAAGACGATGTAGCCGTCCTTGTCCTGGTCCTGGCCCCGGCCTTTCCATATCCCGGACAGGTCGCGGTCGGACCCGATGCCGGCGGTCGAGCCGATCGGGTGGCTGGTGGTGACGGGCAGGCACGCCGCGACAATAAGCGCGGCCAGGGCAGGAATTGCGAAACGAAGGACTTTCATGGCGATCCCCCTCCTCGAATGGACGTCATGCCGCGCGCGGTACCTGCGGAATCGCGGCCGGCGCGTTGGAGGCGTGCCGCCGAGCTTCTATAGTTCCCGCGCAATTGAGGAAATGTTCTCTTCGTGACTCCCAAAAAGCGCCGCCGGCTCGCCTTTGCCGTCGCACTCGTCGTCGCCGGGGCCGGCGCGGCAAGCCTGATCGTTTACGCGCTCAAGGACAATGTCCTTTATTTCTACAGCCCGAGCGACGTCGCGGCGAAGCGCGTCCGGCCCGGCGTCGCCTTCCGCGTCGGCGGGCTGGTGGAAAATCACAGCGTGCACCACGGCAAGGGCGCCGAGATCGGCTTCGTCATCACCGACGGAAAGGCCCGCGTGCCGGTCGAATTCGCCGGTGTCCTGCCGGCGCTGTTCCGCGAAGGGCAGGGGGTGGTCGCGATGGGACGGCTGGACCGAGAGGGGACGTTCGATGCGAGCGAAATCCTCGCCAAGCACGACGAGCGCTACATGCCGCCGGATGTGGTGGAGGCCCTGAAGCGCAGCGGGCGCTGGAAGGAGGGCCGATGACGGGCGAGCTCGGACAGCTTGCGCTTTGTCTGGCCTTCGCCCTGTCCATCGTGCAGGCGGCGGCGGGACTTGCCGGCGTCGGGGCCGGGGCGCACCGGGCGAGGGCCATCGCGGCCGGGAGCGCCATGGGCCTGTTCGTGTTCGTGAGCCTGGCGTTCGGCCTTCTCGTCTTCGCCTTCGTCACGTCGGATTTCAGCATTCTCGACGTGGCGAACAACTCGCATACGCTGAAGCCCCTTCTCTACAAGATCACCGGCGTGTGGGGGAACCACGAAGGCTCGATGGTGCTGTGGGTGCTGGTGCTGTCGGTCTATTCCCTGGCCATCGCGGTCATGCAGCGCGGCGGCGAGACGCTGACCTCGGCGGCTCTCGGCGTGCAGGGTCTTCTGGCGGCGGCGTTCCTGCTCTTTATTCTCTTTACGTCCAACCCGTTTCTGCGCGTCGATCCGATGCCGTTCGAAGGTGCGGGCCTGAACCCGCTGCTGCAGGACCCGGGCCTCGCCTTCCACCCGCCCATGCTCTACGTCGGATACGTCGGCCTCTCGGCGACCTTCGCCTATGCGGCCGGCGCGCTGGTGACCGGCGATATCGACCGCGGCTGGGCGCGCGCGGCGCGTCCGTTCATCCTCGTCGCCTGGATCGCGCTCACCATCGGCATCGCGGGCGGTTCCTGGTGGGCCTATTACGATCTGGGCTGGGGCGGCTTCTGGTTCTGGGATCCGGTGGAAAACGCATCGCTGATGCCGTGGCTCGTGGGAACGGCGCTGCTGCATTCCGCGCTCGCGACGGAGCGCACCGGCGCGTTTCGCACCTGGACGCTTCTGCTCTCGATCATGGGATTTTCGCTGAGCCTGATCGGAACCTTCCTCGTGCGTTCCGGGGTCATCACCTCGGTCCATGCCTTCGCCAGCGATCCGGCGCGCGGACGATTCATCCTCCTTATCCTGAGCGCCGCCATCGGCGGGGCGCTCGCCCTGTTCGCCTGGCGGGCACCGAGGCTTGCGGGCGGCACCGCGTTCGAGGCGGTCAGCCGCGAAACGGCGCTGCTGATCAACAATGTTCTGCTCGTCACCGCGCTCGCGGTCGTGTTCGTCGGCACGGTCTATCCCATCCTGCTTTCCGCCTTCGGAACGAAGCTGTCGGTCGGCGCGCCCTATTACGAGCTGTTTTTCGCGCCCATCTTCGTCGCGCTGCTGATCGTTCTTCCGTTCGGGCCGCGCCTCTCCTGGCGGCGCGGCGATGCGAGGGCGGCGCTGCGCGTGCTGATGCCCGCGCTCTATGCCGCCATCGCCGCGGCCGTTCTGGTGCTTGCGATCGCGACGCCGCGGACGGCGGCGGGAGCCGGCGCCTTCGCCGTCGCGGCCTGGGTGATCGGCGCAAGCGCGGTCGATCTCGTGCGCCGCGCCCGCACTGCGTCCCTGTCCGCGGCCGCGCTGGCCGCGGCGCTGGCGCATGCGGGTCTCGGCGTGACGCTGATCGGCGTGACCGGGGTCACGCTCTGGAAGGCCGAAGCACTCGAGGTTCTCGGACCGGACGAGACGATGCATATCGGCGGATACGACCTGCGCCTCATCGGCGTTGCCGGCGTGAGCGGTCCCAATTACACCGCCGCCCGCGCCACGCTCGAGGTTCGCTCCGGCGGGCGAAAGCTCGCGGTCCTCGCGCCGGAGCGGCGCATGTTTCCGGCCGAAGGGCAGGAGACGGTGCAGACCGCGATCCGCACCACCGGCCTGTCCGATCTCTATGTCGCGCTCGGCGACGATCGCGGCGGAGGCCGCTGGACGATCCGCGCCTATGTCAATCCGTTCGCGCCTCTCATCTGGTTCGGCGCCTTCGTGATGGCGCTCGGCGGCACGGCCAGCCTCTGGGGCCGCATGCGCATGGCGTTCGCCGCCAGGTCCGTGGTGGAGGCGGTGGCCGAGGGATGAGGACGCTTCTCGTCCTGCTCTTCTGCCTTTGGCCCCTGGCGGCCGTGGCCGCGCCCGCGCCGGAAACCTTGCCCGATCCCGCGCAGGAGGCGCACGCCCGCGACTTGCAGAAGGAATTCCGCTGCCCGGTCTGCCAGGGCGAATCGATCGACGAATCCAACGCGCCGCTGGCGGCAGACCTGCGGAGGCTGATCCGCGAGCATATCGCGCGCGGCGAGTCCGACGGGCAGATCAGAAACTACCTCGTCGCGCGGTACGGCAACTTCATCCTCATGAATCCGCCCGTCGAACCGGATACCTACGCGCTGTGGCTCGCGCCCTTCGCCGTGCTGGCGGTGGCCGGGGCCTGTGCGGGCATCGTCATCCTGCGCGCAAGACGCAGGGCCCTCTCCGGCACCGGCTGAGACGCCGCCGGCCCCCTGCGGACGCTATTTTCCACACATTACAGTTATGTAACATTGAAGATAGCAATGCGTAACCTATCTGGCTTACTTGAAGGTTGGCGATAGCGTCCCGGCAGGCGGGCAGGGGCGCGGAATTTCAGGAGAATTGCGATGTTGGGTGGCAGGTGGGCCGAGTACCTCAAGCACCATACGAAAGTTACGGCGTTCGGCACGGCGGCGACGCTTGTCGTCGTGGGGCTGGGAGCCTTTGCCATGCTTCCCGATCATCGCGACGGCCCCAAGGAAGCCGTGCGCATGGTGTCGGCGCAGCCCGTTGCCGCGACAACGCGCGCCGCGCCGCCGCGCATGCTGGAAAGCGGCGCGCCGTTCAGCTTCGCCGACCTCGTCGAGCGCGTAAGCCCGGCCGTCGTGACGATCACGGCGATCGAGCAGCAAAGCGCCCAGGACCAGATGGCCCAGATGGACGATCTGCCGGCGCCGTTCCGCGACTTCTTCAACCAGTTCAACCAGGGCCGTCAGCTGCAGCCGCGCAAGGCGGTCTCGATGGGCTCGGGCTTCATCATCGACAAGTCGGGAATCATCGTCACCAACAACCACGTCATCGACGGCGCGAAGAAGATCACCGTGAAGCTGCCCGACGGGCGCAGCCTCGACGCCAGGCTGGTCGGTGCCGATGCGGCGACCGACATTGCGGTGCTGCGGGTCAAGGCCGACAAGCCCCTGCCGACCGTCGATTTCGGCGACGACCGCCAGCTCCGCGTCGGCGACTGGGTCGTGGCCGTCGGCAATCCCTTCGGTCTTTCCAACTCCGTGACGGCCGGCATCGTCTCGTCCATCGGGCGCGACATCGGAAGCGGTCCGTACACGGACTTCATCCAGATCGA
>DASZQP010000040.1:0-131926 GCA_035549575.1 Rhizomicrobium sp.
GCAAAAAGGGATTTTCCGTCAGCGGTCCCTAGGCTTCAAGCTACGAGATAAAGACATATAGATTTCTTTATATCTTTCTTGCCGGGACCGGAGGCGGCTGCTATATCCGGGCCGCCTCAGCCAAGGACCACCCATGACCGCCGCCCCCGAATATGTCGTTGCCGATATCAAGCTCGCCGATTTCGGCCGCAAGGAGATTTCCATCGCCGAGACCGAAATGCCCGGGCTGATGGCGACGCGGGAAGAATACGGCGCATCCAAGCCGCTGAAGGGCGCGCGCATCGCGGGCTCGCTGCACATGACGATCCAGACCGCGGTGCTGATCGAGACGCTGAAGGAGCTCGGCGCGGATGTGCGCTGGGTATCGTGCAACATCTACTCGACCCAGGATCACGCCGCCGCGGCGATCGCGGCCAGCGGCACGCCCGTCTTCGCGGTCAAGGGCGAGAGCCTCAAGGACTACTGGGATTACACCGCACGTCTCTTCGACTGGCACGGCGGCGGCACGCCCAACATGATCCTCGACGACGGCGGCGACGCGACCATGCTGGTGCATGCGGGCGTGCGCGCGGAGAGCGGCGACACCGCCTTTCTCGACAAACCGGAGAACGAGGAGGAGGAGGTCTTCTACGCGCTGATCAGGCGTCTCTTGAAGGAGAAGCCGAAGGGCTGGTTCGGCCAGCTCGCCGCCAACATCAAGGGCGTTTCGGAGGAGACGACCACGGGCGTCCACCGCCTCTACATCATGGAGAAGGAGGGCAAGCTCCTCTTCCCCGCCATCAACGTCAACGACAGCGTCACCAAGTCGAAATTCGACAATCTCTACGGCTGCCGCGAGTCGCTGGTCGACGGCATCCGCCGCGGCACCGACGTGATGATGGCCGGCAAGGTCGCGATGGTCGCGGGCTTCGGCGACGTCGGCAAGGGCTCGGCCGCCTCGCTGCGCCAAGCCGGCTGCCGCGTGATGGTGAGCGAGATCGATCCGATCTGCGCGCTGCAGGCCGCCATGGAAGGCTACGAGGTCGTGACGATGGAGGACGCCGCGCCGCGCGCCGACATCTTCGTCACCGCGACGGGCAATGTCGATGTCATCACGATCGACCACATGCGCGCGATGAAGGACAGGGCCATCGTCTGCAACATCGGCCATTTCGACAGCGAGATCCAGGTCGCCGCGCTCAAGAACTACAAGTGGAACAACATCAAGCCGCAGGTCGACGAGATCCAGTTTCCCGACGGAAAGCGCATCATCCTGCTGTCGGAGGGACGCCTGGTGAATCTCGGCAACGCGATGGGCCATCCGAGCTTCGTGATGAGCTCGTCCTTCACCAACCAGACGCTGGCGCAGATCGAGCTGTTCAAGAACCAGGGCAAGTATCAGAAGAAGGTCTATACCCTGCCCAAGCAGCTCGACGAAAAGGTCGCGCGGCTGCACCTCGACAAGATCGGCGTGAGGCTGACCACGCTGTCGAAGAAGCAGGCCGATTACATCTCCGTGCCGGAAGCCGGCCCGTTCAAGCCGGATCACTATCGCTACTGAGACGGGCGGCGTTCCATCGCGCATGGCTAAGCCGGCGGACCGGCCGCTCCCGGCGGGGCGGCGAGGCAGTCCGCCTGCCCGCACCCCATGACTTGAACCGTGCTCAAGTTTTAGATTTTTACGCTTTGTTAACCACAATCCCTATGCGGACTCGCCTCTTCCGGCTACCTTATTGATTCTAAAGTGATTCGCGCCATGAGGCCGGAATCGAGGGTAGCCGGGATGGGCCCCGAGCGGGGACATAAGAAAAACCCTGGCGTCAGGGGTCGTTGGCGGGGGCTGTGGGTCCTGTGCGCCGTGCTGTTCCTGCCCATGCCTGCCCTCGCGGCGGGCTTCCCGTTCCCGGCAGAGCGCGACTGGGTCCTTGCAGCCGTCACGACGGGCGCCGTGGCGCTAGCGGTGGCCGCCGGCCTCTGGGCGATCGCGGAACAGAACATCAGCGGAGGGCTCCGGCGCACGCTGCGTCTGGCCAATTCGAAAGCGCGCGCGGCGGTGGGCGAGCGAGACGCCCTGCTCTCGGCCGGAAAGGAAGCGCTCATCGTCTGGGGCCGCGACGGTTCGGGCCCGTACTCTTATGGCGGCGCCGAAGCGGTGATCGATTCCTGCCTGCACGGCGCGGAGGCGATCGAATTGTCGCGCGCGCTCGACGCGCTGAGCGAGAAGGCCGAGCCGTTTTCCCTCTCCGCCCACGACAGGAACGGCCTGCTCATCGATCTTCGCGGCCGCGCGGTGGGCGGCATGGCGGCGGTGTGGCTGGAACCCAATCGCGCCCGGAAAGCCGAAGGCATCGATTTCCGCGCCGTTCTCGATGCGCTCCCGATCCCGGTCTGGCTCCGCAACAAGGCGCTTGCCCTGACCTGGGCGAACCGCGCCTTCGCGGAAGCGGCGGGATGCGCCAGCGCCGAGCAGGCCGTCGCCGACCAGGCGCTGCTGGAAAAATCCGAGGCCGACCTCGCCGCCGCGGCCCGCAGCGACGGCACCCTGCACGAGACGCGCCGCTTCGCCGTCGTGGGAGGGCAGCGGCGCGCACTTTCGTTCACCCACGTCCCGCTGGAATCCGGCGCCGTCGTCGGGAGCGCGATCGACATCACCGAAAGCGTCCAGGCCGACGCGAGGCTCCAGCAGCATGTCGACGCCCATGCCGACACGCTCGACCGGCTGGCGACCGCGGTCGCGATCTTCGCGCCGGACCAGAAGCTCGCGTTCTACAATCGCGCCTTCGCGAACCTGTGGGGCTTCACGGAGCGATGGCTGGACACGCATCCCGGCGACGGCGAAATCCTCGACCGTCTGCGCGAAAGCCGCAAACTCCCCGAACAGCGTGACTATCAGGCCTGGAAGCGCCAGCGGCTGGCACTCTACAGCGAGCCGGCCGAGCATCTGCGCGAGGAGCTCTGGCACGTGCCCAACGGCAAGACGCTGCGCGTCCTCGCCCAGCCGCATCCGTTCGGCGGCCTGACCTTCCTCTACGAGGACGTGACCGAACGGCTTGCGCTCGAAAGCGCCTTCAACACCCAGCTCAAGGTCCAGTCCGCGACGCTCGACACGCTGCAGGAAGGTGTCGCCGTGTTCGGGCTCGACGGCAGGCTCAAACTGCATAACGCCTCCTTTGCGCGCATCTGGGAGCTCAACGCCAAGGATCTCTCCGGCGAGCCGCATGTGCGCGCGATCGCGGCGGCCTGCACGGAGAAGTTCGGCGATGCGAGCGTGTGGGAGGGCCTGATCCAGGACATCGTCTCCGGGGCGCGGACGAAGCGAGACCTCGGCGAGATCGAGCGCAACGACAGGGTCATTCTCGCGCTGTCGTCGTCGCCGCTTCCCGACGGGGCGATCCTCGTCACCTTCACCGACGTCACCGACCGGTTCCGCATCGAGACCGCGCTGCGCGACCGGAACGACGCACTCGAGGCAGCCGACAGGCTCAAGTCCGACTTCATCAAGCACGTGTCCTACGAGCTGCGCACGCCGCTCAACACGATCCTGGGATTCGCCGAAATGCTCGGCGACCAGACATTCGGTACGCTCAACCCGCGCCAGGCGGAATATGTGAAGGACATCGTCGCCGGCGCGAATACCCTGACCAATCTCATCGACGACATTCTGGATCTCGCGCTGGTCGAATCCGGAGCGCTGCGGCTGGAGCTCACACGGCTCGACCTCCATGCCCTGCTTTCCGAGGTCGCCGCGCACGCGCGCGAATGGGCGACGAAGGTCGATCTCACGCTCAACCTCGACTGTCCGCCCGACGCGGGCGCGTTCATGGCGGACGATCGCCGCATCCGGCAAGTCGCGTTCAATCTCCTGAACAACGCCTTCCGCTACACGCCGGCTGGCGGGACCATCACCCTCGCCGGCCGCATCGAGGGCGAGGATGTGCAGATCGCGGTACGGGACAACGGGCCGGGCATCGCGCCGGAGGTGAAGCCCACCGTGTTCGAGCGCTTCGAAGCGAAGGCGCGGTCCGGCCAGCGCGCCGGGGCCGGATTGGGGCTCGCTCTCGTCAACCGCTTCGTCGAGCTCCACAACGGCTGGGTCGAGATCGAAAGCGCCGAAGGGACCCTGGTGCGCTGTCACATTCCCCGCCGCATTCCCGACGCCGAACCCGCCGAGCGGCGGACGGCCTGACGCTTTCGGAGCCATTCCCGGCCGGCATGGGGGCAGCAGGGCCGCACCATGCGGTCAAACTACCGGACCGGGCCTATCTATCCGGAAGCACACCGCACCGGAGGTCCCCCATGAATCCCTTCCCCGCAGCGCTGGCCGCGGCCTGCCTGTTCGCACTGCCCGCCGTCGCCGGCACGCCGGTTTCCGTCGGCCATTTCGATTCCGTCTCCCTGAAGGGCGGCGGTCATGTGGTTGTCCGCCACGGCGAGCGGCAATCCGTGACCCTGATCAAGGGCAGCACGCAATATACGACGTTCCGGCTGCGCCGGGAAAACCAGCTCGAGATCCGTGCCTGCGAGGGCGATTGTCCCCGGCACTACGAGCTCGAGATCGAAATCGTCACGCCCGATCTGGATGCCGCGGCGATCGAGGGAGGCGGGCACATCGTTGCCGAGAACGGATTCCCCGGCCGCCGCGAGATATCCGCGGCGGTCGAAGGCGGCGGCGATCTGGACCTGTCCGCGCTCAAGGCGGAAAAGGTGAGCGCCGCGGTGAGCGGCGGCGGCCACATCGCCGTCACCGCCCTGCACGATCTTTCCGCCGCGGTCGAAGGCGGGGGCTCGATCGTCTATCACGGCAATCCGCAGGTCAGCTCCGCCATCGACGGCGGCGGCTCGGTGAGCAAGGCGTCGCGGTGAAGTCCGGGCGCCGGCGCCGTGCAGCCGGGGCGGCCGCGCGGCGCCGTAGCGGCGCCTACGACATGAAGAACTCCAGAAGATCCGCGTTGATCACGTCGGCCTGCGTCGTGATCATTCCGTGCGGATAGTTCTCGTAGGTCTTCAGCTTGCCGTTTTTCAGGAGCGCGGCGGATTTGGGACCCGAATCCGCATAGGGCACGACCTGATCGTCCTTGCTGTGCATCACCAGGACCGGAACGGTGATCTTCTTGAGATCCTCGGTGAAATCGGTTTCCGAGAACGCCTTGACGCAGTCGGTCTGCGCCTTCACGCCGCCCATCATTCCCTGTCGCCACCAGTTCTGGACCAGTCCGGGAATGGTCTTCACGCCGGGCCGGTTGAAGCCGTAGAACGGTCCGGACGGCACATCGAGAAAGAGCTGGGGCCGGTTGTATGCCGTCTGTTGCCGGTACGGCTCGAAGGCTTCGCGCGGCGTTCCCTCCGGATTGGTTGCGGATTTCACCATCACGGGCGGAACGGCGCTGATGATCGCCGCCTTGGCCACGCGGTCCTGGTGACGGGCCACGTAGTGAACGACCTCGCCGCCGCCGGTGGAGTGGCCGACATGGATGGCGTTCCTCAATCCGAGATGCTCCGTCAGCGCGGCGAGATCGGCGGCATAGTGGTCCATGTCGTTGCCGGTATCGGTCTGCGTGGAGCGTCCGTGACCGCGCCTGTCGTGCGCGATCACGCGATAGCCATGCGCAAGGAAGAACATCATCTGCGGGTCCCAATCGTCCGCGGACAGCGGCCAGCCGTGGCTGAACACGATGGGCTGGCCCGACCCCCAGTCCTTGTAGAAGATCATCACGCCGTCGGACGTCGTCACGAATCCGTCGCTGCGGGACTTTGCCATCATGGGCGCCGCGGCGGCATTCGCCGGAGCGGACGGCGCGGACGCCGAGAGCGCCGCAGCCGCGGCAACGCCGACGCTTCCGGCAAGCAGTGTGCGGCGCGAAGCGCCATGGATATCGCTGGTGCTCATAATCCTATCCTTCCTCCGATTTGAAATGCAGGCGCCCCTCGTCAGCAAAATCGAACGCGCCGGAATTTCAGCATATCGGCGTGACGTTTCCAATCGCGGGAAAGTGCGGATTGTGACAGCCGCGGTTGGCGCGCGCCGCAGCGCGCTTCAAACGGCAAGCGCGACGGTCGCCACGCCCTTGTAGCCGTCCTTCCAGCTGCCCTTCATGCGGGGCGTCATAGCGGCCAGCTGTTCGGGCGTGTCGTCCCGGAAAACGCCGTCGGTCTCAAGCGAGATGTTCTCGAAATTGGCGATGCTCGCCTCGTAGCCCTTCGCATTGCCGTAAACATCGTTGCACGCGTCCTCCGGCAGCGCGAGCTGCGTGGTGAGCAGCGCGTTGTGGCCGTTCGTCGCCGCGTCGAGGCTGGCGAACACCTCGACGTGAATGTGCGGATAGCGGCCCGGATAGCAGGCGGGAAAAATCGTTGTGAAGGCGAGCATGCCGTTCGCGTCCGACACCTGCACGCCGCGCAGATAGCTCTCTGCGGGAATCGTGTAGAGCGAATAGAGCGCGTCGCGGTCGCATTGCCAGATATAGACCGCGCAGCCGGCGAGCGGCGCGCAACCCGCCGCGGAGTTCGCGACCTTCAGCCTGAGCTTGACCTTCACGCCCTTCGCCCGGGTCGTCGTGCCGAGGAAGCTGTAGCGGATGTCGCGGCGCACCACGCCGGATTCGGTGAGAACGTCGGACGTCACTCCCTGCGCGTGGTTGGTACCGTCCGCGGGATAGGGACCGGCCGTTTCGGGCGCGTCCGCCGTGCAGCGCCCGCCGGCCAGAACACGCGCGGGACGCAGAAGCGGCGATACGCCTGCGAGGGCAAGCGCGCCCGCGGCCCCGCCGAAAACGGAAAGTGCGCGCCGCCGCTCGATCATCCGCGCCCCGATGCGGCGCAGATCTTCGTTCAGGCCGCCGTCGGCCGCTTCGCGATCCCGTTCGGGTGACATGGGTCCCGCCTTTCGGCACGATTGCCGTGCGCGGCGATTAGCGCACGGCCTGCCGGTCCTGTAAACACGCCGGCGGCTGGATCAGTGCTGACTCTTCGGTGTCTTCACGACGAGGCCGTCGAGCTCGGGCGTCACCTTGATCTGGCAGGAAAGCCGCGAGTTCGGCTCGAGCTCCTGGGCGAAATCGAGCATGGTCTCCTCCATGTCGGATTTCGGCTCGAGCTTCGAGAGCCATTCGCCCTGCACATAGACATGGCAGGTCGCGCAGGCACAGGCGCCGCCGCAATCGGCATCGATTCCGGGAATGAGATTCTTCACCGCGCCTTCCATGACGCTCCAGCCGACAGGCACCTCGACCTCGTGCTCCTTGCCGTTGTGCTCGATGTATTTGATCTTGGGCATGCGGGCTCCGCGAAGCGTCAGACGATGTTTTTCATAGGTATGGCGGTGTCCGCAAGTCGCTCCGGCGCCACAACCGCGGCTTCCGCGATCAACTTGCGCCCGATCAGGTATTCGGGGGCGGCGTTGACGGCTTCCACTGCGGAAACTTTGCCGACGCGCAGATGGAAAACGGCGAATTTTCGCAGCCCCGGATCGCCGCGCAGAACGATGCGGTCGCCGGGCTTGGCGAGACCGGCGATCTGGAGCTTGAGATCGTACTGGTCGGACCAGAACCAGGGGACCTCGCTGTAGGGCGCCGGCTTTCCGGCCATGGCCAGCGCGGCGTGCTTGGCCTGGTCGATCGCGTTCTGGACGCTTTCGAGCCGGATGAGGTCGCCGTTGCGGCCGTGGTGGCGCGTGCAATCGCCGGCCGCAAATATCGCGGGATCGTCGGTCGTGCAGAACGCATCCACGCGGATACCGTCGCCGCACGCCAGACCGGCTTCTTCGGCGATTTCGCTGTTGGGCACGACGCCGATCCCGACCAGCGCGATGTCCGCGGGATGCACCGTTCCGCCCGCGCGCACGCCCTCGACGCGGCTTGCGCCCACAAATCCCTCGACCCCGGTATCGAACCGGAACGCAACGCCAGCCTCGCGATGGATGCGCTCGTAGAATTCCGATACGGGCTTCGATGCCGAACGCGCCATGACGCGGTCCATCGCTTCCACGACCGTGACATCGAGGCCGTGTTTGCGTGCCACGGCGGCAACCTCGAGCCCGATGTAGCCGGCCCCGACAATGACGAGTCTCTTCGACACGGCGAACGCCGGGCGGAGCGCGTCGACATCGGCGATCGAGCGCAGGTAGTGAATGCCCGGAAGCTCGGCGCCCGGCACCCGGATCCGGCGCACCCGCGTGCCGGTCGCGATGAGGAGCCTGTCGTAGGAGAGAGCCCGGCCGTCGGAAAGCGCAACCGTCCTTGCCGCACGATCGATCGACACGGCCGAAATGCCCAGAAGAAGCTCGCAGCCGGATTGCGCGTAAAACGCGTCCGGTTTCAGGAACAGGCGCTCGCGCTCCATGGTTCCCATCAGATAGGTCTTGGAGAGCGGCGGACGCTGGTAGGGCGCATAGGGCTCGTCCCCCACCATCGTGATGGATCCGGCGAAGCCTTCCGCGCGCAGCGACTGCACGGCCTGCACGCCGGCCTGGCCGGCGCCGATGATGACGATACGTTCCTGCATCCGATTCCGAAATTCCTCGCCCGGTGCGCCCCCCGGGCGGGCTAACATGCCCCGGGGCCCATGCGCAAACGACGCGTTGAGGGCGGCTTTCCCAACCGGTAAAACGAGCCCGATGAACGTGGATTCTCAAGGATTTGCCATGGATGTCGAACTGCCGGACCCGGCCGCGACGGCGGCGCTGGGGGCGCGGATCGCGGAGGGGCTCGAACGGGGCGACACGGTCGCGCTCGAAGGCGATCTCGGAGCAGGCAAGACCACGCTGGCAAGGGCCGTGCTTCGCGCGCTCGGCGTCGAAGGCGAGGTGCCGAGTCCCACCTTTACGCTCGTTCAGCTCTACGAGACGCCGCGGCTGACCGTGCGCCACTACGATCTCTATCGCATCGAAAATCCGGACGAGCTCGGCGAGCTCGGCCTCGACGAGGCGCTCGCGGAGGGTGCCGCGCTGGTGGAATGGCCCGAGCATGCGGGCGGGAATCTGGCGGGGGACCGTCTCCATGTCCGGCTGCGGACCACGGGCGAGACTTCCCGCCATGCCGCGCTTCGCGGACCGGCCAGATGGTCGAACCGCTTTCGGGATCTCGCCGGCCATGTCCGTTGAACGCGACGCGGAGCGCGAGGAGTTTCTCGGCCGCGCCGGCTGGAGCGGCGCCCGCATCGCGCCCCTGCCCGGCGACGCCTCGACCCGCCGCTACGCCCGCGTGGCGCTGAACGGCCGCAGGGCCCTGTTGATGGACCAGCCGCAAGGCGCGGAATCGCCCGCAGCCCCCGGCGATGCCTCTCCCGAGCAGCGCCGCGCCCTCGGCTATAACGCGGTGGCGCGCCTGGCCGGCGCCGATTGCACGCGATTCGTGGCGGCGGCGGAGCATTTGCGCGGCCTGGGTCTCAGCGCGCCGATCATCCATGCCGCCGATCCCGAACGGGGTTTCGTTCTGATCGAGGATCTCGGCGACGATCTCTATGCCGACGTGCTCGCTCGCGGCGCGGACGAGCGCGAGCTGTACGAGCAGGCTGCGGAAGTCCTTGCCGCGCTGCATGCCGGTCCCGCGCCATCCGTCCTGCGGCCCGGAACAACCCTTCACCCCTACGACGAGACGGCGCTGCTGGCCGAGATCGACCTGATGACCGAATGGTATCTGCCCTACGCGCTCGGCCGCGCGGCGCAAGGCGAAGAAGTCGAGGCCCACCGTGCGCTCTGGCGGGAGGCGCTCCGATCGGTCGAGGAGCCTTCGCCCGTCTTCGTGCATCGCGACTATCACGCGCAAAATCTTTTCTGGCTGCCGGAACGCGGCGGACCGGCCCGGGTCGGACTCATCGATTTCCAGGACGCGGTTGCCGGGACGCGCGCCTATGACCTCGTCTCGCTGATCGAGGACGCGCGCCGCGACGTGAGCGCCGACATCGCGGAGGCGGCGGTGCGGCGCTATCTCTCCGCGGCGGCGACCGCCGACGCCGAACGCTTCCGCGCGCAGATGGCCGTCATGGCCGCACAGCGCAACACGAAGATCGCGGGCATATTCGCCCGCCTCCATGCGCGCGATGGCAAGCCGCGCTATCTGGACTATCTTCCGCGCGTCTGGGGTTACCTCGACCGCGACCTCGACCACCCGGCGCTTGCAAATCTGAAATCGTGGTACGACAAGACGATTCCTCGGTATGCGCGGGGACGCGGCAATGGAGGGGCGGATTGAGCGTCAAGGGACCGACACGCGCGATGATCATGGCCGCGGGGCTCGGCACGCGCATGCGTCCGCTCACCAACGACCGGCCCAAGCCCCTCATCGAGATTGCGGGGAAGGCGCTGATCGACCATTCGATCGACCGCCTCGTCGCCTCGGGCGTGAAGCTCGTCGTCGTCAACGCACACTACAGGGCCGACATGCTCCGCGCGCACCTCGCCCGGCGCAAGGACGTCGAGATACGCATTTCTGAGGAAAGCGACGAGATCCTCGGCACCGGTGGCGGAATCCTGAAGGCGCTCCCCAATTTCGGGGACGAGCCGTTCTTCGTGCTCAACTCCGATTCGGTCTGGGTGGAAGGCATGGGCCATGCGCTCGACCGGATGAAGGAGCGCTGGGACGGGGATAGCATGGACGCGCTCCTGCTGATGGCGTCGATGGTCACGGCGATCGGCTTCGAGGGCTCGGGCGATTTCAACATGGACGCGGAAGGGCGGCTGACCCGCGCCGCGGAAAAGCGGCTCTCGCCCTTTGCCTATCCGGGAGTACAGATCGTCCATCCGCGCATCTTCGCGCCGGCGAAGCCGGGCAATTTCTCCATGAACGTGCTTTGGGACATTGCAATCGGGAGTGGCCGTCTCTACGGAATACGCCTGGACGGTGTGTGGATGCATGTCGGCACGCCCGAGGCAGTGGAAGAGGCGGAACGTTTCCTGGCAGACCTTGTGCTCGTCTGATGCACGTCCGAACGTCCTTACGATCCCGGCGAGCCTGCCTTTCGCCGAAACGCTGGCGCGGGGACTGATCGCACGGCTGGGCGCGGAATCCGATCCGCTGGCGTTGTCCCGGGTGACGATCTACCTGCCCACGCGCCGGGCGGCCCGGAGTTTCGCGGACGGATTTGCGCGCGTTCTCGGCGGAGCGGCGCTGTTGCCGGACTTCAAGCCGCTCGGCGACGTCGAGGAGGATGAATTTCTCTTCGATCCCGGTTTCGGCGGTCTCGATCCGGAGCCGGCGATCCCGCCCATGCGGCGCAGGCTGCTGCTTGCCGCAATGGTCCGGCGATGGGACGAGGCGCGCGGGGGCGGAAGAATGGGTTTCGCCCAGGCGAGCGCTCTTGCCGCAAGTCTCGCCTCGGTGATGGACGAGCTGGAAACGCAAAGTGCGGATCTGTCGCGGCTCGGCGATCTCGTGCCGCGCGCGCTCGGCGAACACTGGTCCGACGTGTTGCGGTTTCTCGAACTGCTGCGCGAGGAATGGCCGGCGATCCTGTTCGCGGAGGGAGCTGTCAATCCTGCCGTGCGGCGGAACCGGCTCTTGCAGGCTCTGGCGGCGCGCCTGGCGCAGCATCCGCCGGAGGGCATGGTGATCGCAGCCGGCTCGACGGGCAGCATTCCCGCGACCGCGGAGCTTCTCGGCACCATCGCACGCCTGCCCAGGGGGATGGTGGTTCTGCCCGGCCTCGACAGGGAATTGGACGACGCAAGCTGGCGGGAGCTCGATCCAGGGCATCCGCAATACGGCATGAAACAGCTGCTCGAGAGGATCGGCGCGGAGCGCGGCGGCGTGCGCGACTGGAGCGGCGACACATCTTCTTCCGCGCGCGAAATGCTGCTTCGGGAGACCTTGCGGCCCGCGCCCGCCACCGATGCCTGGCGCAGGCTCGCGGAGGACAGCACCGAACCGCTCGCGCGCGGGTTGGAGGGGCTTTCGCTCGTCGAGGCTGCCGATACAAGCGAAGAGGCCCAGGTCATCGCCCTCGCCCTTCGCGAAGCCCTGGAGGAACCCGGCAGCACCGCCGCCCTCGTCACGCCCGACCGCGCGCTCGCCCGCCGCGTGGCCGTGGAACTGGAGCGCTGGAATATCGCGATCGACGATTCCTCGGGCCGGCCGCTTTCGCACACGGCACCGGGGGCGTTTCTCTGCCTCCTGGCGGAAGCGGCGGACTCGCGCTTCTCGCCGGCGCAGCTTCTTGCCCTTCTCAAGCATCCCCTCGCCAGCATGGGCGGCGACGGAGCCGAATTCCGCAATCGCGCGCGCCAGCTGGACATGCTGCTGCGCGGACCGCGGCCCGATGCGGGGCTCGAGGGGATCGCGCGGACGATCCCGCAGGACCGGATGGATCTGCGCGATTGGTTCGCGCAGGTCGCGCGTGCATTGCGTCCGTTCGCCGACGCCCTGGCCGAACGCGAGATCGACATCGCGCAAGCCGCCGCGCTCCACCTGGCGGCCGCGGAAAGCCTTTCCGATTCCGATGCGTTGTGGAGGGGCGCAGGCGGCGAGGAGGCTGCGAGATTCCTCGCCGGATTGCGCGATTCCGCCGCCGCCATTCCTGCGGTGGAATCCGGCGCCTATGCGCCGCTGTTTCGCGCCATGGCAGGAGAGGTCGCGGTGCGTCCGGCCTATGGCGGACATCCCAGGCTGGCAATCCTCGGGCCGCTGGAAGCAAGGCTGCAGCGCTTCGACCTCGTCGTTCTCGGCGGACTGAACGAAGGTGTGTGGCCGCGCGCGGCCGCCCCCGATCCCTGGTTTTCGCGGCCCATGCGGCACGCGCTGGGACTGGAATCCCCCGAATTCCGCATCGGCCAGTCCGCGCACGATTTTGCGATGCTCGCCGCCGCCCCCCGCGTGCTGCTGACGCGCGCCACGAAAGCGGAGGGCACGCCCACCGTCGCCTCGAGATGGGTGCAAAGGCTGATCCAGCTCACGCGCGGCCTTGGCCTGCGCGAGCGCCTTGTGCCGGCTTCCGACTATGTCGCGATCCATGCCGCCCTCGTGCGCGTATCCGCGCCCGTACCGGCCAGGCGGCCTGCGCCGAAGCCGCCGCGCGCCGCGCGGCCGCGGGAATTGTCGGTCACGGAAATCGAGACATGGCTGCGCGACCCCTATGCGATCTACGCGCGACGGGTGCTGAAGCTCAGGCCGCTCGACCCTCTCGATGCGGAGATCGGTCCCCTCGAGCGCGGAAGCGTCGTGCACACGGCGCTCGAACGGTTCGTCGCGCAGTTCCCGGCGGAGCTGCCGGACGATTCCGAATTGCGCCTGATCGAGATCGCCGACGCCGTCTTCCGGGAGCGCGCGATCCCCAGGGCGGCGCTGGCGATGTGGCGCCCGCGCTTCGTCAACGCCGCGCGATGGTTCGTGCAGGTCGAGCGCGAGCGGCGGACGCGCATCCTGCGTTCCCATCTCGAGACGCGCGGCGAGAGGATTTTTTCCGCACCCGGCGGGGATTTCAGGCTCTACGGCATCGCCGACCGCATCGACGAGCTGCGCGAAGGTGGCGCCGCCATCCTCGACTACAAGACCGGCGCGCCGCCATCCGCGAAACAGGTCGCCGAACTGCTTGCGCCGCAGCTGCCGCTGGAAGCGGCGATCCTGCAGACGGGAGGATTTGCAGGCGTTCCGGCAATGCCCGCGGCGGAACTCACCTATATCCGCTTTTCCGGCGGCGCCAAGCCGGGCGAAGTCAAGGTCGTCGACGAAAGCCCGGACCGGATCACGGCGGAAGCGATTGCAAGGCTTTCCGGCCGCATTGCCTTCTTCGATCGGGATTCGACCCCCTACCATTCGCGCGTGATGCCTTTCCGGTCCGACATCGAAGGCGACTACGACCACCTTGCGCGCGTGCGCGAATGGTCGCTCACAGGATGGGAGGACACGCCGTGAGCGACCCCACGCTGCTTGCCTCCGATCCCGCGCGGTCGGCCTGGGTCGCGGCCAATGCCGGCGCCGGAAAGACTCACACGCTCGCGAACCGCGTGACGCGCCTTCTGCTCAGGGACGCAAGGCCCGAGCGCATTCTCTGCCTCACCTACACCAAGGCGGCCGCGGCCGAAATGCAGGACCGGCTGTTCCGTCAGCTCGGCGAGTGGGCGATGCTGTCGGACGAAGCGCTGCGCGCGAAGGTCGAGAGCGTCGGCGAACATGCGAAGGATGCGGGCGATCTGCGCCGGGCGCGGCGCCTGTTCGCACAGGCGCTCGAGACGCCGGGCGGGCTGAAGATCCAGACGATACACGCCTTCTGCCAGAACTTGCTGGCGCGCTTCCCGATGGAAGCCGGCGTTCCCCCGTCGTTTCGGGTCCTTGACGACCGCACGGCCCGCGATCTGATGAACGACGCGCGGGCGCGCGTGCTCGAGCGCGCGGGCTCCGGCGACACGCCGCGCGCGGCTGCGGTGGCGCACCTCGTGACCCAGACGAGCGAAGGCCGCCTCCAGCAGCTTCTCGACGCGGCGCTCGGCAACGACAGGCGCAAGCTGGAGTCCTTCTGCCGTGCTCATGCGGACGCCAAGGCCATGGGCCGCAGGCTGCGTCTTGCGCATGGCGCGGGGGAGTTCGACACCGAACAGGCCGTGGCCGGGGATTTCGCCGGCACGCTCGACCGCGCGCTGATCGCGGACGCCGCGATGTGGCTGCTCGGCGGGCAGAAATCCGACATTGCGCGGGGCGAGGCTCTCGACCGGGCCGTCCGCGCGCGCGATCCCGCGGCGATGTTCGCGCTGCTGCGGGACGCGCTGCTCAAATCCGATGGCGGCCGCTACAAGGCGCTGGCGACCAAGGCACTCGCGGCCTCGAGGCCGGACCTGGCGGGCGCACTCGATTCCCTCTGCGACCGGATCGCGGCGGCGGACGAGCGCATCCGCGCCGCGCGGGCCGCTGCGCTGTGCGAGGCGACGATCGTCGTCGCCGACGCCGTCCGCGACGTCTATGCGCACGAGAAGCTCGCGCGCGCGATGCTCGACTACGACGACCTGATCGCATGCACATTGCGGCTTCTGGAGCGCGAGCACGCCGCGGCCTGGGTTCTCTACAAGCTCGACGGGGGACTCGATCACGTGCTGATCGACGAGGCGCAGGACACGAGCCCCGAGCAATGGGCGATCCTCCGTGCCCTGACCGGAGAGTTCTTCTCGCGCGAGGGTCGCCACGGCGAGCCCCGAACCATTTTCGCCGTCGGCGACGAAAAGCAGTCCATCTTCAGCTTCCAGGGAGCCGAGCCCAGGCAATTCGATGTCAATCGCGAATATTTCTCCCGGCGCGTCCGCGAGGCGTCCCACGAATTCTCCGTCGTGCCGCTTCACGTCTCGCGCCGCTCGGCCCCGGAAATCCTCGGCTTCGTCGACGCGGTGTTCTCGGATCCGGAGGCGCGCAAGGGATTGAGTTCCGGCGATGCACCGATCGGGCACGAGGCGCATCGCAAAACGGCTAGGGGCCGGGTGGAAGTCTGGCCCACGGTCAAGCCCCTGGACGAACCGGAAGTCGATGTGTGGCGGCCGGTGGATGTGGAATCGAAATCGAGTCCCGTCGTGCGCCTTGCCCAGATGCTCGCCGGCGAGATCAGCCGCTGGACCGACGGAAGGACGCGCCTGCCGGGAAAGGACCGCGCCATAGCGCCCGGCGATATCATGATCCTGCTGCCACGCCGGGAGCCCTTCGGCAGCGAGATCATCCGGCGCCTGAAGGAGCGCGGGATCGCCGTGGCGGGCGCGGACCGGCTGCGGCTCGACGAACAGATCGCGGCGATGGACCTGATTGCGCTGGGGCGCTTCGTCCTTCTGCCGGAAGACGACCTCAATCTTGCGGCCCTGCTGCGTTCTCCCCTCGGCGGGGTGAGCGAGGACGAGCTCTTCGCGCTGGCGCAGGGACGCCAGGGCCGGCTCTGGAGCGAGCTTGCGCGGAGGCGTTCGGAGTGCACCGCGTTCGAGCGGGCGCATGGGATGCTGAGCGAGATGCGCAGCCGCGCAGACTTCACGCCGCCCTTCGAATTCTATGCTCACGCGCTGGACACCCTGGGGATGCGCCTTGCGCTTCTGGGCCGGCTCGGCCAGGAAGCCAACGACGCGATCGACGAGTTCCTGTCCCTTGCGCTCGCCTACGAACAGGCCAACACGCCCTCGCTGGAGGGCTTTCTGCATTGGATCGCGCGCGGCGGGGCGGAGGTCAAACGCGACATGGAACGCGCGCGGAACGAAGTGCGCGTTCTGACCGTGCATGGAGCGAAGGGTCTCGAGGCCGATATCGTGATCCTGCCCGACACGCTCTACGTGCCCTCCGCCGCGAGGGACGCCAGCCTTCTCTATACGGAGCATGGCGCCCTCTATCCCGTAGCCAAGGACGAGGCGCCGGAACCTGTGCGCGCGGCCAAGCAGGCGGCCCAGGAGCGGGTGCTGGAGGAGCATCGGCGGCTGCTCTATGTCGCGCTCACCAGGGCCAGGGACCGCCTCTATATCTGCGGCTTCGAAAACAGGGCCG
The DNA here is from genome assembly GCA_035549575.1 of Rhizomicrobium sp. Taxonomy (GTDB): domain Bacteria; phylum Pseudomonadota; class Alphaproteobacteria; order Micropepsales; family Micropepsaceae; genus Rhizomicrobium. The sequence goes on from DASZQP010000040.1 coordinate 16,407, forward strand.
GAATAAAGCCGGATTCCTGGTATGCCCTGTGCGAGCGCGCGGCCAAGCGTATCGGAAGACCGGAGGATCGCGGCGGCGAAACGGCCTATGTGATCGGCGATGAGTCGGGCAAGGCCGCGCGAAAGCCGGCACGACTCGCGCCGGCGCCGGGCGCGGTCCCCGCATGGGCGCGAACCCCGGCGCCGGCTGAACGGTCCCGGTCCCGGCCGATACGCCCCTTCGAGGCCGGAGACACGCAGGCGCCTGCCGTTTCGTCCCCGGCAGACGAATATCGATTCCGCCGCGGCCTGCTCGTGCATGCGCTGCTCGCGCGGCTTCCCGAAGTCGAACCGGCCCGCCGGCGCGAAGCCGCGCTCGCCTGGCTGCGCGCGCAGCGCGGCCCGCACGACGCGCAGGCCCTTGCCGATGAAACACTCCGTATACTGAGCGATCCCCGGTTCGCGCCTGCCTTCGCACCCGGCAGCCGGGCCGAAGCCGGCTTCGTCGCCGATCTTCCCGAACTCGGCGAGGGTGCGCGGATCAACGGTCGCATCGATCGCCTCGCGGTCACCGATGACGAGGTTTTGATCGTGGATTTCAAGACCAACCGTCCGCCGCCGGAAACGGAGGAGGACCTGCCGCAAATCTACAGAACGCAAATGGCCCTTTATCGCGCCGGGGCAATGAAAGTGTTCCCCGGGCGCCGAATCGCGTGCGCGCTGATCTGGACGGAAGGTCCAAGCCTCATGCCGCTTTCCGCCGCGCTTCTGGACGCCGAATGGGCGCGGATGGCGCGCGGCGCGGCCGCGCATTGATTTCCGCCTGCCGCGTTCCTACATTCGTGTCAGCTCCAACCCAAGGTGTTCCCATGCCGCCGATCAAGGTTTCCGATGCATCCTTCCAGAACGATGTCCTCAACGCCAAGGGACCCGTCGTGGTCGATTTCTGGGCGGAATGGTGCGGCCCCTGCAAGATGATCGCGCCGGCGCTCGACGAGCTCTCCACGGAGCTGAACGGAAAGGTGACGATCGCCAAGATCAACATCGACGAAAACCCGCACGTTCCGCAGAAATACGGCGTGCGCGGAATTCCAACGATGATGATCTTCAGCCAGGGTCAGGTCGCCGCGACGAAGGTCGGAGCGCTGCCGAAGTCCAAGATCAAGGAATGGATCGAAAGCTCGATTCCGGAAAGCGCCGCGCGCCAGGCCTGACGCCTCCCTTCGGAATTCTGTACAATCCGGCCGCGGGACCGCATGATGGCTCCGCGGCCGGAATCGTTTCGGGGGCTCGATGGGCAGAACCGCTTCAAGCGCAGCGGCGGGGATCGCGGCGTGGATCGCCCTCGTCATTGCGGCGGATTTCGCGATTTCGGCCTTCTGGCCGGCGTACCGGGCCGCCAAGCCCGACTATGCGTTTTCCCTGGGCATGATGATCGCAAGGCTTGCCGAGAGCACGGTCGCGCTCGCGTTCGGCACATGGGTCGTGACACGTATCGCGCCCGCATCGCGCGCCGCGCCCTGGGCATTCGGGATCGTGATGCTTCTATTCTTCATTCCGATCCACTACTGGCTTCGGGACAAGTTTCCGGCGTGGTACCACGCCTACTTCCTCGCCTCGCTGATCGTCCTGCCCGTGGCGCTCGCGCGCGCGATTTCGCCGCGGCCGGCACCGCGGGCCTGACGGCATCGAGCGGCACGATCCGCGCCAATGCGCGATGCCGCGGACATCAGCCGTTCGCGCTCAGCACCACGCCGGCAAGATAGAGCGAGCCGCAAATCAGTATCCGCGGCGGGGGCTCCTTCGGATGGGCACGCGCCCAGGCGGCAATCTGGAGCATCGCATCCTCGATGTCCTCGGCCGGCGCGGCGTCCAGGCCCGCAGCGCGCGCGCGATCGTAGAGCTCCCCGGCGCCGAAGCTCGCGTCCTCGCCCGGTATCTCGACGGTCGCAACATGCCGGGCGAGACCACGGAACGGAGCGAGAAAGCCGAGCGCGTCCTTGGTCCGCAACATGCCGCATATGAGATAGAGCGCCCGCTCGCCGCGCTCCTCCAGGTCGGCGATGGCGGACGCGACGGCGGCTGCACCATGCGGATTGTGCCCTCCATCGAGCCACACTTCTGCGCCCTTGGGCGCGGCATCGACGAGCGGCCCGTGTTGCAGGCGTTGAAGCCGCGCGGGCCAGTCCACCGTGCGAAGGCCCTTTTCGATCGCGCCGTCCCGTCCCCACCCCCCGCCGGCGCGGCGCAGCGCCGCGATCGCGGTCGCGGCATTTTCGATCTGGTGGCGGCCGATGAGCCGCGGCAGGGGAAGATCGAGCAGACCGTCCGTGTCCTGATAGACCATCCGGCCGTGTTCCTGATGCGCAAAAAAGTCCTGGCCCAGGACATACGCCGGCGCCGAAAGGGCATCGGCACGGCGAAGGATCACGTCCAGCGGAACGTCGTCCTGCGCGCCGACCACCAGCGGCACGCCGGACTTGATGATGCCCGCCTTCTCGGCCGCAATCCCCGCCAGCTGCTCGCCGAGAAACTCGGCATGATCGAGACCGACCGGCGTGATGACCGTCATACGCGGCCCGGGAACGACGTTCGTGGCATCGTATTTCCCACCGAGGCCGACCTCGAGAACAAGCGCGTCGGCATGATGCCGGGAGAAGGCCAGAAAGGCTGCGGCCGTTGTGATCTCGAAAAAGGTGATCGGGGCCCTGCCATTGACGCGCTCGCATTCCTCCAGCGTCTCGGAAAGCTCCGATTCGGAAATCAGCGTGCCGGCGAGGCGGATTCGCTCGCGAAACTCGACAAGGTGGGGCGAGGTGTAGACATGCACCTTCAATCCCTGCGCCTCGAGCATCGCGCGGGAGAACGCGCAGGTCGATCCCTTCCCATTCGTGCCGGCGACATGGACGACCGGCGGCAACCTGCGCTCGGGATGTCCCAGATCGGCGAGCAGCCGCTCGATCCGCCCGAGTACCAGATCGATCTTCTTGGGATGGAGCGAGAGCAGACGCGTCAGTACCGCATCGCTTCGTGTCGCCGGAAAGCTCACGTACGGCTCGCGGCCGCGTCCACCACCGCCGGCGGCGCGGGCGCCTTCTTCGGGCGGGACCGCTTCATCATCAGATGCACGAGGCGTGCAAGCGTCTCCCGCAATTCATGGCGGTGCGTGACCATGTCGAGCAGTCCGTGTTCGAGCAGGTATTCCGCCCGCTGGAATCCCTCGGGCAGCTGCGCGCGGATGGTCTGCGCGATGACCCGCGCGCCGGTGAAGCCGATCTGCGCGCCGGGTTCCGCGATCTGCACGTCGCCCAGCATCGCGTAGGAAGCGCTGACTCCGCCGAAGGTGGGGTCGGTCAGAACGACGATATAGGGCAGCCCCGCCTCGCGAAGCATGTCGACGCAGATCGTCACGCGCGGCATCTGCATGAGGGAGAGGATGCCCTCCTGCATCCGCGCTCCGCCCGAGGACACGAAAAGAATGAACGGACGGCCTTCCTCCACCGCGACCTGGATGGCGCGGACGAGCCCCTCCCCCACGCCCATGCCGAGGGAGCCGCCGAGAAAATCGAACGGCTGCACGGCGATCAGAACGGGCATGCCCTCGAGCGTTCCGCGCGCGGCGGAAAGCGCCTCCTGGCGCTGTGTCTTGGACCTGGCGGCCTTCATTTCGTCGGGATATTTCTTCTCGCCACGGAATTTGAGCGGATCGGCGGCCACTGCCGGCGCCGGAAGTTCCTCGTACCGGCCGGCATCGAAGATCGCCTCGAACCGCTCGCGCGGCCCGATGCGCATGTGAAAGCCGCAGGACGGGCACACATTCTGGGCGGCGACGAGATCGCGATGGAATATCATCTCGCCGCAGGACGTGCATTTGCGCCAGAGGTTGTCCGGCGTTTCGCTCGCACGGCCGCCGATCAGGCCCTTGATCCGTGGGCGGACGAAGTTCGCGATCCAGTTCATGGCACTATCCTACACGCTCTCGCGACGCGCCGCATGCGCCGAATCGGCCATGGAGCGGCAGAAATCCGTCACGCTGGAGACGAGTGCGGAGCGCGCGGCTCCGGCGGCGACGTTTTCGGCGATCCTGCCGACGATCGCGGTTCCGACGACGACGCCGTCGGCAAAGGCGGCGACCGTCGCCGCCTGTTCCGGGGAGCGGATCCCGAAGCCGACAGTGCATGGCAGCGCCGTCTTCTTGCGCAGCGCCTCGATCGCGGCCCTGGTTTCGCCGGAGTCGATCGGCCTGGTTCCGGTGATGCCCGCCATCGAGATGTAGTAGAGATAGCCGCTCGCGCCGTCGAGAATGGTCTTGAGCCTGGCTTCGTCGCTGGTGGGGGTAACGAAACGCACCACGGACAGGCCGTGAAGCGCCGCGGGCGCACGCAGCACTTCGTCCTCCTCGGGCGGAAGATCGACGATCAGCATCCCGTCCACTCCGGCCTCGGCCGCATCCTTCGCAAAGCGCGCCGTCCCGTAGGCGTGGACCGGATTGTAGGAACCCATGAGCACGAGAGGCGTGGCGCCGTCCGCCTTGCGGAATCGCCGAACCAGCTCGAGAACCTTTGCGAGATTCATTCCCGAAGCCAGCGCGCGCAGGTAGGAGGCCTGGTTGACGGGACCGTCCGCCATCGGATCCGAGAACGGGATGCCCAGCTCGATGAGATCGGCGCCGGCCTGCGGAAGGCCCTGAAGCACGGCGAGCGAGGTATCGAAATCCGGATCGCCGGCAGTGATGAACGGCACGAACGCCGCGCGGTTCCGTTTCCGGAGCTCGGCGAAGCGCGTGGCGATCCGGCTCATATCTTTTCGCCCAATGCCGCGGCGGCGGAGAATACGTCCTTGTCTCCGCGGCCGGAAAGGCAGATCGCGACGATCTCGTTTTCGTCCATTTGCGGCGCGACGCGCATCACATGCGCGATCGCATGGGCCGATTCCAGCGCGGGAATGATGCCCTCGAGCTTGCTGAGCAGGACGAACGCCTCCAACGCGTCCCGGTCAGAGGCGGAGAAATATTGCACCCGTCCCTGGTCCTTCAGCCAGGAGTGCTCCGGACCGACGCCCGGATAGTCCAGGCCCGCCGAAATGGAATGCGCCTCTAGCACCTGCCCGTCGCGATCCTGCAAGAGATAGGAGCGCGCACCGTGGAGAACCCCGGGCGTGCCCTTCGACAGGGTGGCGGCGTGACGTTCGGTATCGAGCCCTTCGCCCGAGGCCTCGACACCGTGGATCTGCACCGAGCTGTCGTCGAGGAACGGATGAAACATTCCGATCGCGTTCGATCCGCCGCCGACGCAGGCGACGACGAGATCGGGGAGGCGCTTCTCCCGTTCCAGCATCTGCGCCCGCGTCTCGCGGCCGATCACGGTCTGGAAATCGCGGACCATCGCGGGATAGGGGTGCGGCCCCGCGGCAGAACCGATGATGTAGAAGGTGTCGTGCACGTTCGAAACCCAGTCGCGCAGCGCCTCGTTCATCGCGTCCTTGAGCGTGCGCGAACCGGACTTCACCGCGCGCACTTCGGCGCCGAGAAGATTCATCCGGAAAACGTTCGGTTTCTGCCGCTCGATATCGACCTCGCCCATATAGACGATGCAGGGTAGTCCGAACCGCGCCGCCACCGTCGCCGTCGCCACACCGTGCTGGCCCGCGCCGGTCTCGGCTATGATGCGTGTCTTGCCCATGCGGCGCGCGAGAAGGATCTGCCCGAGGCAGTTGTTGATCTTGTGCGCGCCGGTGTGGTTGAGGTCTTCGCGCTTCAGATAGATTTTGGCGCCGCCGAGATGTTCCGTCAGCCGTTCGGCGAAATAGAGCGGGCTCTCCCGGCCGACATAGTTCTTCAGCATGCCGTCGAGTTCGGCATGGAATGCCGGATCGCGACGCGCCTCCTCATAGGCCCGCTCGAGATCCAGCACCAAGGGCATCAGCGTCTCGGCCACGAAGCGGCCCCCATAGCCGCCGAAATGCCCGTGCGGGTCCGGTCCGCCACGATAGGAATTCGGTGGGATGCTCACGCGCCGTTCTCCGCGAACTGTTGGCCGCGCGCCGCCGCGACGAAAGCGCGGATCATCGCGGCGCTCTTCTCGCCGGGCGCGGTCTCGACTCCGGACGAAACGTCGACCCCCGGCGCGCCCGAACTTTCGATGGCGCGCGCCACGTTGCCGCAATTCAGCCCGCCGGCCAGAAGCCATGGCCGGGAGAAATTCCTTGTACGGAGCAATTTCCAGTCGAATGCCGCCCCATGGCCGCCCGGGCGTGCCGCCCCCGCCGGCGCCTTCGCGTCGAACAGCAGCATATCGGCCGCTTCTTCGAAACCGGCGGCGGCGGCGACGTCCGGCTCCCCGGCGATGGACAGCGCCTTGATCACGGGCAGTGCGAACTGCGCGCGCGTCTGGCTCGCGCGCTGCGGGGTTTCGTTCCCGTGAAGCTGAAGATAGTCGGGCCGCACGGCCTTCACCGCCTCCGCGATCTCATCGTCACCCGCGTCGGCGAACAGGGCAACCAGCCGGATGCGGCCGCGCATCCGGGACGCGAGCGCGGCGGCGAGATCGGGCGTGAGGCTTCGCGGCGAGTTCCGGTGAAAGACCAGGCCCGCGAAATCGGCGCCCGCGCGCACGGCCGCGTCCGCCGCTTCGACCGAGTTGATGCCACAAATCTTGATAACAAGGCCCATCGGCATTGTGTATGGCCGCCGCTGGTGCCGAAATCAAGGATGGGCGGCCCGAGGGATTTTTACAGGCTTCGCGGGGGTTTCCGGCACCGGCCTGGCGGCGCGGAGCCACGATTTCGACGCAAAGGGCTGGTGGCCTGAACTGCCCGAAAGCGGCGGCAGGAACCCGACCTCGAAGGTATTCGTTTCCAAGCCGGGGGCAAGCGAACGGCGGCAATGCGAAGGAGCAATACCATGACAGCCCGTTTAGCCGGTACCGCAGCGCTTGTTGCGGCGACTGCACTGGGAACCCTGCTTGCAACATCTCCGGCCTTTGCGCAGGAGGACTATGGCGCGATGTCCTACCGCGAAGCGCCCGGCGAGGAAGTCATCGTGACGGCGCCGCGCTATCATCCGCACTATCCGGCGGACGTCAGCGGCCATTTTCCGGAGGCCACCACGCTTTCGACCAATGTCCGCTATGACGATCTGGATCTTACGACCCGGCACGGCGCGCGCGAGCTCAGGATGCGCGTGCGCGACGCGGCGGCCGAAGTTTGCGGCGCGCTGGCCCAGCGTTATCCGGTAAAAATGTCGGACGGAAAATCCTGCTATCGCAATGCTGCCGGCGGCGGATTGAATCGCGCAAGCCAAGCGATCCGCGAGGCGCGTTACGAGGCCGGGTATTAAAGCCCGAGTTCCGCAGACACGGCCCGTGCGGCGGCCCCCGGGTCGGGCGCGGCGGTAATCGGGCGGCCGATCACGAGAATATCCGAGCCCGCGTCCTGGGCCGCCCGAGGCGTCAACACGCGGCGCTGGTCGGCGATCTCGCCGTCTGCGGCCCGGATGCCCGGCGTGACCAGCAGGAAGCTCGCGCCGCAGGTTTTGCGTAGCGCGGCGATCTCGCGAGCGGAACAAACCACCCCATCGAGCCCGCAGCGTTGCACCAGGCTCGCAAGACGCACGACCTGATCGAGCGCGGGCCCGATCTGGCCCACGGCGGCGAGATCCGGCTCATCGAGGCTTGTGAGCACGGTAACCCCGATGACGCGAACGGACTCGCTGACGCCGCGCGCCGCTTCGAGCGCGGCACGCAGCATTGCTTCTCCCCCCGAGGCATGGACATTGAAGATCGACACTCCGAGCCGGGCGAGCTCGCGCGCCGCACCCGCAACGGTGTTCGGGATATCGTGGAACTTCAGGTCGGCGAACAGGGGCAGTCCGATTCCGGCCATGGCCCGAATGCCGGCCGGCCCCTGCGCGGTATAGAATTCCAGCCCGATCTTGAGGCCGCCGACATGCGGCTTTACCGCGCGCGCCAGTTCCAGCGCCCGACCGAGATCGGGTGTGTCGATCGCCACAAACACGGGATTGGGGAATCGCGCCGGAGACATCCGCGCAGCGTCATAGGCGCTGGTGGCGCGCGGCTCAAGGGGGCAGATCTATTCCGCCTTGCCGTTCATGTTGAGGCGTTCGCGCAGCTCCTTGCCGGTACGGAAAAAGGGCGCGCGCTTCTCCTCGACGGCGACCGGCTCCCCGGTTCGTGGATTGCGCCCGAGCCGGGATGGCCTCGTCTTGACCGAGAAGGCGCCGAAGCCGCGCAACTCGACCCTGTGGCCGGCCGCAAGAGCGTTGGTGATCTTGTCCAAGATCGTGGAAACGATCCGTTCCACGTCGCGATGATACAAGTGTGGATAGCGCTCCGTAAGCCGCGCAACCAATTCCGACTTTATCATTCCCCTGCCCCCACGATCGGGAGACCCACACTTCCGGGCTGAGCCCCGCGCCAAGCCCGGACACGGTTAAGCTGTCAGAGCGGTGTAGCCTCGTCAACGGGAAGCCTATGAAAAAACTGCATTTTCTCCATATGTGTCCCAAATCACGCAACCTCTTCCCCTTGGGAAACCTGCCGATTAAGGGCCTTTTCATGCGGCTTTCGCGCGTTGTGTGCCATGCTCCCGGCGTCCAACTGCCTCCCGGAGCCAAATGTCCCACGACCCTGCGCTCGAAGCACACGAGCATAGCGAGCATGCGCAGCATGCCGCGGCCGCGCACGATCCTTTCACCTCACGTGTCGCGATCACCGTGGCAACCCTTGCCGTCCTCGCAGCCGCCGCCACCAGCCTCGAATCGGTCGAGGGCGGGCTGGCGATCACATCGGAGAGCGAGGCGGTCCTATCCCAGGAACGGGCGACCGATTCCTGGGCCGAATACCAGGCCGACAGCCTCAAAAAGCATATCTACGGGCTTGCGGCCGATGCCGGCGGCCCGCGGGCGGCCGAATACCGGCGCATCTCGGACGAGCACTCGGGCGACCAGGCCGAAATACGAAAACGTGCCAGGGAAAGCGAGGCCGATCGCGACAGGCTCACGCGCGAAAGCGCCGGCCACGAGCGCCGCCATCATTGGCTGACGGGCGCCGCCACGCTGACCGAGATCGGCATCGCGCTTTCGACCGTTGCGATCATCACCAGGCGCCGCAGCTTCTGGCTGGGATCGCTGGGACTGGGCGCCGTCGGCGTGGTTCTCGGCGCCATCGCCTTCGCCTAGGCCGGGGGGCTACCCGGCGCGATGGGCCATCGTGTGGCGGGAATGTTCCGCGCGCGCCGCGCAAGATAGGTCGCGCGCACCTCGATCCTCAAGGTTCGAAGCGGGTCGTCGCTTCGCGGAACGGGCGGCAGCGACGACGCGGTGTCGGGCATCGCGCATTCGTGCCCGAGCGCCGGCGCCAGCTTGCGCGCAACAAGGAAGGGATCGTGGCGCACGGTTTCGTAGCAGTGGATCCGGGGCTCGATCCCGCGCTGCGCGAAGAACTTCCGCCAGCCCGCCTCCTCCGCCAGAATGTCCCGCACTGCCCGATCGATTTCGCCGAGGTCGAAGAAATCGGCCCGGCCCTGAACCGGCGTGGTGACGGCCCCGTCCACGCCCCATTGTCCCGTGATCCTGGCAAAGCGCAGCGAGATGGCCTGGTCGAGCAGCGCCGCGCGATAGAGATACAGGAACTCCGCGCCGTGCAGCAGAGCCTCGCCGGACGGATTGTCGAGATAGCGCCGGTACTGCCAGAACTGGATCTTTGCCGCGAAAATGGCGCACTGGCTCCTGCGCTGCGCAAGAGCCTCGATATAGGCGGCGACTGCGCTATCGCCGCGCCGGGAACTTCCCGGAAATCTCCAGGACGATCGCGGGCGGGGGATTTCCAGACGCCATCGCCTTGCGAGCGTTTCGACCGTCGGCGTGTTGAAGTATTCGTGCGGGATGCCGATGCCGGATTGGCGCAAGGCCTCGCACAGCAGATAGCTTCCCGTGCGCGGTGGAGAGCACACGAAAACCTTGCGGCGGACCGGAGCCGGCACATCCGCCACGCGGTCGTAAACCGGGCCGTCGAGATCGACAATGGAATAGGGAATCGTCATCGGAATGAATCCGGCGCAAGGCGCCCTGTCCGGCCAGAGTCGGCAGGAGACTATCCGGCATCGCGTTCCACTTCGCGAGAACTTAATTCGGGCACCATGGGCGGTTCGGCCGGGTCTTGGGCCGCCCGGCGCGAAAGTGGGAAATGTTGCGCGCGCTCCGGTGGAATTTTGCCCCGAAAGAGGCAACCGCAGCCTCTGCGCGTTCCGGCGATGTTGCCGCCAGTTGTGGCGCTATGCGGATTTCAGGCCGAGGCGCGCGCGCCGCGCCGCAGGACTTCACTTGCGTGAAGACGGATCATCGGCCCCGGCTGTTCGACGGATTTGAGTATCGCCGGCCCGGACATCCATTGCACGCCGCACTCGCGCGCGAACTCGATCAGCGGCGTATTCGAAACCTCGCTCAGGAAGGCGCTGATGCCGAAGCGCCTGGCATTGATCGCCAGCCGCTCGATCTCGACCCGCGTGAGCGAGTCGGGCGGTCCGGAAAGATTGAGGCCGATCGCGTAGAGGCCGATGCCCTGATACATCACCAGGGTCGGATTTCGCAGCGCGACCTCCGCGGCGATTCCGCGTGCGAACGGGCGGATGGTCGTGACCAGGTCGTTGAGCCGGCTCTGGGGCACCCCGACGGGAAGGTCGCCTATCTCGAAGACCAGGTACGGCCGCAATTCGTGAGAGAGGGCGCGGCAGGCCGCGACGAACTCCATGCGCGCGACCGGCGAGGACAGCGTTTCGAAGGGGATCTGCACATGGACAAGAAACCGCTCGCCGCGCGCGATATGCGTTTCCAGCGCCTGCACGGCGCAATCCAGCGTTCCCAGCGCTATCGAGAGCGCGGCGTGCGCCTTTGCCTTGGGTGTGGGCGCCTGCGAAACGGGCTCGAGCGCCTCGACGACACAGCGGTATGCGCTGACCGCCTCGGCGCGCGCATCCCAGATCGGAACGAAATGGCGGACACGGTAGTAGCGGCCCTGACCGCCCGCGAAGCGGCCCCCTTCGCGGTCCACCGCCGGCGCTCCCGCGCGCACGAGTTCGTCTATGCCGGCACGTTCGGCCAGCGCAAATATCTGCGGCACCACGATGGGCGTGACAACGAGCGTTTCGTCGTCGCGAGCGGTGGCGCTGGCGATCTGGAGCTGGCCGATCGTGCAGGGGCCGAGCAGCCCCGTGTGCAGCTCGAAGGCGACGCGCAGGCAGCAGACCTGAACCTCCTCCGCATCGGTCGACGGAATCGTCACGAGATACGAAACATCGTCCACCCTTATGAAGAAATCCGACGGGCCGAGCTTCTGGCGGAGCAGCATTTCCATGCGCTGATGCACCGCCTCGCGCATCTTTTCCCAACGCGCGCCGGCGACGCGTTTGACAACGTCGAGCCCGATGACGCAGGACGAACCGCCGCGCGCCAGCATGGCCGACGACGTCCGCCTCATTTCCGGTCTGGACCTCGCCTGCATGCGCAATGCCTTACCGCATATAGACGCCAAGGTACCGATTGTATTCGCGGTAAAGTTGCCCCAAACTTAATCGAAACTGGGTTGAGGCGGGCAACCGCTAACCGTTCGGTAGCCTTCGTTTTGGCCCGAATCCGGCACGTGCCGAGCGTTCCACCGCGGCGCTGCGGCGGTGCCGTCTCACAGCGCGGAGCCTTCCCGCGCATTCGCGGCAACGAGCACGTCCGATTTCGATGCCCTGAAAAGGAAAAACCGCGCGGGAGCCGGTCCCGCGCGGTTTGGCATCACGGATGCGATCCGGTGCGAGGAACTATTCCTCGTCCTCGTCTTCCTTGCCCTTCTTGGTCGCCTTTTTGAGGGCCGCACCGAGGATGTCGCCAAGCGATGCTCCGGAATCGGACGAGCCGTACTGGGCCACGGCTTCCTTCTCTTCCGCCACCTCGCGCGCCTTGATCGAGAGCGAGATCCTCCGGCTGGCCTTGTCGATCTGTGTGACGAGCGCATCGACCTTGTCGCCCTTGCCGAAGCGCTCCGGGCGCTGGTCGTTGCGGTCGCGGGCAAGGTCGCTGCGGCGGATGAATGCCTTGGCGCCGCCTTCCAGAACAACCTCGATGCCGCCGTCGTTCACTTCCGTGACGGTCACGGTCACGACGCTGCCTTTCTTGATCGGGCCCGCCTTCTCGATCGGATCGCCGGTGAGCTGCTTGATGCCGAGACTGACGCGTTCCTTTTCCGGATCGACATCGAGAACCTGAGCCTTGACGACCTGACCCTTCTCGTAGGCCTTCACGGCTTCCTCGCCCGATTGGTCCCACGACAGGTCAGAGAGATGCACCATGCCGTCGATATCGTTGTCCAGCCCGACGAACAGGCCGAATTCGGTGATCGACTTGATCTCGCCCTCGATCTCGCTGCCGGGCGGATGCGCCTTGGCGAACGCTTCCCACGGATTGTCCTGGGTCTGCTTGAGACCGAGCGAAATGCGGCGCTTGTTCGAATCCACTTCCAGCACCTGTACATCGACTTCGGTACCGGGCGTGACGATCTTGGACGGGGCCACGTTCTTCTTGACCCACGACATCTCCGACACGTGCACCAGGCCCTCGACGCCGGGCTCCAGCTCGACGAAGGCGCCGTAGTCCGTCACGTTCGTGACCTTGCCCTTGAATTTCGCGCCCACGGGATATTTCGCGCCGACGCCTTCCCACGGATCGGTCTGAAGCTGCTTCATGCCGAGCGAAATGCGCTGCGTGTCGTGATTGATCTTGATGATCTGCACGGTCACCGTCTGGCCCACGGACAGAACCTCCGTGGGATGCGAGACGCGGCGCCAGGCGATGTCGGTCACATGGAGCAGGCCGTCCACGCCGCCCAGATCGACGAAGGCGCCGTAGTCGGTGATGTTCTTGACCACGCCCTCCACCACCTGCTTCTCGGCGAGCGAGGCGACGAGCGACGTGCGCTCCTCGGCGCGGCGCTCCTCGAGAACGGCGCGGCGGGAAACGACGATATTGCCCCGGCGGCGGTCCATCTTGAGGATCTGGAACATCTGCGGCTGGTTCATCAGCGGCCCCACGTCGCGCATGGGGCGGACGTCGACCTGCGAACCCGGAAGGAAGGCGACCGCGCCGTCCAGATCGACGGTAAATCCGCCCTTGACCCTGCCGAAGATCACGCCCTCGACGCGGGTCTGCTCGTTGAACGCACGCTCGAGCTTGATCCAGCTTTCCTCGCGGCGCGCCTTGTCGCGAGACAGCACGGCCTCGCCCATCGCGTTCTCGACCCGCTCGAGATAGACCTCGACCTGATCTCCGACCGCGACCTTTGCCGGGACGCCCGGCATGGAAAATTCCTTCAGCGAGACGCGGCCTTCGGTTTTCAGGCCGACATCGACGACGGCGAAATCGTTTTCGATCGCGACGATCGTCCCCTTGATGACGGAGCCCTCGGCCGGCGAGCGTCCTACGAAACTTTCCTCCAGCATGGCTGCGAAATCGTCGCGGCTGGGCGTTGCCATGGACTCCCTGACGGTGGTGGCTTGTGCGTGGCGTGCCATGAATTCCTTCGTTCAAACATTCGTGCCGGCCGGGTCGAACCGGCGGACTTTCCATGCGTGCGGCATGGACGGGTTGATCGGGATTGCGTCCGCGGGCCCGATGAAGCGCTGCCGGGTCTCCTTAACCCCTTGGCGTCGCCTTGAGCGCCGCCTCGACCTTCGGTTTGACCAGGGCCAAGGCTGCCGCGAACGCGCCGTCTATAGACAAATCGCTCGTGTCAAGCAAGGCCGCGTCCGGCGCGGGCTTCATGGGAGATATCGGGCGGCTGCGGTCCGCGTGGTCGCGCGCATTCAGCTCGTCCAGGACCTTGCGCTCGTCCCGGTGGATACCCAGCGCTTCGAGCTCGAGCCATCGCCGATGCGCCCGCATTTCGGGTCTTGCATCCACGAACAGCTTGGCGGCTGCGTCCGGACAGATGACAGTGCCGATATCGCGCCCGTCGATGACGGCTCCCCGGCTCTCGCCCACCGGCCGGGCCGCGAAGTCGCGCTGGAACTGGAGGAGCGCCGCCCGCACGCCGGGATGTGCCGATACGATGGAAGCCATCCGGCCCACCTTGTCGGTCCGGATCGCCGGATGACCGGCCTGGGTCAGGTCGATGGCACGGGCGGCCCTTACCGCTTCCTCCTCCACCGAGGGGTCGTTTCCGGCCTCGTGAACGGCCAGCGCGACAAGGCGGTAGAGCGAACCGGAATCCAGATGCGCAAATCCGAAATGCCTTGCCAGCAGCCTCGCCAGCGTCCCCTTGCCGGAGGCGGCGGTCCCGTCGACGGCGACAACGACGCTCATGCTGCGGCGATCTCCCCGCCCAGCCCGCGCAGAAGCGCATCGAAGCCCGGGAAGCTCGTTGCGATCATGGCGGAATCGTCGACCGTGATCGGCTCGCGCGCGGCCAGTCCCATAACCAGGAACGACATGGCGATGCGATGATCCAGCCGCGCGGAAACCGCGCCGCCCCCGTTCGCGCCATCGGCGCCGCGGCCTTCGATGATCATGCCGTCCTCGGTTTCCTCCACCGCGACGCCGTTTGCGCGGAGGCCCTCCACGATGGCGGCAAGCCGGTCGCTTTCCTTGACCCGGAGCTCCTCCAGTCCCGCAAGCACCGTCCTTCCCTCGGCGAAGGCTGCGGCCACGGCCAGTATCGGAAATTCGTCGATCATCGACGGCGCGCGCCCGGGCGGCACCGTAACGCCCTTGAGCGACGAAGACCTGGCAACGAGGTCGGCGACAGCTTCGCCTCCGCTTTCGCGCGCACCGGCAATGCCGATGTCCGCTCCCATTTCCCGCAGCGTCTCGACCAGCCCCATGCGGCGCGGATTGACGAGAACGCCCGGAACGACGATTTCCGATCCGGGAACGATGAGGGCGGCGACGAGCGGAAATGCGGCCGAAGACGGATCCGCGGGTATCGCGATCTCGGCCGCGGCCAGATCGGCCTCGCCGCAGATCTCGATCGCCTCTCCCCCGTCGCGAAGCGGCTCGACGGCGATCTTTGCGCCGAACGCAGTCAGCATTTTCTCCGTGTGATCCCGCGTGAGCGCCCGCTGCGTGATGCGGGAGCATCCCGGTGCGTTGAGCGCGGCCAGCAACAGCGCGGACTTGACCTGCGCGGAGGCCACGGAAATGTCGTGATCTATGGAAACCGCGCGGCGCGCGCCCCTGATCGCGACCGGCATCAGGCCGCCAGCGCGCGCTTCGTACGCGGCGCCGAACAGCGTCAGCGGGTCGAGGACCCGCCGCATCGGCCGGCTGCGAAGGGATTCGTCGCCGGTGAAGACCGCCGTCATCGCCGTCGTCGCAACGGCGCCCATCACGAGCCGGGATCCGGTTCCGCTGTTGCCGAAATCGAGCGGTGCATCGGGCTCCGCCAGTCCGCCGACACCCCTGCCCCATACCCGCCATTCGCCATCGCCGTCCCTGAGGAGATCCCCTCCCAGCGCCTGCATGGCCCTGGCGGTATTGAGCACGTCCTCCGCCTCGAGCAGTCCCGAAATGCGGGTCTCGCCCACCGCCAGTGCACCCAGGATCAGGGCGCGGTGGGAGATCGACTTGTCTCCCGGAACATGGGCAGTTCCGCGCATGCCGCCGGAGCGGCACGCTCGCATGGGTCGGGAATTCGGGCTGCCGGGCATCGAAAAAAGCCTTGAAACGAGACGGTTGGCCGACTATGTGCCAGCCCGGATCGACAGGGTCTATGGACTCTTTGACAGGCCGTGCCAGAAGTGGCAAACGACCCCCCTTTCGGAAACCAAAATTCGCGGGAAGAAGTCACCTTGGTCAAGGCGGATCTCGGCATAAAGCGCGTGTGCCCCCAATGCGCCGCGCGCTTCTACGACCTTCAGAAGCGGCCCATCGAGTGCCCGAAGTGTCATTTCAGCTTCGAGCCGGAATCGCTCTACAAGCAGCGCCGCGTGCGCACGGCCGAAGCCGTCGCAGCAATTCCCGTCGCCGCGGAATCGGAGGACGAGGAAGAGCTCGAGGACAACGAGGAAGCCCCATCCGAAGAGGAGGATGCGGTGGAGACGGTGCCCGACGAGGCTCCCGTCGTCATGTCCGAGGACGACGATGAGGTCGTCGAAGAGGAGCCGGAACCCGAATCCGCCGGCATGTCCGTCGTGGATGCGGACGAGGACGGCGACATCGCGGATATCGAGGTCGAAGGCGACGACAGCGAAGAGTCGGACGATACGCTTCTCGAGGAAGTGGAGGACGACGAGGACGACGTCACCGATATCATCGACACGGATATCGAAAAGGACGAACGGTAGCGCTTGCATCCCCCATACGGCGGAAATTCGCGGCCGGTGCGGGAAAACTGCTTGGAATTGCGGCGTGCCAATCCTAGGTTCGCAATTCCGGAACGGGGCCATAGCTCAGCTGGGAGAGCGCCTGCATGGCATGCAGGAGGTCAGCGGTTCGATCCCGCTTGGCTCCACCAATTTCATCCGGGTCCCCACAGGCTAGCGGGTGATGGTCGTGATCAGCCGGCTCTTGCCGGTCGGTCCGCGGACCACGCTTTCGGCCCTATCGACCGAAATACGCGGCGGGATGGCGCCACGCGCCTCGAACAGTGCGGCCAAGCGCCCTGCCGCGTCGGCAGGCTGAAACGCCTCCTCGGCGCAAACGCAGAGCAGACGAACCGCGTCCCGGTCGACGGATATCTGCCACTGCCGGATTGCGGTTCCCCGCAGGCATGCCGTGATTTGGGCTGGGGCGATCTCGACCGCTTCTCCGGAGAGACCCGGCAGGCGGAGAAGGTCGCCCTGGCGGCCTGCGATATCGGCAATTCGCGCATAGGGTCTGCCGCATCGGCAGGGAGATCGTTGCAGGGCGATCCTGTCGGACAGTTCGTAGCGGATCAGCGGCAGGGTGCGGTTCTCCAGCACCGTCACGAGCGTCCTTGCTCCCAGCGTGCCTTCGGGCACGGGATGCCCGCGCTCGTCCACGCTATCCACGATAAGAAGGTCTTCGCTGATGTGCAGTCCGTCGGCCATCTCGCATGAGGCGGCGATACAGCCGCATTCGCTGGCGGCGTAGAGATTTGCCGGCGTCACGCCGAACGCGCGCTCGATTGCATCCCGAGCATCGCCGGTAAGGACTTCCGAAGTGCATTGGATATGTTCCGGCGCAATGCGGAGCCTTCCGCTGTCCTGTTCGTCGGCGAGGATCTGCATGATGGACGGATAGACCATCATGACTTTGGGCTGATATTCGTTGAGAGCGCTTACGAGCGCGTCGACCGGCGCACCGGCATCCAGTCCGAGGCGGCCGCCGGACAGGCCCAGTCGCCGCAACTCGGCCGAAGCGCGCGCCGTCATGTGCCAGGGGATCGTGGATGTCATGACGACACCGCGCTCGCCCGGCCGCGCGTTCCTGTTGCTCCAGCCCATCCCCCGCGCCACGCTCGCCATTGCCAGTATGCGCCATTCGCGTCCGGAGAACGCGAAGATGCCGCGGGCGCCCGTCGTCCCGGAAGTCGCCACGATATGAAAGCGCCCGCCGAGCAGGTCCTGCGCGGACATCGTTTCGGCGAAGGACCGTGCCTTGCCCAAATCCAGACCGGGTTCGGTGACAATCTCGTCGAATTCGGACATGAGCGATTCCTTGGTGAGGATCGGAAGCCGATCGAGCGGTGCCTCCTCAAGTCCTTCATGAAAGCGGCGATAGAATTTCGAGCGGCCGAGAGCGTGACGCCTCAGCCTGGAAAGCCGGTCCGCCTGGTGCCGCACCAGCCTGTCGCGCGACCAGCGATCACGCCTGGACAGCACGGCTATCGCGGATGCCAGCAGAATCTTGTCCCTGAGCGCCTTCACGAAAACCCTCCCGCTTCCCCGGCGATTGCCGGCCATGCCTCCCGGCAAATCTCTCAAATCTTCGCGGCTCCACGCAATTCCCGGCGGCAGGACTTTGACCTTGGCTTTGGGCTGCCGTAAGCCTCGCCTGCAACCTTGAAAGACACGTCTTGAGCGCGTTTGTCGACGCCCGCACCGTACCCGACGGCGAAATTCTCGAAACCGATCTGGCGATTATCGGCGGCGGGCCCGCTGGAATCTCCCTTGCCCTGTCGCTGGCCGCGGCCCCGATCAGGATGGTGCTGCTGGAAAGCGGCGGAACGCAGTTCGATGGCGCGACCCAGGCACTCTACGCCGGAAGCGAGACCGGTTACCGCTACCTCAAGCTCGACGGTTCACGGCTCCGGTTTCTGGGAGGCAGCACCAACCATTGGGGCGGCTGGTGCCGGCCTCTGAGCCGCATCGACTTCGAGGTCCGCGACTGGATGGCCTATTCCGGCTGGCCGTTTTCGCGCAAGGAACTCGAGCCCTATTTCGCCCCGGCCCAGTCGCTCGTCGAGGCCGGTCCTCTCGTTTACGACAAGGGCGCGCAATGGACGAAATCCATCGGCTCGCCGATCGGGCTTGCGGACGGCGGTGTCTATACGAGCTGGTTTCAGTTCAGCAAGATGCGCGGCAGCGTGCTTCCGACCCATTTCGGCGAACGCTATGCCGACGATCTCAAGCGGATCGCGCGATTGACGACCCTGTTGAATGCGAATGTCGTCGCGCTGAGGCTCGCCAAGGACGCGACCCGCCTCGATCACCTGGACGTCGCCACGCTGGGCGGACAAAGGTTCCGTGTCCGGCCCAAGGTCGCGGTGCTCGCGTGCGGCGCGATCGAAAACGCGCGCCTTCTGCTTTCCTCCAATGACGTGATGACCGAGGGCATCGGCAATGTGAACGACCTTGTCGGCAGGTTTTTCGCCGACCACCCCATCCCGCGCGACTGCGCGACCATGGTCCTGTTCGACGGGCGGCTGGCGCCGTACTACAGCAGCAACGCGACCGTTCGCGGCGCCATCCTGCGTGCCACGCTTTCGCCGACCGAAGAATTCCAGCGCTCCCGCAATCTGCCCGCGTCGCTGACGACCGTGGAAAACGAGGTGAAGCTGGACGACCTGGGACAGGCCGCCGTGGCGACCGTCGCGGACGCGCTGGGTGTCGATGCGGGCCATGCGCGCGCGTTTTCCGTCGGTTGCGGGCTCGAAATGGTGCCGGATCCGGAATGCCGGCTCGTGCTCGACGGCGAACGCGATGCGCTAGGCATGCCGAGGCTGAAGCTCAAGATGCGCGTGGCCGATTCCAATTTTGCGCACTACCGGGAGACGATGAAAGAGCTGGGGCGGCAGCTCCTCGCCGCCCGGACGGGCATGATCCGGCTGAACCAGAAGACGCACGACGAATGGCTCGCGGTGATGGATTGGGGCAATCATCACATGGGTACCACGCGGATGAGCGCCAATCCGAGGCAGGGCGTGGTCGACCCGGATTGCCTGGTCCATGGAATCGCAAATCTCTATGTGGCGGGAAGTTCGGTGTTTCCGACCTATGGCGCATCGAATCCGACGATGAACCTGGTGGCCCTGACTCTTCGCCTGGCCGCGCATTTGAGGAAGCAGTTCAGATGAGCCCGCCCCGCAGGTTGACGCGCCGCGCCGTGGCGGGTGGCGCAATTGCCGTCGGCACCGCCGCGGCCGCCGCAGTCGCTCTTCGCGTAGCGCCCGGGTTCTTCAGGCGCCGCGCGCACGGCGCCTATGCCGATCTCGTGAACCGCCTGGGCGATCCGTCGCAGGCGGCGCGCGTGGGATCGGCATGGCTGGACGGGGACGGACAAGGCCGGCGCATCGGCGCGCACCAGGCCGCAGACGATCTCAGGCGGGGTCTCGCCGGCCGGAGCCTCGACCAGCTTTTGCTCGACGACACCGTCCGCGACGGCGGCCTCGTCGAGGTGGGCGGATGGGTTCTGCCGCTTTCGCTGGCAAAACTGTGCCTGCTCGCGGCTCAGCCGGACTAGGCGAATTCCCGGATTGTTTGCACCGCCTTTGCCGGGATCAGGCCACGGAGCGAGTTGCCGAAAAAGACGCTTCCGTTCTTGAGATCGTCCGGCGTCAAACTTGCTTCGCTGCATCCGCCCTGTTCGATCATTTCGCGGCGGAGACAGCCGTCCAGAATTCCCGCGCAGAGCGGCGGGGTCAAAACCGCTCCCTCGCGACAGAGAAAAACGGTGCTCCGGCTTCCTTCCGCGATCTCTCCCCTTTCGTTCAGGAATATCACCTCGTCGCAGCCCGTCGTCCGCGAAAGTCTCGCATGCTCGTCGTCCAAATGCCGGCGCCAACTGGTCTTGTGAAGCGCCAGGGCGTCGCCGCTTCGTACCCTTCTCTCTGCGATCGAATAGGTCCATGCCGCAGGTGCCGGCCCCAGCGGCCATGCGGCGGCGGAGAGAACCCCGCTTTCGTCAAGCACAAGGCGAACGCGCAAGGCCACGCCGCCGCTCGCGACGGCTTCGTTAAGAGAGGCCAGAGCGCTCTCGCGGTCGAACGGTATTCGAAAAAAAGCCGCGGATTTTTCCATGCGGCCGAGATGCCGTTCAAGGCGGGAATAGCCGTTGTCCGCGGACCATCGAAGCGTCTCGAACAATTCAAGCGGAAGGCGCGCCAAATCGTAGTATTTCGCCTTGAGTAGGCATTCCTCGTACTCGTCGCTGCGGACGGAGTCGCGGACAACCGCCCCGCCGATGCCGAGCTCGCCGCGACCGTCTTCGATCGTCACCGTCCGGATCGCGACATTGAACTGCGCCGAACCGTCCGGGGCAAAATACCCGATGGAGCCGCAATAGACGCCCCGGGGGCTGGCCTCGAGGCCGCGCAGGATTTCCATCGCCCGGATTTTTGGCGCTCCGGTGACCGAGCCGCTTGGGAAAATGGCGCGCACGACTTCGGCCGCGCTCAATCCGGGGCGCATCCGCGCCTCTATTGTCGAAACCATCGTGTGCAGGGTCGGATAGGTCTCGACCGCAAAGAGATCTTCGACGCGCACGCTGCCGAGTTCGGCGACGCGTCCCAGGTCGTTGCGCAACAGATCGACGATCATCAGATTTTCGGCCCGGTTCTTTTCGCTCGATGCGAGCGCTGCGCGCCGATGTCCGTCGCTCTCACTGTCGTGACCACGCGCAATGGTGCCCTTCATCGGGCGCGCCATCAACCGGCCTTCCGGGGACAGGACGAAGAACATCTCCGGCGAAAGGCTCAGGATCTGCCGCTCTCCGTCATCGATATAGGCTCCGAACGCCGCCTTGGACCGTTCGCGCAGGCGCCGATAGAGTGCGAGCGGATCGCCGGCGAATGCAAAGCGCGAGCGAAAGCTCAAATTCGCCTGATAGATGTCTCCATCCGAAATGTAGCGATGAACCTCTTCGAACCGCTCGCCGTATTCCTGCGCGCTCCATTCGTGGCGAAGTTGCGAGGCATAGGCGCGCAGCGGACAGGGCGGCTCGGCGACCCATGCGCCGCCGCCGGACCGATCGGCGCCCTCGAAGACCCCGAACCAGAGAAGGGGCACGTTTCGGACCTCCGGCAGTAGCTGCCGAAGCCGCGGCTCCATGAGGTAGCCAAGTTCATAGGACAGGTAGCCCGCGAGGTGTCGGCCTGCCCTGCGCTCGCACTCGATGCGCTCGAACGCGGCCGCCAAATCCGCCGGCCCGCGTGCCACAATCGCGCCACAATGGCCCCGGAAATGAAGGGTTCGCTCGTTTCCTGGCGTCGCGTCATCCAGGATGACAATGGGCGGGGCTTCGGGGGCGGGCACGGGCCACTCATAAACGCACGGTTCACGATTTGGGGCAGAATACCTTGATAAGGCGGCCATACACCCCACATTCTTTACAGAGCTGGCGCCCGGCAGGGGCCGCATCGTTGCAAATGGCGGCCGAAAGGCGCCGATCAAAGCCGCTTGAGGAGGGCTTTGGGAATGAACAGGAATGTCTATTTCAACAGCCCGTTTCTCTTGGGCTTCGAACATCTCGACCGGCTTCTCGAGCGGACCGCGAAGGCCGCGGGGGACGGCTATCCCCCCTACAACATCGAGCAGGCCGCGGACGACAGGCTGCGCATCACCCTCGCAGTCGCGGGGTTCTCCCCGGATGAACTGAGCGTGACCGTCGAGGACCGCCAGCTGTTCATCAAGGGCAAGCAGAATGATTCGACCGATCGGAATTTCCTGCACCGCGGAATCGCGGCGAGGCAGTTCCAGCGTTCCTTTGTACTCGCAGAGGGCATCGAAGTGACCGGAGCCGAACTCAGTAACGGCCTTTTGACCGTGGAGCTCAAGCGGCCCAAGCCGGAGAGCGTGGTGAGGAACGTTGAAATAAGGACGGGCGCAACCCAGAAGGCCGCAGGTGCCGAGAAATACCGCGCCGGCGGCGAAGGAGGTCAAAAATGACCAACGAGTTCGAAACGGACTTCACGGCCGAAATCAATGCTCAGGCTCGCATCGCCTACATCAAGCCGACGGATTCCGATGAGGCGCATCGTCTTGGCATCATTCCGCCGGGGATCGAGTTGCCGCCGGGCATGAAGCTTTACGTGCTGCATGGTGTCGACGGGCGCGTCCTCGGGTTCACGGATGCATATGCGTCCGCCTATGGCGCCGCCGTGCAGAACGATCTGACCCCGGTGTCTCTGCACTAGCGTCCGGGCGAATCGGCACAGCCGGAAAACTCGAAGGGCAGGAGCCGGGACAACACCGGCTCCTGTCAGCTACGCGGCCCGCGAATTGGCTGCCGCCGGTTCCGTGAGAATGGCGTACAGCGCCTCGGCCTTGGTCGCAGCGCGCAGCTTTTCGCAGGTCTGCTGATTGCGCAGCAGCCTGGAAACCCGGGCCAGAGCCTTCAGGTGATCGGCCCCGGCGCCTTCCGGCGCAAGAAGCATGAACACCAGATCGACCGGCTGCCGGTCGATCGCGTCATAGTCCACCGGACTTTCAAGCCGGGCGAAGAGACCGACGATGCTCCGGATCTCGGCGATGCGGCTGTGCGGGATAGCTATGCCCTGCCCCACGCCGGTCGAGCCCAGGCGCTCGCGCTCGTTCAGGGATTCGAAAATCTTCCGGTCGGCGAGCCCCGTGATCTGCGAGGCACGCTGCGAGAGCTCCTGCAGAAGCTGCTTTTTGCTCTGCACTTTCAGCGATGCGAAAACCGCCTCCGGCGAGAGCAAATCCGAGATGTTCATCGATGGCCTTTTGATTGCGGTTGCTGGGCGCGATGCCGTTACTGGATTGAACTCACGCAATGACCGTTGCCTGCGCGAACCACCCCGAGGCTCCGGGTCATACTCCCGACTCCGTTCAAACTAGACGTCGTTTCCGGATCAGACAGCGCGCACATTGGAACTCTTCTTGGTTCACTTCAGGCACGCCTTTTTCCTCAAGGCGGCGGACCTTTAGTCCGCGAAATCCGGAATGTCAACGCTTGCAATTACCGAAGATCGGCACCCGCCAATTCCCCGGATTTCTGCCGGCGCCGCTCGACCGAGGACGGTATGCGCATCGCCTCGCGATATTTCGCCACCGTGCGCCTGGCGATATTTACGCCGTCCGCAGTCAGAAGTGCGACGATGCGGTCGTCGGAAAGCGTTTCGCCTGCACCCTCGTTTTCGATCATTTCGCGAATCCTGTCGCGCACGGCCTCCGCGGAATGGGCTTCCGCACCGTTGATGGACTGGATCGACGCGGTGAAGAAGTACTTCAATTCGAAGACGCCGCGAGGTGTGGCGATGTACTTGTTGGACGTCACACGGCTCACCGTCGATTCGTGCATCGATATCGCGTCCGCGATCGTGCGCAAATTGAGCGGGCGCAGGTGCCGCACGCCGTATGTCAGAAAACCGTCCTGCTGGCGCACGATCTCGCTGGCGACCTTGAGAATCGTGCGCGCCCGCTGGTCCAGACTCTTGACCAGCCAGTTCGCGCTGTTGAGGCAATCGGCAAGGTAACCCTTCGAATCCTTGTCGCGCGCGCCCGCGGCCACCTTGTTGTAGTAGCGCGCATTGACCAGAAGGCGCGGAAGCGTGTCGGTATTGAGTTCGATGTGCCAGGCGCCGTCCGGGCCTTCTTTCACGAAAACGTCGGGGATCACGGGCTGTACGGGCTCCGAGCCGAACGCCAGACCGGGTTTCGGCGTGAGCTCCCGAATTTCCCGAATCATGTCCGAGATGTCCTCGGAATCGACACCGCAAATGGCGCAAAGCGCGGAAATCTCCCGCCGTGCCACGAGGTCGAGCCGAGTGAGAAAGGCCGCCATCGCGGGGTCGAGGCGATCCCTGGCTTTCAGTTGGATAGCAAGGCATTCCGCCAGATCGCGCGCGCCGACACCGAGCGGATCGAATCCCTGCAGAACCGACAGGACGTCCTCCACGGTCTCGCGCGCGGCTCCCAGGCGGACCGCGATTTCGTCCAGATCGGCACGCAGATATCCGGCTTCGTCGATGGCATCGATCAGCGAAAGGCAGATCATTCGCCTGTCCGGGGAGAGCGCTGCGATGGCGAGCTGCTCCTCCAGGTGGTCCTTCAGCGTGCCGGAGCCGGCGCAGGAGGATTCGATCGAATCCTCGTCACCGTCGAAGCGCTGCTGCCCCCTGACCGTCGTCCAGTCGGCAAGCGGAGCCACGGGCATCGCACCCTCGGCACCGTCGTATTTGTCCTCGCCGGAAGCATCCAGGTCCTCTGCCTTGGAAAAGTCCTCGCGCGCCAGGGCGACATCGAGGCTTTCACCGTCGCCGGTTTCCGCCGCCTGCTGCTCTTTTTCGTTCTCTCCCGTCTGCTCGCGCTCATCGCGCTCCAGCAGCGGATTGCGCTCCAGTTCCTGCTCGCAATACTCGTTGAGCTCGATGTTCGACAATTGCAGCAGCTTGATCGCCTGCTGCAGCTGGGGCGTCATGACAAGCGACTGCCCTTGCCTTATTTCGAGACGCTGGCCCAACGCCATAACGCTACACCCTGCTCACAGCGAGAATTTCTCTCCCAGATAGACGCGCCGTACGTCGCGGTCGCCCACGATTTCGGAAGGAGTTCCCTCCTTCATTACCTGCCCTTCGTGAAGGATGTACGCCCTGTCGATGATGTCGAGTGCATCGCGGACATTGTGATCCGTGATGAGCACGCCGATTCCGCGATCCTTGAGGTGACACACGAGATCGCGGATTTCGCCGACGGCGATCGGATCGATGCCCGCAAGAGGTTCGTCCAGCAGGATGTAGGACGGATGCGTGGCGAGCGCGCGCGCGATCTCCACGCGGCGGCGCTCCCCACCGGAAAGGGCGATCGACGGCGTGTTGCGCACATGGGTAATGCCGAACTCGGCGAGCAACTCCTCGACCATCGCCTCGAGCCGGCCGGGATCCGGTTCGACAAGTTCCGCCGTTGCGCGAATATTCTGTTCCGCGGTCAGGCCACGGAAAATCGAGGCTTCCTGCGGCAGATAGCCGATGCCCAGGCGCGCGCGGCGGTACATCGGCAGCCGCGTCACGTCGCTACCCTCCACCTCGATGGTACCGGCGTCCGGCGGGATCAAACCGGTTATCAGGTAAAAGCACGTGGTTTTGCCGGCACCGTTCGGTCCGAGAAGGCCGACCACCTCGCCACGGCGCAAATTCAGACTGACCCCCCGGACGACCGGGCGCTTGTTGAAGCTCTTCCCGATCCGGGTAACGACCAGACCCTTGCCGCCTTCCACCACGCGCGGTCGGGGCATTGCCCCCGGCGCCGCGGTATTCTTGGGTTTTGTGCTTTTCCGTGTCGCCATGGGCAAAAACCATGCCTATTTGTGCTTAAGGAACTGTGAAGCTTACTAATTCGTCTTCTGGGTTTGTGGCGGGGGCGTAAACAAGCCCTGAACGCGACCGTTGGTGGTGCCTTTGGCGCCCAGCTGCGCCTCACCTGTGACGAGATTTACGGTCAATGTCGAGCCCCGCATGATGTTCTTCTCGCGTGTCAGGAGCACGTTGCCGTTCAGGGTGACGACTCTGGGCACCACTTCGTAGACCGCGCTGTCGCCCTGCGCGTTGCCCGAGGGCGCGGTGAAGACGACATGGCCGTTCGCAAATATCCTGTCCGGCTTCCCGGCCACCACGTTGACCCGGACCCGGTCGGCGCGGAGGAGGAATTTGCCCTGTTTGACCAGCACATTGCCGCTGTACGTGCCCGTCTTGGCGTTGAAATCCGCATCGAACCTGTCGGCCGACACCTCGATCGGCGCGTTGGCGTCGCGCTTGCTCAACCCCATTGAGGTCTGCGCCGACGCGTCCGTGACGGCCAGCATCAGCAAGCATGGAAGAATTTTCCGGCCCGGCTTGATCATTTTGGGTGGGTCCTCACCGTGGAAAAGGTCATCTTCACGTTTCCGACAAGGTGCAGAAGCTGCTTGTTGTGATCGACATCGAACCGGTCCGCGCGCAACGCGCCGAGCGGCCCATGACCGGTTACCTCGCCCGGCCCGTGGAACAGTCCGCGCTTCATGTCCACGTCGACGCTGGCCGTATGCAATTCATATCCGGCATCGGTGTAGAGCGAGATACCCTTGCGCAGCTTCAGATTGTTGGCGTCCATGTCGAAATAGCCTTCGGCGGCTTCCGCGTTGAGCCAGCGCCCGTTTTCGAGCGTCATGTCGGCCTCGATCTTCTTCATCCTGCCCCTCCTGGGGTGCTTGGGATCCTGTATCGCCACGGCCGCGGTGATCACGAACGGATTTCCGTCATCGTCCGAGCCGGTGAGCCGCGGCTTGACCATGGCCAGGTCGTTTTCGATGGTGCCCATCTGCTCAAACGTCATGGTCACGCGATCGGGCTGGCGCGGCAGCAGGGAATAGACCAGCACGGCCGCAAGCACGGCTGCTGCGGCCAGCGGCAGGGCCCGCTTCATCAGTGTCACGAACTGGCTGTAGCGAAAGGCGTCGAGCACTGTGCCTCGCGTACGGGCGGTCCAGTCGCGGCGCGGACGCGCCGCCGTTCCGGATTCGCTTGCGATGCGCTTTGCCGTCTTGGTCCGCGGCATTACTGCAGCCCTGCCCGAAGGCAGTCGTGAATGTGGAGTATGCCCACCGGCTTCTTCGACTTGTCCCTGGGATCGAGCACGAAGAGCTGCGTTATCTTCTTCTCGTTCATCAGCGCAAGCGCCTCGGCTGCAAGCTGATCGGGGTTGGCGATCTTGGGCGATCTCGTCATGACCTCCGACGCCTTGCGGCCGAGCAGTTCGCGGTCCATGTGCCTTCGCAGATCGCCGTCGGTGATGATGCCTGCGAGGCCGCCCTTCTTGTCGGTTACGCCCACGCAGCCGAACCGATGTTCCGCGATGACGATCAGTGCCCGCTGCATGGAATCGGAATCGGCGACCAGCGGTATGTCGTCGCCGGAATGCATCAGATCGGAAACACGGATCAGGGCGCGGCCGAGGCTGCCGCCCGGATGCAGCTCCCGATAGCGATCGGCGGAAAATCCGCGTCTCTCCATCAATGCAACCGCAAGCGCGTCACCGAGAACGAGCATCACCGTTGTCGAAGTCGTCGGCGCAAGACCCATCGGACACGCTTCGCGGACGGGAGGAATGGCCAGAGCGACATCCGATGCCTGAAGCAGCGTGGATTCCGGATTGCTGGCGATGCCGATCAGCGGAATTCGAAACCGTTTGGCATAGGTGATGAGGTCCGAAAGCTCCGCGGTCTCTCCGCGCCAGGAGAGCATCAACAGCACGTCATCGCAGGTGAGCGCGCCGAGATCGCCATGGCTCGCCTCCGCCGGATGAATGAATTGGGCCGGGGTGCCGGTGGATGCGAGGGTTGCCGCGATCTTCCGGCCGATATGACCGCTCTTCCCCATTCCACTGACAACGACCCGTCCCTTGGCGGCGAAGAGGACATCCACGGCGCGATTGAAGGCCCCGTCCAGCGCCGCGCCGAGCGATTGGATGGCCGACGAAGCTGTCTCGAAAACACGCCTCGCAGCAGCTGCGTCGCCCTGTGCAGCGTTTGCAATGGAAACGGTTTTGGCGTTGCCGGCACGCATCAAGCACCTGTTCAGTTGTCCACGCGCGCCCGAACCGCTCATGTCAAATTTGCGGCAACCCCTTGGAATCATTCGGGCCTGGGCACCGCGGCACCGGAGCAATGTGGCCCGAATCCGAGCCGGGGTTCAAGCGACCGCGAATGCCCGCAAACCGCGGAAATTTCCCGGGCCTAGTGCGCGAATATGTCCGTGTCGGCCCAGCCCGCGAGGTCCAGCGCGACTCGGGTGGGCAGGAAATCGAAGCACGCCTTGGCGAGGTCCGCACGGTTTTCCCGCGCGAGCATGCCGTCAAGGGTCTCGCGCAGGCGGTGAAGGTGTGCGACATCGCTCGCGGCATAGGCCAGCTGGCGTTCGCTCAGTTCGCCGGCGCCCCAGTCCGAACTCTGCTGCTCCTTCGAGAGATCCACGTTGAGGAGTTCCTTCACCAGATCCTTCAGTCCGTGCCGGTCCGTGTAGGTTCGCACGAGCTTGGAGGCGATCTTGGTGCAATAGACCGGCCTGGTCTCGACACCGAGATACCGGGCAAACATCGCCATGTCGAAGCGCGCATAGTGAAATATCTTCAGGACACCCCGATCGGCGAGCATGCGCTTCAGGTTGGGGGCATCATACCGGCCCGGCGCGAATTGAACCGCATGAGCGGTCCCGTCGCCTGCCGACAGCTGAACCAGACAAAGACGGTCTCGAAACGGATTGAGGCCCAGTGTCTCACTGTCCACGGCGACGACTGAACCCAGATCGAGACCGTCCGGAAGGTCGTTCCGGTGGAGCTTTATTTTCATAACTTATCCATACCTGAAGTCTAGTGTAAGTCAAAACTGCACTCCATATCCACCAGCCGCAGCGCCTCAAGAATCAAAGGGCCAGGCTCGCAGTATTGATCGACGGCGAGAATGCTTCGGCTACTTGAGGAACTTCCTGAGCAGCTCGATTTTCTTGTAGGCCGTCTCGAACGCGCGGTCTGGCGCCGCCGAGCGGAGATCCCTCAGCCGCTCCAGCGCCTTCGCCAAAACGGGCAAGGGCGGACCGCTCGCGGTCAGCTGTTCGTGATGCCTCTCGTCCAGTTCGTCGGACATTCTGACGATGAATGTCTCGAACAGCTGATCGTGGTGCTGACGGGCCGCGCGGCCGTGAACCTCGCATACTTCGAGAAACGCACGGCAATTCTCCTGAAACCATGCCTTTCCCGAAGACGTCTCGGCCGCATCCAGAAACTCGTCGAGCAGGGGCGTATAAATCAGGCATTGGCGCAAATTTACCTGATCTTCCGGAATCATGAAGAGCATCTTGTCGATCAGGAGCTGGGAATAGACTGGGTCGTTTGCGCGACAGAGGCCGAGGAGCAGATCGATTTCATTGATCCCGGAAAAATCTCCCGCATTCGCTCCGCGATACTCCTGACGGCCGACGCGGTAGGGCTTGTAATAGGGGCGCACGCTGTAAAAAAACCTGTCCTTGTCGAGCGTTTCGAACAGGGTCCGATTGGTATCGATCACGTCATTCAGCGCGTCGCGTGCATTCTGCAGCAGCATCAACGCCGATCTGTTGGAAATTCCGAGAGGGGGGATGCGCATCAACGCATAGGCGGCGCGCTTGTAACTCAGGATTCCCATGGTGTTGTAGTCGATGAACAAAAATTCGTCGCGAAGCGAGGTGAAGCTCTTCTGTACGCCGTCGACGGCCTTGTTGTGCGTCGCCAGATGCGCCGTTGCAAATCTGGGGGTCACGCCCAGAGACGCACCGATGTGCAATCCAAGCGCGGACGCCTCTTTGAAGGGGGACACCGCTTCGCGCGCCGGATTGGTCAATTCGTGCCGGCGAAGCGCGGCCATGAACAGGCCGAGGTTTCCGAGGACGTTGAACGCCGCTTCGAATCCTTCGTTGGTGTTGCCCTCCGCGGCCAGAGGTCCGATCAGCGCCAGGCCTTCTTCGGCAAGCGTCTTTTTCGTCCGCTCGCCAACTCCATCGACATTGGCGCGATCGGGTTGCCCGAAATAGAGGTTTTCCAGCTCCGTGTTGAGTTGAACGAAGCTCGAGCGGATCCAGCGATCGAGATTGTCCGCGGCGGCGCTCACGGGGCGTTCTCCGCGAAATAGCGCGCCATCCGGCTCAGGGCGAGCTCGATGCGCTCGTAGGGCTCTGCTCCGAAGCAGACCCTCAGGCGGCCCTCGCCGGATCTGCCATAAAATGTTCCAGCCTCCGTCACGACATGACAGCGATCGAGAATCTCTTCCGCCACCGTCTGCGACGACTTTCCGGTCGCGGAAATGTCGGGGAAGGCATAGATCGTCCCTTCGGGCAGCTCGCAGGTCACTCCGGACATCTGATTCATTCGTTCGACGACAAGATCGCGCCGGCGCCTGTCTTCCCGGATCATCGCGGCGATCCTGTCCTGCGGTCCTCCCAGAGCTTCGCGGGCGCCTTCCTGAATGAATACGTTCACATGAGCGACGTCATTCATGGTGATTTTCAGGATCGCATC
The DNA here is from genome assembly GCA_035549575.1 of Rhizomicrobium sp. Classification (GTDB taxonomy): domain Bacteria; phylum Pseudomonadota; class Alphaproteobacteria; order Micropepsales; family Micropepsaceae; genus Rhizomicrobium. The sequence goes on from DASZQP010000040.1 coordinate 46,820, forward strand.
GATGAATTGTTCGGGTGCTGCGACATAGCCGATTCTCCACCCATCCATCGCGTAGGCCTTGGTGAACGCAAACAGGCTGAACGTGCGCTCGAACATTCCGGGCAGGGACGCGATGCTTATGTGCCTGTTGCCGTCGTAGACGATCTGGTCGTAGACCTCGTCCGAGAGGACGAGCAGGTCGTGCCGGATCGCAATTTCGGCCAATGCCTCAAGCTCCGTTCGCGTATAGACCCGGCCGGTCGGATTGGCTGGATTTACGAGGCAGATCATTCGCGTTCTCGGCGTCACGCGCGCCTCGATTGCGGCAGGGTCGATGGCGAAGTTGCGCCGCGCGTCGAGAGGCGCCGTCACCACCGTTCCGCCCGCAAGCTCGATCTTGTTGATATGCTGCGGATAGTAGGGCTCGAGCAGGATGACCTCGTCGCCCGGATCGATTGCCGCCATGAAGACTGCGAAGGAGGCGTGGGTCAGGCCGTTTGTAACGACGATCTCGCTGTCCTTCACCTCGAGCGCATTAACCCGTTTCAGATGCGCGGCGATGGTGCGCCGCAATGAGAGATTGCCGCGAAAATCGCCATAGTGGACGTTCCCCGCCCGGAGCGACGCAATGGTCGCTTCCTTGATGTTCTCCGGCGTGTCGAAACTCGGCATCCCGACTTCCAGATGAATCAGATCGGCGCCGCCCGTCGCGAGTTTTGCGGCCTTCTCGTACATGCCGAAACTCTTGGGCGAGCTCGTGCGGATGCGATGAGCGGGCCATTTCATGGGCAATTCCTTCGTCGAGATGAATGCGCGTGCTGGAGGGAACCGTCCACATATAAAGCCGCGGAATCGCCCGCGGGCAACCCTTCTTCCTGTGGCGCGTTTTCCCGAAAACGGCTAGACTGAGAACATGCGGAGCTTGCAGATGTCACCGAAATCGGCATCGGCTGGAATAATGTTACTGGCTGGCCTCGCTGCTTGTCCGGCATGCGCGCAGAGCGAGTCGGCGGCCACGGCAATCACCCCCTTTGCGGAGTCCGCGACGGATGGCGGCGTCGTGGTAGCACCCTCTCCGCCGGCAAATGCCGCGTCGAACCTGGACTTGCCGATCGAGCAGATCGCGGGGTCGACGGGAGGCTGCGACATTCTCGACAAGGATTTCCCGGGTCTGCGGGAACACCCGATGTACGATTTTTTCAAATCGATGACGCTCAAACAGGTCGCGGCGCTTTCGCGGGGCAAGATAACCGCGGATATGCTTGCGCAGGCCCAATCGGACCTCGCCCGGATGGACACCAGCCCGGAAGGGGATGGGGCGGTGGTTTCCGGCCGCGTCTGGGCGCAATAGCGAGGCGCCGCCGGCCCCCGGGGGGTGCCACGGGATGGACTGCTATCGGGCGGGCGGAGAAGTGCTGCCGAGCTTCCAGGCGTCGCCTGCCGGCGCGGTACCGCGATCGTAGGGACGCGCGAGCAGCATATAGAGAGTGCCTGCCCCGATGATCGCCAGCCACGTCACACTCATGGACCAGTTGATGTACCAGGGCTGATCCGGCGCGCGCGGCCAGGCCATATCGACGATCGCGCCGGCGCCGTAGACCAGCGCGACGACATTCACCGGCCACGCCCACCTTCCCAGCAGGAACTTGCCCCCCGGAACCCAGCCGCGCGCGCGCGCGGCCAGCGCGCCCAGCACGATCATCTGGAACGCGACATAGATGCCGATGATGGCGGACGCCACGATCGTCGCGATGGCGTTCGCAAAGACGAGGCCGAGACAGATGATGACAGCGGCCACGATGCCGGACATCGCCAGAGCGCGCACCGGGACGTGGGTGTGCGGGGATACGGTGGCAAAATATTCGCTCGCCACCACCATCCGGTCGCGCGCATAGGCGAAGACGAGCCGGCTGGTTGCGGCCTGCAGCGACAGGATGCACGACATGAACGAAACCAGCACCACGGCGATCACGATCTTGAAGCCGGTCTCGCCGAACGCCCCCAGCAGTACCGCCGCCACCGGATCGGCGACCTTGCCGGATATCGCGCCCGCCATGTCGGGCTGCGCCACGATCAGCGCGAGGCAAACGAACGCTGCCGCGCTCATTCCGACATAGATCGTCATGCGCATGGCGCGCGGAATGGCGATGCCGGGATTGGGCGTTTCTTCCGCCACGTCGCCACAGGCCTCGAAGCCGTAGCAGGTGAAGAGCCCCGTCACCGCGGCGGCGAGAAAGGCCGGCCAGTAAGGCCCGGGCGCGCCGATGCCGAAGGTATCGAGCACGACGCCGAACGGCTGGTGACGCTGGAAGAGCAGCAGATAGCCGCCGACGGCGATGGCGCCGATGATCTCGCAGATGAAGCCGAACATGGCGACGCGCGCCAGGACCTGCGTGCCGGCGAGATTGACCAGCGTCGAGATTGCAACCAGCACCAGCGCGATCGTGGTGACGGTGATCGGCGACGATGCGAAACCGAGCAGGGTGGCGACGAACGGGCCGGCGCCGACGGCGACGGCGGCAATGGTGGTGAACAGCGCCCAACCGTAGATCCAGCCCGCCATCCACGCCCATTTCTTGCCGACGAGGCGGCGCGCCCACGGATAGAGCCCGCCGGAAATCGGAAACTGCGAAACCACTTCGCAGAAGACGAGGCAGACGAGGAATTGGCCGGCCGCGGCGAGGAAATAGGACCAGAACATCGGCGGCCCGCCAAGCGTCATCCCGAGCGTGAACACCGAATAGACGCCGACGACCGGCGAGAGATAGGTGAAGCCGAGGGCGAAATTCTCCCACAGGCTCATCTTGCGGTCGAAGCGCGCGGTGTAACCCAGCGCCGCAAGCTGCGCCGCATCGTCGTCCTGTGTCGCCATGCCCTGCCCCCAGCGGATGCGGCGCTATTTCTGGACCCACCCGCGCAAATCCGTCAACCTGCCGCCCGGCAGTCGGAGACTCGCATGGATATCAAACTTCGCATCGGTGGAAAGTTCGAAAAGGGCAAGGGCGCGGCGGAGAAGATCCTCAACCCGCGCACCGGCAAGCTCATCGTCGAAGTGCCGGAGGCGTCGCACGAGCAGGTCGATGCGGCGGTGTTTGCGGCGGATGAAGCGTTCGACGCCTGGTCTCGCACCACGCCGGCGGAACGCTCCGGCATGCTGCTCAAGCTCGCGGACAAGATTGAGAGCGATGCGGACGCCTATGCCGATCTGGAAGCGCTGAATTGCGGCAAGCCGCGGCATCTGGTGTTGAACGACGAAATTCCCGGCGTGGTGGATTGCTTCCGTTTCTTCGCGGGCGCGGTGCGCACGATGCACGGGCCGGTGGCGGGCGAGTATCTGGCGGGCTTCACGTCGATGATCCGCCGCGATCCCGTCGGCGTGGTGGCGCAGGTGGCGCCGTGGAATTATCCCTTGATGATGGCGGCGTGGAAACTCGCGCCCGCGCTCGCGGCCGGCAACACGGTCGTGCTGAAGCCCTCCGAGCAGACACCGCTCACCGCGCTGAAGCTGGCGCAGCATATCGCCGGGATTTTCCCCGAAGGCGTCTGCAACATCGTCACCGGGCGCGGCGCGACGGTAGGCGACCGGCTGATCAATTCGCGCCAGGTGGCGATGATCTCGCTCACCGGCGATGTCGGCACGGGACGCAAGGTGATCGCCGCGGCGCAGGCGACGCTCAAGCGCACGCATCTCGAGCTCGGCGGAAAGGCGCCGGTGATCGTGTTCGACGATGCCGATATCGAAGCCGTGGTGGAGGGTCTCAGGAGCTTCGGCTTCTACAATGCCGGACAGGATTGCACCGCGGCCTGCCGCGTCTATGCGGGCGAGAAGGTTTACGACAATCTCGTGGCCGGACTTTCCGCTGCCGCGTCGTCCCTGAAATTCGACCGGAAGGACGACAGCGAGAACGAGCTCGGCCCGCTCATCTCCGCGCGCCAGCAGGAGCGTGTCGCCGGCTTTGTCGACCGCGCGAAAGCCGTCAAGCACATCGAAGTCACCGCCGGCGGCAAGACCGGCAAGCATGGCTTCTATTTCGAGCCCACGGTGATCGCCGGTGCGAAGCAGGACGACGAGATCGTGCGCAAGGAAGTGTTCGGACCTGTGGTCTCCGTCACGCGGTTCAAGGATGTCGATACCGCCGTGAACTGGGCCAACGACTCCGATTACGGTCTCGCCTCGTCCGTGTGGACGAAGGACGTCGCGCGCGGCATGGCGACGGCGGCGCGGCTGCGTTACGGCTGCACCTGGGTGAATTGCCACTTCATGCTCACCAACGAAATGCCGCATGGCGGGTTGAAGCAATCCGGGTACGGCAAGGACCTCAGCATGTATGCGCTGGAGGACTACACCGTGCCGCGGCACGTCATGGTGAAGCTCTAGGGCGACGCGCGGCCCGCCCCATGGCCGGAAAGCGGATGCCTGCCGCGCGGCGGTCTTCTTTTTTCTCGACCGCAGGCCGCACGGGATCACCCGCCCAGAAAGCCTCGGGGCTACGGCGACGGCAACATCCGTTTCGAGGCGGATAAGCGCAGCACCTTTGCCCGTCCCCCGGACTTCGCGCCGCCCGCGGAGGGCGCCCGACGGCACATCGCTGCCGCTCGAGACGAACCTCATCCGCCGCGCCGCACGGATGCGCGTGAAGCAGCATCCTTGTCCTGTATGTCTCCACGCGTCGGGTCAGCGGCCCGAGGGCCTGAGCCTTGCGAAAACCATCGGTTCCTCCTCGCACGTCCATGGAACGAAGTGGGAACGCCCGACCCGCATTCAAGGGTAGCGGGCACAATTTAATGTTCCCGCAATGATGGAAGCGATCTCCCCCTTGCGCGGCGCATCGGGGACGAAGCGGCCCGAAGCGCGCCAGAACCGCTTCCGGCGGCCGGTCCCCGCGCCGTCCCGCGTCAGTGCTGCTGCTTCTTCTTGCGCTTCTCGTCCTCGGATTCGTCGCTTGCGGGGCCGAAGCCGAGAATCTCGACCGTGATGATCGAGGGCGCGCCCTGGCTGCGGGGGTTGGCCATGTTCTGGGCTTCCTGCTCCGCGGCGGCGGCGGCCGCGTTGCCGCTGGTCTGCGCGGCGACATCGACCGCGGCCGCGACCGAAACGCCCGACGCGTTGCCGGCGACGCTGAAGTTCTCCGCATTGGCGACGGTCTGCGCCGCGATGAAGAGATCGCCCGCCACGCGCACGCCGGCGTCGCCCGCATCCACCGTTCCGCGCGGCGCCATCAGGTAGACGTCCGGCGCCGGCTCGCCCGGGGCAGGCTCGAAGGCCGCGATGCCCGCGCCGCTCACGCCGCCGACCGAATCCACCTCGCTGTCGAGATCCTCGCTCACCTGGACCACGACGGGCGGGAAATTCGCGGAGGTCTTGGGTCCCTGCCCGGCGTTGAGATCGCCGTTCGAGGACCACATGGCGATGTCTCCGCCGGCCTCGGTGAACAGGCGGCTCTGGTTGAGCAGGAAATCCGTGTCGGTGAAGGTGTAGATCGAGCCGCCGCGCAGCGTCAGGATGCCTTCGTAGCCGATCGGGATCTGCGCGATCTGCGCCGGCAGCGGCGCGAGGAACCCGTTGCCCGCGAACAAATGGCCGCCGTCGAAGGTGCGCCGCGCCGCCTGCTCGGAGGTGCGCACGGTCGAACCCGCCAGCACGCGGCCGCCGGGGCCGAGGATGTAGATGTTGCCGCCGCGCGTCGTCTCGATGGAGGCGAGGCGCAGGTCGAGATTGCCCGTTTCCACCGTGTCGTTGGAGCCGTTCGAGCCGCCGGTCAGGTCGTTCTGCGTATAGCCCAGCGCCGCCGGGAACAGCAGGTTGATCGCCTGGTAGCCGCGCGCGTACTGCTTGAAGGACGGGCCGTCGGGCAGCGAGGTCTGTATCAGCTCGTTGAAATAGACGCTGCCCAGCATGAACACCCGCTGCACCAGCTCGGGAAGGGTGACGAAGGCGTCGTAGGCCTGCTGGAACGTCACATTGGTCGTGTCGTACAGCGACTCCAGCACGCCGGCGGCATGTTGCTGCATCCAGCCGATCAGGATCGGCGCGTAGATGGGCTTGCTCCGGTCGGGCACGAGGTTGCCGTTCGCATCCTTGACCTGCTGGAAGAGATCGCCGTCGAGATTGTCGAGGTTGGCGGGATCGAGATAGTAGTTGCGCAGCGCGTCGAAATCCTGGCCCTTGCCGACGCCGAACTCGACATAGAGATCGGAGCCCTTGGATCCCAGCCACGGATTCCAGTCGTTGCCGACCGACTGCACGCCGCCGGCGAACACCAGCTCGCCCGTCGGCACGTCGCGATGCGACGCGATGTCAGGGATGAAGCCGTCGATGACGGCGGAGTTGAGGAAGGGCCCGAGATCGCGTCCCGCCTCCAGGAAGAACGATCCCGGCCCGCCGATATAGAAGGTGTTGCCCTGCACGGCCGCCTCGGGCTCGCCGAAGATCGGCGCGCCGCCGCCGGTCAGGCCGATGACGGGCTCGACCAGGCGCGTCGTCGCGGTGATGTCGCGGCCGGCCACGATGCGGGTGATGTCCGCCGCGCTCAGGTTCTGGCCGAAGAACATCATGTTCACGATGTCGCGCGCGGCGCCGATGCGGGTCTGCTTCGCCGCCGACAGGATCATGTCGAGGATGTCGCCGCCGGAATAGATGCGGTTGGGCACATCGTCGCCCGCGTGCGTCGCGTTCCTGTTGTGCAGCTGCTGGCGCTCCACCTGCGAGGTGCCGGGCAGCACGCCGGGGAAGTCGAAGGTGCGCCCGGTCAGAATCGTGTCGGTGGTCGCGTCGAAGGCCGTGAAGAACCCGGGCAGCAGGCCCGGATCGCCGTCGTCCTGCGCGATGGTCAGCGGCAGGATGTTTCCGCCGGAAACGAGCTGCAGCTCGCCCGCCGGGCTCGGCACCATGAAGACGGAGGAGGCGTGCGCCGCGTCGCTGCCGCTGGTGTCGATGGAAAGATCGCCGGTGAGCGCGGTGGCCTCGAAGGTCCCCGGATAGACCGCGGTCGTCGTCGAGTTCGTGGCCGGGCTGTTCGCCGTCAGCACGTCGTTGCCCAGGTTTTCGATGCTGATGGCTCCGTCCGCCAGCAGCGACACGCCGGCGATCGCCGTGTAGAAGCCGCGCGAGTCGAGATTGGGCGCGGGCAGTGTCGCCGTGGTTCCGACGCCCAGCGCGACGATGCCCTGCAGGTCGATGCTGCCCGACGCGGCCAGCGTGATGAAGGAATCCGTCAGCCGCAGGCGCAGCTCGTTCTCCTGGCCGTTGCCGTTGCCGGTTTCGATGAAGCCGGCGCTGGCGACGCTGCCGCGCGCCACGATGCCGGCGATTCCGGAGGCGACGTCGAAGCGTCCGCCGAGAATGTCGCGGCCCGCGTCCACGAAGACGTTGCCGCCGCCGAAGGTCCACAGTCCCAGCGTTCCGATCAGGCCGGAGCGGATGTCCGCCGTCACCACCGAGGTGTCGTCCACCACCGAGAGATCGGAGACGTCGCGGCCGGCGCTGATGTGAATGTCGCCGCCGCCGAGCGCGCCCACGCCTTCCTGGAACAGCTGCGGATCGATGGCGATCAGGGTCTCGTTGCCGACGATGCCCGCGCGCCACGGCTGATCGTAGGTTCCGACCCAGCGGTCGCCCGCCGCGTAGAGCGCCTCGTAGCCGCCGGAGCCGGCGAGTCTTGCTTCCTGCCAGATGTCGCGGCGGCCGAGCACGTCGCGTCCCGCCGTCAGCGAGACGTCGCCGCCGTTGTCCAGGAACGCCGGATTGGCGATCAGCACGTCGGTCATGCCCTTGCCGTTGGCGCCGTACAGATAGCCGTTGATCCCCGGATCGTTGACGTAGTCCTGAACGCCGTCGAACGAATCCGGATCGATCTCGAAGGTGCGCCCGGTCAGCGAATCCACCACCGTCCTCGGCGAGGTGTCGGCCAGCGCGCCCGCGGTGTAGACCGCCGTGCCGCCGACCTGCAGCTCCTCGCCGCCGAATTCGCGATACACCGGCGGGCCGTTGGTCAGGTCGATGTCGCGCGCCGCCGCGATGGCGATATTGCCGGTGCCGGTGCGCACGAGATTGCGGTAGTCCACCGTCGTCGGCGAGGTGATGATCTTGGGATTCGGCGGCTTGTAGTCGTTCTTCAGGCTGTCCCAGTTGGCCGCCACGACCTCGGCCATGAACTTCGCCATCAGCTCCAGCGAGCTGGTGAAGCCGGCGACCTTCTTGCCGGAGGTGATGAGCTCGTACTGGTCGGACTGGAAGAAGCCGTCCGCCTCGTTGAGCAGGAAATTGGCGACGTCGGAGGGCGCCGAGCTGAAATTGATGAACGAGAACGAATCCGCGTTCAGGTTCGGATTGGCGGCGACGAGCGCGTCGTACCACTGATCGGCGGTCACGAGGCTCAGCTGCCCGCCGATGGTGAGGCCGAGGAAAAGCTGGTCGCCCCAGTTGGAAGTGGCGTCCACGGACGACGCCTCGAAGGAATATTCGTTGTCGCCCTCGATGACCACGTCGCCCGTCGCGCCGGGAAGCGTACGCATCGGATCGGCGCTGGGCGTGCCGAACATCGAGCCCGCGAGGTCCGCGCCGCCGACGAGCTGGTAGCCGAAGGAATTGACCGTCTGCGTCGTCCCGTCGGCCTTGACCAGAAGCGGGAACAGCTGCGCGCTGCCCAGCGCGTCGCCGATGCTGCCGTCGGATTCGCCGCTGGCGGTGGGCGTGTTGGCGAGCGGGTTGTAGGGCGCCGGGTCGAACAGCATGGAATTCATGCCGCTCGCGCCGGGTATGGAGATGAGCACATAGCCGGGCGGCAGGTCGCCGATGTCGCCGCCGGTCTTCTGCCACCCGCCGACGAGATTGCAATCGCCGAAGGCGCAGCCCGTGAAGATGAACGGCGTGTAGATCTTGTCGCCGCCGCCGAGCATCATGTTGAGATAGTCGGGATCGGTCTGGTCGTGGAACTGGAAGAACCCGTCGGTGATGCTGCCCTGGATGTCGAGCGTGCCTCCGGCGCGGATGGTGAGGATGCCGGGCTCGCCATAGACCGAGCCGTGATCGGTGCGGTAGGTCAGCGTTGTGAAGTCCTCGAAGACCTCCTGCTCCTTGCCCGGAAGGACGTAGTACTTGCCTTCGACCGTGGGCAGCTCGGCCATCAGCCCCGCGGCGACCGCGCCCTGGATGTCCACGACACCCGCGCCCAGGTTCCAGTTCGAGCTGAGGACGATGTCGCCGGAGTAGTCGAGCTCCATGCCGGGCCGCTCGTGGAACACGTCCATCGAGGTCAGCGCGCCGAGATGGCCGTCCGCGGCCGAGATGTCGAAATCCTGGATGAACTGGACGAGCGATCCGTCCGCGTAGTCGGCCAGGAAGTTCGCCTGGCCGTCGCCGGCCTCCGCGCCGACGTCGAGCACGGCCTGGCCGTCCTCGTTGATCGTGACGCCGACGAAATTCGGGTCCGCGGCGATCTGGGCGAGGTCGAACCGCTCGAAGCCCTGCACCACGACCTCGCGCGCGCCCTTGATGTCGCCGGAATAGAACACGTTCACGTCGTCGGCGCCGTCCTGCTCGATGACGGGAGCGCGGAAATCGACCGTGCCGCCGACGTCGGCCGGCACATAGGCGTAGTAGGTCGTGCCGTTGTGGATGATGGGCACGAGCCGGTCGCCGGTCTGATGCGCGGACACGTCGATGACGGCGCCGCTTTCCACATCGATGATGCCGTCGCCGTCGGTGCCGATCTCGACGTCGCCGCCCCGTGCCTGGCGCGTGTCGTAGCGGCCGAAGCCGTTGGCATGCGCGTCGATGCGCGAGCCGGAATGCAGCGTCACGCCCTCTATGCCGAACAGGCTGACGTCGCCGCCATAGGCGCCGGAGACGTCGATCGTGCCGAAAATGTCCACCGTTCCGCCGTCGGCGGTGAGCATGACATTGGCGGCCTTGAGCGTCGCCCCGGCGTCGAGCGTGAGGTCGCCCGTCGCGGTGCGCACGGCGATGGTGCCGTCGAACTGGTTGCCGAACATCTGGCCGAAATGGGAGATGTCGAACGAGCCCAGCTGGTCGAGAATGAAGGATCCCCCGCCGCCGGGCGCGCTGGCATCGAGCGTGCCGTCGAAGATCACATTGCCCTGCGCCGCGGAGAACTCGACCGTGCCGGCGGTGCCGGTGCCGCCGCCCACGGAAAGCAGCGATCCGTCCTCGAGGTCGATGTCGCCGTCCAGCGCGGTCAGATGGACCAGTCCGCCGGGCGCGTAGACCGTGTAGGGATCGGCGCTGTCGCCGAAGTTCCGCTGGTATCCGGGCGTGCTGAGGACGGCGGCGGCCCCGACGGTGAGCGAGGAGGCCGCCTGGATGTCGAGCGTGCCCGCGGTCGCGCGGATGAGCGTTCCGGTGATGTCGATGTCGTCGCCCTTGATGGCGATGGTGGCGCCGGGGGCGCCCTGGAACTGGCTCGCCGCCTCGCCGTCCGGATTGGAAATGGTGACGTCGCCCGTGGTGACGAGCGAAAGGCTCGCCGCCGCCGCGGACGCGGCGGGCTCGAGCGATTGCGCGCGGTCCCCGATATAGGGCGTCTGCAGGAACAGCGCCGCCGGTCCCGCGTCGAAGGTCGCGTCGCCCTGCGCGAAAATGCCGGTCGCCGCCTTGAGCGTCGCGCTGAGGCCGAAACCGAAGGTGTGCATCACCCCCGTCGCGAAATCGATTTCGTTCGCGTCGAGCGTAAGCGCGCCGCTGCCGCATGCCGCCGCGCCGTCGCTGCCGCAGGCTGCGGCCTCCTGCCCGGTGTTTCCGAGCGTGAGCTTGTCGGCGACGATCGTCACCCCGTCGCCGTCCTTCAGCGACAGGCCGGGCGTGTCCAGCGTGAGGTTGTTGAAGGTGTAGGTCCCCTCGGAGAAGTCGATCGCGCCCGGCGTGCGGATCGTGAGCTCGTCGGCCTGGGAGAACAGCGCCTGCAGCTGCGAGGTGATGACCAGGCCGGACTGCTGTTCGCCGTCGTCGCTGAACGTCACCTGCCCGGCGCCGAGGGCGAGCTGCCTGGTCTTCAGCGTGGCGTCGGAGGAGGCGGTAAGGTCGCCGCTGGAATCCAGCAGCAGCGAAGCGCCCTCCAGGTCCACGTCGCCGACATGCAGGAAGCCGCCGTCCGTGTCGGCGTCGATGTTCTGCCGGGTGACGAGGCGCTGCGGACCGCTCGACACGCGCACCACCGCGCCCTGCCCCGTCATGTCGTCGGACGAGCCGTCGATCACGAACTCGCCCGTGCGCGCATTGGTGACTTCGCCCGTGGCGATGATGGTCGCGCCGTCGGCCAGGGTGATGCCGTCGCCGCTGCCGTCCACGGCCAGGAGCACCTCCGGCCCGGAAAGCGGATGGGCCGCGTCGTTGTCCACCACGATCGAATCCGCCGTGATGTCGAGGCTCGTCGTGCCGTCGGCATTGTCGGTGCGCGTGCCGCCGATGAGCAGGCTCGCCGCATGCAGGTTGGTGAGCTCGTCGGCGGTCAGCTGGATGGTGCCGTCCGGCGCGCCGCCCGTCTTGGCGGATACGATCTCGAAGGAGGCGCCGGTGATATCGACCTCGGCCCCGCGCCCGCCCTCCGCCGGATCGGCCGTCAGCGTGGTGTCGATCTGCAGCGTTTCCGTCGGCGCCAGCACGAGGCGTCCCGCGTCGATCGGCAGCGGCGGAGCGTCGTGTCCGTCATGGGCGGCCTGCTCCGCGAATTTGGCGTCCGCGGAGGTCAGCGCGATGTTGGAGTATTTGTTGAACACCGCCTGGGTCTGCACCGTGAAGGAATGCAGCGTGGACTCGTATTCGTCGGTTCCGGCGTTGCCGAAATAGCCGCTGACGACATAGCTGCCGTCCTTGAGCTTGATCGGGGCACCCGGGGAGACATTCACCGCGCCGGTGTTTTCGACGATGCGCATCGCGCCGGGCAGCGTCGCGTATTTGGCCGGCAGCAGCGTGTACCAGCCCGGCGCCAGGCCCGGCACGTTGGCGAGATAGACCTGCTTGCCCGCGGCCTGCGCGGAATAGAGATCGCCGTATTGCGCCGAATAGATCGGGTCGTAGGCTGCGACCGCGGCGTTGGCGAGGCTGGGAACGATCGCATAGACCTGGCGGCCGTCCGGATACTGATAGCCGTTGCTGCTGGAGAACTGGTCGTCGTTGAAGCGGTCGAGCACGTCGTGCGACCCGCCGACACCGGAGATGAACTCGTAGGCGTAGAGATCGCCGCCGCCGCTGACGTCCACGGTCGCGCCCTCGTCCACCTTCACGTTCTTTCCGCCCATGGTGAGGATGGCCTGGGGCGGCGCGTCGAGCTGATCGGCACCCGTGGCGGCGAAGAACCACTCGATCTGGTCGGTCGTCGTGCCGTAGGGGATCGCCATTCCGTCCGCGGAAACGGAAGTGATGCTGCCGTCGAGCACCTCCAGCGATTCCGTCGCCGGCGCGAAGGTCACTTCCGTATCGTCCGTTGTCAGCGCGAAGGGATCGGCGGCGCCGAGCGTGAGGCTGCCGAGCGGAACGCGGATGTTGCCGCCCTGCACGATGCTGGCCGCCTGCACCAGCAGGTTCCCGCCGGCGGAATAGGGCGTGGACGGCGCGGGCCCGTCGGCGCGCGCGAACACGATGCTGCCGTCGTCTGCCGAGGAGGTGACGTAGAATGTGGAGCCCGTCGTGGGGAACACCTGGCCCGCGGTGATGGAGAGGTCTCCGTTGACGGCGAGCTGGCCGATCAGCGAATTGTCGACCGTTTCCGGATTCTGGTTGAAGATCTGCTGCCACGGCTCGACGCCGCTCAGGCGCAGATCTCCGGTCGCGTCGAGCTCGACCTTGGAGATCGACTGGTCGAACAGGACAGCGCCGCTGATGTCGATCTGGTTCGCGCGGAAGATCGCGCTGCCGTCGCCGGGAATTCCCTGGAAGGGCGTGGACACGGTCTGCAACGCGCTGCTGAAGCGGATATAGGGCGCGTCGATCTCCAGCACGCCCCCGGAGGAGCTGATGGTGGGGGCGTATTTGTCGCGCGTCGCCGCGTCGGAAAGATTGTCCTGGCCGTTGTAGGGCCGCGACACGAGAAAGAACGCGCGGCCGAGCTCGAGATGCACGTCGCCAGACGAGGACAGCGCCCCCTGCGCCACAAGCGTATCGAAGCCGGCATCCTCGATCGTGTCCGCCGAAATGGCGTTGAAGGCCGGCTCGTCCGGATCGTGCTGATAGAGGGTCGGATCGACTTCGACGACGGTGCCGTCCGGCAGGGTCTGCGTTCCGATGCCGACGACCAGCGTGCCGCCGGAGGCATGCGGCGCGCCGCCATGGGCGTCGATCTCCGCGCCCGCGAGCGTGCCGCCGTTGCTCATCACCAGCGTGCCGCCGTTGCTCCATTGCGCGGTGGGAACGTAATTGCCGTGGGCGTCGAGCTTGTCGAAACTGTCCGATGCGCCGGACAGGTCGATCGTCGCTCCGGCCTGCGCGGTGAACGCCTCCGGCACGATCGTGCCCACCGGATTTTCCGCGCCGTAATAGACGGCCTGACCGATGCCGGGATGGAACAGCCGCGTGTCGGTGACGAGTCCGGCGACGGTCTGGATCGTGCCGCCGTCCACCATGCGTCCGTCGCGGATGCTGGCGCCGGCCCCTGTCGCGCGCGGATTGAGGATGCTGGTGCCCGAAAGGTCGGTGACGCTGCCGCTTGCCAGGACGATGCCGTCCTTCGCGCCCAGCTTGCCGAGCATGTAGAACGTGTACTGCGCCGCCAGCTCGCCCTGGGTCAGCACATGGCCGTCGGAGCCCGTGTAGCCGAACTTGTTCGGCGCGTTCTCGTCGATCGTCCCGTCGTCGCGAATGACGAATGCGTCCGAGAGGTCGTGGATCGCGAGTGTCGTCGTGCCGGTGTAGATCGAGGGCAGCGCCTCGGATTGCGTGATCGTGCCGCCGGCGATGCGGATCGTGCCCTCGTTGAGGAGCTTGCTGACGGTGAGGCTGCTGCCGGCGGCGCCGGTGACGGTCCCGCCCTTGGCGACATCGAGCTCGATCAGCCCGCCGAGGGTGAGGTTGACGGCGCGCTGGTCCCACGCGGCGGCCGGCACGCCTGGCGTCAGCACCGAGTAGAGATCGCCGTCCGTATCCAGGTTCATCAGCGCGGCCTGCTGGCTCGAGTCCAGCACCGGCGAGAACATGGACTGGGTGAGATCGAGGGTCTGGCCGTCTCCGACCGTCAGGGTCTGGGTGGCGAGGACCGCATTGTAGCCGCCGAGCCCGTTGTCGAAATTGTTGGCAAGGAAGTCGGTCTTGTAGGAGGTGATGTCGAAATTGCCGAAACCGGTCGTGGAGAAGAAGTCGAGCGGCAGCTCCGTGCCGGTGGCGGCCGTGCCGTCGCCGAAGGCGATCTGCGGCGTCACCAGCGTGAAGGTTCCGCCGCCGCCGAAGCCCGCGGCGAGGATCGTGCCGTCCAGGGTAACCCGGGCCGTGATCTCGTCGGGATTGATCGGGACGACGTCGGCGCCGCCGAAATTGATTCCGTCCACGCGGAATCCGGGTATGCCGCCGGGCGCGGCGGTCACGTCCTGGGCAAGCTGGAAATATGTCGTTTCCTCGATGAGCGAGACGTTCCCGCCCTGGGCCGTGAGCTGGAGCTTCCCCTTGGAATTGACATAGCCGCCGCTCGAAACGTCGATGAGGCTCGACTGGTTGAGCAGGATGCTACCGCTGATATCGACATTGACCTCGGGATCGTCGCCGGCATTGCCGAATTCGCTGTAGAGCGACTGCCGCGGCGCGGCCATCAGCACGACCGAGCCGCCATCGGTATAGGCGCTGCCGAGCGCATGGTCGGCATCCGCGCCGTAATCGTTGACCCAGCGCCCGCGCGTGGAAAGCGTGCCGTTGACGACGATGTCGAAGGAGCCGGCGCCGGGATCGTCCGGCATGAACACGGACCCCTGGCCCGCGTTGATCGTCTGGAGCTGGATCAGCCCGGAAGGAACGGAGACCTTTCCGTCGATCGTGATGGTGCGGCCGGCGACCGCGTTGAACACGCCGCCCGGCTCCAGCGCCAGATTGGCGTCCGCCTCGACGTTGATCTTGCCGCTGGTATAGAGCGAGACAGCGCTCAATCCGGACGAGGACAGGGCGTCGGCCGAAAGCGAGATGGTCTGCTGCCGGTCCTCCGGCAGGTACGAGTTCGGATCGCGCGTCGGCACGACGAGATTGCCGTTTTCGTCGATGGAGACCGACTGGCCGTAGGCGAGTCCGGAATCGACCGGGTGATAGTTGGCCTGCGAAACGACATCGATATTGCCGCCGCCGTTCAGCTGCGTGGGCTGATCGGTGGAGAAATCGCCGCTCAGCGCCTGAACGAAAAGGAAGCCGCCCGACGGCATCTGCGACGGCGCGCCCTGCATCTTGCGATAGTCGCCGTACACGCCGGAAGAGGCCGTACCCGCCTGCGCGGCGGCGATCTGGCGGGGGCCGGCATAGGCCTCGCCGAACAGCGTGCCGTCGAGCACGACGGACGAGCCCTTGAGCGTGAGCGATCCGGCGTCGCGCCCCTCGGTATAGGCGCTTTCGAAGTGGCCACCCTGGAGCAGCGGACTGTCCCAGGACTGCGTGACGCCCCAGCGCGACTGGGTCCGCGTGAAGCCGGAATTGATGCCGACGTAGTTGCCGTTCAGGTTGGCGAAGCCGATGTCGATGATCTGGCCGCTCGCCGTGATGAGCTGGGTGGAGCGCACGAAGCCCGCCTCGTATTTCACCCAGCCGCCGGAGAAATCGATGACGGCGCCGCTCTTGACGGTGATATCCGGCGCCAGCGCCGTTTCGGTTCCGGTCTGATAGTTCTGCACGCCCAGCGAGACGTTGCCGCCCTGCGTCATCAGCTCCTGAACCGTGACGCCGACCTGCTGGTAGAAGCTCTTGGCCTCGACCAGCGGCGAGCCGATCCATTCCACGCCGTTCTCGTCCACGCCCGACAGCCGCGGATCGACGAAGATGGTCGCGCCGTTGAGGAAGCTGGCGCGGTAGTTCGGATCGTCGCGAAGCTCGTTGCCCTTGACCGGGCTGATCATCACCATGTTACGGGAGGCCGGCACCACAACGTCGGTGAGGCCGGCGACGTCGATCGTGGCGCCGGTGTCGATGAAGATGCGCGAGCCGCCGGGATCGGCGGCATCCGTCTCGCCCGCCTCGCCCGGCGCGGCGCCGATCTCGACGTTGCCGCTCGGCGCATAGAGCATGGCGTCGCGGTCGATCTCGATGCGCGAGGTCGAGGATCCGATGCTGATCCGCGAGCGCTTGAAGTCGGACAGGGATTCCATGTCCTGCGGCAGGGACGCGCTGTCGTCGTTGGGCGTGATGGCCAGCGTGGCGCCGACGCCGATCTGGATATCCGCGCCGGTCAGCTGGATGAAGCCGTTACGCGATACGCTGGTCGTCGCCTCGAGCAGACCCAGCTCCATCACCGCGCCGTTGTCCGAGGCGCCGAGGGAAAGATAGCCCTCCGACGAGCTGATGATGCCCTCCGCGGTGTTGAGGACGTAGTCCTGCGTCACCGTGTCGGTGCCGTTGGTCGAGGTGAGCGTGAATCCGCGGACGTCGGGATTGCTGTCGGACGATCCGGTGGAGCGCGTCAGCCTCACGTCGCGGCCGGACTGCAGGCTGACCTGTCCCTGCTCCGCGGTCAGCGTGCCGGAGTTGATCACCTTGGGCCCGGTGAGGAGGATGTAGCCGCCCTTGCCGCTCGTGATCTGCGCGCCGGCCTGAACCTCGATCGTGCCTTCGAGCAGCGGGTCCATCTGCACCACGCCGTTGGCGTCGGTGTATTCCTGGGCGGAGAAGGTATAGGCGTTCGCCTGGTCCTGCGCCGCCGCCTGGTCGGCATAGCCCAGAAATCCGAAGGTCAGGAACTCGTCGTTGCGCTGCTTGAGCGTGAGCGGGCCCGTTACCGAATCCACGGCGCGTCCGATTTCCAGGCTCGTGGCGATCAGCGCGTTGGTGTTGATCTGCGAGGAGCCGCCGAAAATGACGCCGTTCTGGTTCAGGATCAGGACCGTGCCGGGGGCCTTGATTGAGCCGAGGATCTGGCTGGGCGCAGGCGTCTGGTTGGGATCGCGAAGGCCGGTATTCGGGTCGAGCTGGCCGACGACGCGGTTGAGCGCGACCCAGCTCGTCTGGTCCACGCCGTCGAGCGACTGGTCGAAGGTCAGCTGCGTGTTCTTGCCGACATTGAACGATTCCCACGACAGGATCGCGCGCGACTGGGTCTGGTGAACGGTGACGTCCACCTTGCCGTCCTGGCCGGTGGTCTGCGTCGGCTGGTCGGCGCCTTCCCAGGTGTGAACGCCCGTCGTGTCGTCCGCTGCGGAGACCGGATCGTCGACCGGAACGAGCCCGCCCGGCGCCAGGCCGTCCGGCACGTTCGGCTCCATCGCCTGCGCGGCCAGGCGGGCCGCTTCCTGCGCGTCCCTGGCCATGCTCTGCGCCTGGGTGACGCGCGCCTGGTATTGCATGGCGCGCAGGGTCGCGCCCTGCATGCGCGCGGACGCCGAGCCGTTGTTGTTCTGATGATTGGGCTGGTCGGAGGGAAGGCCGTTCGGGAATCTCTTGGCGACGGCGGCGTTCTGCACGGCGACGGCGCCGCGCAGCACGGAGAGGGTCTGGGCCCGCGCAGGTGCATGATTGAGCGCGATGGCGACGGCGAGCGCGCTCGTGCTGCGCAGGAGCACGGTGCGGAGCCGCGGGCCGGGCCGCCTAGGATAGCGCTTTTCCATCTCTCGCTCGCTCCTTGGATTCCTCGTCAGTGCGTCGCCGGCTGCGGGGGAACGGAAGGCCGCGCGGGAGCGGGCTGCTGTCCCTCCCGCGCGGAAGACTTTTGCGCCGCCGGCTGCTGGGCGCGGACTTCGTTGGGATCGAACACGCCATCGTCGAGACGGTCTCTGTAGTCCTGCGCGAGGTTCTCGAGGTCCACCCGCGCGATCCCCGTGAACGGCTCGTTGGCGAAGAACGCATCCTCGACGTCGAACTTCTCGTAGGTCGCAAGAACATCCCGGCCCACCTTCAGGAGTTTTTCGTTCTTGGCTTGACAGGCTTGCAGAACCTCCCGCGCTTTTGTGACAGTTGCGTTAAGCCTGTCACGTTCGGCCTGGTTCTGTTGCGCCTCGGTCGTCGCCTGGCCCAGCGCATCCTTGGTTCGGGAGAGTTCGGCCTGCACCGCCACGACCCGGTCGCCGCTGCGCCGTGCGCCCGCCAGCTCCGCGCGCGCCGCCGCCAGCTCCTTCTTGAGTGAATCGCGCTCCATTTCCGCGGCGACCTTCTGCGCCTGGATCGTCGCCTGGTCGTCCTGAAGCTGGCGCAGCTGAAGCGTCACCTGCCGGAGCTGCGCGCGCAGGCGCGAAGACTCGTCGTCCTGCGCCGCGGCGCCCCATGCCGCGAAAACCGCCACGAGTCCGATTGCCGACAGGAGAGGCGCGCGCATCGTCAGAACCCCGCATTCAGGTCGAGCTGGACGACATCGATGGCGAGGGGCGGACCGTACACCTCGCTTGCGCTCAGCCAGCGCGCCGTCATCCAGGTGTTGTCGAAGAGTCCCAGCGAGCCCGACACGATGTAGCCGCGCGCGTTCGTGCCGCCGAGGTGGAAATCGCTGTCCGTATAGGCGTCGGGCACGGCGTCCGGCTCGAGATATTTGTAGCCGAGCGACACGTTCCATTCCCAGCGCCTGCGAGTCTGGGGATGCCCGAACGTCGTGCTGACGTAATAGCCGTCGGGTCCGCTCGTCAGCTTCGCGCGCGACGCCGCCGGTCCGTCGCAGGGATCCGTGTTGCCGCCGGGCCCGGGCGTCACGTTGGTGAGCGGCAGCGCCAGCGGCGCGAAACGGCAGGCGACGCCGGCGTGGTAGGCGAGGTTGTGCACATAGTCCAGGTCGAAGGCGAAGCGGTAGCTGCCGACCGGCATGGAGAATTCGGTGGTGGCGTTCACCAGCCTGTAGTTGAAGGCAAGCCCGACGAATTCCGGCTGCGGCGTGCCGTTGGGATTGTTCGGATCGACGACGATCTGGCGCAACAGGAACAGCGTGTTGCCCTTCTGCATGTAGGCCGGGTGCGTCCAGTCGGTGGAGCACTGCTTGTCGCCGAGATAGATGAAGCAGGGATCGGAAAGCTGTCCCTGGATTCCGCCGAACTGGTAGTAGGAGGCCGCGAAGCGCCATTCGAAGCTCGGCCGCTTCCAGCTCACGCCGAGCTGGTTGCCCCACAGCCATTTCTGCTTGTCGCGCTGCTTGAGCGTGCTGTCGTTGGGGAAGTTCGAGCCGATGTACTCGAGCGGGAACAGGCCCTCGGTGAGGAACCAGTTGAAGCCGTCCGCCCCCCTGTTCCTGGTCTCGATCGCGCCCGTCGCGCCGTCGAAATTGAGATCGGGATCCCAAACCAGGTCGGAATGGAAGAAGGGGTTGTCCATCCGGCCGGTGGTGAACGCGAACCAGTGCGACGGCTCGAATTTCAGATAGGCCTGATCCAGCCAGAAGTCCTTCTTTCCGAACCCGCCGCCGAGCAGCTGAGTCGTGGAAACGGGCCCGTTGTCGTTGCCGGTCGCAAGCCTGAGACCGAAGAGCACGCCGTCCGTCACCACGGCGTCGAGCCCGAGGCGCGCGCGGATGCTGAGCCGGTTGAACCTGTCCTCGGTGGTGTTGAGGACGGGAATGCCCCCCGGATTTGTGAAGCCGTTGATGTCGGTGGGCCCGTTGGCATTGAAGGACTGGAAATCGACGATCTGGTTCGAATTCGTGCTCGAGAACAGGTCGTTCTCCAGGCGCGCGCGGAAATCGCCCTTCAGCCGGATGCGCTTGGTCCATTCCGGCACCGCCTGGGGCTGCGCCCAGTTTTCGTCGCGAGCCTGCTGGAGCACTTCCTTCTTCACCTGGTCGCGGATCTGGTTCTTGACGATCTCCGGCACATAGGGAACGCGCAGCGTGTTCTCGGCCGGCGGCGGAAGCTCGGCGGCGCTTGCCGGCGCCGTCCTGGCGGCGGATTGGGCGCGCGCCTGCGCCGCCTCCTGTTCGGCTTCCTTGAGCAGCGCGTCGGCCGCCTGCTGGGTAATGACATGCTGCTTCACCAGCAGGCGGATGAGGTTGATCGTCGTGTTCGGCGAGGACGGCGGCTCGGCGTCCTGCGCGAAGGCCCCGGGAGCGCAGAGCGCGCTGCCGCCCAACAGTCCGGCCGCGAAGACTTTCGCGATGACTCTCTTGCCGCGTGGTGACATACGCAGGATTCCCCTTTTGCCCAGCCGCTTCAGGCCGGCCGTCTGCTGTGAATGGCGATGCGGAATTCCATCGAGCCGGGCGGATCCTCGTCGACGGACACGTCCTGCAGCGCCTCCACGATGTTCTCGTCGATCCTCGAATCCCCGGAGGATTGCAGGATGCGCGCGTGCAGCCGCCGCCTCTCGTCCACCCGCGCGGCGACCTGGGCGTTGAACGCCAGATGATTGAGCTGGTCGTCCTGCTGGATGGCGTCCTGCATCAGCGAGGTCAGGTAGCGGCTGTAGCTTTCGTTGCCGAGCGAATTGGCGACGTCGCCGGTGCCGTCGCCGGCGCCGAGATTGAACGCATCCCCGCCGGCCTGCGCCGGGCCGTTGATGGTGAGAGGCTTCGGTGCGTCGTTCTGCTTGGGGTCGGGCGTCTCGATCTTCTTTTCCTCGACCACCTTCTTTTCCGGCTCCGGCGGCTTCTCCTTGGGCGGCGGCGGAGGCGGCGGCAGGAAGGCCTGCAGCGTGGGCAGCGGCGGCGCCTCGCGCCGTTCCGAGCCCGTGCCGTGCAGCAGGTACCAGATGCCGCCCGCGACCATGGCGAGCACGGCGACCGGCACCGCTACGCGCGCGATGCGGGTGATCGTGCCGCCAGTCTCGTCGTCTTCGCGCATTGCCTGCCTCCTATTGCTGTGCCTTGCCGGTGACCAGCCCGACCTGGCTGAGCTCGAGCCGGCGCAAGAGATCGAGAACGTCCATCACTTTCTGGTATTGCACCGATGCATCGCCCTTGAGCACGACGGGAAAGCCGGGCGTCAGCGCCTTCTGCGTGCGCAGGCGGTTTTCGAGATCGGACATCGTCACGGGATAGGCGTTGAGATAGATGTTGCCGTTGTTGGCGACGGAGATGACCTGCGTCTGCGGCTTCGACAGGCTGACGGTCGCGCTCGCCTTGGGCAGGTCCACCTTGATGCCCTGCACCGAGGCCGTCGTCATGATGATGAAGATGACAAGCAGCACATAGGCCAGATCGAGCATCGGCGTGATGTTGATGTCGTCATAGACCTTGTCGTCTTCCTGCGCTTTTGCCATCGCCGGATTCCCCTAGTGCGCCACGCGGTAGATTTCGGAGACGCGCGCGACGAATTCGTCCACGAACACCTGCATGTTCGCGGTCACGTTCTTGGCGCGGGTGAGAAGATAGTTGTAGCCGAACAGGGCCGGGATCGCGACCGCAAGGCCCGCGACCGTCGCGAGAAGCGAAGCGGAAATGCCCGGCGCGATGGCGTTGATGTTGACGTCGCCCGTGGCGGCAATGGCGGCGAAGGTGATCATCACGCCCACCACCGTGCCGAGGAGGCCGAGAAACGGGCCGCCCGCGATCGAGATCGTAAGCAGCACCATGTTGTTCGCGAGCTTCTGGTTCTCCCGCACCAGCGTCGCGTCCATCATCGCGCGCACCACTTCGATGCCGAGCGGGTCCAGCTCCACCTTGCTGCCGGCCTCGGCGCGGTGCTGGATCTCGAGCGAGCCGGCGTGAAACACCCGGTAGATCGAGGATTGCATCAGCCGCCTGCGGTCGCGATCGCTGGCGCCGATGTCGCGCTCGATGACGAAGGGATCGCCGCTGCGCGAGCGGTAGAATTCGAGAAAGCGGTCGTTGGCCCTGGCGACGCTTCCGATGTAGCTGCTCTTCGTCCACATCACGAACCACGACATCGCGGCCATGACGCCGAGCAGGCCGATGACGACCCAGGCATCGACCGTCACCGACTTGACGATGATTCCGAAATAGCCGAAGCCGAATCCGGACTGCTTCTCGTCGGCCCCGAACACGACCAGCTTCGAGGCGGGGCCCTGCGAAATCGCGTCGGCAAGCAGCGCCGCCGCCGGGCGGGCGACCCGCGAAAGCCGTACCTCGTCCATCGTGCCCACGAACGGGATGACGTCGGTCCCGCTCTGCACGTCGCCGCCGATTCCGGTCGCGGTGTTGAGGGCGGGAAGCGCGCCGGCGCCCGATCCCGCGCTGCGGCCGTTGACGTACAGCGTGACATGGGACCCGTCGGCCGTGACCGCGACATGCGACCATTGGCCGGGACGCAGCGCCTGCGTGCCCGCGAGCGTGAGCGGGGTGGCGCTGCCGTTGATCTCCACGAAGGGCACGCCCTGGTTCAGCCCGATCACGAAGCTGCCCGTGCCGTCGCGCCGGGCATAGAGCGCCGCGCGGGGCTGTGGCGCGGCGTATTTCACCCAGGCGCTGAAGGTGAATGCGCCGCCCGGCTTGATCGCGAGCGAGGCGCTTGCCGGCACGACGATCGCGCCGGCGCCCAGGAAGCGGGCGCCCTTTCCGATGATCGAGCCCTCGTCGATTCCGGCCGCAGGGGTGGTGGCGTTGTTGGCGTTGGCGGTCTTGTCGTGCGGCGGCGTGCCCGCGGCGTCGTCGAAATGATAGACGAGCGTGTAGTCCGCATCGAAGGTGCCCGGCGCGTCCGCCCCGGCCGTCGCCTTCTTGTTGGCGTAGTAGAGCCAGATGTCCTTGGTCGCCGCCGCGGGGAATTCCGGCACGTCGACCCACAGCGTGGCGATCCCGAGCACGGGATCGAAGCTCTCGATATGGTAGGCAAGCGGCGTCTTGTTGTCGGCGGCGACGAAGCGCAGGTCGGTGCCGTTTTCCTGTGCGTCCGAAAAATTGAAATTGCCGCTGTGCAGACGGATGAGCAGCGGCACGCGCCCGGCCGGCTCGGCGATGTTCCCGCCCTTGGGAGAGGTGTCTATGGTGATCTGGCGCCGGAACGACCAGTCCTGCTGCCACCACCCTTCCGCCAGCGCCGAGGTCGAAAGACCGCACAGCGCCAGCACGAGCAGCGCGCGCCTCATCCATATGCCGCCGCGACGCGATGCGGACTGGTTGCGATCGGGCAAGGGCATTCTCAGAACTCCGTCGTCGCGTTGAATTGGATGGTCGGATGCCAGGCTTTCGTGCCCGGCGCATTGCGCATCGGCATGCCCATCAGCACGTTGCCCGTGAAATGTGACAGCAGTTGCAGGCGCGATCCGACGCCGAAGCTGGCGAGGCTGAAGACGCTTTGCTGCTCCGGCAGGCTTTCGATGACCCAGGCCACCGCCGAATCGGAGAATATGTAGAAGCGCCAGTCGTCGAGGATGCCGGTGCCGACAAAGGGCTCGATCAGGGGCGTCACATAGGGTGCGAGCGACGGCGAATCGATATCGAAGGAAGCCGAGAGGCCGTCGTCGCCCAGCGCCGAGGACTGGAGATAGCCGCGCAGGGAATTCAGGCCGCCCGCCGAGAACTCCTCGCCGGACAGCAGCGGCTGGTCGGTGACCTGGCCGGTGAAATTGGCCGTCAGCATCGTGTCGAAGATCAGATTGCGCGTATAGGACACATCGAGGTTCAGCTTGGCGAAGTCGGCGCGCGCGAAGGCGCGGTTGTTGAAGAACTGCGCCACGCCGCTTCCGAGCCCGCGCAAACCCAGGGTCAGCGACGCGGTCCCGCTCAGGCTGTCGGTTCCGGTCACGCGCGACAGCGAATAGCTGAAGTCGAGCGGAAAATAGTCGATGCTCGACTCGATCGACGAATTGCCGACGAAGATGTTCTGCAGCGCGTGCTTGTAGTCGAAGCCGAGCGTGAGCGACTGGTTGAAATCGTCCCAGTTCGGAAGCTGCAGCGCGCCGCGGACATTGACGGCATAGCCCTTGCCGATGACGCCCGTTCCCGCCAGCGCGGAAACGTTCGAATTGGAGGTGTAGCCCGAGACCACGATGGTCCAGGGCGTGCCCCAGATCGGCGCCGAGTAGGAGCCGGAGAAGACCTCGGTGTCGTCGAGACTCTGCGGCGCCAGATAGGCCGTGCCCGTGATCGTGTGGCCGAGCTGCCAGAGATTGTCGTAGGTCACGGAGCCGACCGTGCGCAGTTCGGTCGTGTTCAGGGCATGATCGTTATTGACCGTGGCGCTCGCGCTCACCGGCAGCGTGTCCTTCACCTTCAGCTCGACGTCGACCGTGCCGGGCTTCCTGCCGGGACGTTCGAGCGGCGTGACCTGTCGGTTGGGAAGACGGTTGACCTCCGCGATCTCCTTCTGGGCACGATTGAAATTGGGCACGTCCCCTTCCTTGAGCGAGGGAAGCTGCTCCCTGATGCGGCTCGGAAGGCTGTATTGCGCGCCGGTCACGCGCAGCCGGCCGATCGGCTCCTCGTGGACGATGATGCGCACGATGTGGGTGTTGAGCGCGTCCTGCTGCGGCACGCGCACGACGACGGTGGGATAGCCGCGGTCGCGATACGCCTTTTCCAGAGCATGCACCGCGGCGGCGACATCCTCGCGGTCGCGTTCCGGTCCCATATAGGGATAGACGGCCGTCTCCACCGTTTCGCGATCGAGCAGCGTGTTTCCGGAAACGTCGTAGGCTTCGATGTCGAGCTTCGGCTCCGGCCGCGCCGGCGCAGCGGACTGCGGCGCGCGCTGCTCCGCGCCCCCGCCCTGCGCAGCCCCGGCCGGTTGCGGCTCCGCGCGCGCAGCTGCGCATGTCAGCAATGTCGCCGCTGCGAAAATTCGCGGGAAGAACCGCACGGCAAGCCTCATTTTCGCTGGCGACAATGCGCTTGCCCGCCAATGACCCATTATCCCGACCCGCGAGCTCTTGTGCCCGGTGGCCGAACGCCTATCGGATTTGATTGTGGCCAACAATAAGACAAAGAGGTCACAGCGAGATTCAAAACGACATGAGCACGCGCACTGTCACGACAGCTTCACACAACTGTGCTTCACGCATGTCGTGACGCTTTTGTGACATCCGCGTCGCGCGCGATCCGTCCACAGCGCGAGCTTCGCATCGGCGAAATATTCAAATTACTGCAACACAACTGACACCGTTCCGGCCTTCACTCCCGACGCGTGGCGCTGCGAGCCCGATCGCGCGGCTCGTATGCGGGGCATCTCGAACCACAGCGCGAATTGCGCGCGGCAGCGGCCAGGGCGGTGCGGCGCGGCGGAGCGAATACTCTTCGAGTATTTGCCAATCGTCTTCTTTTACCATTCGTGAAAAGACTAGCCGTTGTATTCGCTAGACGATTCGTGAATTTTTCTTGAAATGATCTTTAGCTATATTGAAGCTGTCATGCCGACCACATAGCGTCCCGGCGCGCGGCGATCTTCCATCGCAGCCGGCCCAGCGGCTCATCGGTTTCGTCCGGATTTTCGGCGGCCGGCCGCGAAGCGGTTCGCAAGCACGCGGCGCGTTCAGGCGTTTCGCGAAATCAACCTAGGAGAACGACTCGATGTTGAAACTGAAATCCATGATGCTGACGGGTGCGTGCGCGCTCGCCGCCGGCGTCACCGGAATGAGCAGCCCCGCCAGTGCCGGCGTGACAGGGGCCTGGGGCGGCGGTTCTTCGCTGATCTCCGTTTACATGGTGCAGGCGTTCAACTGCTACGGAAAGCCGCAGCAGCTGATCATCCGCTCGCCCCTGTCGCTGCAGGACGTCAACCCCTTCAACTACACCGGCGCGAAGGGCAAGCCGCAGAACTGCGCCACGGACCACGTCACGGGCAAGGCGGCGCTGCACTTCGATTCCGCGGGTTCGGGCGTCGGCATTGCCGGCATCTTCAGCCACGATCCGGCATCCACGGCGCCGAACGGCTATGGCGACATCGATCCGAACACCTCGGGCGAGCAGGACATGCCCTACATCACCTACGGGATGTCGGACGCCGGCCTGAGCTCCACCGACGTCGGCGTGTACAACAACGGCAATGCGGACAATGGCGACAACGCCGCCTGCTCCGCGCCGCTGCAGAAGGTCTGCGTCGTGGCCCCCGGCCATACCGCCCACCCGCCGGTAACCTATCCCAACCCGAACGAGCACCGCGGCGCGCTGATCCAGTTCCCGATCTCCGTCGATCCGGTCGCGTTCGGCTACGACCCGGTCTACAAGAAGGTGAACAACGGCGGCACGATCACGAGCTACAAGTTCAACATCCACTTCGCCCATACCGACGGCACCGGCGGACTGCGCCTCGACCGCAATGCCTATTGCACGATCTTCAACGGCATCGCGGAAGGCGGAAACGCCATCACCAACTGGAACGATTCGAGGCTGAAGGCCCTGAACGGCGGCGACTCGCTCGCGGATCCGTCGGACCCGAACAAGGATTCGTTCAGCGTTCCGCTCCAGATCGTCGGCCGCAGCGACAGCTCGGGCACGACCTCGATCTTCACGCGCCACCTTGCGCATGTTTGCGGCACGCTCGGCATCAACGATCCGAACAACCAGTATGCGGACGGCGCGACGACCCTGCCCGTGAGCCTGCAGGGCGGCACCTTCGACGGCACCAACGTCACCGGCGAAGTGCTCGGCAAGTTCACGCTGGCCAACGGCAACAACAACGTCGCGAAATACGTTGCGTTCCTCGATTCGCCGGCGGTGGGCCAGACCCTGATCCAGGGCCGCCTCGGCTACATGGGATCGGACTTCACCGCGCCCTACAACCAGGTCAACGGCCAGAACAACTACAACCTCAACTCGGCCGACCTGAAGAACGTCGAGGGCAAGTGGGTCCAGGCGAACGGCGCCAACGCCCTGACGGCCTTCGGCTCGCTCACCCCGCCGCAGAGCGACGCGAAGGGTCACTACGACCTTTCGAGCTGCCCGAACGCGAACGCCCGCTGCCGCGCGCATCCGTGGGACTGGGCGGAACCGGTGTCGAAGACCTCGCCGCTGGCCGACCCCGCGGGCAAGACGTCCTATCCGGTCATGGGCACGACCAACGTGCTGCTCTACACCTGCTATGCGAGCCCGAAGGTCGCCGGCGTCGTGAAGAAGTTCTTCACCTGGTACACGAAGAACGCCGTCGTGCAGGAAGTTCCGGATGGCCTGCTCACCAAGAACGGCCTGGCCTCGCTGCCGACCGCCTGGCGCACCGCCATCACCGAGACCTTCCTCAACAACAAGTCGGGCCTGAACCTGACGATCGACGCGGCCGGCAACGGCGTCTGCGCCGGCAAGGAAGGCGGCTGATCCGGCCCTGCAATCCGTTTTTCGATCTGGCCCCGGGGTTCGTCCCCGGGGCTTTTTTTTGCGGGCCGTCGCGAGGTTTCGCTGCTCCGCCGCCGGGCCTATACAATTCGTCAGCCGGTTTGGGCTATCCACCGGTTGCATGCCGCGATCGCGGCGACCGACCGGGAGCAATTTCCGCATGGCCATTCTCGTCACCGGCGGCGCCGGGTACATCGGCAGCCACACGACCCATGCGCTTCTGGACAGGGGCGAGCAGGTCGTCGTCGTCGACAATCTTTCGACCGGATTGCGCGCGCTGGTTCCCCGGACCGCCGCATTCGTCGAAGGCGATATCGCCGATCGCTCCCTGATGACGGAGGTGATCGCGGCCCATCGCGTGGACGCCGCGATCCACTTTGCCGGCTCGGTGGTCGTACCGGAATCGGTCGCGGACCCGCTCAAATACTATCGCAACAACACGGGCGCGACGTGCCTGCTGCTCGAGGCGTGCTCGAGTGCCGGCGTGCGGCACGTGATCTTTTCCTCGACCGCGGCGGTTTACGGCACGCCGCAGGTCAGCCCTGTGCCGGAGTCCGCGGCGGCCGCGCCGATCAGTCCCTATGGCCGCTCCAAGCTCATGACCGAGTGGATGCTCGAGGATGCCGCACGCGCCGGCGTGCTGGACTATATCGCGCTGCGCTATTTCAATGTCGCGGGCGCCGACCTCAAGGGCCGCACCGGTCAGTCGACGCGCGACGCGACCCATCTGATCAAGCGCGCGTGCAAGGCGGCGCTCGGCCGAATTCCCTTCCTGGAGATCTTCGGTACCGACTACCCCACGCCCGACGGCACCGGCATCCGCGACTACATCCATGTCGTCGATCTCGCGAACGCGCATCTGGCCGCGCTCGACGCGCTGCGCTCCGGCAAGGGCTCGGGCGTCTACAATGCCGGCTACGGACGCGGCTTCAGCGTGCGCGACGTGATCCGCGCGGTCGAGCGGGTCGCCGGCAAGCCGCTGCCCGTCCGCGAGGCACCGAGGCGTCCGGGCGACCCGGCAAGCGTGGTTGCGGATTCCTCGCGCCTGCGCGGCGAACTGGGATGGTCCGCGCAGCACGACGATCTCGACGAGATCGTCCGCTCTGCCTATGGATGGGAAATGCGCCTGAACGAATAGCGGTCCGCCAGGCAAGCTTCCCCTACGCCGCCCTGCCCGATCCGATCCTCAGATCGGCCAGGATGCGCACGCGGGACGCGACTGCATTCCACTGGTGAGCGATGTCGGAGCGCCCGTTTTGCGCGCTGCGGGTGGCCCTGTGACGGGCGACGTACTCGGCCGAACCCCCATGCTTGTCGAGCAAATTCCTGGCTACACTCCACAAATCGAACGACATCATTCTTTTTCCCTCACCCATTACAATTTGAACAAATTCAACAAGGATAAGTGGGCGGCTGTCAAATTTCTGCAGCAATACTTCGTAAACGGCCCCACGCAGGACCAGAGATTTGGTAACCATGTATTTCCGCGATTTCCGCCGAATCCGCTGATGCTGCGGGGCAGCAAAAACAGGTGAGGCCACCGGCGCGGAAGCTTTTTGCACCGATTTCCGGTGCGCCAGGATGAATGCGCCCCCGCAAACCGCGGTTGCACGGCGGCTTCCCCGAGAGCGCCGTGCCGGGCGGGCGGCGAGGGATTCGGCCGCGCTCCGGCCCCGCCGCAGCGGGCGATGCGCCGCGCCTCCGGAAAGCCAAGGTGGCGGTCGCCTCCCGCGCCACGCGAATTAACGCGAATGTAACCCTATCAGGAAGAAAGTATGTGGGTTGCGAGGCAGCCCTCTTCCGGGGAGATGCAGAACGCGCCGTCGCACGGATTGTCGAGGCTGAAATGGGACTGAACGATTCCTGGGAACTTGTCGGCGTTCGTTCCAGCGTACAAGCTGCGGCCCGCGCCGCCGCACGGGCGGAAGGACTCTCCGTCGGCGAATGGCTGACGGATCTCATTCTCGGCACCGCGACGGATCGCGACGGGCGCGACTCCGGTCAGAGCCTGTTCGCGAACCAGATCGCGCAGCTCGCCCATCGCCTGCAGGCGCTCGAGGAAGAAGTCGAAAGCGATACGAGCCGCAAGGCGATCAAATCCCTTCATCAGGACCTGTCGCGCCTCACCGCCGATTTCCTCCAGGCGACCGGCCAATCGACGGTCCAGATTTCGAAGCTGGCGGCAGATGTCGAAGGCTTCGATACCAATCTGCACAATGTCCGGATGTTCGCGGCCGAAGCGCTGGAATCCGTGCAGCAGCGCATCGACGCCATGGCCGGCGAAACGGCGGCGAAAGTGTCCGCCCACGCCGGGGAAATCGCGAAATTCGCACGCACGCTCGAGGAAACGCGCGCCGGGACCTCCGCCGCCGCATCCGCGCTCGACCTTCGCCTCGGCGAGCTCGCCGAACGGGCTGACAAGCGTCACGCGGATCTCGCCGGCAGGGTTGACGGCCTTGGCGCGGATCTTTGCGCCGCGCGCGCGGACACGGCGGCCCGGTTCGCCACGGTCGAGCAGAGCCTTGAAAGAATCGACGACAGGGCGGTGTCGCGGAGCGCCGTTCTCGAAAACAGGCTGATGCAGCTCGGCGGCCAGCTCGACGATGTCCGCGGCATGGCCGCCGACGCCAGGGCCGAGTTCGCGCGGCGCCTCGATCTCGTGTCCGGCGAAGCCGATGCGCGGGCCTCCGCCGTCGAGTCGCGCTTCGGCCAGATCGCGAAGGAAACGGAAGAAACTCATGCCGAACTCCGGGACGGGCTGAAGAATCTCGGCGGCAGGCTCGATACGGCTCTCGCCGATGTCCGCGCGTCGAACGAAGCGGTGGATCGCCGTCTCGACGGGATTGCGGACGCTGCCGGATCGGCGGCTTCGAACTTCGAAGGCAGGCTGCAGACGGTGCGGCAGGGGCTCGACGGAGTCCTGGCCGAAGTGCAGAGCGCGAACGCGGCGCTCGACGCGCGCATCGCACGGGTGGAAACGCGATCCGAAGCGCAGAATGCCGCCATGGCCGTGGAGGTGGAGCATCTGAAATCGGCGCTCCGCGGCATCCATGGCGATGCGTCCGAAACGCTCAAAACGAACGCCGAGCGGTTCGGGGAGCTGGAGCGCACGCTCTCCGGCGTCGACGCGCGCCACGGCGACACCGCGCGCGTATTGACGGAAACCGTCGGAGAACTGGGCCGCAAGGTGGACGCCGCACAGGCGCAGTCCGCCGAGACCGCCGGCCGCTTCGCACAGCAGCTGGCGGAATTGCAGCAGGGAGTGGGCGAGCTCGACGCCCGCCACCGCGACGACGCGCGCGCCATGGAAGGCCGGGTCGGCGAGCTGCGCGGACAGATCGAGGAATTGCAGACCGGCGCGGCGCGCGTGTCCGAAGAGCTGGATGGGCGGGTGACGCGGCTCCAGGAGCGGCTGGCCAATCGCGACGCTCTCTATGGCGACGTATCCCGGTCGCTCGCGGGCAAGCTCGAAAGCCTGCAGGCACGGGTGGAGACCGTCGCGACGGAAGCAGCCGGGCAGTCCGGCCGGATCCGGCAGGATCTTCAGCAGGCCACCGACCGTTCCGCGACGCTGATTGCCGCGCTGGCCGGCAAGGTCGGCGACCTGAGCGCGGGCTTCGATGGAGCGAGCGCCAAATCCGCGGCGGAGTTCGCCGCGATCGCGCAGTTCCGGACGGAGGTGCAGAACAGTTTGCGCGATCTGGAAAGCCGGCATGCCGCGATCCTCAAGATGCTCGAGGAGCTGCCGCGGCGCGAAGCCGAGGTTGCCGGAACCATCGCGCGCATCGAACGGACCGTGGAGCAGCTCGAGGCGAAAAGCGCGGCCAACCCCGTGCACGAACGCATCGCCGGCATCGAGCGCAGCATCCAGGCGCTGGAGAGCCGCGAACGGGATGCCGCGAAGGCCCATGAGGAAGCCGCCGAGGCGCAGGCTTCTCGCGAGGAGATTTCGCCCGCAATCTCGCAAGGGCCGGAAGGCGCGACGGCCACCGCCGAAATCCTCAAGCCTGTCTGCGAGATGGACCTGCCGCCTGTCGTTGTCGAAGATGGGCTGCCACCGAAGGCCGAATTCGCCGGGGCCGAAGCGCCCGCCGCATTGGCCGAGGTCATGCCGCCGATTGCGGAAGTGCTCCTGCCGCCGGTCGTCGCCGACGCCGTGCCCCAGCCCGATGCGCAGTCGGGCGGCGTGGCGGCCGCGACCGCGGACGAATTGCCGGCCAACGCCGATACGTCCTTGCCGCCGGTTGTCGAAGACACCGCGGATCGGGAAACCGGAGAATCCGCCGCCGACGCGCATGTCGAGGCGGTCGAGACGGATGGCGAGGCGCGGGCCGAACCGGCCGTCGAATCCACCCTGCCGGCCGATGCGCCGAAACCGCAGCGCCCCGACCACCTGCCGGAGCACGGTGAAATGGAGGCGGCCGCCCTGCCTTCGCCGGCCGCAATGGGATTTGAGCCTCCCGCATTCGTCCTGAAATCGCCGGTATCGGATTTGCGGGACATGCCGGCCGCCGCCAGGTTCGAGGCGTGGGGCCCTGCGGAACTCGCCATGGCCGAGCCCCAGTTCGCCGCCGCGTCGCAGGAAGCGTCGGACGTTCCCGACGGCGAATCCGTGCACGACCCTGTGCAGCACAATGAAGACCCTGGCAGCGAAGCGGCAGCGGATTCGGCCGGCGCCGATGGGGAACATCCGGCCGAAGACGCCGGCGCGGAGGCGAGCGACGGCGAGGGCCGTCCGATATCCTTCCTGGCTTCGGCGCGGCGCTCCGCCCAGGCCGCGTCCGAGCTGCGCGACACGAAGAGCCGCGGACAGGGCAAGTTCGGCATTTCCATGCTCATGGGTTCGGGCCCCAATGCGGAAGACCGGATCAAGCGCGCGAGCATCGCCCTGCTCGCGGCAACGGTCCTGCTTGCCGTGGTAGCGCTCGGAGCGAACCTGTTCCTCGGGCAGTCCTCGGTCGTGCCGCGCGCCATCGCCGACAGCAGGCCTCGCGGGACCGCCGTTGCCTCCGCCGATGCCGGCATTCGCAGATCCGCGACCGTGTCCGAGGGACAAGCCGCCGCGCAGGCAGCGCCGCAGCCTCCCATGGCGACGCCGCTCGACAAGACCGCCTCGCTCGCCAACGCAGGCGACGCCCGCGCGCAGCTCGTGATCGGACTCAAATATCTCGGCGACGATCACACCGCCCCACGCTACGCCGAGGCCGCCAAATGGCTGGGTCTCGCCGCGAAGCAGGGTGAGCCTCTGGCCGCCTATCGTCTCGGCACGCTCTATGCGGCGGGACACGGCGTGCCCGCCGATGCGGCTCAGGCCATCCGCTGGTACAGGGCCGCGGCCGACGCCGGCAATCGCAAGGCGATGTACAACCTGGCCGTCGCCTACATTCTCGGAAACGGCGTGACGAAAAATCTTCCCGAGGCCGTGCGGTGGCTTTCCAAGGCTGCGAACCACGGACTGGTCGATGCGCAGTTCGATCTCGCCGTTCTCTACGAGCGCGGACAGGGCGTTCCGCAGAGCCTGCTGGACGCCTATCACTGGTACGGAATCGCGGCCCGGCAGGGCGATGCGGAATCGAAGAAGCGCATCGTCGCGCTCGCGACCCAGATCTCCGCGGACGATCGCGCTGCGGCGGAAACCGCCATCGCGCAGTTTCATGCGGCGCCGTTGAACCAGGCTGCAAACGCCGTTCCCTGACGGCGCGGCGCGCAATCCGGTCCGGAAAGGGACCGGCCGCGCACGCCGTCAGTATGCGTTCCGGGAGCGCAGCACTTCGATCGCGGTCCGCGCGAGGATCCACAGATCGAGCATCACGCCGGCATGGGCGACATACCAGATGTCGTGCTCGATCCGCTGCGTCATCAGGTCGAGCGCGGCGGTTTCGCCGCGGTACCCGTTGACCTGCGCCCATCCCGTGATGCCGGGAACCACGTGCTGCCGGATCTCGTAGTTTTTCACGAGCCGCGCATAGTACTCGTCGTGGAACACGGCGTGGGGGCGCGGTCCGACAAGGGACATGTCGCCCTCGATCACGTTGAAGAGCTGGGGCAGCTCGTCGAGGCTCGTCTTGCGCAGCCACCGGCCCACCTTGGTGACGCGGTCGTCGTTCCGCGTCGCCTGCCTGACGCTCCATCCGGACTCCTCCACCACCATGGTGCGGAATTTCAGGATCCGGAACGGGGTTCCATGGAGGCCGCGCCTCAGCTGCCGGTAGAAAACCGGGCCACGCGAATCGAGCTTGATCGCCAGCGCTATCGCGCACAGCAGCGGCGCGATGAAGACAAGGACCGGAATGGAAATGCAAAGATCGAGCACGCGCTTGGCGAACCTGCCCGCCGCTCCCTGCGGCGCGCGTTGCAGCTCCACGCAGGCAATCCGGCCGATCGACCGCACCGGACGCGCCAATAGCCCTTGCGCCGTGCCGCCCGGAACGAGCTGGACCGTGCGAGGAACGGCTTTCAGCGCATCCGCGATTTCCTCGACCCGCTTCCCGGGGATACCGGAGGCGGCGATGCAGATCGTTCCCGGTCCGTGGGTCCGCGCGAAATGCAGGACCTCGTCCAGGGTGCGCTGGAATTCCGCCGGCCAGGAGTCCTCGGGGCAATCGCCCTTGACGAGCACGACCTTGGGGCGGTGCCGTCCCTGAAGCAGACTCTCGTTCGATACATCGCTGACGTCACGGTGTCCGAACGCCCCGATCAGCAGCGCCAATTCCCCGTCCGCCCGCAGCGTGCGGAAGTTGACGCGTGCGATCCTGGGCGCCGCGCTCCTGACCGCGACCAGGCTGGCCGCACCCGTCACCAGATAGAAGGACAGCATCGTGCCGGAAATCTGCGACGCGCCGATCTTCAGCCCCAGCACCAGCGCCATGATCGTGCCGGCCACGGCTCCCCACACGGCCAGCACGCTCCGATAGGCGGGCCATCCCTTCAATGGACGGGAACGGTTTGCGCGATCGATATAACCCATGATGCCGCAGTAGAGCGCGGCACCGGCCAGGCCGGGCCCCAGGAAGGGCGCCAGCAGCACATCGGTTCCGGCAAGAACATCGTTCAACACGCTCGACGCCAGCGCCGACCACAGGATCGCAGCCCCTTCGACAATGGTCAGAAGCGGAAGCGCGTCCCCGACGAATTCGGCGCGGGAAAGATCCCCGGCCGCTCCTGTCGTCAGACCTCGCGCATGTGTCGCCGCTCGCCTCGGCGGCTTCGCCGAATACTCAAGCTGCGCCCGCTTGGACGAGCGCGCCGAACTACTCTCATGTACCACGGCAACCCCACAACGCCCCAACTACACGTATTCTTTATAAATTTATTCAATTTTAGCGCTTTCGGGGTGGGGCGCCAGTGAAATATCCGTCAACGGACGTCAAAAAAGCCCGATTTCCGGGCTCGATTTGCCAAATCTGAGGTGGGGAATACCGGAATCAGACCGCCCGGACGATTAACCAAAGACATACCGCCCAGAACGATCCGCATACGCCGACTACGAAAACGAGAGATTTGAATGGCGACCATTTCCGGTCGGCGGTTTCGGTCTGAGGGGCGATGCGCGGAAGAGCCTGCCCCTTCGGCAGGCCGTCCAGATATTCGAGATCGACCGACTTCGATTGCAACGCCGAACCTCCGCAGCTACCGCAAGTGGAGCTATGCGAACTGGCTGACCAAAATTACACCGATTCGTTAATTCGACCCTAATAGACGTTTACCGGATTAATAGGTTCCGCACTTCCGGCAAAATATCGTGCGAATATGCCCGCAAGAAAATGCCGTCCCGTTTTGCGGTTCCGTCTCGTCCGGCACCCTCTCATGTCACGCGTCTGTTCATCGACCGTGATCGGTCGATCTAATAGGAAGTGTCGCGATATGTGCCACACCCACATTAACGATCCACAACTAATTTTCCCGCTAGTGGAACGGTGACAATCTCTCAGTGTGTGACCGGCCACGAAACCGGCTGGCAATACACCGCCATCGCCCATCAGGAGTCATAGAGCCTTGCCCCTTTCGGAGAGTTCTTCCTCGCAGAGTGAACGCCTGCCCATCGCCATCGTCGGTGCCGGACCGTACGGTCTTTCGCTTGCCGCCCATCTTGCGTCGGCGAAATTGCCGTTTCGCATTTTCGGAAGGCCGCTGACGACATGGCGCGAGCACATGCCTAGGAACATGCTGCTCAAATCCGATGGATTCGCGTCCAGCCTGTCCGCGCCGTTCGCGGGCGCGCGGCTGGAGGATTTCTGCGCGGCCGGCAATCTGCCCTATCGGCCCACGGGCCTGCCTGTCCCGCTGACGCGGTTCGTCGACTACGCGGATTGGTTTCAGAAGAGGTTCGTGCCCGGACTGGAGCCGCAGGACGTCGCGGCCATCGGGAAACGGCCGAACGGCTTCGACCTCACCCTGAGCGACGGAACCGCGGTCGAATGCCGGAGCGTGGTAATGGCCACCGGCATCAGCTGGTTCAGCAGGATTCCCGACGTTCTGTCCGGCCTGCCCTCCCCGCTCGTCTCCCACAGCGCCGACCATCGCACCGCCGACGAATTTGCGTCCAAACGCGTCGTCGTCGTGGGCGCCGGCGCGTCGGCGATCGACACGGCATGGCTGTTTGCCGAAGCCGATGCCGAGGTCCGGATCCTGTCGCGGCAGCAGAGGATAGTCTTTCACAATCCTCCGGGACCGAGATCGCTTGCGAAGAGGATACGCAGCCCCCAGACCGGGATAGGGCCGGGGCTGCGCTCGAAATTCTTCACCTCTGCGCCGCTGCTGTTCCGCCGCTTTCCTGACGCGCGGCGCTACGAAATCGCGCACGGCTTCCCGCCTCCTTCGCCCGGATGGTTCATGACGGAAAAGATCGAGGGCCGCGTGCCGGCCTTGCTGGGATGGCGCATCCGCGGCGCGCGCGCGAACGGCGGTGAGGCCGAGCTCGCGCTCGAGTCCTGCATCAACGGAGAGTCGAGGACGCTGACGGCGGATCACATCGTGGCCGCCACCGGCTACAGCGTCGATCTGCGGCGCGTGCCGATTCTGGACCCCGCGCTGCGCGACTCCATCGCGCACTACCGGAACGCGCCGCGTCTGTCCGACGATTTCGAGAGCTCGGTCGAAGGCCTCTATTTCGTCGGCCCGGCGGCGGCGCCCACATTCGGGCCGCTGATGCGCTTCGTCGTGGGCGCGGAATGGGCAGTGCCGCGCCTCGCCCGGCATCTTGCCCGGCGCGCACGGGCGGCGGCGTCACATTGAACGGAAGCGGCGCGGTTCTGCCGTGTACTGACGATTGCGCCGCCGGGTTTGACCGCCGGAGCGGCGGAACGGTAGATAGCGCGCGGAAAGCCCCGGTTGCGTCTCCATGACCAACGATTCTTCGCGTGCGTGGCTGCGGGCGCTGGAGCTGACCGCGCCCATTCCGGCCAATCCGAAGGTCATCCTCCCGACCGTCGTCGAACGGCTGGCGGGGAAGTTCGGGGATGCGCCGGCCCTGTTGAGCGACGGGAGCAGCGTGAGCTATCGCGAGCTCGCCGCGCGCGTCGACCGCTACGCGCGCTGGGCGATCGGCGTGGGGCTCGGCAAGGGCGAGGTGGTCTGCCTGCTGATGCCGAACTGCCCGGATTATTTCGCGATCTGGCTGGGAATTTCGCGCGCCGGCGGCATCGTCTCCCTGCTCAACACCAACCAGAGGGGCGCCGCGCTCGAACATTCCATCGCGCTCGTGTCGCCGCGCCACGTGATCGTCGCCGCGGCGCTGGAGGAAGCGTATCTGTCGCTGGGCGGTGCGTGCCGGTCCGGTCCGGCATGGTGGGCGCATGGCGGAGACATGCGGGATCTTCCGCGCGTTGACACGCAGGCCTTGGCGTCCGCGGCGCAGGATGCCGACGACCGGCGCGCGCCATCCATCCACGACACCGCGCTCTATCTCTACACATCGGGCACGACCGGCCTGCCCAAGGCCGCGCCGGTTAGCCACTACCGGCTGATGCAGTGGAGCCACTGGTTCGCCGGGATGATGGGCACGACACGGGAAGACAGGATGTACAACTGCCTCCCCATGTATCACAGCGTCGGCGGCGTCGTTGCGATCGGCGCCGCGCTGATCGGCGGCGGCAGCGTCGTGCTGCGCGACAGGTTCTCG
The DNA here is from genome assembly GCA_035549575.1 of Rhizomicrobium sp. Classification (GTDB taxonomy): domain Bacteria; phylum Pseudomonadota; class Alphaproteobacteria; order Micropepsales; family Micropepsaceae; genus Rhizomicrobium. The sequence continues at coordinate 84,176 of DASZQP010000040.1, forward strand.
AGCGGCGAATTCTGGCAGGACATCGCCAGGTGGGATTGCACGCTCTTCCAGTACATCGGCGAAATCTGCCGCTACCTGCTCAAGGCGCAGTCGCATCCGCTGGAGGCAAGCCACCGGATCCGCCTTGCATGCGGCAACGGCCTTTCCGGCGAGATCTGGGAAGCGTTCCAGAGCAGGTTCCGGATTCCGCGCATCCTCGAGTTCTATGCCGCCACAGAGGGCACGGTGTCGCTGTACAATTGCGACGGACGGGTGGGCGCCATCGGCAGGTTTCCGCCGTTCCTGTCGCATCGCAAATACATCGAAATTCTCAGATGCGACCCGGAGACGGGCGTGCCTGTGAGAGGCGAAGACGGCCTGTGCCTTCGCTGCGAAAGCGGCGAGGCGGGCCTTGCGGCCGGCAGGATCTCGGACGACAGCCGCTTCCTGGGGTACACCGATCCCGAGGCGACCCAGAAAAAAATCCTGCGAAACGTTTTCGCGCCCGGGGACGCCTGGTTCTCGACAGGCGACCTGATGAGGAGGGACACGTCCGGCTATTTCTACTTCGTGGACCGCATCGGCGACACGTTCCGCTGGAAGGGCGAGAACGTCTCCACCACCGAGGTCGCGAACGTCGTTGCGGGATGCACCGGGGTCGCCGATGCCGCCGTTTACGGAGTGCCCGTTCCGCACAGCGACGGCCGCGCGGGCATGGCCGCGATCGTCGCGGACGATGCGTTCGGCCTTCAGGACTTTCACGACGAGATCTCGCAGCGCCTTCCGGCCTATGCGCAGCCGCTGTTCCTGCGCATTTGCCGGCACCTCGACCGCACCGGAACCTTCAAGCCGCAAAAGCAGCGCCTGAGCCGGGAAGGCTACGATCCGGAACTCGTGACCGACGCGATCTACCTGCGGACGGGCGGCGGATTCGTACCTCTCGATGCCGCGCTTTTCGGCAGGATCCGGGACGGATCGATCCGTCTCTGAATCGATCAGGCGGTGCTCCCGGCATCGACGGTGACGACGGTGCCGGTGATGTTCCCGGCGTCGTCGCCGAGAAGGAAATCTGCGGCGGCCGCGATGTCCCGCGCCTCCACCAGGCGCTGCAGCGCGCTGCGCCGCGCAATGCGGTCGCGCTGCTCCCGGCTCAGGGACGATGTCATTTCGCTTTCGAGGAAGCCCGGCGCGATCGCATTGACCGTGACGTTCAGCGGCCCCAGTTCGCGCGCGAGCGAACGCGTGAAGCCCACCATGGAGGCCTTTGTCGCTCCGTATACGGACAGACCGCTGAAGCCGGTCGCGCTCACGACGGAGGTGATGTTCACGATTCTTCCGCCGCCGTCGACCATCATCGCCCGGACCACGCCTTTCGTCAGGACGATGGGCGAAAGCGTGTTGAGCCGCAGCGTCTGCTCGATCACGGAGTCCTGCATGCGCGCGAGCATTCCGCTCGTGCCGGTCGCGGCATTGTTGACGAGTCCGTAGATCGCCCCGAAATCGCTTCTCAGCGATTTGACGAACGCGCCGATGCCGGCGATCTCGCCCAGATCGTAGGGGCGGAACTGCAGGTCGCCCTTCGCTTCGGCGCGGACGGACTCCGCCGCCTTCCCGAACGCCGCGCCCTCGCTCCGCGCGACGGCGATGACCCGGTGGCCGCTGGCCGCCAGCCGGCGCCCGATCGCCAGGCCGATCCCTCTTGTGCCGCCGGTGACGATGACGTTGCGCATCAGCGTTCCACCTTGCCCGAATTGGAGAGTTCGAGCCTGTCGACGAAGCGCAGCACGGCCGGGATTTTGTGGCGCGCCAGGCTCGACTTGCACAGATCGACCAGTTCCTTCTTCAGGTGCTCCGCGTCCGGCGCGGACGCGCGGGGGCCGCCGAAATCGGCAAGCACGTCGGCCGTCACGATGGCTCCGGTGATCGCGTTGCTCCGGCCCTTCACGCGGCACATGCGCACGGCGGGATGGCGGTTGATGACGGCCTCCACTTCCTCGGGGTGTACCTTCAATCCGCCGATATTGATGACGCCGTCGCGCCTGCCGGCGAAATAGTAGCGGCCGTCCCTCAGTTCGACCGAATCCCCGGTATCCACGAAACCGTCCGCGCCGCGAAGCACCGGCGCCCCGGCTCCGAGATAGCGCGATGCCGTGCGGCCGGAGCGGATGCGAAGCGACCCATCGCGGACGGCGAGCGTCACCGGACCGTCCGCATCCACCAGGCGCTCGGGAAATCCTGCCTGCCCGTCCCCGACCTCGAATGCCACACCGGCCTCGGTCGAGGCGAAGGCATGCGCAATGCTGGCCGCCGGAAACTGCTCGCGCAGCCGATCGAGTATGGTCTGGTCCGCCACCTCGCCCGACAGGCGAACGTATCCCGGCGCAAACGCAGCCGGCACGCCCGCCATCAACGCGCGCCGCCAATGCGAGGGCGTGCCGGACATATGGGTCACGCCGTGGGCGCCCGCGCGCGCGAGAAACGCGCCTGCCGTCTCCGCCGGGCTGGACAGCACCATCGACGTGCCGCCGAGGATCGACCTGAGAAAAATCTGCAATCCGCCATACCGGCGGATGTCGTAGAACGTGCTCCAAACAGCCGGCGTGGAAGATGCCGGCCTTGCCGCGATCGCGCCGGTCAGGCTGCGCAGGGAATGGGCGACGAGTTTCGGAGGACCGGTCGTGCCGGAGGTCAGCAGCACCCATTCCGTCGGCTCGACGCCGCTTCGGTCCAGCCCGGGAACAGCAAGCGGCTCGCCGCTCATCGCAATCTTCTCGACCTGCCCATAGTCGGCGTCCGCCGTGGAGGCATCGCCGACGATCAGATCGATGTCGGCCGCGGCGACGGTCGATGCCAGGTGCCGCTCGGAGAAATCGGGCGGACAAAGGACGATGCGCCTCGCAATGCCGTCGAGCTCGAGCAGCGCAATCGCGGCCGCGAGCTGATCCCCGACGAGAATGAGCGCGCTTCGCCCCCTCAGGTCCTCGCGCGCGGCCGGCAGACAGGTGCCGGCGGCCAGCAAGTCCAGGCGGAGGGATCGCTCGAAGCCCCACAGCCATTGCGGAGACGATGCTGTCGCCGCGCGGCTCAGGCCCCAAAGCGAATTTCCGCTAGGACTCGGCTGCTGCTGCTGCATTTTCGTAGAAGCTGACGAACTCGCCGAACGTGACCGGAAACACGATCTCGCCTTCCGTGTTGAACGGATCGAATCCGAATGCGTCTTCCAGGCGCGCGACGATAATGGCGAGGCACAGGGAATCGAGACCGGAATCGGAGAGCGGCAGGTCGTCGGCGAGCGGCGCCAGTTTCTTTTCCTGCTCCGCGGCTACCGCTTCGCACACTTCGACAATCACCGCCCGCATCGTCTCGCTCTCACGCTCTTTCGGCCGCAGAAGAACCCAAACCCGGAATGTTGTCGAGTCGCACATCCGCCGGCGCGTGCTTCACCGCCGCCTCGGCCTCGGCGAAGCGGCGGCGCAGATGATTTGCCAGCGATGCCACGCGCGGGGGCTGGATCATCGTCACATGCGAGCCGTCCACATCGACGATCTCCGCCGATCGCGCGATGTGCTGCCACTGGCCGCGGACCTGTCCCGGCCAGAACAGATGCTGGGACCTGGCAGAATAGACGACCGCCCGTCCGCAGTAGTCGCGAGGCTCGTAGCGCTCGATGGTGTCGAACAGGATTTTGACGAAGGCCGCCTGCTCGGGCGGCCAGCCCGACGTATCGAGAAACTTGTCCACGTCTGACGCCGGCACCGCGCCGCCGGCCGGCCGCCGCGGGGACAATCTCCGCAGCTTTTTCCCGATGCCCCTTGCGATGCTTCGCGCCGCATCGGGCCGCGCCGCCTTTTCCTCGATCCATCGCGGAAGATTTCGCGCGAACAGCGAATAGAACCGGAGCTCGGAGGGACGCGGCCCGTGCACGCTCCGGAACAGGAAGCCGTCCAGCGCGACCAGAAGCGGAACGTCGCGTCCGCGCTTCGCCAGGCGCTGTGCCATTTCGAGCGCTATGAACGAACCGGCCGACCATCCTCCGAGAAAGAGCGGGCCCTCCGGCTGGAATGCATCCAGCGCGTCGGAATAGAACTCCGCGATCGAAGCCACGGACTGCGCGAACTGCGCGTTCATCCGACCCTTCGGAATCTGGATTCCGTACACGCGGCGGTCCGCCGCGAGTTCGCGCGCAAGCGGCTGCAAAGATGTCACATCGCCGCTGATCGAATGCACGCAGTAGAACGGAATTCCCTGCCCTGCACCGCCGAGCGGCGCGATCGGGCCGAGCGCCCTGGAGGTCAGCCGCCATAACGGCGGCGGGTTGTTCGAAGTCATGCCCCAAAGTCCCGGCGGGCCCCCCGATGTGTGAAAATCAAAATACACGGTAGAGCGGCACAATTGCACCAAGTCCAGCAAACCCAACGAAATCGCTAAAAGTAACATTAATATTGGCCAAGAATGGCGCTTTTGGCGCGGAAACTGCATTCTTGCCGTATCGTGTACCGAAACGACTGTGGCAATATCTCGTCTGCATGTTTACCATTTATCCGAGTGGGGCACAAAGGGGCCAAGACAATGCTTTTTCCGCCAGAAAACATCGCAGGCCCGAAAGCCGGCTCGGGTCAGCCGCGAAGGGCAGAGCCGCAGGGCCGCCCCCCCGGCAATCCGATCCTGCGCACGGGGTTCGCCTTTTCCAGGGTCATCGACCGCATCTGCAATCTGCCCTGGGAGACGATCAGCGAAGACGAAGTGCTCCGGGTCGCGCTTGCGTATTACTATTTCTCGATCCAGTTCCGCGAGAACCTGGAGGTGACCTGCCGTCTCCATCCGGGCGACGCCAGGCTTGCCCTCCTCCACCGGGAAGAGTGCAACACAGACAACCTCTCCCCGTGGGAAGGCGTCGCCGCGCCCGGCGAAAGAATGAACCATGACGAGTTCATGCGGAGGCTGCTCGCGCTTCAGCCCCTGCCGGACACCGCATCCATCGTGGAGGCCGGCGAGCAGTACCTGAAATTGGCCCGAGGCACGGCGGACACGATCAGGGCGAAGAGCATCGCCAGCTACGAGGACGGCGGGCTGGAGCGCGTGTTCACCGCAATGCTTCGCGCGCAGTCGTGGCAGGGTCCCGGGCAGAAGGCGTTCAGGTTTTTTTTGGAGCAGCACATAAAATTTGATTCAAATGAGGAGAGCGGTCACGGCGCACTCAGCCGCCACATACCGGTGGACGATTCGATCCTTCCGCTGTGGGCCGGATTCCTCTTTCTTCTGACATCGGCCGTGAGCGGCTTTTCCGCGGCGGCCGCGAGCGCACCGACCACCGGCAGCCGGCCGAAGCGATAGCGGCGGGATCGGCCCAATGCGCACCGAGACGGCCGCGGTTCATGCCGGCTACGATGGGGATTCGGCAACACACGCGGTTGCAGTCCCCATCTACCAGACTGTCGCGTACGAGTTCGACAGCGCCGAGCACGGCGCGGCGCTGTTCAATCTCGAGGTGGAAGGCTATCGCTATTCGCGCATCGGCAATCCCACGGTCGAGGTGCTGGAGCGCCGTGTCGCGGCGCTGGAAGGCGGCGCGGAAGCGCTTTGCGTCTCCTCAGGCCAGGCGGCCCTCAACTACGCGATCTCCAATCTGACTGCGGCGGGGACGAATATCGTCTCGGTCCCGCAGCTCTACGGAACGACCCACACCCTTTTCGCCCATCTGCTGCCGGGCCAGGGCGTGCAGGTCCGCTTCGCGTCGCGCGACACCGCCGAGGCCGTCGCGCAGCTCATCGACGGGAATACGCGGGCCGTGTTCTGCGAGAGCGTCGGCAATCCCGCCGGAAACGTCTGCGACATCGAGGAGCTTGCAAAGGTTGCCCACGGGCACGGCATTCCGCTTGTGGTCGACAACACGGTCGCGACCCCCGTTCTGCTGCGCCCGATCGCCTACGGCGCCGACATCGTCGTGCATTCGCTGACCAAGTTTCTGGGCGGTCACGGCAACACGCTCGGCGGAGCGATCGTCGACAGCGGCAATTTTCCCTGGCGCCAGTACGCGGACCGCTTCCCGATGTTCAACCGCCCGGACGAGTCCTATCACGGTCTTGTCTACGCCGAGCGCTTCGGTTCCCGCGCCTATCTCGCGCGCTGCCGGAGCGTCTATCAGCGCGTGACGGGATCGGTGCTGTCTCCGCTCAGCGCTTTCCTCCTGCTCCAGGGAATGGAGTCGGTTGCGCTCCGCGTCGAGCGCCATGTCGAAAATGCCCGCCGCGTGGCGGAATTCCTGCGCGGCGACGACAGGGTGGCGTGGGTCAACTACACCGGTTTTCCGGAGAACGACTATTACGCCCTGGCCCAGAAATATCTCGGCGGACGGGCCTGTTCGCTGATGACCTTCGGTCTGAAGAGCGGGTACGAGGGCGGGGTCCGTTTCTACGACGCGCTGCGGCTCGTCAAGCGCCTCGTCAATCTCGGCGATACGCGATCGCTTGCCTGCCATCCCGCTTCGACGACCCACCGCCAGATGCCTCCGGAAAAGCAGAAGCTGGCGGGTGTCTCGCCGGAAACGATCCGGCTCAGCGTAGGTATCGAACACGCAGACGACATCATCGCGGACTTGGACGGAGCGTTGGCTGTCGCCGCAAGGGGAGAGCCGAAATGAGGAAACCCCTGAAATCGGTCGGACGATATTCCACAGAGCACGCACCCCGGCGGACGCGGGCGGGACTGACGATCGGTCTCGTCAACAACATGTCCGGCCCCGCCGTGGACATAACCACGCGGCAATTCCGCAGCCTGCTCCTGGAAGCCGCCGAAGGGCTTCCCGTGACGCTGAAGCTCTATGCTCCCTTCGCGCAGGCGCGGCACCAGACCGCGCGCATCGCGCTTGCGGAGCGATATCTGGACGCGGAAAAGCTCTGGGCCTCCGATCTCGACGGCATCATCGTAACGGGCACGGAGCCGAAGGCCGCGAGCCTGACCGACGAGCCGTGCTGGCCGTTCCTCAAGCGGCTGGTCGAATGGTCGGAGGATCACGTGGTTTCCACGATCTGGTCCTGCCTCGCCACGCAAGCCGCCGTCTTTTATCTGGACGGAATCGCGCGGCAGCCGTTCAAGACCAAGCTTTCCGGGCTGTTCGATTGCCAGACCAGGCAGGACCACCCTCTCCTGCGCGGATTCCCGTCGCACTGGACCACGCCCCATTCCCGCTACAACGATTTGCCCGAAAGCGAACTGGTTGCGCGCGGCTACCGGATCCTGACGCGCTCGGACGCGGCGGGAGCGGACATATTCCTGAAGACCAGGCGATGCAGGCATCTCTTCCTTCAGGGTCACATGGAATACGATTCCGATGTGCTTTCGCGCGAATACCGGCGCGACGTCAGACGGTTTCTGCTCGGAGACTGCGACCGGTATCCCGAACTGCCGACCGGCTATTTTCCGGCAAGCGCCGCCGCCGCTTTCGCGGAGTTTCGCGAGCGAGCGGTCACCGCGCCACGGCCGGGCCTGCTCTCGGACTTTCCGAGGAACGTAGAGCCGCTGTCGCACGCGGCGCCGTGGCGGCCGGTTGCGACGACCTTCTACCGCAACTGGCTTGCCGACCTGGCGCGCAGGACGGGCCGCGCCGGCCGATCCGAGCGCTTGACGGAAGCGCCGGCCATACTTCGCCACGATCCCGACGTATCCGAAGCCGTCTGACGCGATCATGACCGGCGCGAATTCGGATCGGAACGTTCTGTTTCCCTCTGAGCGCGAGCGGGAGGCCTTTGAGAACGCGTTGACAGAGGCGCTCCTGGCGGCGAAAGCGCGGATCGCCGATGGACCCGTGATGCCCGGTATCGACAGGCGCGCCTTCCGCGAGGAGCTCGCCGGTTTCGACTTTGCCGAAGGCCGCCCTCTCGACGAACTTCTTTCCTGGACCATCGCCCGGATGGAACGCGGGATCGTTCAGATGACCAACCCGCGCTATTTCGGCCTCTTCAATCCCGCGCCGACCTATCCGGCCGAGGCTGCCGACCGGATCGCCGCAGCATTCAATCCGCAGCTGGCGTCATCGGCGTCCTCGCCGGTGCCGGTGGAGATCGAGGCGCACACGATCCGTGCCGTCGGCCGGCGCATTGGACTGCCCGGGACCGCCACCGGGCATTTCACGACAGGGGGTTCGGAGGCGAATTTCACCGCGCTTCTGTGCGCCCTGACGAAAGCGGAACCGGATTTCGCCACCGGCGGCGCGCGCGCGTTTTCGGGGCCTCCGGTTTTCTATGTCTCGAAGGAGTGCCATCTCGCCTGGCTCAAGATCGCCCATATGGCCGGCATCGGGCGCACCGGCGCCCGCTTCGTGCGGACGGACGGGATGGGACGCATGGATGCCTCCGCGCTCGCCGCCGCCATCGCCGCGGACAGGGCCGGCGGCTGTCATCCCGTCATGATCGCGGCCACCGCCGGAACGACGAACGCGGGAATGATCGATCCTCTGGCCGAATGCGCCGATATCGCGGCGGCGTCCGGAATGTGGCTGCATGTGGATGCGGCCTGGGGCGGCGCGCTGATCGCCTCGGACAAGCTGCGGCAGGCGCTGGCAGGAATCGAGCGCGCGGACTCCGTGACCATCGATGCGCACAAATGGTTCGCGACGACGATGTGCAGCGGAATGTTTCTCACGCCGCATGCGGCGGCCCTGTCGTCGGCATTCGCCGTTTCGGCGGATTTCATGCCGTCCCATGTGGAGGGTGTGGATCCCTATGTCACCACCCTGCAATGGTCGCGCCGCTTTTCGGGACTGAGGCTGTTCCTCTCGCTCGCCTCCGCGGGCTGGCCGGGCTACGGCCGGCATGTCGAGCGCGCCGTGGAGCTTGCGGCACTCATGAGCGGCATGCTCCGTTCTCTCGGCTGGTCTATCGCGAACATTCCCGACCTCGCCGTAGTTTGCGCGGAGCCGCCGGCGGGATCGGCCGCGCCGGCGTCGATCGTGAACACCCTCCGCGCGCGGGGACGCGTGTGGGCATCGGCCGCCAGATTCGAGAACCGCGAGGTCGTGCGTGCCTGCATCACCCATGGCGCGACACGCGCCACGGATGTCGAGGAGCTCGTAGCGGCGCTCGACGGTGCGCGGCGCGCCTGACCACTCGGGCCGCTAATCATGAATGGGCCGCGACAGCGGTGCTGTCGCGAAATCTTCGCAGATTGCCCGCCGCCGTTTACCAAACAACAGGTTGCGCGAATTGACAAAATGGATCGCCCATGCGGTTCGCGCACGCGTGATAGGAAAATCCGGCCGATGTAGCTATAGTTACCACCCAGCCGCCGGTACACACCGACAGGCCACATTCGGGGCTGGATCGATGACTCCTACGAAATTCCTTTCGCGCAAGATTCTCGCGCAACTGGCGCTCCTCGCGGGCGCGGTCCATTCGGGATGCGCCGCCGCTACCATCGGCGGACTGGCGTTCCTGCCCTATATGTCTCTGGGAACGAATGTTGCGCTCGGCGTGACGAACACGCCGACGCTGACCTACGCGTTCTGGCTGAACGGCACCTACGATCAGACCAACCCGACCAACTTGCAGGGCGTGCAGTTCTGGAGCAATCCGGCATCGAACTGCGAAGTCACGGGCGGGCCGGCGCCGGGATTGTGCGGCGCGATCGACAGTCCCGACGGACGCTTCCAGATGAGCTTCAACAACTCGGCGGGCGTCAACAACAACACCGACGCCATCAAGTTCGAGGCGCAGGCCGGCTCGGACGGCATCTGGCACCACTATCTCGTCAGCATGGACACGGTGAACCGCGTGTCGGCGCTCTATTTCGATGGAGCCAACACCGGCGTGACGGCAAACCCGTTGCCCCAGGGGGCGATACCGGATCTGAACAACTCCGGCGGATTTCATATCAGCGGAATCCTGCCGAACTCCACGGGGCCGTCGCTGCAGTACGTGTCCGAGATCGTCGGGGCGGAGGTCAGCATCGTGTGCACGGGGGCGGGAATGCCCAAGACGATGAACGGCATCAGCGTGACCTGCTCGGGTGCGAACACAATACCGCCCGAAATTCTGGCCAAGTTCATCAATTCCAAGGGCAAGCCGGTAAATCTCGGATCGCGATGCCAGAATCCCTTCGGCGGCCGGGTTCCGGAAATCTGCGTGCGCAGCGACAAACCGTCCAATCTGGGCTCCGGAGGTGCACTCATGCCTCTCGTCCAGAACGCCAGCTACGGCGGCGTCTATCCCGCGCCCTACGGTCCAAAGGGAATTCCCAAGCACCAGGCCACAATGAAGTGGCTGCAGGCAAAGAATGCCGCGACGGTGAGCAACAACAGCATGACGACCTCCGCGGGATCGATGCCGATTGCGGCCGGCGACCTCATCGTGATCTGGGCCGGCATCAGCAATTCTTCCGGCACGACCGACTATGGGATGACGTGTCCGTCCGGGTTCAAGCAGGTCGGCCCGGTGAACGACACGTCCAGAAGCGTCAACAGCGTGATGTGCTACAAGAAGCTGACGCACAAGGACAATCTCAGCGGCGCCTACACCATCTCCTGGTCGAGCGGAGGGGCCGGGCGGTGTCACGACTGGGCGATGGCGGATTATACCCACGTGAGGGCCGTCGATCAGGCCGGCCTGAACTACAACGGGCCGACCTCCACGACGTCGCATCTGACCGCCGGCGGACTGACGACCAAGGCGGCGAACGAAACCGTCGTATCCGCCTGGGTGGATTTCAACGCCAACGCCGATTTCCCGTTCGATCCGCCGAACACGGGCGTGCTGCGGTACCGCCTCCCCGATATCGGATCTCCGCTTCAGATCATGTTTGTCGACGAGTATGCCGTTCCGTCCGGCTCCGATCCCCAGCGCACGATGACCACGGCCGACGGCGTAACGTCAGCGGGTTACACGATCACGCTGATCCCCAAGTAGCGTATCGGCCATCCGCTCGGCCCAGGCCGGTGCGATCCCTCCCGCCGCGGGCGCAGAGGGGGCACGGGAGATGACGCACGCGCCGTTCACCGCCACAGGCCGCGCGTGTCGATCGTGATCTTGGGCTTGAGGAGGTCCTGATCTATCCGCTTGAACTGCCGGTGATCGACGAGCAGCAGGATGATGTCCGCGCTGGCCATCGCCTGCTTCAAGCCGACAAGCGAGACGTTTCCGGCCCCGCTCAGGCTTGCGGGGAGCCGGGCGACATTGGGCTCGACGACGAGCAGAGTCCCCACCTTCTCGCGCGCGAGCGTTTCGACCACATGCAGCGCCGGGCTTTCGCGCATGTCGTCGATGTCCGCCTTGTAGGAAAGCCCCAGGCAGGCAATCACCGGGCTTCGCAACCGCTCGGCGGCGCGCCTCACCCTTTCCAGCACGCGTCCCGGCATCTGGTCGTTCACCTGCCTCGCCGTGCGCATCATCGGCGTGAACTCCGGCGACGCCGCGATGATGAACCAGGGATCGACGGCGATGCAGTGCCCTCCCACGCCGGGACCGGGCGAGAGAATGTTCACACGAGGATGCCGGTTCGCCAGCTGGATCAGATCGCGCACGTTGACATCCAGCTGATCGCAAATCAGCGAGAGCTCGTTCGCGAACGCGATGTTCACGTCGCGATAGGCGTTTTCGACGAGCTTTGCGAGCTCCGCCGTGCGTGCATTGGTGAGATGCACCTCCCCTCTCACGAACGTATGATAAAGCTGCGCGGCATACTCGGCGCAGCACGGAGAAATCCCCCCGATGATCCGGTCGTTGTCCACCAGCTCCCTGAGAACGCTGCCCGGAAGCACGCGTTCGGGACAATGGGCGACGTGAAAATCGGCATCCTCCCGGTCGGCCTCGGGGGGCGCGAGGTCGGGGCGCGCCTGCGCGATCCAGGAACTGATCTGCTCCGTCATGCCGACGGGCGATGTCGACTCGAGCACGACGAGGTTTCCCTTTTCCAGCAGCGGAGCGATCATCATGGTGGCCGCGCGAACGTAGGATACGTCCGGCTGGTGATCGCCGGTGAAAGGCGTCGGCACCGCGATGATGAACACGTCTGCGGGTTCCGGTTCGAGCGTCGCGCGAAGCTTGCCGGCCGAAACGGCGGCCTGGACCACCATGTTGAGATCGGGCTCGACGATATGGATCTTTCCCGTGTTGATCACCTCGACGATTCTGGGCACGACATCGACGCCGACGACCTCAAATCCCCTGCTGGCAAGGATCGCCGCGACCGGCAGGCCCACATAGCCGAGGCCCAGAACCGAAATCCTGCGCGACGCAGGCTGCTCGAAGGGGGAAACAAGCGAACTATCCATTTGTGTCATGCCCGAAATCTCTCGCAAGCGAGGCGATGATCCGCTCGCATGCCTTTCCGTCTCCATAGGGGTTATGAATCGTGCTCATCGCCTCGTACCGGTCCGGATCGTCCAGAAGCTCCGACGCCGCCGCAACAATGAGTCCGGTATCCGTTCCGACCAGCCTTGCGGTACCGGCATTGACCGCCTCCGGCCTCTCGGTGACGTTCCGCATGACGAGAACCGGCTTGCCGAGCGAAGGCGCCTCTTCCTGTATGCCGCCGCTGTCGGTGAGGACCAGAAAACTTTTCGAGAGTGCGTAGACGAAATCGAGGTAGTCGAGCGGGTCCACGAGCAGGATGTTCGACTCCTCGCCGAGGCCGCGGAACGCGCTGCGCACGTTCGGATTGCGGTGGATCGGAAATACGATCTGCACGTCGCGGCGCCCCGCCAGATTCTGCAGCGCCGCGCAGACGCCCTGAAAGCCCGCCCCGTAGCTCTCCCGCCTGTGACAGGTCACAAGGATCGTCCTCTTCCCGTTCGACAGAAAGGGAAAGCGCGCTTCCAGCTCGGACGCCGACTCGCAGAGCGGCCCCTTCTGCATATCGAGAAGCGCATCGATCACCGTGTTGCCGGTGACGACGATGTTGGCGCCCGGAACGCCCTCGGCGATCAGATTGTCCCGAGCCGCATTCGTGGGAGCATAGAGGCGATCGGCAATCGCGTCCGTCACCCTGCGGTTCATTTCCTCGGGCCACGGCGAATAGATGTCCCCTGTGCGCAGTCCCGCCTCGACATGTCCAACCGGGATTTTGTGGTGATAGGCGGCCAGCGTGGCAGCGGCGGTGGTGGTCGTATCCCCATGCACCAGAACGCGGTCGGGACAGTGCGCGGCCAGAACCGATTCCATTCCGAGAAGTACGCGCGACGCCAGTTCGTTCAGCTTCTGGTCGGCCCGCATGATGTCGAGGTCGATGTCCGGCGAAATGGAGAAAAGGTCGAAAACCTGCCGGATCATTTCGCGGTGCTGCCCGGTCGAGCAGACGAGCACCTTGAATTCGTCCGCTCGCTGGAGACGCCGGATCAGCGGCGCCATCTTGATGGCCTCCGGACGTGTCCCAACGACCACCAGAATGGTCGCACACCCCCTTGCGCCCCCTGTCATCCCGCAAGTCCCGCGTTATCGGCCGCCGCCGCGCCGGCATCGGGTTCGTCCGCGGGCTTCCGCAACTGCTCCCGCACCGAAAGAAGCCACACGTAGGGAACGGCAGTCTCGTCGACGAAACGGAAAACCCCGGTCTCCGTGCCGTCGTTGATGGGCCGCACGATCTTCTTCGACGTAAGGCATTCGACGAAGGACGCGCATTCGGCCATCCTCTCCCTGCCCGGAAAGAGCGTGCGCACATCCTCGAATTCGAAGCATCCGCCGCCGACCTGGGCGACGCCGGCGAGGTGGCCCAGCTTTTCCAGCTGCCCGCTTTCCTCGATCGCCGCGATGCGGCTCTTGGTGCTTCTGGAAAGCCGCCCGCCGAACTGTTCGATGGCATCGCCGACCGCGGCCATCACGTCCTTGAGCTCCACTCCGGAACGCCCCTCGTCGAGCGCCCTCAGCCCTGCATAGCAGCTCAACAGGCATGCGAAATAGGGAAAGCCGTTGGCGACCTGCACGATCCCCCTCGCCGCGTCCGGATCGAAGCGCAATCCCGTCGCGGATTCGCCGTTGCGGATCAGATCGCGCAATTCGGCCGCCGGCATGCGCTGAAGCTGCAATGCAAAGATGTTCCGCTGGATGGACGGAATGTGCTCGATCAGCTCGGTCAGGTTGGCGGCGACACCCGCAATCAGGAACTGGAGGCGCACGCTTCTGTCCGACAGGCTCTTCAGCAGCTCCGCGACGGACAGGCGGAATTCCTTCGACTGGCACTGGTCGAATTCGTCGAGAATGACGAGGACGCGCGTGCCCACTATTCCGGAAAGAGCTTCGCCTGCGATCTGCGGCGACAGCGGACCGGGCGGCAGAAGATCGGCGAAGGTCTTGCCGGCCTCCACTTCCTCGGACGTCGGCGAAATGCCGTTGCAATAGAGCAGCGGAATTTGCGCGGCCACGGAGCGGACCACCTCGTCGAAGGCCGATCTTGCGCCGCATGAAATGTAGATCACCAGGTAGCGCGCTTCGCGGGCCGATTGCGCCAGTATGTGAAGCAGCGACGTCTTGCCCAGACCGCGTTCGCCGTAGAGGACGGTGTGCAGCCGGAGATCCTCGGTTGCGCGGATGAGTTTCTGCAAAACATCCGTGCGACCCGCGAACGACCGGCGATCCATGACCGGCTGGGATGCGAGAAAGACCGTGTAGAGTCGGGACCGCATGTCGTCGAAGGCGCTCTGGCCGCGGCGGCTGGCCTGATCGGTGGCGGTGGAGCGGAATTTCGGGAGCCTTGGACCCACCGGCACGGGTTCGCGGCTGTACATCTGCTCCGCAAGCGTTTTCGCCCGCGGCGCGGTGACATCCTCAGCCGTCGAAGCCTTCTTCGACCGTCTCTTCCCCACGAGCTGCTCAATCCAGGCCACGAACGCTCCTTGCTGCACGGCCGCCAGTCACTTCGGTCCTCCGAGAGACGCCATGCGCCGCCTGCCGGAGGTCCGGGGCAAACGACTGTCCCGGAATCGATCCTTCCCGTTCAGGTGGTCCCGAAATGCGCGTTGCCGGCCCGTTTTTGCCCGCCGCCGCCCGCATTTCCCGGAAAGGTTAATTCCTACCCGATATATAAGCACGAGATGTGCCAGAAAAAAAACATGTCCCCGCGCCTGTGCGCGGCGTCGCGCGAGCGGCTGCATCGCAGGAATCGGCGCGCGAGCCGATTACATCGGCGCAAGGTTTGCTTGCAGCGATACCGATACTGCGTCAATCGAATCGGCGCGCGCGCAACCGGAAGCGGCATTGCGCGCGCTGGCGAAATCTCATGGGGATGTGTAACTTTGTTGGAGCCGGGCGACTGCCGAAACATCCAACAACTCAAGACAATCCACGAAATGGGATATCCCACGATTTTCCATCAACCATGGTGGCTTGAAGCTGCGGCAGGTGACAGGCTGGTCGATGTGCGGTCCGCGCTCGATTCGGGCCAATGGGCAAGTATCAAGGTTTTCCGCACCACCAAGTGGGGCGTCCCCATGCTGGACATGCCCCCGCTCAGCCATACGCTTTCGCCGGAAGTGCAAGGACTCGAAGGAAAGCCCGAAACGGTCCGCAGGATGCGGCTTTTTCTGCTGGACGAAGCGATCAGGAAGCTGCCGCCGCACTACATTTTCAATCTGGTGCTCGCAGCGGGCGAAACCGATGCGCTCGCGTTCCGGCTGAACGATTTCGCGGTCAACGTCGAATATACCTATCGCCTTGAAGACTGCACGGACCAGCGAGCGATCCTGGCCAACATGCGCGATACGACGCGTCGCGTTATCCGCAGGGCGGAGGAACAGCTCACCGTCGGAAAGAACGACGTGTCGATCGACGAATTCATCTCCTTCTACTTCAACAACCTTGTCCGGCGCGTCCGGTCACCCAATCATTCGAGATCGGTCTATGGGCGGGTGCTCGGCGCGGCCTTCGAGCATGGCGCGGCCGAAACCTTCACCGCGAGGGGAAAGGACGGCCGCATCCGCGCGGCCATCTGCGCGGTCTTCGACCGGCACACGATGTACTATTTGCTTACGACGCAGGACCGCGCAATCAAGGACAACGGAAGCGTGGCGGTACTGATCTGGAGCGGGATAAAGAGTGCGGGAGAGAAACGCCTCGCATTCGACTTCGACGGGTTCGGAGACAGGGGGGCGGCCCAGTTTCTCGGGCAATTCGGCGGCACGCTCGTCCCCAGACTGAGAGTGAACCGGATGCCGAAAATCCTGCAGGGTCTCATGCATCTCGGCCCGCGCTTCAGGCCGAGCCCGCGCGACTGACGCCGGCGGCCCCGGTTTGAAATTTAACGAAGAAGCGGCTATCGCATTCGGGTCGGGGCGCGAAAAAGCGGGCTATTAATGCCGGAAGCATCACCAATCTTCTCGGTCATCATTCCGCATCTGAATCAGCCGGAGGGGCTTGAAAAATGCCTCGCCAGCCTCGCGCGGCAAACCATGCCGAGAGAGCTGTTCGAGGTCATCGTCGTCGACAACGGGTCGAGCGCGCCCATCCAGCCGATCATCGACCGCTTTCCTGGAATGCGAACGCTTCAGGAATTGACGCCGGGACCGGGTCCGGCGCGAAATTGCGGAGCGCGCGCGGCGCGCGGAAGCATTTTCGCCTTTATCGACGCCGACTGCCGCGCCCATCCCGACTGGCTGAACGTCGCGCACGAAGTCCTGAAGCGGTCCAGTCCGGGCACGATTCTCGGCGGCGACGTTCAGATCATCAACGATACGGGACACGGGGACTCCGGAGTCGGCGCATACGAGCGCGTGTTCGGATTCCGTTTCAAGCTCTATGTGGAGGAACACGGCTATTCCGGCACCGGAAATCTCATCGTGCGCCGGGAATACTTCGAGAAGGTCGGCCCGTTCGTGGGCATCGCTTTCGCGGAAGACGTCGAATGGGGCGGCCGTGCGCGCAAGGAGGGATTTACCTTCCGCTACGTGCCGGACATGATCGTCTATCACCCGGCACGAAACTCGTTCCGCGAGCTCAGGACGAAATGGGACCGACACATCGGCCACGAGCTCGCCGCCGCGCGCCAGAAACGGCAATGGCGGATATGGTGGGTCGCGCGTGCCGTCGCGATCACCGGCTCTCCTCTTTTCGATTTCGTCAGGCCGCTGGCGAGCCGGCAGATCGGCGGATGGGCTATGCGCATCCAGGCAACGCAGGTTCTGTTCAGGATTCGCATCTATCGCGGTATCAGGATGCTGCTCTCGCTGTTCGCGGGCCGGCCGGAGATCCGCTGGAACAGGGGCGTTGCGTTGCAGCCGGTACCGCGCGTCCAGGATTTCCGCGAACCCGCGTTTCCGGCGCAGGAGACTCGCAGCGGAAATTCCCCGCTCGTGTCATATGCGCTGCGCGGCCTCGAGAACTGCTGGCTCGCGAGCGAAAACCGCTGGTCCCACATCTATCATCTGGACGGCCGTGTGCCGGCCAACGAGTCGCTTCCCCAGAGCGACGTCTTTTACACGTTAAACGTGCTTCTCGGTCTCAGCCGGGTCTCGGCGATTCCCCCGTCGATCGACGTGAAGCAGATTTTCGAGCACAGCGCTTCCAACCTCACGACCCTGCCCGTGCAGAAATACGCTTTCGGCACGGCGCTCTGGACGTCCGCCGCATTCGGAATTCCGCTGCCCGACGTGGCCATCGACAAGACCCGGCGCGTTCTATCCGAGCGCCGCGGCTGGCTTTCGTTCACCGCGCAGGATCTCGGCATGATCCTGGCGGGCGTCACGGCGCAATCGAAATCCGATCCGAAGCAGTGGGGACGGTTCGCCGACGAATTGTTCAGGTTTCTCGTGGAACGGTATCAATGCCGCTCGGGCCTATTTTTCAACAACGTGCTGCATTTCCGGCGGCGCTTCACCTCGTTTGCCACGCACACCTATCTGACCCTGGCCTGCTACATCTATGGCGAGGCGTCCGGCCGCCAGGACGCCATCGAGCTGGCGAACGCGTGCGCGCGCAAGCTGATCGCGCTCCAGGGACCGAATGGAGAATGGCCCTGGTTCTTCGACACGATGCGGGGCATGGCCGTCGATTTCTACGAGGTCTACTCCGTTCACCAATACGGGATGGCGCCCGCATTCCTGGAGTATGCCGAGCGGCACGGCGTCACCGAAGCCCGCGAGGCGATCCGCAGGAGCGTGCGCTGGGTCCTGGGCGACAACCAGCTTCAGCGGCCGATGCTGGTGCCGGAGCTGGGCCTCACGATCCGCTCCCAGTGCAGGAAAGGCGAATTGGACACGAAATTCTTCAGGATGTTCCGCAGCATGCCGAGCCTGATCGCGCCCAGGGCGGCCGTTCTGACCGATCCATCGAACATCCAGTTGCGGCTCGAATGCCGAAGCTACGAGCTGGGGTGGATATTGTGGTCGTTCGGACAGCGCGACGATTTCCGGGAATTCACCCATCATCCCGCATTCTCCGGCGAGATCGGGGCAAGGACCGTCGAGCCGGCGCCGGCATAGGCGCCACGCGGCGGCGGCCCCTCGAGTCCTGCGGCGGCGTGCCTAGCCGGCGCCCCTCTCGTTGCGGATTCCCGCCCACCATCCCGACAGCGCATACCCCAGCTGCCGCCAGGCGGCGTGCCTGCCGAAGCGCATGCAGAGGTCGAGCAGGCTGATGGCGATCGCCGGAACGAGAAGATGGGGAAAATAGTCCCTCGTGAGCAGGATGCGATTGCGTTCGCCCAGAAACACCGAAATACGGGAACGATCCGAAATCTTTTCCGTGCTGCCCGTGGTCGTTCCCTGATAGTGGACAACGCGGGCCCCGGGGCAGAATCCCAGGCGCAGGCCTCGTCTCGCCGCATCGATGCACCAGGCCACTTCTTCTCCGTAGAGAAAATAGTCTTCGCGCATCGCTCCGGCCCGCGCCGCGAATTCCCGGCTCACCATCATCGATGCGCCGCTCAGATAGTTCTGCCGGCGCTCGATTTGCGCCACGCGCACGGGCCGGTTCGGCACCGTGCCGAAGCCGATGGATTCGAAGCGGCCCCTCCACGGAATCCACAGTCCGCCGAAGGATTGCACGCGGCCGTCGGCAAAGCAGAGAACGCCGCCCGAGGCGTCGCAATCGCCATGCGCGAGCCTTCGCACGAGCGCCCCCATCGCATCGGGATGCGGCTCCGTATCGGGATTGAGGATCCAGTAGGCATCCGCATCTCGCGCCGTATCCAGGCAGATATTCACGCCGGCGGCGAATCCGCCATTGGATGGCGCCAGGACGACCTTTGTGCGCGGTCCCGCCCTCGCTTCATCGAGCGCCGCGACGAGTTTGCGATAGGCTTCTTCCCCTCCATTTTCGCAAATCACAACCTCGAAATCCGGATAGGTCGAGCGGCCGAGCGACTTCATGCAGCGCACGACATCGGACGTATTCCTGAACGCAACGATCAGAACCGCGACATGCATTGCCGGGCTCAAGCCGCGCCGGATCCGGATTGAGGAAGGCGCCGCGGTTCCATTTTGTTGGTCGAAATGGTCAAAATCGCGTTCCCTGCCTTGATATCGCCGGTCCCGCAGCGGCGGCACCCGGCACGCATTCCGCGCTTTGTCCCGCGGCCCCTATGGATACGAAGGAACAGGGCCGGTTTCCAGCCCCGGCGGATTGAAGTCGCGCGCCGCGCGCGCCTTTCTGCAGGTTTGGTGAACGCGCTGCGGACCTTCGGAATTATGCATAGATCACGCATCGTCTGGACCGGCGCGCGGCCTTACCTACAATGCGGACCGTACTCAAGGTGCTCGAAACCGTGCCCGTTTCCGAAGTTCAGGCCAGGCGCCCGATCGTTTGGCGCTTCCGGCTTGCCACGCTGGTCGTCGCGGCCGCGGTACTGATCCTTGCGCCCGGAAGCTGGGAGTGGCCGGCGAATGCCGCGCCGGGAAGGCCGGGCGATCGGACGGCAGCGGCCTGCACCGGCGACGGCAGCGCCGCCGCGCCGGCAGGCGCCCCGCAGCATCCCGCGCTCTTCTCGGATTATGGGAAGCGCCCGCCCTGCAAGGTCGCGGGCGTCGACTATCATGTGGGCTTGCCGGATGGAATCCGCCTCAAGGACCCGTCAGACGCACAGTGGCGGGGCGCCCTTTCCCTCGATGGCGCACGACACATTCTGCGCTGCGACGGCGGATCCAACGTCACCGTGAGCGGCTACGATTTCTCGCTTCACGGCGGAATAGGGATTTACGACGCCTCGTGCAGCAACCTTACGATTGAAAACAGCAAATTCGGCGTGGGGACGAATTGCGTCGTGCCGATCAATCAATCCGCTGACGCCTCCGGCATCGTCGTGCGGAAAAATCTCATCGACGGGGGCGGGTATGTTGCAAGGTGCGCGAACGATCCGGTCGGCGAAAACGTGCTGCTCGGCGGCTCGGGTACGAAGATCGTCGAATACAACTGGATCCGGAACGCCGCGCAGCATTTCGTCACACTCTCCGGCAGCGGCGGTCAGGCACGGATGCGCTTCAACCTCGTGGAACGGTGCGGCTTCTTTCAGGGCAATCATTGCAACGGACTGCAGTTCGTCGGCGGCTCGTGGATAGGCCCGGTCGTCGCGAACAACACGTTCCTGTCCCCGCAACCCGACGCACAGGGAGGACTGCACGGCCGGCAAACGGCGCATTTCGTCGCCGGATCGACGCGGGCCACGACCGGCAGCGCGGAGGGTCTGGTGACCCTGGACCATACCTATGCGTCGTCCCTGGCGTCCGGCATGACGATCACGAGCCCGTACCTGCCGCCGGGGACAAGCATCGAAACCGTGACCAACACCGGCGGCCCGTGCTGCAGCGGACCGCAGAGCAAGCCGGTCGTCACGAGTCTGGTCCTGACCAGGCCGGCAACGAAAACCGGCACGGCGCCCTTCGACGTTCCCGACGCCTATCCATCGGGCCTGGTGAATCCCGTTCAGGTCGATGCGCAGCTCAACGCCACGATCCGGAACGCGAAGGTGTCCGACAATGTCGTGATTGCCGCTGCCGGTCCCGTCAAGACGGTGTCCTACAATATCAGCCTCGACAGCGACGGAACGAGCATCAACTCCGGTGCGACGATGTCGAACAACTATGTCGATTCCGGCGGCGCATATGGGCCGTTCTACCCGTCGGATTGCCGCGGCAGCGAGCGCTGTTACGGAGCGGCGATATCCGGCAATATCGACCTGCGCACCGGAAAGGAGATCGCGTCGCATGAATGAGGCAGGCCCGGCGGCGCGCGCCGCAGCGATTGGGCTTCCGTGTGCCGCCGGCATGTTCCCGCCGGGCCGCGCCCGATTGTGACGATGCCGGCCGGGGCGCGCACAATCCGCGACATGGCGGGCCGGGCGCTTGCCGGCCTGCCGGTATCCGCCTGGCGGCGGCTCGTCCCCAAGAATGCAATCGGCCTGTGCTATCACGTCGTTTCCGATGCCGCTCCGGCGCATGTGAAGCACTATCCCGCGCTGACGCGGGGCGAATTCGCCGCGGACCTCGACTATCTGGCGGAACGCTTTGCGTTCACCACCTACGACCGCCTCGAGCGCGATAGGACGGCGGCGAACCCGCCGAGAAGCAACAGCGTAATGCTGACGTTCGACGACGGCTTCGCCGAATGCGCCGGCGTCATTGCTCCCATACTGTCGGAATACGGATTCGATGGCGTGTTCTTCGTCATAACCGACCTGATCGACAACAGGACCATCTTCCACGAAAGCCTGGCATCGCTCTGCATCGACAAGATACTGCGCAGCCGCCCGGAGGAAATCGAGCCGGTCGTTCGCGAACTGAACCTGGCCGGCAGGTATCGCGCCGGACCCGAGGCGGATTCCGGTCCGGTCCGGCCGCCGCTCGAAATGGCACGGCTCGACACGGCGGTCGCCCCCCAGATGAAACCGCTGGTGCGCTGGCTCCTGGGCGCGACAAGGGACGATGCGGAATTGCTCGGCGCCTTCGCCGCACGGCTCGGGATCGATCCTCGCCGGTATCTCGCACAGAACAGCCCCTACCTGACCACGCAGCAGATTCGCGACCTTCGCGCCCAAGGCTTCACGATCGGCGCGCACAGCTGCAGCCACAGGCTTCTGCAATCGCTGGCCCGCGACGACGCGGAGCGGGAGATCGTGGAATCGTGCCGCGTGGTGCGCGACATCACCGGCCAGACGACCGTGCCCTTCGCCTTTCCCTTTTTCGGCGGCGGGCTCGACCGTGGCTGGCTTGCGGATCTGCGGAGACGTCACGAATACGTCGGGCTGTTCTTCGACACGGACGGCATGCGGGAAGACGAACGCTTCGTCGTTCAGCGGGTGTTCGGCGAACGGCTGGGCCGCGAAACCACGCTTGACGGAATTCTGCGTCGGGCGTGGTCCCGTCCCGCGGCCTGGCGGCGCCCGCGGTAGTCCTGCGCCGGCGTCAATCGAATATCGAGTCCTTGGGCCTCAGCCCCGCTTCCTCCAATGCCCGGCGCGCGGCGGTTTTCGGCAGCCCCATCGCCCAGATCATCGCCTCCGCCCTCTCGTATCCGACGACACGCGCCGCCGCGGATGCGTACCACGGTGTCGTGGGAACCATCAGAGGGTCCAGCCCGCGCGCCAGGTCCAGGAACCGGCGGAAGGATTCGCGGTCGCGCGCATAGAGCCGCCGTGCCCAGATCGTGCAACTGTCCAGGATGGTTCTCCGGTCCGCGTCCGACAGATTCAATTTGGACAAGGGCTGGTATTCGGCGGCCTTGAGCATCAGCTCCATCCAGCTGAGCGCGACGGGCGCCAGCCGATAGCGGGCCTGGTGACCGCCGATGTAGGTCCGCTCGCGGTGCATGCGCCAGAGATAGAACGGCTCGTCCGCGGGCACGCAGGCGATGCGTCCCGCCCTTGCGATGCGGATATTGATCTCCTCGCATTCCCAGAACCTGAGACTCTCGTCGAAGCCGCCGATCCGTTCCAGCACGGAGCGGCGCGCCAGCCCGGCGCCGTGCAGATACCGGTCGCCGCCGACGAGGCACATGATGGGCTCGCGCCCGTCCATGTCGGTCCTTGCGAGCGGTCCCTCCCAGACCATCTCGCCGCGCTCCACATAGAAACGCCGCCAGGGCGAGTAAACGGCGGCCAGGTCGGGCGGCGCGCCGGTGCAATAGGCCATCTGGCGCTCGATCTTCGCGGGCGCGATGAAATCGTCGCTGTCGAGGAACTGGATCCACGATCCGCTCGCCTTCTTCAGGCCAAGATTTCTGGCCGCGCTTGGACCTGCGCCTTTCTCCGGCATCTCGACGACCTGCCACCTGTCCGACAGCCGGCCGCTCAATTTCCGGCGGACGATCGGGACCGTATCGTCCTGCGAGCCGTCGTCGACCACGATGACCTCGATGCAGGGATAGCTCTGGGCGAACACGCTATCGAGCGTGTCGCCGATCCACTTGGCCGCATTGAGGGTCGGGATGACGACGCTGACAAGTTCCATTGCGGAGATACTCAGCGCGTTCCGGCAAATCGGATGCTAGTCGGAGCCTGCATGGCATGCGGACAGGACGCCCCTTCGCCGTCGCCGGTCTGAGCGACTTCGCCGGTGAAGAACATCAGTAGCTCGCTCCCCGGCGGCGAAGATTTCTGACCACGGCCAGGCAGAGGATTCCTGCGAAGAGGAAATTCGTTCGCGTGTACCGCCACCACATTCGCCGCGGTTCCTGCATAACGCGATAAAGCCATTCCAATCCTCTTTCCTGAAACAGCCGGGGGGCCCTTTGCACGCGCCCTGCCAGAATGTCGAACGATCCGCCCACTCCCATGGCGAAGGGTATTTTCAGACTATCCTTGTTCGCCGCAAGCCACCTTTCCTTCCGGGGCGTGGGCATACCGATGAAAAGGCAATCCGCCCCGCTTGCATTGATCTCCGTCAGGAGCTGGGGTTCCTGTTCCCTGGTGAAATAGCCGTCCCGGGCTCCGGCAAGCCGCAACGAGGGATTCCTCTTTACCGCATTGGAAACCGCCTCGCGGAGGACGTCCGGCGTCGCTCCCAGGAAGAACGGACGGAAATTCTGTTCCGCGCAAACCTTGAGCAGGTTCTGGAAGAGGTCGATTCCCGCGACGCGCTCCTTCAGCCGCGATCCGGTGATGCGGCCGGCCAGCAGTATTCCCGCACCGTCCGCGTTGATGATGTCGCTGGTCGTGACGTCGGATCGCAAAAGCGGATCGGAACGCATGTTGACCAGCTTGGCGACGTTCAGAGATACCTGCCGGACCGGCCGGCCGTTCCTCATCGCGGCCACCGCGAGCCGCACGGTCTCGTCCATCGTCAGATTGTCGACCGGACAACCGAGCACAACGACTCGCGACGGATTGTTCGGCTTGCTGGCGTCGTCGAATTTTTTCGCTGCCGACCCCACGGCTCCCCCAAACCTGCGCAATGCAATGGGGATAACGCAGCGACCCGGAGCGGACAAGGGGCACCCGGCGCGAGTGCCATTCCGGCACGCCGCCGCATACGCCGTACAAAATGGCGGTGCGGGCGGTATTTCGCTCCAACCCCTTGATTTGCAAGCCCGGATGTGCGTCCGTTGCCGCCGCTTACCATAATATGAAATCGCAGCGCATTTCCGATCTGGACTACGATATGACGCGCCGGTTCTGGTAAATTGCGATGCATAAAGTGCTCGGTATCTGGGCGCGCGCTGGAAGGGCGATCCGGTTTCCGTGATCGAGTTTGGGGACAGGCTGAAGAGGGCGATGCGCAGGCTCGCCGGACCGTGGAAGGGTCCCGGACCCCGCCTCATGTCCGAAAATCCCGCCTACAGGGAGTTTCAGATCGGTCGATGGACCTACGGCTGGCCGGAGGTGCGCGGCTGGCGACCGGACCAGAAGCTGACGGTCGGATCCTTCTGCTCGATCGCGGCCGGCGTGAAAATCCTGCTCGGCGGTGAGCATCACATCGACTTCGTATCGACCTATCCCTTCGGTCAGTTCTTCGGCGTCGGGGACAGGAATGCGCACGAATGGTCGCGCGGCGACGTGATCATCGGCAACGACGTATGGATCGGGGAGGACGCCCTGATCCTGAGCGGAACGCGGATCGGCGACGGCGCCGTCGTCGGCGCCCGCAGCCTGGTGAAGGGAGAAGTTCCGCCCTATGCCGTCGTCGCCGGAAACCCGGCCAGGGTCGTGCGCTACCGCTTCGGGCAGGAAACGATCGACGAACTGTTGCGCCTGCGCTGGTGGGAATGGGACGACGCGAGGATCAGACGGTCGATACCGAAGCTGATGGCCAGGCCCGGCCCGGATCCCGCCGCAAGTTTCGGGGAAGAGTGAGGCCTTGCGCTTAACGGCCTCCCGCATCCTGAAGGGCAGCGTCGTCGTTACTGCCTCCTCGATAATCATCTTCGCGCTGAGATTCGCGCGGAACATCATCCTCGCGCACATCCTCATCAAGTTCGACTATGGCGCATGCGTCGCGCTGACGACCGTTGTGACCAGCGCGCAGCTGCTGACGGATTTCGGCTTCGACAAGATGCTGATCCAGGAGCGGTCCGCGCCGATCGACAGGCTGCAACCCGTTCTGACGGCTCTCAATATCGTGCGCGCCACGTTCACCGGCCTGCTGCTGCTGGCCCTGGCGAGGCCGCTGTCCGACATGTTCGGCGCGCCCAATGCTATGGGCGCTTTTGCGCTGCTGGCACTCGGCGTCTTTCTCCAGGGGCTTTTCCATCTCGATCTCATACGCGTGCAGCGGGACCATCAATTCGCCCCCATCGCCTATCAGAACCTGACGGTGGCCCTTGTCGATTTCGTCGTGGTTCTCGTGTGGGCCTATCTGTTCCACGGATATTTTGCCGTGCCGGTGGCCTATATGGCGAGCACGGCCGGCGGACTCATCGTTTCGCAATTGCTGGCGGAAAGGCGGCTGTCGGTCAGATGGAACGCCGATATCGTCAAGCGGGCCTGGCAGTTCGGCTCGCCGCTCGTGCTCAGCGGTATCATCATTCTGCTCGCATCTCAGGCTGACCGGATTCTCGTGGGCGCGTCGCTCGGGCTCCCGATGCTGGCGGTCTACGGCGCGGCCATGACGATCATCGCCACGCCGACTTCGTTCGTTTCCAACGTGGCCATCACCGTCCTTCTGCCCGCGCTTTCGGAAGCGGCGTCCGACGATGTGCAGTTCACGCAGCGGTTCCGCTATGTCGGCATCATCGTCACGTTCATTGCGGGAATGATCTTCATGCCCGTGATGTTTCTCGGCAAACCCGTGATCGCGCGGGCCTTCGGCGTGGCCTACAGTCCCAGCCTGGAACTGGTCTGGATCATCGGGCTGGGACAGGCCGCGGCGCTTGTTCGCGTGTGGCCGAATCTCGGTGCGCTGGCGCTGGGCGAGACGAAAAACCTCATCGTGTCGAATATCCCGCGCGCCATCGGGGTGGCGATCGCGCTTCTGGCGACGCACCTGAACCTGGGACTGCTCGGAATCGCAGTTTCCTTCGCCTTCGGCGAGGTCGTATCGCTCGTGAGTGCGCTCTGGCATCTCAGGCACCGCAGGCCGCAGCTGCTCCTCGGCAGCTTCCTGCTCTTTGCAATTCTCTACACCGGGATATTGCTGGCCGCCGAGACCTCGTACCAGGTGGAGGGAGAGGTCCTCGTGGCGGTGGCCGCGAGCTTCGCCTTCAACTGTCTGCTCGGCGTCGTGTTCCTGCTCGTGTCTGCGGATACGCGGCGCGTGCTGAAGACGGCAATGGCCCGCATCGCGCGCCGCAAGCCCGAGGCGACCGGCTAGAGCGAGCGCGGGAGCGGATCACCGGCTCGCCAGGAAGACGTATTGCTCGGTCAGAAAATCCTTGATGAGGCCCAGCGAGACCGCGTTGATCAGCGGGTATCTGCGGGCGCCCGGCATCCTCGCGCGGATGGCACGCACGTTCAGGCCGGCGCCGCGAAGCATTTCCACCCCGGTCCTGCGCGTGAAGAAACGCAGATGCGTGCGATCCATCACACCTGCTTCCTTCAGTTTCCAGTCCCCGAGGAAGAAAAGGCGGCAGGACGCCTCCCAAAAGCGCACGTTCGGCAGGCTCACGATCACGCTCGCGCCCTGCGGTATCCGCTCCACGATCCTTGCCAGATGCCCCCACGGATCGGTGAGGTGCTCGAGCACATCGAGGAACATCACCACGTCGCTCGTTTCGAATACGTCGGGAATCGATTTCTCGATGTCGCAGACGAAGGCCTCGTGCCCGTTCTGGCGCGCGATGCGCACGGACTCCTCGTGGATGTCCAGGCACACGGTCCGGATACCCGGATGCCGCGCCTTGATCGCCGAAAGCGTTGCGCCCGACGAGCCGCCGACATCGACGACGGTCCGGAATTCCGCCGGCAGCAGATCCAGCACTTCAAGCCTGGCGTGCCGGTAATAGTCGGCCTCCTTGCCGGCATACATCTCGCTATTGTTCATCGGTCCGACTTCGAAAGCCCCCGTACCGGAGGCAAGTTGCATGCCCGCTTCGCAACCGTACAGGCGGGCAAAGGCGGATTTCCATGTCGTACCCCCCTTGCGTTAAGGATCCCGCAAAGTCGTGGGTCGCGACATCTTGTTTTTGAGAAAATTATCTCATCAACTGACCGAATGCCACAGGCCACTGGACTTTTCGGCCGATTTTGGGTGCACTCGCGAAAGCGATGGGGCTGATCCGTGCGAACCAAATCTAGCGTCCCTTGCCGGCAGGGAAGGCGTGCGGCGCTCGCTCAGGCAATCGGATTTGCGGCCTGTGCGAGCGGCGTGGCGCTGGCCTCGCCGGCCGCCGCTTTGAGCGTGCCCGAAGTAACCGATACCTCGCCGCCTTTCGCAATTACCGCAACGGTTGCCTATGATTCCAACGTCGCGCGATCGTCCGCCGCTCTGGCCGCGCTGCGGGGATTGACGCGCGAGGACGAAATCTACTCGCCGTCCGTCCAGATCAACCTGGCCAAGGAGTTCGGATCGGCGACGGCGGGGATCAAGGCTTCGGTGGGCTACGATTTCTACCAGACGAACACGATTCTCAACCGGGAAAATCTCGATGTTGGCGCGGGCATAACACAGACATTTTCGAATTGCGCCGCCACGCTGAGCGGTTCTTTCCTCCGCCAGCAGAGCGATCTCGATCAGCTGACCGTTGTCGTCACCAAGAACACCGAAACGGTCGCTTCCACGTCGCTGGGGGTCACGTGCGAGCGCGGATCGCGCGTCACCTTCGCCGTGCTTGTCGCGCCGAGCTGGACGCAGAACAGCGCCACGCTGCTGAAATCGTCGGACAACAACCTTATCCCGGTCACCGCCGAAATCGGCTATGATTTCGGGAAGTTCGGAAAGCTCGCCGCGTTCGGCGAATATGCGAATTCCGAATATCCCGACCGCACCGTCCGGCTCGGAGGCTCCGTCCGGACCGACGGGTACGATTTGTTTAGCGGCGGAATCCGCTGGACGCGCGACCTGGGTTCGCGCCTCAAGGCGACCGCCCAAATCTCGGAAATTTCGCTCGAGCCGCGCCTGCCGGGGGATTTGGCGTTCTCGGGCCTTGGATACCTTGCGGACCTGACCTACCGCTTCACATCGCGCCTGGATGTGGAGATCTCGGCGGCAAGGGAAGCCAGCCCGGTGAACAGGATCGACACCACCTACTCGATCGACCGAACCTATCGCGGCTCCGTCGGCTACCGGGTGGGCGGGAAAACACGGCTGTCCGTCGAGGGGCAGATCGCGCAGCATCGCTATTTCGGTGCGCAAATCGTGCCGGGCTTCGATCTCACGCGGCAGACGATCAGCTCGATCGGCGCGAAAATCACCCATGACCTGCGCTCCAACATCGCGGTGACGCTCGCAGCCGCGCAGGAACGCGGCACGGCCGACATTCCCGACTATGAGTACAACGACGCAAGGGCCGAGCTTTCGCTATCCCTGGCCTTTTAGATCCATGTGGGAGGCATGACCATGTATCGCAACCTTCGCACGCTCCTGGCAGTACTGGCATTCGCGCTGGCCTGCGCGCCGCAGGCGGCCACAAGCCAGGAGACGTCGCCCTCTGCCGCGCAGGCGCAGGCCGCCGCGGCGAAGCCGAGCCAGGGATACGTGCTCGGGGCCCTCGATGTCATCCACGTGGAGGCCCTCAATCATCCCGATTTCAACGTCAAGGTACAGATCGGCTCTGACGGCACCGTCCAGCTGCCCTATATCGGCACCATCTCCGCGGCGAACATGACCGTCGCCGAACTCAGGAACCGGATCGCGGCCGAGCTCACGAAGAAGGGCGTTTTTTCCAACGTCTCGATCACGGCGGATATCGTTTCGTATGCCAGCCGCTATGCGACGGTGCTGGGCGGCGTCGTCACGCCCGGCCTCGTTCCGCTGGACCGCGAGTATCACCTCTCCGAGGTTCTCGCGCGCGCCGGAGGCGTTCGCGAAGGCGGTTCCAACTACGTGATCATTCGTTCACCCGACGGCAATGAACGCAAATTCTCGGTCGGCGATCTCGCCACGGGCAGCGCAAGCTCCGATCCGATCATAAACCCGGGAGACAAGATCTACGTTCCCAACGAGGTGTTCTACATCAAGGGCCAGGTCAAGTCCCCCGGCGCCTATCCGCTGTCGCTCAACATGACACTGGCGATGGCGCTGGCGCGGGGCGGCGGTTTGACCGAAATGGGAAGCGACAGCCATATCACCGTGCTGCGCAAAAACACCGAATTGAAACCGGACGATCTGAACTTCAAAGTGCAGCCCGACGATGTTATAGACGTCGGAGAGGGTTGGTTTTAGGTGCTAGGCATCCGAACGCTCGCAAAGCACCTCGTGCACCGGGGCCGGGCATGAGTCTTGTTCAGTTCTGGCGCGTACTCTGGGCCCGCCGCTTGCTGATTGTCGCTGCCACATTCGGTTGCGTTCTCGGCGCGTATGTGGTGACGAAGGTCGTGACCCCGCGCTGGGAGGCGCGAAGCCGCGTCCTTCTCAACTTGCTCAAGCCCGACCCCGTCACCGGCGAGGGAGTGTCGGGGGAGACCTCGACCTATATCGCCTCCCAGGTGGAGCTGATCGGCGACTACAGTGTCGCTGGCCTCGTCGTCGATCGCATGGGGCTGGCGAAGGATCCCGAGTTGCTCGCCAAATATCGCGCCCGTTCGAAGAACGATCATCGGGACTACCGTCACTGGCTCGCCCAGCTCATTATCGACAAGACGAATGCCGGCGTGGTCTCCGGCAGCAACATCCTGGAGATCACCTACTCGGACAAGACAGCGGATCGCGCACGCGACATCGTCGATGCCCTGCGCCGGGCCTATCTCGACACGAGCCTGTCTCTTCGCCGCTCGCAGGCGAACCGCAGCGCGGACTGGTTCTTGCGCCAGGCGGCCAAGATCAAGGTTTCGCTCGACGCGGCGGAATCCGCCGAAGCCGCCTATGGGCGGGAAAACAACGTCTATATGGCCACCGACACGCTGGACGTCGACAGCGCGCGTCTAGCGGCGCTGGCCACCCAGCAGGCCGGACCGGCGCAGCAGGGGCCCGGCGGGTCGTCCTTCGCCGGACTGCTGGCCGAGGTCGATGGCGAAATCGCCCAGGCGATGCAGACGCTGGGACCCAATCATCCGCAGCTGCAGGCGCTCCGCGCCAAGCGCGCTGCCCTGGCGTCCGCGGCGGCGCAGGAAAGGTCCGCCCTCGCCCCGCTTCCGAAAAAGGGCGGGTCCGGCAATGCCCTCGACGCCGCCGCCGCCGCGATAAGCTCCAAGCAGGACAAGCTGTCCCGTCTCAAGCAGCTTCATGCCGAGGTGGTGGTCAAGCGCGACCTCTACAATAAGGCGCTCGCCCGCGCCGCCGAATTACGCGAGCAGGCGGCGGTGACCGATGTAGGCCTGACGCCCCTCGGGCCGTCGATCGTGCCCCCGGCTCCCGCATTCCCGAAAAAGGCGCCGATACTCGCCGGCGCCCTGGTATTCGGATTCGGCTTCGGCGTATTGATCGCCCTGCTCTCCGAGCTCCTCAATCGCAGGATTCGCGGCTACGAGGATCTGCAATGGGCGGCCCAGGCGCCATTGCTCGCCGTCGTGCCTTCCTTGCCGCAGGCGGGCTGAGCTTCCATGGGCGAACTTCCCGTCTTGACCGAGATGACGCTCAGGGACGGCAAACCGTCTCCGGATTCCCGCTTCCTGCCGACACTGTCGCAACCGCGCAGCCCGACGGCGGAAGCGATACGGGCACTGCGAACCCACACGATGGCGCGGCATCTGGCGCTCGGCCGCCGGGCCATCGTCGTCTGTGCTGCAAGCGCCGATTCGGGCTGCACATTCGTGGCCGCGAACCTCGCGGTAGCCCTCGCGCAGGGCGGGTCGAACACGCTTCTGATCGATGCCGATCTGCGGAACCCGGGCGTGGACAGGATATTCCGGAGGCCGTCGGCACAGGGCCTTCAGCAATACCTCGAACAGCCGGGTTCGCGTCCGGGCGATCTGATCGAGCCCAACGTGCTTCCCAACCTCTCGGTCCTGTTTGCAGGCGGTGCCGCCGCCAATCCGGAGGAGCTGCTGGCGGGAAGCCGGTTCGACGAGCTTGTGGACTTTTGCCTGCGGGAATTCGACGCGACGATCATCGATACGCCTCCGGCGAACTCGAGTTCGGACATCGGCCGCATCTGCAGCGTCGCGACCTACTGCGCCATCGTCGCGCGCCGCAACAAGACATTCGTGAACGACGTAAAACTGCTGACGGAGCAGTTGCGGGCGGACGGCGCGCAAATCATCGGCACGGTCCTGTGCCAGGACTAGGCCGAAACGCGAAATCCCACCCGGCCGGCCGTGTGCACGCGGGTGACCGGACCGATCGCGGCAAGGACCGCCGATGAGCCTCGCCGACCCGCGCAATCCCACATCGCTATCCTATCGCCTTCGCAGCAGGCGCGATGTCAGGCTTCGCTCTCTCATCGAAGCCATTCATGCAAGCAGTGGCCGGGTGAAGATTGTCGATCTGGGCGGGTCCGTGGACTATTGGCGCAGAGTCGGGTTCGCATTCCTTCGGGAAAAGCTGGCGGACGTCACGCTGATCAATATCGATCCGACCGAGCTGAAGGCTGAGGATGCGCCGCCCGGCCTTTTCCAGAGCCGGCAGGCAGACGCGTGCCGACTTGACGAGTTCGACGACGCGTCCTTCGACCTGGCCCATTCGAACTCCGTGATCGAACATGTCGGCAGCTGGTCGAACATGAAATCGTTCGCTGGCGAGACGCGTCGCGTGGGACGGAACTACTACATCCAGACACCGTATTTCTGGTTTCCCTTCGATCCGCACTTCTACGTTTTTCCCATGTTTCACTGGTTGCCGAATTCCCTGCGAACGAAACTGTTGAACGCGCTTCCGATCGCGCATGCAGGCAGAATTCCCGGGGTCGATATGGCAAACGAGGTCATCGACCATACACGCCTGTTGGACAGCGCACAGTTCCGCTTCCTGTTTCCCGATGCGGCAATGTCCTTCGAACGGGTCCTTGGCCTTCCAAAATCCATGGTCGCAATCCGCGCTATCGACGGATTTTCGCGCTAGATGCCGCTAAGCTGCCGGTCACGGTACGGTTAAGAAAGTATTGCCGGCCCGGGCGAATATGTGCCACGTTGCAATTTGAGGCTGAATATGTGGCGGGCTTGTCGCAGGTACAGGCTGGCGGATGCCGGCCGCTTTTGTGACGCATCGCGCTCGTGGCAGGCGTGGCGTCGGACGGCCGGATCGTGCCGCAACTGGGCGGCGTGCGCAGCCTTGCTCTCGACAAGCTTGGGTGCGTCCGGCGCGGCCTGGGGTTCGGTAGACGGGGTTGGCACGCCCGCTGCCGCGCGGGCCACGGAGCCGCATTTGTGGGGCGTGCACGCGGGCTTCTACACGAACTTCGGAACCACCAGCGCCCTGACGTCGCAAGGCACGCATGTCGGCGGCGGCGACACGGGCCCCACTGCGGCGACCTCCAGGGGCACGATCAGCTTCTGGGTCCGGGGAGCGCCCGGTTCGCCGCTGGCGAATGGGACCAATATCAACAACGGCGATCTTCTCGCCAACCAGGGCGGCACGGGATTTTCCTCCGAAGGCGTGCCAGGCGTCGACATCAGCTTCGACAACGCCAGCGGCCATTACGGAACGCTGCGTGTCAATCTGGGCGACGCGTCGGCCAACGCAAGCAATGCCAGCGGGCCCCATAGCTGCAACTGGGCGTCGGCGGGTTCGGTTCTGGAAGGCGGAGTCTGGACACATTTCCTCATTTCGTTCGACGTGGGCGGAACGACATCGACATCCAAAAATCTCGCGGTCTACGAAAACGGCGTGAAGATCGGCGGCGGATGCAGATACGGCTCGACGTCCGCGATGCTCGTTGCGGTGGACAACCCCAACGGCTGGAATCTGCAGGCGCCCATAGCGACGAATCTTCACGGGGTCGTGGACATCGCGGATGTGGTGGTCGACTTCACGAATTCGATCGTCGACGGCTCCAACAACATTTCCCCGCTCGACATAGCGAAGGTCTACAACGCCGGCCAGCCGGTGCCACTGCCCAAGCATTGCGATCTCTGGGGCTCGACGCCGCAGATATGCTTCTCCGGACCAGCGAAGAAATTCACGAAAAACAGGGGCACCGCAACCGGATTGGCCCTTTCCGGAGACAACGACGGGAAGCTCTATGACACGTCCTTCGGCCCATCGGGTCCGCCGAAGAAAACCGCCGTGCTGAATTGGGCCTACGGCCAGGCGATCGCCACGGGCGTGACCTCCGTGACGACCGACGGCGCCGGAAATCTGATCGACGCGGACGACCTTCTTATCGCGGTCCTGACGGTAGAGGACACGGCGGGTGCGGCCGTCGATCACAATCCCGCCTGCCCGGCCGGATTTCTGTCCGTGCCTTACGCAAGCGGGACCAATCCTTCCCTGGACAATGGCGGGCACCCCACCGACGTTCTGTCGTGCTACCGCATCGCCGACGGGACGGAGACGGGCGCCTTTACCTTCACCTGGACCACCGCCAACTCCCGGGGCGGCCAGTATGCACTGTACGATTTCGGCGGCGTGAATACGGACAATCCGATTGACGAAGCCGACGTGCAGGTCAACGGCAGCCCCTCGACCGCGATCGTCGCCCCGAGCCTCGATGCGCTGGCAGGCGGCGCCGACACGCTTCTGACCCACTATACGACATTCGATCCGGTGAAGATCACCTTGCCCCCGGGTCAGAATCTCGCGGTCGGAAGTCTGGTTTCTTCCGGCACGACGGCGATCCGCGGCGCGTTCGAGGTCCTGAGTTCGTCTGCTCCTACCGGGACGAGAACGGCGACGACCTCCGTCACCACCGAGGGCCAAGCCATCAATTTCGCCATTCGGCCGGCCACCAAAAAGAAGAAGTAGCGGGGGGCGGCAGGCGCGCACGTCGCTCAGCGCGCCCGGCTACCCGTCGAACCCGCCGCGCGCGCAGATACTTCGACAGGTCGCTCCATCGATTCCGCCGCGTCGCAAAATCGCCACAATCCGCCGCGGAGAGCCCGCCGATCTGCCAATCCCGATCGGTTGAAGAAAAACATTCACTCGGACCGGGCTTCGTTAACAAAAAAGAAACCACCCTGACGGAAGTTCCGAGTGAATCTTCCAAGCAAAGGGATGTTCATAAAATTTAGAGGAACCCGGTAACGCCACAATAAAGCGCTACTGCGAGCCTGCGGCTGGGTAACGTCGAAAGGGCTTCACATGCGTAGTTTGGGAATCGGTGGCGCTATCGCCATCGCCTTGATCGCGGGTACCGTCTCAGCCGGACCGGCCTCTGCGAGATCAAATCATCCGTCCTGCAAGTATTCCGGCTACGACGATGGGTGCGCGAAGGCCTATGCCGACGGCAACTTCATCAATCCCAATTTCTTCTCCTATGCAAAGCAGTCGGGACAGGGCGCATACTACAGCGCGCCCAATACCCCGTCGGACCACCCCATGCCCTGGAACGTCGCGGGCGTGGACTACCCGGTCGGCTATTCCAAAGGCCGCAAGCTGCAGGATCCGGCGGTGGATAAGCTGCCGACCGGATGCACCTACTCGGCGACGGGCAGCGCCGCCCATGGCGCGATCGTGGTCTGTTCGAAGGTGAACAATCTCGCACTGAAGGGCTGGGACTTCAGCCTTCACAATTGCACCGTGCTCGATATCAAGAGCTCGGTCACCGGAACGATCACCATCAAGAACAGCAAGTTCGTGAACGGCTCCAACTGCAGCGTCTCCAACGGCTTTCTCGCGATGATCGAGAACTCGACAATCGCGAACTTCAAGTTCGAACACAACTACGTCGACGGACTGGCCCACCAATATCCGACATCGCTGATCGGCATGATCGTGCCCTTCATTCAGGGCCGGATGATCGTGAAATACAACGCGTTCCTTCACTCGCCCGCCCGGCCGATGACGTCCAACAATGAGGGGCCCCTCGAGGTGTCGTACAACTATTGGGAGGGCTGGGTCTATCAACCGTCGGATGGGCATGGCGAAGTCGTGATCAACTACCTGGGCAACGACAAGCACCAGTCGCTGATCGCCTACTCCTACAACACCGCTCTGGAGCCGAACGATGTCTGCGCAAACTGCGGTACCTCGGTCTGGTATCCCACGGGGGGCGGCACCAACACGCGCATCGACAACGTGATCGTCGATCATAACACGTCGATCGTGAACCTGCACGACGGCCAGGTTACGGTGGCCGCGGCCTCCGCGGAGACGTCCTACAATACCTACGGCGCGGTCTCCTTTCAGGCGAACTATATGGATCCCACGGGCGCGTATCAGTGCTTCATCTCGATCAGCAACCCGACCTATCTCACGCCCCCGGAATTCGTCGGAAACATCAACATGAAAAACGGCAAGACCGTCACCGACTACGGCTATTGTCCCTGAGCTGCCGACCGCGCAGGAAAGAACCCCGGCCGGCCGTATGGCGGGCCGGGGTTTTCTTTTGAAAAGCACTCCGGCGGTTGACGACCGGGGTTCGCAGGACGCCGGCGTGAGCGGGTAGCCGGACGCTTGGCGATTCCGCGTCGCAGAGGGTACTATCGCGCGCCATCTCCAGCGCTTTGCGGCGGGAACCGCCGAACGGGTCCGGAACTTGAGTTCTCAATCGCAAATTCTTGCCCCGTACGCTCGTGCCGACGGATCCTGGATTCTGCGCCGCTCGACTCTGTTGTCCGCCGCAGCGGTTTTCCTTGCCGCGCTGCTGTACGGAGTTCTGTTCGGAGCCTTTTCCGAGGCCCTGATCGCTGCGTTCATCGCGCCCCTGGGGATTCTGGCGATCCTGGTCGTCTGGGCTCTTCCGGCGACGGACAGTGTCCCGGTCCGATGGATCGAAATCCTGTTCTTCGCCTTTTTCGTGGCGCTGATCGTCTGGCCGAACTACATCGCACTGTCGATACCGGGATTGCCGTGGATCACGATCATTCGCCTGATCGGCTTTCCGCTGGCGTTCCTCTTTGTGTTCTGCGTCTTCGTTTCGGAAAAGGTGCGCTCCACCGTGCGCAGGGCACTCGCCTCGTCGCCGGCCTTGACGCGCCTGTTTCTGGCATTTCTCGTTCTCGAGGTGATTTCCGTCGCGGTCTCGGTCGACCCCGCGCTGTCGCTTAGCAGGTATGTGCTGGTCCAGATGACCTGGACCACCATTTTCTTTGCGGGCTGCTATGTGTTCATGAAGCCCGGCAGGGCCATGCTCTGGGCTGCCTTCGCCTGGGGGACGGCGGTCGTCGTGATCGCCATCGGGCTGCTCGAGTATTCGCGCGAGCAGGTGCTCTGGGCGGGCCACATTCCCGGATTTCTCAAGGTGGGCGACGAGGTCGTGCACCGCATTTTGACCCCGCATTTCCGCGAATACACGGGCAGGTACCGCACGCTGAGCACGTTCAGCACGCCGTTGGGATTTGCGGAATACCTCGCCTTCGTGCTGCCCTTCATCCTGCACTTCGCGATCGAGGCGAAGAGGCTTCTCGTTCGCCTCGCCGCCTTCGCGACCATACCCGTCCTCATCTATGTGGTGCTCCTGACCGATTCCCGCCTCGGGGCCGTCGGATGCCTTCTGGCGGTGCTGCTGTACGGCGGCTATTGGTCCGTCAGACGGTGGCGCGGGGAGCGCAGCAGCCTGTTCGGCCCGGCCGTGGCTCTTGCCTATCCCCTCATCATCGTGTGCGCCATTGCGCTTACATTCGTGAGCAACAGGGTTCATGCCGTCGTCTGGGGCGGCGACGCAACGCAGATCGGCAGCACGAATGTACGGCGCGAACAGCTCGATATTGCGATTCCGAAGATCGAATCCCGTCCCTGGGGATACGGCATGCTCATGGCTGCGGATGTCGTCGGGTACAGGACCCCGGGCGGCATCCTCACGCTCGACAGCTATTACCTCACCATCGTGCTCGAATATGGGGTCGTGGGTTTTCTGATCTATTATGGAATGTTCGGCGCGGCCATCTTCGCCGCGAGCCGCAAGCTGCTTGCGGAAAGACAGGACGATCCGGAGATGGATCTGCTGTTGCCGGCCCTTCTGACCCTCGTCAATTTCATCGTCATCAAGAGCGTTTTCAGCCAGGACGACAACCACCCCGTGATCTTCATGGTTCTGTCCATGGTCGTCGCCCTGAACTGCCGCCTTGCCGCCGCAACGCCGGCAGCGGCCGAGGGATCGCAACGAAGTCCGCCCGCGCCGTTGCGGCATGTGCCGCGCGCGGAGAGGCTCCTGTCCCGCCTGCCGTCTACGGGCGCATAGGGGCGCGGCGCGGCTGCGCTATGGCGTTCGCCCGAGAACCGCCTTCACGAAATCGGGATTGTTCGACGGAACATTGTGGTAGGCGGTTCGAAGATAGTCGCTGTTGCGGTCGCGCAACCATTCCTGGGGGAAGAGTGCGACAAGGTCGGAATCGATCTTCACCGGCCGCGGAGCCACCGGCTGCCCGGTCGCGCACGCCAGAAGAGCGGCGGCAAGGTCGCGGCCGGGGCCGAGGGCCAGGTGCGCGATCTGGGTGAGCCGCGGATTGATCTCGATGAGCCAGAGCCGTCCCGAACTGTCCCGCATGTAGTCCAGACCGTGAAGGCCGGAGAGCCCGAATCGCGAGGCGATCAGCTCGGCGTTTGCCTCCATCTCTGGATCGGAAATCAGCCTGATGACGGTGGCCGGACCGTTCGCCCATGCTTCCTGCACGACTTCCGCATGAATGGCGCCGATCAGCCTTCCTTCCCAGCAGGCAAATGCCGTCGTCACCGACCGGCCCTGCACGTGGGCCTGCAGATTCAGGACCGGCGTCCGCCATTCGCCGAATCCCGCCACGACGGATCCCTCTCCTCGAAGCGCCGAGCCGAGCTTTTTTTCCATCCTGCGACGCAGGCTGCGCAGCATTTGGAATTTGACGAGAGCATCCTTCGCGTCGCGCACGACGACCGTGCCCGATCCGCCGGAGGTACCGTCGAGCTTGATCACGACCGGAAAGGGTATCTCTTTCGCCAGTTCGGCCAGTGCCTGCGCCGACGGTATTTCCCGCGTGGCAGGTACGCGGATACCGAGAGCGCCGGCCTCTGCGATGAACCTGGCGCGCTGCATCAGCACCCCGTAACTGTCCACCTTGCCCAGCGACGCCCGCAGTATTCGCACGACGTCGTCCCCGGGGCCAAACCGCGCCAGCCTGCGGTTGCACAGCGATACCATCTCGGCAATCACACGCTCGTCCCCGGGAACGACAAGGGACGGCCCGATCCGCAGGATCGACCTCAGGAGCGAGGATTGCGGCCGCAGATGGCCGTAGGCATGACGGCATTCTGCCGCCATACCGTAGACGAAGCTGTTTCGGCGCGGCGAAAGCAGATGCGCGCACCCACCGCATTCGGCTAGCGATTCCGCAAATCTCAACGGCGTCGGCCAGCATCGCGAAGTCGCGATGATGACTGTCGGCTGCAATCTCGTATTGGCCGGCGTTTCGGTAATGACAGCAACCATCCCCAATGTGGACAGGAACTGTAGATCAAGCTCCCGTGGTTGACCATGCCGGCGCACTGCACAAGTCCGCTATCTGGACGTTCCGCGGACACCCCAATGCGGAATATCGCCCCGACACGGAGCGGGCACGTTGCGAGGAGAGGTTGCGCGCCGGACACTCAAGCCATCGGTCAAGCTTCCGGCGGCGGAAACCCATCGCGCGAGCCGCAGCCGGCCGGCAAGGAGCGCCCGCTCGGCAAGCGCGCGGTAATCGAGGCAGCGGCGCGCGAAGGCAAGCTGCCCGCGCCGTCGGTTTCCTGCTTGAGCCTTTCCAATAGATCGCCGATGCGCTCGTCCTTATCGGCGAGCGCCGTCATTGTGCGCGCGAGCGAAACGGTGCCGGCATCAGCGACGATCGCCG
Organism: Rhizomicrobium sp.; assembly: GCA_035549575.1. GTDB lineage: Bacteria > Pseudomonadota > Alphaproteobacteria > Micropepsales > Micropepsaceae > Rhizomicrobium. The sequence goes on from DASZQP010000040.1 coordinate 123,428, forward strand.
CTAGTTCCCTCGACAACCTCCGAGCCTCCTCGTTCCTAGCATCGGCGAGCAGCGTGGCCGCTGCTTTCAGATCGTCCCGGAAATGCTCATCCTGCCAGTTCGAAAAGTCCTCGTACCAAGCGGTCTGCCGTTCGAGCACGTCGGGCCGCGTGAAGATGGCGTTCTCTTTGAGAACAAAAGGCCCGCCGCCGTTTGGCGTGCGTAGAATGCGGAAGCGGTTGCGCGCAAGGTCAAGGCGGAAGCGCGCCCAGGTGGAGATTTTCTGGTCCGGCGCGGCGATGTGCTCCCGGGCAAATGCTTCCTTGAGATAAAGCTTGAGGAGATCGGTTGGCGTGAACATCATCCAGCTGTCGGCGTGTGCCGGGGCACCGTCAAACCGTGCGGCATCGGCAAGGCGGCGCTCGTCATCGTCCAAGTATTCTCGATCGAGCTTCTGCCCGAGGCGGCGGATCAGGGTCGTCGTCTTCCCCGTACCGGGCGGGCCTACGATCAGAAGCTGCTTGTTCAGCGGCAGCCGGAAAATCTCGTCCTGGTAGCGGTCGAGGATCGGCTGATCGCGCAGGCCCATCTTCGTAATGACGCTGCGACGTATGCCATCGATGACGTTTGCGGCCTTCTCGTCCGCCGCAAGAATACCGGCGAGGAGTTCATCGCCAATGTCGGTGGCCGTGAGAACAGCCAGCGCATCCCTCATCGAAATGACCGTAATCGGCCCGTACGTTTCGCCTTCCAGGATCGAGTCGCGCGAATCCCAGGCGTCGTCTCGACGGTGCGGGTGGAGTAACGCCTTTTCGACAATGACGCCTGCTATCCCGCCGCCCGGCGCGTTGATCTCGAAATCGTCGCCGACAGCGAGCGCAGCGAGACGGCCGGCCGGTGAGTTGCGGCCCGCGAGGCGCTTACCAGGGCCGGGCGACACGGCCGGCATATCGCGGCAAACGTAATAGACGACTAGGTCTCCTTCGTCAGTCCGGGCCACGACGCGCGCGATCGCCGGTTCACGGGCCAGGGATTCGAGGCTGCGGCGTCGCGCGCCGTCGATGCCGCTGAGTGTCTTTAGTGCCTCGCCGGACGTGAACGTGTTGACACTCGCGAGGGCCGTCGGACCGATCGTGTAGGGGTCAGATAGCTGGGAGCTAGCCGACACCGCGATCGTTTCCAGAACGCCGAGCGTTTCGCCCGACACCCTCTCGATGTCTTTGTCGTAGTTTGTGGTCATGCAATCAGACCTCCCCAGCCCTTTCGCAATACTTCGACGTTTCGCGATCGATCCTCGACTACGACCAAAGGGCTCCCCAGTTAGATGCCCGCTGCATTATTCTACTAATGCCTTGAACACTGCATCCGCGGGGTCCTTGTAGAATTCGATGCTGATCTTGGTCCAAAGCTCGTCCGGCAGATCGTTTAGTTGCCGTCGGGCCGATACCGGCATCAAAAGCGTTTGCGCTTGCTTTTCGATAGCCAGTTCAGCGATTTGAACCGCATTCGAAACTAGTTCGATTGATCCGCCAAGGCTGGCCGAGCCAACGACAATGGTCCCGCCGCGGCTGTTTCGACCAAGGACTGACCCGCAAAGGGCAACCAGCACCGCCACTCCGAGGCCCCCGCCAGATTTGTCGGCATCGATCGCTCGAAGCTGGATTGTGAATTCTTGCTCTCGTGGATCGCGGTCGCCGACAATGTTGCGCCCGTGCGAGAACAAAATCTGTTCGCCGACTTTGACACTCTCGCGAAATGGCGCCGGTGCCGGCTGGTTGAGGATACGTATCCCCGAACCGTGCTGGTGCGAGACTTCGATCCGATAGAGGCCGGCACCGGCCTCGGCAGAGCCCGTGGCAATTGCCCAAACTTGCCCGGGCGGAAGCGGATCACTTTCGATCGCCTGATCCGATCGGAGTTCAGGCGTGGCGACAAAAGTCTCGACGCCATCGAGTCCGAGCGTGTAGCTGAAGTGCGTGCTGCGGAATTCGCTCTTGAACACGCGCCGCTGCTGCTCCTTGACCCGACGGCGTGCCTCAAGCGCCAGACGCACAATCCATTCCAAATCGGCGTCAGGAACGGGCGTCGATGGGCCAGGGTAGAGGAGCTTCACGAGCCCGCTCACCGTCTTTCTGACCGCCTCGATATCTCGGCCAGACAAGGCGCCGCCGAAGTGAATTCGCCCATCCAAGACGCCGGCCCGCGATGTAGGCCGGAGCCGCGTGAAGCACTCGGATAGGAAATCGGAAACCAGGCCGAAATGATCTGTCAGATGACGCCGTGGATCGAGCTTTGGGAAATCCCAACCGGGCGCATAGGCATGGAGCCGATCCATGAACGCGGTATCGTCGCGCATGTCCGGTGGTAGCGGCGCCAACAAATGGCCAACGCGCTGTGCCTGATCGAGGTCCATGTCGAGATTGCCGACCAGCACGATGCCGCCTTCGGCCCGGATGGAGTCCTTGCCGCGCGAGAACTCGCCCGACGCCATGTGGCCTTTCATGATGTTCACGCCGTCCTTCGAATCGAAGGACACGCCGGCGATCTCGTCAAAGCAGACCACATCGTATTGGCAAACGAGACCGCGCTGGCCCGTAGCCATGTTGACGAACATACGGGCGACCGTCGCCTTGCCGCCGGAAATCAGATGCGCGTAGGGAGATATCTGCTGAAACAGATGGCTCTTGCCGGTGCCCCGTGGGCCGAGCTCGACGAGGTTGTAATTGCGCTCGACGAACGGGACCATGCGAAGCAGCGCCACGCGCTTCGCCCGTTCGCTGAATTCCCCGGGCTCGAAACCGACAGAGCGAAGCAAGAAGTCGATCCAGTCGTTAGTCGCCTCGAATTTCGCCCGCCCGCTATAGAAGGTGTCCAGAACGTCCGCGCGCGACATTTGGATCGGGCGCAGCGCCTCGATGCCGAATGGACGGCCATTCTTCTCCTGCGCGATGACGCTGTCGTAGGTGAGCGTCACCTCGGCATAGAAGCCGTCGATCAGAATGCGATCGTTTTCCTCAACGATGCTGTCGGGAATGCGCACATCTCGCAGAGCGAGACTCGGGAGTTCTGCGACATAGCAGGCGTTCTTGGCATCGAGGCGCGCGCGAACGGTGTCGATGATACGGACCGAACCCTTGCGATAGGCCTCATTCTTGAATACCTCTTCTTGGCCGGTGCGGACGCAGCGGTCCTTGAGCTGCTTCTCGACGATCTCCAGTCCTTCTTTGATTTCGGCATCGTCGGTCGAAGCACAGTAGCGGCCAAGCAGAAACTCCACGACATAAGCCGGCACCGGATAGGCTTTGGCGTAGCGCCGGACGAGGTCTTTCCGGACCACGAAGCCCTCGAAGGCGCTGGCGCCCAAATTATCGAGCCGATCGAGTTGAAGCGTCATGCGCGGTCTCCTACGCGGGTTGCACGTGCATCGATGACGCTGCCGTGCCGATCGATGAGAACAACAAGAACGGGATCGCCTTCTTCGACTTCGTCCGAGATGGTCAAGCGGGCGCGAGGCCCTTCAATCGCCGAAGCCACATCGACGCGAGACGCGGCATCGCGCTCCTTGCGCCGAACCTCGACGGTGACATCTGTCAGTTCACCGGTGAGTTCGACGGTCAAGCGCAGGCGTCGCCAGCTGATCGTGCTGATGCGCGGTGCGGCCGATCCGGCTGCGGCGTCGCCGCCCACGTTGATGTCCGGGATGACGCATTCCTGCGGCGACAGGCCGCCATGCGAATAGACCTCGCCGGCGCGGAAGGCCTCGGCGCCGGGCGGCACCGCGATCCGCACCGACTTGTCCCAATGCCACGGCACAAATGCCAGTTCGGCCGCGGCATGCTCCTGAAGAATGGCGGCACGGGAGCCTTTCGCGATCACTGCCGACGGGGGCAGTCGAACGCCCTCAAAGCCACCCGGCATCAGGAGCCAACCATGGTCGGTCACGATGCGCACGCGCGGCCAGCCGGCGGCGTTCAGCGCCGTTGCATATTCGGCGATGCGGGCAACCTCGGTCGCCAGCTGGCCGGCGAGTCGCAAGCCCATGTTGTGGCCGTCATTGTCGATGTTGCCGCATTCGGCGTAGCCGATGGCCGAGGGCTTTTCCGGCGGCAACACGTCGTTGCGCTCCAGCACCTGCATACCGCGGGCGAGCATAGCCTTTCGAAGAACATCGAGGGTCACGGGCTTTCCCGAGGATGTTTCGAGCGGCTGGAAGGCCTCCACTTTCCCCCTCCCGGCAATGCTGTCGCCGACCGGCGTAATCAATGGCTTTGCCGTCGCGGTCAGACTGGGAACGGGAGACAATCGCCAAGCGAGGGACGCCGGCACGCCGGCATTGTTCAAGCGCTCGGTGAGCGCATGCCCGACGTCCATGCGCAAGCCATCGACGAAGAGAACGAGCGTGCCCGGCTCGACTGCGAGCGGGTGCGGGCGGCCGGCGTCGCCGGCGGCCTCCACCGCAGCACGAAAGCGCCGCGCCAATGGATCGACCCACGGCCGGTAGAGCGCGCCGGCGGCGCGACCGACGATGTCCTCGCGCGTTCCCGCCGCGGCGATCGTCTCCATTAGCGCCTTGTCGACGCGCCAGCCCTCCTCGCAATAGGCGGTGGCAATCGCCGCAAGATCGTCGCCCAACAAAGCCGCCTCGGTTGCCGCGGCCAGGCGCGCGAGCGGTTCGAGCGCCCGGGCGAGCGGCGCTTCGCCGAGCTTCGCCCAGAGCGTATCGCGGCGATCCCGGTGGCGCTCTTCGAGCGCGATGATCTTCGCTGCCGCTTCCCGGCCCGGGAGTTGCGCAATTTCGCCGAGCTCATGCGTCAGAAGCTTTTCGGCGATCGCATTGTCGTGCGGGCTCGTCGCCGGATCGCCTTCTTCCAGTCCAGCGAGAAAATCGCCTTGCTTCGGCGCGGTCGCCTCGCGAATGCGCTCGCAGACAGATCGGAACTGCTGCGGTTCGGCCGCGAGGCGATTCCAGACGCGAGACCACGCGCCGGAGCGGCGGGCCAGACGCTCGATGGCCGTTTGCAGCGTGCCCTTCTGGTCGATGTCGATCTTGAAGTCGCGCTCGATCTGATCGCGGAAGGCGTTCCATGCGGCAGGGGCAAAGGCGGCGCGCGCGGAATCGGGATCGGCGATCCAGCGCAAGAGATCGCGCTCCTTGTCCTCGACCAGGAGGCCGTCGAAATCGTCCGCCGAAAGGCGCTTGTCGCGCCAGCCATCGAGCGGAAGATCGAGCAGGCCGGCGAGCGCGCGGCGCGCGGATTCGTCGGTGCGCGAGTCGGTCGCCACATCGAGGCCGAGGCCCTGATCGGGATCGCGCAGGAAGGTCGCCACCGTCCAGTCGCGTGCCTGCCGGCGCTGGCGAAACACGTCGCCGCGATATTGCAGATCGACCAGCATCTGGGCACTTTTCGTCAGCGTGAGCGGCTCGCGCAGGTCGCGCCAGGAAATGCCGGGCAGAAGAATGACCGTTTGCGTCGCGCCGGCGACGAGCCCTTTCAGATTCGGCGCGTCCGGCGCTTCGATGAGGCAGCGCAGCCAGATCGCCGGCCCGATGCCGTCATCCGGCGCATAGTCGTCGCCGAGCGCATAGAGCGCCACGTGTTGCGTGGCGAGCCGGCGGCGCAGATCGGCGAAGGCGGAAAACCATTGCCGCTCGGGATCGGGCCACAGCAGCGCCGCGGGCCAGTCCTCGCCGGCAAAGGTCTGTGTCGCCTCGGTGAGCGCGCGAGCAAGGCCGTGAATGAGCGTGCGATCGCTCATGATGTCTTGCTCCGCGCGGCGCGGGCGCGCTCCTTGAACGCGCGCGTGTAGTGGAAGTCGTTGTAGCGTCGCCCCTTGAACGCCGGTCCGCCGGCGAAATCGACCGTCGCCACGTCGTCGTCCTCGGCCCAGAACCAGGGGAAATCGTCTTTCTCCCGACGCGGCTCGGCGCCGCGGTCTGCTCCGGCGTGCTTCTTCACGCGGGGCGTGACGCGCAGGATGCAGCCGTCCCTACGTCCTGAATTCTTCGGCTTGGCGGCCAGAAATGGGCGGATGTTGAGACGCACGCCGTCGTCGATATCCGGTTCCCAGCCGATCGGCTGACGGTAGAGCGACTTCCAGCGCACGAAGATGTCGTAGGGCGGCTCGCCCCGGATGATCTTGGTCAGCTCGCCGCGGAGGTGCTCCGCGGCGATCAGGCGGTCTTCCGCGCCGGGCTCGCCGGCGGCAACCGCGCGGCGTTGAGCGGCGATCCATTCTCCGAGATAGGAATCGCGCAGCTTTTCGAGCAAGCGGCGGCCGGCGCCGTCGGCTTCGCAGAGCCGGTGATAGTTGACCAGCGCCGAGAAGCCGCCACGCATGCCGTCCCAGATGTGCCAGATGAACGGCGTCTGGTGGAACAGCCTGCAATGGCCGTCGAAGAACTCGTCGGCGAGCCAGGTGGCGAGATCGGTGGCCTTGGCGCCTTCCGCGGCAAGCAATTCGCGAATTGTGTGTTCGTTATAGTCCGGCCCCCAGACGGCACGGACCAGCTCGCGCAGGCGCGTCGCCGCGTCGGCCTCGCCGGCGAGCGCCGGGAGGGCCACGATGCCGTCGGCATCGACGAGGCCGGAGCGATCCACCTCGTCCGGCTCGGTGAGGGCCGGGCAATCTATGAAGGACGATCCGGTCTGGCGCGGCCAGCGATAGCCGACGAGCCGCGCCACCGCGACCTGCAAGGGATGCTCAGGCCTCCCGGGCCGCACGCCATGCGGCGTCACGAGGCGCGGACTGACGCCGGCGTCCGCGGTGACATTCGGATCGGCACTGCCGCGCGGGTGGCCGTCGAAGAGCCATTGGGTCGGGTCGTTGGAGTAAGGTTTGGGGAGACCGTCAGGATATTTTTCAGTATAGACCTTTCTCCAATACGCAAGATCGAATGGCACCTTGACCAGTGTCGAATTCGTTACGTTCGTCTTTTTGTCGATGTGCCGCACCGTGTGATTAAACTTAGGGTCAGCACAGAACGCCCATACTGGCCCACAATCGTCAGGATGATGAGGAATTATTGCTGCACAGTTGGTGTCAAAATACTCACCGGTATAGATTGTGACCGGCAAGTGACCCATCTGACTTACAGCTATTCCTCTCTTCCCCCATGCAGCGTCACCTCTGAGATAAGCCTTACCGTCATTGACCATCTGCGCGAGATCATTTCCAGTCCAAAGAACTAGTTCTCTTCCTCCGAACTCCTTCGTCTCCGCGACTGTGCTTTGCCAAAAGTGCCATTCATGATCAAAGAAAACCCGCTCCCAAAAGAAACGTGAAAAGTGCGGTCCGTCCGCGGGTGAAATGCCTTGCAAGCCGGAGGCGACATTATTGAGCAAGGTTTGGTTTTCGGTCGGCTTTGCTATCCGGCGATCTGGATTATTTGAGAACTCCTCATTTCCAACCAAGGAAATTTCATTGACTAATACCGACTTGGATTTGACCGGAGGCCACTTTCCTTCCGAGGCATCGATGAGGGCAGCTACTCCACCTGGCTTCTTATCCACAACGGTCAACACATGGACCAAGGCCCACCAGTTCATTTCAGAGAACGCGGCACGTCCCAAATCGAGGCCCAACCGAATAGCGCCATGGCTAAGTACGTGCTTGCGAAACGGCTCGTAGGACGTTTGAAGCCACCATGCGACCGGAGTGACGATCGCGGATACACCCTCATCTTGCAGCAAGTCTAGGATTCGCGCCGACATCGTCGCGAATAAGTTGCTTGTTGCCCATTTGTATGTGTCTGCGCTGTATTTTTGAATCGGATGTGACTGTTTGCTTTTCCCCAGGAATGGGACATTTGTTGCCACTAAATAGTATCGTCGGCTCAACAGTTCCGCAGCTTTCGCAAGTCCCTGCGCTGTGACTGCGACTTCTCGCGTTTCCACCCTTGTTTCTCCTGCATGAAGCAGTCGATCAAGCAAAGCGCCGAGCTTGTCCATCCCAGTCGCGTATAACGAACCATAGACTCGTTCGAGGGTGCGGCGAGGATCGACAAGGCTTCCGAGGGAAGGAGCCTGTTCGAACAGGTCGTAGAGGGTTGCGAGTTCACCGCGATGGCGTACCGCTGCGCTTGTACCTAGAGGAGTTCTATCAGTTTGCAGAAGGTCAGTTGTTCCAGTCCAGCCTTCCGCGTCGGCGATCCGTTCCGCGAGGCTCAAGAACTCCGGCTTGCCAAACCCGATGGCGAGGCCAGAGCAGGCCAGATTCAGGCTCGGCAATTGCTCTGGGCCGCCGAGCCGCTTCCAGCTTGCCAGCGCAAGCGCGAACGCGGCAATCTGCGTGCAGCGCGGGTCAATTTCGAGGCCAAAGAGATTGTCAGCCAGCACCGCCTTCACCGCGGCGCACTCGTCAAGCCCCTCCTCGGCGCGGCGGAAGGCGACGAGGATCGGCAGCGCGAAGACAAGGAAGTGCCCCGACCCCATGCAGGGATCGAGCACGGTGATGTCCTTCGCCGCCTTCGGCCAGCCCTCGAAGGCGCCCGCTGCCGGCCGCCATACTCCTTCACCTCCC
>DASZQP010000041.1:0-33907 GCA_035549575.1 Rhizomicrobium sp.
AGCGCGTCTCCTGTCCGCTGTGCTCCAGATCCTCGGCGAGCAAATGCTTCGGATCGAGAAACGCATGCTGCGCCAGCTCGAACGAAACGCCGTGCTTGGCCTCGTTCGCGAGCGCCTTCGCCTCGTCCCACTCGAATATGACAGACATATGGATATATAGCCAGATAAAAGTATGGCAACTAAGTCAAAACCGAGCTTACAGAGATTCTCGCTAAGATTGCAATTTGCCGCGGCCTGCTAACCGCATCTGGCTTTTCGAAAGACTGGCGGGAATGCGGAAACGTGAAGCCGGCGGAGTCCAATCATATGCGGGGGCCCAGAGGTTTACGGCATACGCCGTTCCCGCATGCCGGTGACGATGCGGTGCTGCGCGAAGACGCGCTCGTAGTCCTCGAGTTCGAGCTCGCCGGTAGAGGCGCGCGCGCCAGGAGCGGGCGCATGGCCGGACAGGTACGCGCGCACCAGAAGCGACGCGCCGATGGAAGGAATGAACGGGCCGTCGTCGCCTTCCGCGATCAGATGCCAGCTCCGCTCGATGCGCGCGCCGCCCTCGCGCGTGCCTTCGACGGCGACGAACATGCCGCCGCGATCCTCCCCGAAGCGCAGCCGCGCGAGCACGGCGTGAAACAGCTTCGCGAAAGGCGACAGCGAAGGAAGTATCCGCAACCTTACGAGCCACGCCATCAGGCTAAGCGCGCGGTGCAGGATCGCAGGCCTCGGCCCTGCGCCCACCCAAACCGTTTCGAGGGACGGCCAGAGCCGCGGCAGCAGCGCCAGATCGGGCACATCGACGAGCGAGAAGCGGATGGGCGCGAGCGGCGCAACGCCCGGCGGGGCGATGGCGAACCGCATGGAATCGATCAGCGCCGCGGCCGGGACCTCGCGCCCGTCACGACGAATGGTCAGCGGCCTGCCGGCGTAGGAGGCAATCGCGCTCACCACGCTCTGCCCCACCATCACGCGCGGCGAAGGCGCGATACCGGCGCGCACGCTGCGAAGCGCCAGGCCCTGCCCGAGCCGGCGGACCGCCGCCGCCGTCAGCGCCGGCACCGTGCTCGCGCCGGACAGCACCGCGATTCCCGCCGCGCGCGCCTCGGCATCGAATTGCGCAATTCCGGTGACGAAGGCGGAATCGTCGGCAAGGTCGAGATAGGGTATCCGCGCCGCGATGCAGGTCCGCACCAGGCGGTAGGGATCGCGTCCATAGGCCTGGAACGGCCCGCTGGCATCGACCAGAACGTCGGGCACGAGCGCGCCGAGCTGCGCGGCCGTTTCGCCGTCGCGGTCGAACACGGCCGGGACCAGTCGCGCGGCGGCCGGAAGCTGTCCGCAGAAGGCGCGCGCCTTTTCCCCGGAGCGGCCGGCAACGAGAAGCGTCAGACGCGGCTCCCCGGCCAAAAGCCGGACGAGCCGCGATCCGAACGTCCCATAGCCTCCGGCGATCAGGATCCGCATGCCCACCTCGCGGCGGTTCTATCACCGGCGCGGGCCCCGCGGCTCGCGGCGTCCTGCCGGGCCGCGGCCTGCGACCGGCAGGATCGCGCATGTGCGGGGGGAGGACCGGCAAGGGAGCGGTGAACAATTCCTTTGCCGCGGCAACCGCTTATCGCGTCCGGAATTTTTCGGCGGCGTCACTGCGGCGTCGTGTCCCGAAACTATCTTGCGTCATCGTGCGATTGCCGGTATCCGCACGGCGCGATATCTGATGGAAAGACGGAATGCCGGGCTTCAAGGAAGAGAAATTCACCGATCGGCTGGAGACCGCGGCAAAGGCCCGGGCGGCACAGCTCGAACGCATGCGCGCCAAGATGGCCGAGCTGGCGGCGACCAAGCCGGAACGCGACGCCGAGCGGGCGAAGATCGCCGCCGAGCGCGCCAGGCGCGAGGAGCAGCGGCGGATCGAAAAGGAAGCGCGGCTCAGGCGCGAGGCCGAGGAGCGCGCCGCCGCCGAGGCCGCGCGCCTCGAGGCGGAGCGTCTTGCGGCAGAGGAGCGCGAGCGCGCCGCCAACGAGGAAAAGACCAAGCTCGCCCGTCTCCTCGCCGAGCAGAAGGCCGCGCGCGACGCCCGCTATGCCGCGCGCAAGGCGCGCCAGGCCAAGCGATAGGACATCCTATCCGCCCACGATCGTCACGCTCTTGATGACGACGGGCAGGGCGGGCGCGTTATCGGGGAACGGTCCCTTGCCGCCCTTGAGCGGAAGTTTCGCGATCTGGTCGGCCACCGCCATGCCCTCGACCACCTTTCCGAACACGGCGTAGCCTGTGGTGTTCGGGGCGGCATTGGGCTTGGGATCGAGGCTGTCGTTGTCGGCGAGATTGAGGAAGAACTCCGCCGTCGCGCTGTTCGGGTCGTCGCTGCGCGCCATGGAGAGCGTGCCCCGCGCATTGGTCAATCCGCTCGCGGTCTCCAGCGGGATCGGCGCGCCTGTCGGCCGCGGGCTGTAGTTCTGGTCGTAGCTCCCCATCTGCAGAACGAAGCCGGGAACGACGCGATAGATCACCGTGCCGTCGAAATGCCCGGCCCTGGCGTAGCGGACGAAATTGTCCACGGTCTTCGGCGCATGCGCGCGGTCCAGCGCCACGTCGATTTCGCCGAGGGAGGTGACGATATGCGCTTCCTCGGCTGCGGCGGCCTGGGCGGCAACAAGGAAGACGGCTGAGGCAAGAAGGCTGCGCATCGGATCGATCCATCGTGTTGCGGTATCCGCCGCCATCATAGCGTTGCGCCTGCAGACGCATGACATGAAAATAGCGAAACAATGAGCGTTGCGTGGCCGCCACGCTTTCGTGACATTTCGGCGGCGGCGTGCTTTTATGGCACTGAATCCGCGGTTGGCCCGCCGCTTCGGAACCCGCTACAGTCCGGGCCCGGCATCGCGCCGGCCGGCGCGTCCATCCACCTTCGAGGGAAATTCGATGAATCGCATTCGCATCTGCTTGCTCGGCGCGGCTTCGCTCGCGGTCCTTGCCGCCGGTTCCACCCGGTCCGCCGAAAAGCCCGCCGCGCCGGCGGCGCAATCGGCGCCGGAGCCCGCGGCGCCCGCCTTTCCGGCGGGCAATCCGTTCGCCGAGCCGAGCAACCTGCCGCTCCAGGCCCCGCCGTTCGACCGCATCAAGGACAGCGACTATCAGCCCGCGCTGGAGGAAGGCATGCGCCGGCAGCTCGCCGAGATGGAGGCGATCGCCAACGATCCCGCCGCGCCCACATTCGAGAACACGATCGTGGCGATGGAAAAATCCGGCAGGCTCCTCGACCGCGCGAGCGAGGCCTTCTTCGGCGTGGTGCAGGCCAACACCAACGACACGCTCGACAAGGTTCAGGCAGCGGTGGCGCCGAAACTTGCGGCCCATGGCGATGCCATCTTCCTCAATCCCCGGCTTTTCGCGCGGGTGAAGGATCTCTACGACCGGCGCGACTCGCTCGGCCTCGATCCCGAGTCGCAGCAGCTGCTCAAGGTCTACTACCTGCAGTTCATCCACGCGGGGGCGAACCTGTCGGATGCCGACAAGGACAAGCTCCGCGACATCAACAAGGAAGACGCCACGCTGGAGACCGCGTTCCAGCAGAAGCTTCTGGCCGCGGCCAAGGCCGGGGCCTTCGTCACCGGCGACAAGGCCGATCTCGCGGGCCTCAGCGACGCGGAAATCGCCGCGGCGGCAAAGGCGGCGGAAGACCGCAAGATGCCGGGCAAATACGTCATTCCCCTTCAGAACACCACGCAGCAGCCGGTGCTGCTGTCTCTCACCGACCGCGGCGTCCGCGAGAAGATCTTCGGCAATTCCTGGACCCGCGCGGAAAAGGGCGACGAGAACGATACGCGCGACACGCTCTCCCGCATCGCCCAGCTGCGCGCGCAGAAGGCAAAGCTGCTCGGATACCCGAACTACGCGGCCTATGCGCTGTACGATCAGATGGCGCAGACGCCCGATGCGGTGGAGAAGTTCATCTCCCAGCTCGTTCCGGCGACGCGCAAGAAGGCCGCCGAAGAGGCCGCGCTCATCCAGGCGGCCATCGACAAGTCCGGCGCCCATTTCGAGCTCAAGCCGTGGGATTGGGAGATGTATTCGGAAAAGGTCCGCAAGGAGAAGTACGACCTCGACGAGAACCAGCTCAAGCCCTATTTCGAACTCAACAAGGTGCTGGAGGACGGCGTGTTCTACGCCGCGAACCAGCTTTACGGCATCACCTTCAAGGAGCGCCACGACATTCCGGTCTATCAGCCGGACGTGCGCGTGTTCGACGTCTTCGACAAGGACGGCTCGCAGCTCGGCCTGTTCTATTGCGACTACTTCAAGCGCGACAACAAGGCGGGCGGCGCGTGGATGAGCAATTTCGTCGGCCAGTCGAAGCTGCTCGGCACCAAGCCCGTGGTCTATAACGTCGCCAACTTCACCAAGCCCGCTCCGGGCCAGCCGGCGCTGCTGTCGTTCGACGACGTGACGACGATGTTCCACGAGTTCGGGCACGCGCTTCACGGGCTGTTCGCGGATTCCAGATATCCCACGCTGTCGGGCGCCAATACGGCTCGCGACTGGGTCGAGTTCCCCTCGCAGTTCAACGAGCACTGGGCGCTCTATCCCAAGGTGCTCCGCCACTACGCGATGCACTACAAGACCCACAAGCCGATCCCGGAATCGCTCGTCGCGAAGATCAAGAAATCGGCGACCTGGGGTCAGGGCTATTCGCTCGGCGAGCTGCTCGCGGCTTCCGAGCTCGACATGCAGTGGCACTCGCTGGCGGCCGACGCGCCGAAGCAGGATGTCGACGCCTTCGAGACGCAGGCGCTCAAAAACACGCACACCGATTTCCCCAACGTGCCGACGCGCTACCGCTCGAGCTATTTCCTGCACATCTGGGCGAACGGCTACGCCGCAGGCTACTACGCCTATCAGTGGACGGTCATGCTGGACGACGACGCCTATGCCTGGTTCGAGAAGAACGGCGGCATGACGCGCGCCAACGGCCAGCGCTTCCGCGACATGATCCTGTCGAAGGGCCACACCGAGGACTACGGCCCGATGTTCCGCGCCTTCTACGGCAAGGATCCGGACATCGGCCCGATGCTCGAGCATCGCGGACTCGTGCCCGCGAAGCCGTAGACCTCCTGCGCCGCCGCCTCCGGCGGAATGCCGCCGGAGGGGCTGCGCGCCGCAAAATCGCCTGTCGCCGCCGGCCCGGCGGACTTTCTCTTTCGGCCGTCCGATGCCGCCACCGCGCGGCGGAGATGCTCGACCGCCCGATGAAATCCCGATCGCTCGGCGTGCCGTCGTCGAAGTGGCGGACAGGGAGGGATTCGAACCCTCGATACGGTTGCCCGTATGCCGCATTTCGAGTGCGGTGCTTTCAACCGCTCAGCCACCTGTCCGCAGCGGCGGATCAAATACTTAGGCGGGGCCCTCCTGGCAAGTCCCGGGGCCGGCGAGGCGGCGGGCGCCTGCATGACGCCCATGCTACTCGCCGCCGGCGAGCCAGCGAATCCCTGTCCGTGCCGCGCCATCCCGCCCCAGGCGTGGTGCGACGCGGTCCAGCACCTCGCGCATGTCCCGTTCGAAGCCGAACGGCGGATTGACGACCAGAAGCCCCGCACGGGAAAGCCTGTCGTCCTGCCTGCCGATGTCGATGTCGAGGCGCAGAAGGTTTCGCGCGCCGGCGGCGAGGATCTCGCCGCAGAACGCCTCCGCCGCGGGCGGCGATTTGACGGGAAACCAGACCATCACGATGCCGGTCGCGAAGCGCGCCAGCGCCGCGGCAACGGCCTGCGCGGTGCGCGCGAAATCGTCCGCCTGCTCGTAGGGCGGATCGATCAGCACGAGCCCGCGCCGTTCGGGCGGCGGCAGCAGCGCCGGCAGCGCGGAATAGCCGTCCCCCGCCATCACGCGGGCGCGCCGAAAGGGAGCCAGCACGGATTTCAATGCCGCCGCGTCTTCGGGATGCTTCTCGATGGCGACCAGCCTGTCATCCGCGCGCAGGAGCTTCGCGGCGATCAGCGGCGAGCCGGGATAGCCCGCCTCGCCGCAACCGCGGACGATGTCCAGGTAGCGGCGCAAGGTTTCCGGCCCTTCGGCAATGCCGCGAATCCGCGCGATGCCGTCCGCCGCTTCGGCGGACCGCCCGGCTTCCTCGCCCTTGAGATCGTAGAGCCCGCGGCCCGCATGGGTGTCGATCACCGCGAAGGCCGAAGGCTTCCTTCCGAGATGGGCGGCGATCGAGACGAGCGCGAGGTGCTTGACGACGTCCGCGAAATTTCCGGCATGAAAGGCGTGGCGGTAGTTCATGGGTCCATGATGAACGAATCCGGGGAGCGCGCCATACTCGGCCGATGCGGAGCTCCGGCTACGGCGCGCGATTCTGGACCGCCGCGATCCTCCTGGCGGGATGGGCCGCCGTGCTGCTCCTGTGCTGGCCGGGTCAGCTTTCCTACGATTCCGTCGTTCAACTCCACGACGGCCGGATCGGGAGCTATCACTCCTGGCATCCCGCGGTCATGGCGTGGCTGCTCGGGCTGGGAGACGCAATCCTTGCCGGTCCGGGACTGTTCGTCCTGTTCTCCTCCGCACTCCTGTTTGTCCCGCTTCTGTCGCTGCTGCGGACCCGGCCGCGCGTCGCATGGCCTGCCACGGTCGCGGCGGCCGTCCTGGTGCTGCTTCCGCAATGCCTCCTCTATCAGGGCCTCGTCTGGAAGGATGTCCTCTTCGCCAATGCCGCCGTGGCGGGATTTGTCTTTCTCGCTCAGGCCGAGATCTGCTGGTCGCGGGCGCGCGCGCGGAAACTCTTTCTCGTACTTTCTCTGGCCGCGATGGTCCTGGCGGCGCTTGCGCGGCAGAACGGGGCCCTCGTTCCGGCCGCGGGCGGGGCGGCCGTCGTTTTCATCGCATGGCGCAAGGACGGCGCGGGACGCGCGATACTTCGGGGCGGAATGTTTCTGGCCTCGGCGGCCGCGCTCGTTCTGCTTGGGGCCTGGGCTCTTGCCTCCCGCAGCGACGGCAGTCAGGGGACGGTGGCGCAACTGAAGCTGCTGCGGCTGTACGACCTCTCCGGGGCAGCCGCCGCCGATCCGGATCTCCCCCTTTCCGAACTGGACGTCCACACCCCGGCGCTGTCGCACCTCGTCCGCACCGACGGCGCGCGCCTCTATTCCCCGGTTCGCAGCGACACGCTCGCCGCCTCGCCGGCATTGCTGCGGGCGCTTGCGAAGGCCCCGCCGCAAATTCTCGCCGCGCAATGGTACGCGCTGGTGCGGCATCGCACGGGATCGTATCTGCGCCTGCGCGCGGCAGCGTTCGGCTGGCTGTTCTTCACGCCGGATATCGCCGCCTGCCGTCCGGTGTTCACCGGGATCGACGGCCCCGCGGCTGATCTGGCCGCGCTGGGTCTTTCGCCCAGGCGCAATGCACGCGACCTTGCCCTGTCGCGCTATGCCGCCGCCTTTCAGGGCACGCCCGCATTCTCGCACCCGGCCTTTGCGCTCGTGGGACTGGGTGTTCTCGCCATCCTGCTGCGGCGGCGTGCGCCGGGCGACACCGCCATCGCGTGGCTGCTGGTCTCGTCGCTCGCGTTCTCCGCCAGCTTCTTCGTCATCGCGATCGCCTGCGACTACCGCTATCTCTACTTTGCGGATCTCGCCGCCCTGGCGGCGGCCCTTCACCTGGCGGCCGGCTTCAGGGATTCCAGGTGACGGCGACCATCTCCGAGTCGTTCTGGCTGTTCCGTTCGGAGGACAGGAAATCGTAATAGCCGCATCGTCCCCCGGGATAGGAGCGGCAGATGGCGGGTCGGGCCGCATAGACGGTGCACCGCCTGGCTTCGGTATCGAAGAAGCGGCAGATCCGGCCGAAATGCTTGTCGGCCTTGCGGCGCATGGCGTATTTCGCGCCCACCTCGACCTTGGTGAATTTCAGGCGGGCCTCGGAAAAGCTCAATCCGAAGTGCCTGGCCAGCCGTTCGACATCGCGCTTGGTGAGTTGGATCAGCGGATAGGAGCAACAATACCCGGGGCACTTCGCACAGTTGTACATGACGCCACTTCTTTGAGCGCATGCATCTTCACCAAGATTCGCACTTGTTCAAGCATGGAACACCGCTTGCCTCGATGAAGCCGCGGTTCCCGTGACGACAATTCGCAGTAAACGGGTAACCATTCATAAAGCGATCGCCCAAACCATTTTTTCATTGCCATGGCTTCAGACTGACGCGCGTTCTCGAGAGACCCTGGGCGAGCCGGGGGGCGGCGATCATTGTCCGGCAAGCTTAACAACAGGATACCCGTGGCACGCCCCTATTGGGTGAGCCTGCGCGAGCGGGCCTCGGTACGGACCAAACTCCTCGATACCGCGCGGGCCCTGATCGCGCGCGAAGGCGAGGAGGCGCTGACACTGGGTGCCGTCGCCGAGGAAGCCGGACTGGCCCATGCCACGGTCTACGGATATTTCAGCGGCAAGCGCGATCTTCTTGGCGCGCTAAAGGAGGCGGGCGCGCCGTCGCCCGTGGTTCCGCTCCGCGTGGCCGAGGCGCCCGCTGCCGATCCCGCCGGGCCCGGGGAAAGCCAGATCGATCTCTTCGAGCGGCCGCATGCTCCTTCCACGACGCCTCCCGCCGAAGTAGGGGACGCGCCGCCCGAAGCCGGACCGCAACCTGCCATGCCGCTCGCGGCCGGACCGGCGATTGCGGGTCCCGCATCGTCTGCGGAGACGAAAGCGGACGAACCTTCCGAAGAGGCTGCCGCTGCGGCCGTTTTCGCCGTGGCCGCACCGGATGCCGTTCCGGTTCCGGCAAACGATATCCTCCCCGCCACGGGGGAACGGACGGAGAAGGAAGAGGTCCCGCCTCCCTCCGCTCCGGTACGGGAGGACATCGAAGCACCGGCGCCCGCCGAAGAGGGGGAGCTGCGTTCGGCATATGAAATCGAACGCCGTCAGCAGGCCGCCGATCTCGAGGAGATCGCAAGGCGCCTGATGCTTCCCGAAGGGGCGCTCAAGGAAGGCACCGACGCCGTGATCTCGCGGCTCGAAACGCGCCTTCGCGTCCTGGAACGGGCCATCGCCAATCTCGAGGCGCGCCAGAACGCAGCCGCCGACAGCACGGACAAGAAGATCAAGCCGGTCTCCGATCTCGTCGCCCAGCTTCGCACGCGCGCCGACGCCTCCGAGGAACGGCTGCGTCACGCGCTGGCGGAGCTTCGCCTGAACATCCACGAGCTTTCCGCAAAACAGGCCGCGATGGGCGGCAACTCCGCAGCCGTGCCTGTGGCGCCGCCGGAGTGGCCCGATCCCCTGCCGGACTTCAACCCGCCGCGGAATGCGCCGGCTGCTGCCGGAGCGCCCGAATCCGCCGCCGGAGAGTCGGAGGCTTCATCCGACAAGGCCCGGAACGACTATTTGTCCGCGGCCCGCAATCTCGCGAAGGAGGGGGCGCGGCAGGCGGCCGAACGGGAAAGCCTGGAAGAAGAAGAGCAGAATCACCGCCGCCGCAGGCTGCTCACCGCGGCGGGAATCGCTGCCGTCTGCCTCGTCCTGGTGGGTGTGCTCTTCCGTCTCAATCCGGCATCGCATGGCGTCAGTCCCGCGCAGTCGAAGATCGCGGAGGCGCCGGCGCATCCGGCCCATGGCGTTCCGCGCGCGCCGCTCGACCGTCTGGCTGATCTTGCGAACAAGGGCAATGTCGCAGCCGAGCTGCTGGTGGGGCTCAAATACCTCAAGGGCGAGGGCGTGCCCGCAAACGACAAGCTCGCCGCCCTGTGGCTCATGCGCGCGGCCAATGCCGGCAACGCCGTCGCGGAAAACAATCTGGGGGCGCTCTATCAAGCCGGGCGCGGCGTGCCCAGGGACCTCGAACGCGCCGTCCGGCTCTACGAGTCCGCGGCCGCGAAGGGCGACCGCCACGCGATGAGCAACCTTGCGGTGCTTCACGCGAGCGGCGCCGGCGTGCCCGTCGATTTTGCGGAGGCCGCGCGCTGGTTCCAGAAATCGGCGAGCCTCGGCTTCGTCGATGCGCAATTCAATCTTGCGGTTCTGTTCGAGCGCGGCGATGGCCTGCCGCAGAGCCTGCTCGATGCGTACAAATGGTACTCGATCGCCGCTCGGGCGGGAGACGCCGTCGCAAAGGCGCGCGCGGAGGCGATCGCCACGCAGGTATCCGCGGAGGAGCTTGCCGCTGCGCGGCAGGCCGTGGCGAATTTCAAGCCCCAGCCGCTCGACCCCAAAGCGAACGACGTTCCGTCGGTGACAGAGGTTCTCGCCCAGCGCTGACGGTCACTTCCCCTCCGCGCTCAGTCCCCAGCGCTGGAACGAGGCGGTGCAGTTCGGCGGCAGCGTCCAGTCGACCTTGTCGGCGCCGGCCGGCATTCCCCTGTGGTCCGGGTTGAGCATCGACTGCGAGGCGCGGATTCCGATCGGCCACTGCGCCTTGATGAATGCGAGCACCGCGACGATGTCGTCGTCGCTCAGGCCCTGATCGAACGCCGGCATGTAGGATTTGCGGTCCTTGGGCGCCCAGGGAAACCGGCCGTACTTGGTGATCGCGAACAGGTCCTCGTCGGAATGCTGCCAGGTATGGCCGGTCGAATCGTGGGCCGGCGCGCGGCGGCCCTCGTACTGGTCCCTGAGTTGCCAGAGCGCCTGTCCCTGCAACCGGCGCCCGTGGCAATTCGAGCAATAGCGCATGTAGAGATCCGCACCGCGGTCCACCTTGGCAACGTCGTCCGCATCGGCGAAGTGATCCGCCTGCGGCGCAGCGGCGGCCGCTCCCGCTCCGGCAAATGCCAGAACGGCCGCGGCGAGGATTGCGGCAGGCTTCAGCTCGGACTCCTATCTATCCAGCTTTCGCAGGTCCTCGACGAGCGGGTGGCCGGGCTGGTCCCCCGTCAGGAGCTGCGCAAATTTGCCCTTGGGATCGATCACATAGATGTAGGAACTGTGGTCCACCGTGTACTGGCCGTTGCCGAGCGAGCGGGGCCGGTAATAGACGTGGAAGGACTTCGCCGCCTCCTCGATATCCTCGGGCGCGCCCCGCAACGCCAGAATCCGCGGGCTGAACGACTTCATGTAGTCCTTCATCACCGCGGTTTTGTCGCGGGCGGGATCGACGGTGATGAACACCGCCTGGAAATCGCTCGCCTTCGGCCCCAGCTCGTCCAGCGCATTGCCGAGCTGGCTGAGAGTCGTCGGGCAGACATCCGGGCAGAAGGTGTAGCCGAAGTAGATGAGCAGCCACTTGCCGCGGAAATCCGTATCCGCGGCCGGCTTGCCGTCGAGAGTCGAAAGCGCGAAGTGCCCGTCGATCGGGGGCGCGGGCTCCCCGGCGGCCGCACTCCGGCAAACGCCAAGCACCATCGCGCCCGAAACCAGGGCGGCAAGCATCGCGCGCAGGGTCCGTTTCCGTCTCATGCCGCTCCTGCTATCTGGGCGCCTTCGGAAGTACGCGTATCTTCGCCATCATCCCTCCGTCCTCATGCTGAAGGATATGGCAGTGATAGACGAAATCGCCTGCCACGGGGCCGCGAAAATCCAACCGCACCTTGATGCTCGGATATTTTCCGACCTGATCCCAGTATCCGACCTGATAGGTATCGTAGAACTGTTTCTGCTCCGCCGGCACGGGCACGCCGTTCACCTCGAGCAGGAGGAAATGGATCTGGTGGATATGGAACTCGTGCACCTCGGGCGCGCGGTTCTCGATCACCCAGTCTTCCACCGCGCCCTGCGTCGTCGTGATCGCCGGCGGATCGTTGGGGTCGAACAGCTTTGCCTCCTGCCCCTTGA
The DNA here is from genome assembly GCA_035549575.1 of Rhizomicrobium sp. Taxonomy (GTDB): domain Bacteria; phylum Pseudomonadota; class Alphaproteobacteria; order Micropepsales; family Micropepsaceae; genus Rhizomicrobium. The sequence goes on from DASZQP010000041.1 coordinate 11,758, forward strand.
CCGTGATGAAGAAATGGACGCCGCGTCCGCCGGGCGGGCCGCCGTTCTTCGCCGCATGGCCGAACGTCTCCGAAAAATAGAGATGGCGCGTCGCCGTCGGCTTCGCGCGATCCAGCCCGTCGAAGCGCTGCCGGTTGGCGGGCCCGGTGATCTTCCCGGCCGGAAGCCCGAGCGGATCGGACGTGAGCTCGATCGTGGCGATGGGGCGCGCCGGCATGCTGTCGCCCAGCGGCCCCGTATCGACGGCCTCGGTGACCAGTTCCGCCTTTCCCACCCCCTCTGCCGGGCCGGTGACGATGAACTCCGCCCGTCCGGCGGGCGGGATCAGGATGTCGTTCTGGGTGATGAGGGTCCCCTGATGCTTTCCGTTCTGCGACCCGGTCGGCACGCCGTCCAGCGCCGCGATCCGGAGCGGCTGATCGACGCCGTCGTATTTGAGCTTGATGTCGAAAATCGAATTCGCGGACGAGTTCACCACCCGCCAGAACTCCATTTCGCCGGCATGCATCCTGATGACGGCCGGCCGGTAGACGGGGAAGGTCACCGGCACGTAGTTCAGCGACAGATCCCAGAAGGGCGCGGGGCCGTTGCGGTTGGTCGCATCGATCAGCGGGCTGCTGGTCAGCGGCAGGTCGCGAATATGCAGCACGCGCTGCGGAAGGCCCGCCACGGCGGGCTGGATGTTCTCGATGCCCTCGATGACGATCGCGCCGGACGCGCCGCCCTCCACCATGCTGGAGGAGGTTCCGTGGACATGGGGATGATACCAGTACAGGCCCGGCGGCTCGTTGGCGGGGATCTTCACCTCGTATCTGAAGGTCTCGCCGGGATTGATCAGCGTGAAGATGGTCTCGTCGGAATGGCAGGCCGGCGAAGTGTTCGTGCCGTGAAAATGGACGTTGACCGACGCGATCGTCATGGTCGCGCTGCCGCACACCTCCTGCGGATTGGCCACGGTTTCGGTGGGGCCGCCCTCGACCGGCGGGATCGCGTTGGTGACCGTCATCACGATCTTGTCGCCGGGCCAGACATGGAGCGTCGGCGATTCCTGCCCCTTGGGCGTGGCGAAGCAGAAGAGCGTCAGCCCCCTGGCATCGACGGAGGTGTAATAGTTGAGATCGACCTTGAGAACGCCGTTCTTGCTGTAGAGATCGGGCGGCGCCTCGATCGCGGCGCCCATCGCCGGACGGGGGCAGGGCCCGCCATCCGCCGCCAGCGCCTGCATCGGCGCGAGCAGCGCAACAAGGAATCCCAGTAGAGCCCAATGCAGGCAGGCTTTCATGCCGTGTCCTCCGGACCGTGGGCAGGCGCCCGCGGCGGCTACGATTTCGTGTCCTTCGGCAGGACCCGGATGATCGCCATCATGCCGCCGTCCTCATGGTCGAGAATGTGGCAGTGATAGACGAAATCGCCGACGACCTGTCCGCGGAAATCCATTTTCGCCTTGATGTAGGGATAGTCGCCGATGCCGTCCCACCAGCCGACCTGGTAGGTGTCGTAGAATTGCTGCTTTTCCTTCGGGATCTTGACCCCGTTTTCCTCCGTCACCAGGAAATGGATCTGGTGGATATGGAATTCGTGCACTTCGGGCGTGCGGTTCTGGATGGTCCATTCCTCGACCGCGCCGCGCGTGGTGGTGATCGCCGGCGGCTCGTCCGGGTCGTACAGCCGGTTAAACTGGCCTTCGACGGTGATGTAGAACTTCACCGGTTCGGCGGCCGGCGATTTCGCTGCCCCATGCGAACCCGGCGGCGGCGTCGCGCCGATGATGGACGGGATTTCGTAGAAATAGAGCGTGCGCTGGGCGGTGACCTTGGCTTCCTTCAGACCTTCGAAGCGCTGCCTGCTCGGCGCGCCGCTGGGCTGCGGCACCCGCGTCAGGCCGAGCGGCGCGGCGGTCAGTTCGATCTTCGCGAGGCGGCGCTGCGGATTCGCGTCCGAGGCGGGCCCCCCGTCGATCTCCCGGGTCAGAAACCGCGCATCCTGCACGTTTCCGTCCGGTGCCTGGACGATAAACTCCACGCGCCCGGCGGGCGGAAGCAGGACGCTCGTCTCGGTGACGATCGTGCCCTGGCGCTTGCCGTCCTGCGAGCCGGTCGGAACGCCGTCCAGCGCCACGACCTGAAGAGGCTGCGGCACGCCGTCGTAGACGACCTGGATGTCCATGATCGTATTGGCGGCGGCATTGGCGACGCGCCAGAATTCCTTTTCGCCGGCATGCATCTTGATGATCGCCGGCGTGTATTTCGGAAACGGCACGGTGACGTAGTTCACGGACGCATCCCAGAACGGCATTTCGGTGTGCGGAATCGGAATGCCCTGCACCGCCGTTCCGAGCTGCTCGTCGCGCAGGACCAGATAGCGCTGCGGCAGTCCGGCGACCGCGGGCTGGATGTTCTCGATGCCCTCGATCTCGATCACGCCCGTGCCGCCGCCCTGGACGTTCTGCGAGGAAACGCCGTGGATATGCGGATGATACCAGTAGAGGCCCGGGGGCTCGTCGGCCGGGATCCGCAGCTTGTAATCGAAACTCTCGCCCGAATTGATGAGGGTCCGGATCGTTTCGTCCCCATGGCATTTCGGGGTCACGTTGAGGCCGTGAAAATGCATGTTCGTGGAAGTGGCCGTCATCTCCGCCGCGCCGCAGACATTGGCGGCATTGGCCACGATCTCCGTGCCGCCGAGGGGGGCGGCGGGAATCTTGTTGACCACATGCAGATTCAGCGTGTCGCCGGGCCACAGATGCAGCGTCGGAGACTCCATGCCGTCGGGCGTGACCCAGCAATAGAGCGTGCGGCCCACATCGTCGACCGAGGTGTAGTAGCCGAGGGTGACGTTCAGCACGCCATCCTGGCTGTACAGGTCCGGCGGAGGCTGGACCTCGCTTCCCACGGGCGGCCTCGGGCAGACGCCGCCGTCGGCCAGCGCCTGCGCCGGCAGGAAGGCCACAAGGCAAAGCGCCAGAAGCGTTTTTTGAAACAGGCGCGCCATGGTTTCCTCCTCTGATCCCCGGGTCGCAGGCTCAGCGGCCGTCCGGCGTCCTGCGCGGCCGGATTCTGCACATATGAGAATTAGTCGCAATACCGAAATTGCCCGGTGGCGCGATCCGCGCCCGTGGCCGGTGCTGCATCGGCGGCGGATTCTCTCAAACGCGTAAGGGGACGGACAGCGCAGCGTCAAGAAGGCGCGAACGAAACCGCTCACACTCTCCCCTGCAGCCCTCTGCAACCCTGTTCGGCATGGAACGGCCGATGGAGCCGCAGTAAGAGTGGCGCGCAGGATTGTCGAGGGGAGCATGGTAGACGAAGCGGAGGCTTTGGCCCAGCCGGGCAAGCGCGTGGTGCGGCCGCGCACGCCGTCGCGGCCGACCTTGCGGCAATGGGTCTATGTGATCCTCGAAGAAGGACAGACCGAAGGCGGCGTGAGCCGCTTCGTGGAGATGCTCCTGATCGCGCTGATCGTGAGCAATGTCGTCGCCGTCATCCTCGAAACCGTTCCGGATCTCTACAATCCCTACCGCGCCTATTTCTCGGCCTTCGAGACCTTCACCGTCTATACCTTCGGCTTCGAATATTTCGTGCGTCTGTGGTGCGCGCCGGAGGATCCCCGCATCGGCGCGGAGTCGGGATTTCGCGGAAGGCTGCGCTTCGCGCTGCGCCCCATGATGGTGGTCGATTTCCTGTCCTTCGCGCCGTACTTCCTCTTTCTGGCTTTCGGCAGCGCGATCGACCTGCGGGCGCTGCGGGTCCTGCGCCTTTTGAGGCTTCTCAAGATCGCGCGCTATTCGCAGGCGATGCCGGCGCTTCTCGGCGTGCTCTATGCGGAGCGCCGCGCCCTGTTCGGCGCCTTCATCCTGCTCATCTTCACCGTCTGCGTGTCGGCAGAGATCATGCACGTGATCGAAGGCCCCAGTCAGCCGAAGACCTTCGGCACGCTTCCGGGCGCGATGTACTGGGCCATCACGACGCTGACGACGGTGGGCTATGGCGACGAGACGCCGGTCACCTGGCTCGGAAAGCTCTTTGCCGGCATCACGATGGTGACCGGGCTCGTGCTGTTCGCGCTGCCAGTCGGCATCATCGCCACCGGCTTCGTGAACGGGCTGCACAAGCGCGAATTCTCCATCACCTGGAGCATGATCAAGCGCCAGCCGCTGTTCGACGGATTCGAGGTGGAGGCGGTGCGCCAGTTCCTCGACACGATGGGCGCAAGCGTGGTGCAGGACCATACCCGCATCACCGTCGCCGGCCAGAAGGCGGAGATGTTCTATCTCGTCATTTCGGGACGGGCTCATGCCGAAGACGAGACGGGCTCCTGGGACCTCGAGCCGGGCGACATCATCGGCGAGGAAGCGCTCGGCGACCATGTCAGCTACACCCGCACCGTCTGGGCCCGTACCGAGATGCGCCTGATGAACCTGCATGCGGAGGATCTGCGGCGCCTTGCGCGCAAGTTCCCGCTGCTGGGACAGCGCATCCGCAACGAGGTGCCGTGGTAGAAGTGGGGAGATTCTGTTGCCCAGCTCTCCCCGGGCTGCGCTTACCTGTTAGGCAGCGAGGGCCATTTCGTTATCGTTGGCACCTGTACGAGTAGTCCGATAACGGCGGAACAACACCGGGCGAAAGAACCACCTTTACACGTCCGTCGATCCTGTTTCGCCCCCACAGATACCCTCTTTCCGGAGAGGGCATGTGGTGGAGGCGCCGGGTACCGCCCCCGGGTCCGGTCCGCTTATTGCGTGGTCGTTTATCGCCATAGTCCGGTTGCCCGGACCCTCCGAATATAAGCGCTATGGGTAAAGATTTGAAGGAGCGGGCGGCGGGAGCCTATCCCTGCCGGATTCCCTGCGCCTCGCGCCATTGCCAGGATGCAAGGAACGGAACCGCGATGGCGATGTCCCTGGCCCGCCTTGCGAAGGAGAAGGCAAGCGCCGCGGCGGGGGAAATCCCGAACAGGCCGCACAGCAGCACATATCCGCCTTCCTGGACGCCGATGGCCGCCGGCACGAAAAACGACGCCGCGCGGATCGCCCCGACGAGGCTGTCGATGACGAGCGCGGCCGCGATCGTCACCGGCACATCCATCAGCCGGAAGATCAGCCAGCACTCCGCGGCGCCGGCCAGCCAGCAGAGGAGGTGCAGGGCGAAACTGCGGCGCAGCCCGGCCGCGTCCGCCGTCAGCGCGAAACGGCCGCCGAACATCCGCCGGATCGCGCGCCATGCGCTCCTGCGCAGGCGGGGGATTGCCGGCAGCGCGCAGAACGCAAGACAGGCCGCCAGTGCCGCGGCGGGACCGGGACCGGGATGCACGATCTCCAGCACCGCCAGCCCTGCCAGCATGTAGGGGATTTTCGCGGCGAACTCCGTCATGAAGTCGAGCAAGGTCAACGAGAGGGCCGCGCCCTCCTCTTGTCCGAGCAGCGACAGGGCCCGCGCTCCCATCAGGTAGCCGCCCAGCTGGGAGAACGGCAGCGCCTCGGCCGCAGCGTCGCGCAGCGCGCGCGCCCAGGCGAAGGACGCGAGGCCCGGCACGTCCCGGCCGGCGCCGATGGCCCGCCACGCCGTTCCCAAAAGGGCGATGATCGGAAGGTGTGCAGCACCGACGGCAAGAAGACCTGCCGCGCCGAGCGTGGCCAGCGCCGAGGTCACGGGGGCCACGCCCGCGCGGAGCACGAGCGCGAACAGCAGGCCGGCGCCCGCCGCGAAGGCCGCGATGCCGAGATATCTCACGCCGCGACGGGCGCGCGCGCGGTTCGGGAGGTGTTCCATAGCGCCGTTTCGCTCTGAACGTCGAAATGGTCCATGTAGAACGCAAACTGATCGCTCAGATCGGACGGATCGATTCCATAGTCCTCGAGACGGTAGCTGTTGCCGGTCCTCGGCGCCGTTGCGAGGAACGCGGCCATGCGCTCGCGCGCGGCATGGGTCAGCTCCATCTCGAAATGGCGATACAGGGCGGCGACCGTGCCGAGGGGATCGGCCGCGAAGGACGCGTAGTGGAGGTGGAAGACGTTTCTGCCGCGAAGGCCGGCGGCGCGGTTGATCGCGGCATGCGCGGCCTGCGCGAGCCGCGCCAGCACCTGCCTGCCGATCTCCGTTCTGTCGATCCTGCGGGCGAACGGCCTGCGGACGACTTCGGTCAGCTTCATCGCCGACGCTGCCACGCGCATGGGATCGCGATGCACGAAAACGATGCCGCAGTCGGGATAGACCGCCTCGATCGCATCGAAGGCGTGAACGTGATCGGGACTCTTGAGGATCCAGCGCCCGGCGCCGCCGCGATGCTGGAGATGCTGCAGGAACCGCTTGTGAAAGCGGTAGGCAGCGATGTGCCCATGGCCGTCGAGCCAGGTCTGGTAGGACGGGACGCGATGGGTCATCTCGTAGCGCAGGCTCTGAAAGGCCTGCGCGGTGATTTCGGTGCATTCCTGCGGGCTGCCGGCGGAGAGCGGGTGCATCGATCTCATTTCCGGCGCCAGCAACTGGAAAAAGCGCAGCATCCGCCCGACGCGCGCGCGCCGGCGGTCGCGCCGGCCGTTGGGATAGGGCGAAATCGTCTCGAAGCATCGGGGTGCGAGGATCGCGGCGTCCTCCATCAGAAGCGTATGGAGAAGCGTGGTGCCGCTGCGCGGAAATCCGGTGATGAAGATCGGCTTCTCGATGGGCTCCTCGAGGATGGTGCCGTCTTTTTCCTCCTCGGCCTCGAACCGGAGCCTGTTGGACAGGCTGCGAAGCGCATCCCATTCGAAGGCATAGCGGCCCAGGACATTCAGATCGGCTTCGTTCCGTGCACAGGCGAGCAGGTGCGCGAGCGGGCCCATGAAGGAGGTGTCCGAGAAACGCGAACGGCCTGCGTCCCTGAGTGCCCGCGCGCAGATCGCGTCGGGCTCCAGCCTGGCCCCTGCCAGGCCCATGGAACCCGCCAGCCTATCGAGCCAGCTCGGGAACCGGGTCACGCTCTGCATCGTCGTCCCTGCCAAGGCCTCTCATGCGAGAAAACGGTCGGGGAAGGTGAATCGCAGCCGCGGGCCGAACCGTGCGGCAAAAGGCGCGGGTGCCGGGGTCCGGCTGCGACGGCGGCACGATCTTGATGGACGTGCCCTCCGCTTTGCAAGTTTCACAGGCCGCGCGGTGCGGATTTCGCAGGAATTCGCCCCGGCAGCTCCGCGCGGCGCTAAACTCTCCCAACAGAATCGGCGGAAACCCAATGCGCCAGTATCACGATCTCATGGAGAAGGTGCTGAAGCACGGCGTGGAGAAACGCGACCGCACCGGCACGGGGACGCTTTCGATCTTCGGCCACCAGATGCGCTTCGACCTGGCGGACGGATTCCCGCTCCTCACGACGAAGAAACTGTTCGTGAAAGCAATCATTTACGAACTGCTCTGGTTCCTGAGGGGCGACACGAACATCCGCTATCTCCGCGAGCACGGCGTCACGATCTGGGACGAATGGGCGGATGGCGACGGCGAGCTCGGCCCGGTCTATGGCCATCAGTGGCGCTCCTGGCCGGATGGGCGGGGCGGCACCATCGACCAGATCGCCAATCTGGTGTCCGACATCCGGCGCAATCCGGATTCGCGCCGCCTGATCGTGACCGCGTGGAATCCCGCGGATGTGCCGCGCATGGCGCTGCCCCCATGCCATTGTCTCTTCCAGTTCTACGTTGCGGACGGAAGGCTGTCCTGCCAGCTCTACCAGCGCTCCGCCGACGTCTTCCTCGGCGTGCCGTTCAACATCGCAAGCTATGCGCTGCTCACCATGATGGTGGCGCAGGTCACGGGCCTGCGCCCCGGAGAGTTCATACATTCCTTCGGCGACGCCCACCTCTACCTGAACCACCTCGACCAGGCGCGCGAGCAGCTCGCGCGCAGGCCCTATCCCCTGCCTTCGATGCGGCTCGATCCCGCGGCGAGGGACATCTTCGCGTTCCGGTACGAGGACTTCACGCTGGAAAACTACCAGGCGCATCCCTCCATCAAGGCCGAAATCGCGGTGTAGGGGCGAACGAGTCCGCAGGTGCAGACATCAATGGGCGATACGACCATCCGCGCGATTGCAAAGGGCGACGAGGCGCTCGTGGTCGCGCTGCTGCGCGAACTTGCGGACTACGAGAAGCTGCTCGACCGGTTCCGGATCACGCCCGCCGTCGTCGCGCGCGACTATCTCTGCGACCGTCCGCTGCTCAATTGCGAGCTGGCGTTCGCCGACGGCGCGGCCGCGGGCATCGCCACCTGGCACTGGAGCTACGGCAGCTTTGCGGCGGCGCGCAAAATCTATCTCGCCGATCTCTTCGTGCGTCCGGAATTCCGCGGCCGGCAGATCGGCAAGGCGCTGATCGGCCATCTTGCGAAGCTCGCGGTCGCCCATGGCGGCATCGCCGTCGAATGGGAAGTGCTGGACTGGAACAGGCCGTCGATCGGCTTCTACGACGGGCTCGGCGCGACGCCGATCAGCGGATGGATCGGCTACAGCCTCGCTGGCGAGGCACTCACACGGCTGGCGAAATCGTGAGCACCGTTTCGCTCGTCGTCGCAATGGCCGACAATGGAGTCATCGGCCGGGACAACGCGCTGCCGTGGCGCATTCCCGACGACATGCGCCGCTTCAGGACGCTGACGCTGGGCAAGCCGGTCGTCATGGGACGCAGAACGTGGGAGAGCCTGCCCCGCAAGCCGCTGCCGGACCGCCGGAACATCGTGGTGACGCGGGACCGGAATTTCCGCGCGGCAGGGGCCTTGGTCGCGCACTCGCTCGAGGAGGCATTCGGTCTGGCCGCGGATGCGGAGGAAATCTGCGTGATCGGGGGCGCGGACATCTACCGCGCGGCTCTGGAGCGGGCGGATGTCATCCATCTGACGGAAGTGCACGCCGACGTCGCGGGCGACATCCGCCTGCCGCCCTTCGATCGCCTTCTCTGGCGCGAAACGGCGCGCGAGGATCGTGTCGCCGCGGACGGCCTTCGCTACAGCTACGTCAAGCTGGAGAAGGCTTCGCAGCCACTTGCGCAGCGGTGAGGCTTCGCTAGCCTCGGTCCGGAACCCAATCGGGAATGCGTCATGCCGCTTCGTGAGATCGCCACCGGACTGAAATTTCCCGAAGGCCCCGTCGCCATGGACGACGGCTCGGTCATCGTCGTCGAGATGGGTGCGGGAAAGATCACGCGCGTGAGGCCCGACGGCAGCAAGCACACCGTTGCCGAGCCCGGCGGCGGGCCCAACGGGCTCGCCATCGGCCCCGACGGCGCACTCTATGTCTGCAACAATGGCGGCAATTTCGAGATCCACGAGCGCGACGGGCTGATGATACCGGGCCACACGCCGCCGGCGCACAAGGGCGGGCGCATCGAACGCGTCGACCTTTCGACGGGCAAGGTCGAGGTCGTCTATTCCGAATGCGATGGCGAGCGGCTTCAGGCGCCGAACGATCTGGTCTTCGACGACACGGGCGGCTTCTGGTTCACCGATCACGGAAGCACCACCGACCGGCATCGCACGCACGGCGCTCTCTATTATGCGCTTGCGGACGGTTCGAGGATCACGAAGGTATTGCGCGAGCTTCTGTCTCCGAACGGCGTCGGCCTTTCGCCGGATCAGAAGACGGTGCACTACGCGGAAACCTTTCCGGGTCGCGTCTGGAGCCTGCCGCTCTCCGCCCCCGGCGCCGGCATGCCGCCGGCGGGCTTCACGCCGGCGAATTTCGAAGGCGCCTATCCGGGACTCGCCTATTTCGATTCTCTCGGCGTGCAGGCCGACGGCGGAATTTGCGTCGCCACGATCCTCGCCGGCGGCATTTCCACATTCTGGCCGCATAACAAATGTTTCGAGCACACACCGCTTCCGGATCTTCTGGTCACGAACATCTGCTGGGGCGGCAGCGACATGCGCACCGCGTTCATCACGCTGTCGTCCACCGGAAAGCTTGCATCGATGCCGTGGCGTTCCCCCGGACTGCGCCTGACCTTTAATGCTTGATGCATGCGGCCGAGGGTTTAATCTGCGCCGGCTCGTGCATACGCAAGTTCGGGCAGGGAGCGAAACCTCGAATCGCGGGCCGGATGACGGACGGCATCATTCCAGACGATGTGCGCGACTTCATTCTGGGGCACATCGATTCGGTGGCGCAGCTTGAAGCGCTGCTCTTGCTGCGCAAGGGTGCGGAGCGGGACTGGAGCGCCGCGGATGTCGCCGGCCGGCTCTACATCGATACGCCGGCGGCGGCCGAGCTGCTCGCGCGCCTCGCCGCGGAGGGCATCTGCGGCGCGAGCAACGGGCTCCATCGCTACGATCCGGCGACGCCGGAACTGGCCCGCCTCATCGACCGGCTCGCGGAGACTTACGCCCGCTACCTCATTCCCGTGACGAATCTCATACACGCAAAGCCTTCGCGCGTTCAGCAATTTGCGGATGCCTTCCGTTTTCGAAAGGAAAAGTGATGGCTGCGGCGATCTACAGCCTCTGCGCGCTCGTGGCCCTGCTGTGCGCGGTCATGCTCCTTCGCGCCTGGCGCAGGCAGCGCTACAGGCTGCTGTTGTGGAGCGGCGTGTGTTTCGCGGGGCTGACGCTGAACAATCTCCTCCTCGTGCTGGACAAGGTGTTCCTGCCCGAGACCAACCTGTCGGTGCCGCGGATCGTCGTCGCGGTGCTGTCGATGTCCGTTCTTCTGTACGGGCTCATCTGGGACGCTGACTGATGCAGACGCTCATCTCCATCCTTTCGGGTGCGGTCTTCATGTCGTGCCTGGTCGCGGCTCTGTTCTTCCTGCGCTTCTGGCAGAAGACGCGCGATACCTTCTTCCTCCTGTTCTCGGTCGCCTTCGCCATCTACGCGATCAGCCAGTTCGCGCTCGGCTGGCCGCGCGCATCGGAATTCGAGCCCTTCTTCTACCTGCCGAGGCTGGTGACCTTCGCGCTCATCATCGTGGCCGTGGTCGACAAGAACAGGACGAACCCCCGCTAGCCGCCACGGCTATTCGACCACGATCTTCGGTGCCGCGCGCTGGGGCGCCGCGATGTTGCGGGCGACCTGCGCGGCGATGGCGCAATAGGCCTGCGCCTCGCGGCTGTCGGGCGCCGCGGCCACGACGGGCGTGCCTGCATCGGACAATTCGCGGATCGCGCCGACAAGCGGAATCTCGCCGAGGAACGGCACCCGCATTCCTTCGGCGGTGGCGCGCGCGCCGCCCTCGCCGAAGATGTGGCTCCGTCCCCCGCAGTGCGGGCAGACGAACACGCTCATGTTCTCGACGATGCCGAGTATCGGCACGTTTGTCTTCTCGAACATCGCGATCGCACGCCGCGCATCGACAAGAGCGAGATCCTGCGGCGTGGAGACGATCACCGCGCCCTTGAGCGGCACGCGCTGGGCCATGGTGAGCTGCGCATCGCCCGTGCCCGGCGGCATGTCGACCACGAGCACGTCGAGCGGCGCCCACAGAACATCGCCCATCATCTGCGTCAGCGCGCTCTGGACCATGGGGCCGCGCCAGACCATAGGCGTCGCCTCGTCGACGAGAAACCCGATGGACATCGCCCGAATTCCGAATTTCTCGACCGGCCTGAGCTTGTTGCCGTCGCCCTGTTCGGGCTTCTCGCGGATCGCAAGCAGCCGCGGCACCGAAGGCCCGTAGATGTCGGCGTCGAGAAGCCCCGTCCTCAGCCCGAGCCGCGCCAACGCGAGGGCCAGGTTGACCGCGACGGTGGACTTGCCGACACCGCCCTTGCCGCTCGCCACCGCGATCACCGCCGCGACGCCGGGAATGCCGGAAGGGGCCGCGGGCCTGTGATGCGGCGCGGGCGGGGGCCGCATCTGCCCGGCGCGATGCGCGGTGGGAAGCGCCGTCACGGAGAGCACGCCGGGCAGCGAATGGACCGCCTCCTCGGACTGCTTTCGCAGAGGTTCGGCATCGCGTTCGCGCGCGGCATCGACCCGCAGGGCGAAGGCGACGTGGCCGTCCTTCACGACCAGCCCCTCGATCATGTCGGCGTCCACGATGTTCCTGCCGCTCGCGGGATCGGTTACGCGCGCGAGCGCCTTGAGCACATCTTCCTTGTTCGGTGCCATGAACGCGGGTCTTTCTGCATGTCCGATACGGTGCGCGGTTTGCGCGCCACCGGCCTTGCACATATAACCGCCATACCTTGGGAAACCAAGGAAACGAGAGCAGAGATGCCCTGGACCAACCAAAGCGGCGGAAACGGAGCCGGCCAGCAGGGACCGCAGGGGCCTTGGGGCCGCGGTCCCGGCGGACCGCAGAGGCCCGCGGATTTCGAATACTATCTGCGCCGCGTGCAGGAGCGCCTGCGCAGGCTGATGCCGAGCGGACGGTTCACGGCCGGCTCGCTCGGAGCCATCGCCGTCGTCCTTTTTGCGCTGTGGATTCTCAGCGGCATCTATTTCGTCAGTCCCTACGAGCAGGGCGTCGTTCTGCGCTTCGGCGCGGTCAGCCGCATCTCGCAGCCGGGCATGCGCTATCACCTGCCCTGGCCGATCGAGGTCGCCTATACGCCGAACGTCACCAAGGAGAACCAGATCGCGATCGGCTACCAGATGGCGGAAGGGGAGGGCGGCTCGCAGCTCTCCGACGTCGTCGAGGAGAGCCACATGCTCACCGGCGACGAGAACATCATCGACGTGAATTTCACGGTGTACTGGAAGATCAAGGACGCGCCGGCCTTCCTGTTCAACGTGCCGAGGCAGGACACCACGATCAAGGCGGTGGCGGAAAGCGCGATGCGCGAGGCCGTGGGCGAAAGCCAGATCGAGCGCATCCAGACCTCCGACCGCGAGCAGGTGCAGCTTCGCGTCCGGGACCTGATGCAGCGCATCCTCGATTCCTACGGCATGGGCGTGACGGTCACCCGCGTGCAGATGCAGAAGGCCGACCCTCCGGGCGAGGTCATTGCGGCCTATCGCGACGTCCAGGCGGCCCGCGCCGACCAGGACCGCAAGCGCAACGAAGCGGAGGCCTACGCCAACACCATCATTCCGCAGGCCCGCGGCCAGGCCGCTCACGTGGTTCAGGAGGCCGAAGCCTATCGCCAGCAGGCGATCGCGGAGGCTGGCGGCCAGGCGAAGCGGTTTCTCTCCGTCTATGCCGAATATCGCAAGGCGCCCGAAATCACGCGCAGGCGGATCTATCTCGAGACCATGAGCGCGGTCCTCGCTCCCATGAACAAGGTGATCGTGGACGGCAGCGCCAAGGGCGTGGTCCCCTATTTCCAGCTTCCCGGATTGCAGAAAACCCTGCCGCAGCCTCCGGCCGCCCCGGCGCGAACGCAGGCGCCCGGCCAGGTGCTCACCAATCCCGAACAGGGGGCCAATCCATGAGCAGGGCGTTCGGCATGGCGGCCGGGGCCGTGGCGCTGTTCGTGGCGATCGCGGTGCTGTCCTGCGTGTACACGATCTATCCCACCGACCAGGTTCTGCTGACGGAGCTCGGCGCCCCGAAGGCGGTGATCGTCAGGCCGGGGCTTCATTTCAAGATACCGTTCCTGCAATACGCCAATTTCATGCCGCGTCAGCTTCTCAATCTCGAAACGCCGAGCGAGGAGGTCATCGCCCAGGACAAGAAGCGGCTGGTGGTCGATGCCTTCGCGCGCTGGCGCATCACCGATCCGCTGCGCTTCTACCAATCCGTCCCCTACGCCAGTCAGGAAGCGGCGGAAGGCCTGCTCACTCCGATCCTGTCCTCGAACATCCGGCGTGTGCTCGGCTCGCAGAATTTCGCCGCCGTGCTGAGCCGCAAGCGCGACCAGTTGATGCGCGATATCCGCGACAACATGAATCAGGAGGCCAACGATTTCGGCGTCGTCATCGTGGACGTGCGTATCCGCCGCGCCGACCTGCCGCAGGCCAACAGCGACGCGATCTACCAGCGCATGCAGAAGGAGCGCCAGCGGGAAGCCTTCGAATACCGCGCGGAAGGGGATGAGACCGCGCAGAGAATCCGCGCCCGCGCCGAACGCGAGCGCACGGTCATTCTCGCCGAGGCCGACCGCGAATCCGCGATCCTGCGCGGCGAGGGCGATGCGGAGAAGACGCGCATCCTCGCGGAGGCCTACAGCCAGGATCCGGATTTCTTCGCCTTCTATCGCTCGATGCAGGCCTATGGCGACGCGCTGGCGGGAGACAACACCACGCTGGTGCTTTCTCCGGAAGGCGAGTTCTTCCGGTATTTCGGCTCGAGCGGCGGAAACCGCAAGAAGTGACGTCTCCGCCGCGCCCGCGATAACGATTTCGTCACGGATTCGACTGCGGAATTCCGTCACGCCGGGGACCGATTTGCTCTAGGATTCGTTCCCATTTCCACAAGAGGTCATTGCCCATGTCCGCGCGCTTGCCCGTCCCAGGAATTGTCCGGCAGATCGCGCACGCGGCAGCGCTGCTCGCGGTGCTGGGCGGCGGCGCGCTCGCCCGGCCGGCGCCGGACTCCTTCGCCGACCTTGCGGACAAGCTTCTTCCGACGGTGGTCAGCATCTCGACCAGCCAGACGCTGAAGGGGGCGTCCCCGAGGGCCGGCCTGCCGAACATCCCGCCCGGCTCGCCGCTCGGCGACCTGTTCAAGGATTTTCTCGGGCCGCAGAAGTCCCAGCCGCGGCACGTCACCTCGCTGGGAACCGGCTTCGTCATAGATCCGTCGGGCCTCATCGTGACCAATAACCACGTCATCGAGGAGGGCGAGCAGATCAACGTGACCCTGAACGACGGCAAGGTGCTTCCCGCAAAGCTCGTCGGCCGCGACGAGAAGACCGATCTGGCGCTCCTGAAGGTGATGCCGGGCAGGCCCCTGCCGGCCGCGAAATTCGGCGATTCCGATCATGCGCGCGTCGGCGACTGGGTCATCGCGATCGGAAATCCCTTCGGTCTCGGCAGCACGGTCACCGCCGGCATCGTCTCGGCGCGCAACCGCGACATCAATGCCGGACCCTATGACGAGTTCATCCAGACCGACGCGCCGATCAACCGAGGAAATTCCGGCGGTCCGCTGTTCGACATGGACGGAAACGTCATCGGCGTGAACTCGGCGATCTACTCGCCTTCCGGCGGAAGCGTGGGCATCGGCTTCTCGATCCCGTCCAACCTCGTGCGCGACGTCATCGACCAGCTTCGCAAGCACGGGGTCCTCCACCGCGGCTGGATCGGCGTGCGCATCCAGGCGGTCACAAGCGACATCGCCGAGGGGCTCGGGCTCTCCGCCGCCGCGGGGGCGCTGATCACGGAGGTGACGCCCAAGGGCCCCGCCGCCCGCGCCGGGATTCAGAACGGCGATGTCGTCACGGGCTTCGACGGAAAGGCTGTCGGCGATTCCCGTGCCCTTCCGCGCATCGTGGCGGACACGCCCATCGGCAAGACCGTGCCGGTCGAGGTGCTCCGGAAGGGGAAGAAGCAGACGCTGCGCCTTACCGTCGCCAGGCTCCAGGACGAGCGGCCGATCCGCGCCGTCCCGCCGCGGAAGGCGGCGCCGCCGGCAAAGCCGAAGCCGAAGACATCCGAACTCGGCCTTTCGCTGGCGCCGATCGACAACGATGCGCGCGCCCAGTTCAAGCTCGCGAAAAACGTCCAGGGCGTGGTCGTGACCGATGTCGCTCCCGATACGCCGGCCGCCGACAAGAATTTGCGCGCGGGCGACGTGATCGTGCAGGTTCAGAACCAGAACGTGCGCACGCCGGAGGATGTGCGCCGCAGGATCGAGGCCGACATCAAGGCCGGAAGGAAGATCGAGCTGTTCCTGGTGAACAGGGGCGGGGACCTGACCTATGTGGCGCTGAAGCTGGGCTGAGCGTCAGCCCGCTCCTCGCGGCGGCTCCACGATCTCGCCGTCGCGATAGCCCTGCAGATAGAGGATCGCCGCGAGGTCGCCGTGGTCGATGCGCGCGCCGGCGGCTTCGGCGACCACCGGCTTCGCATGCCAGGCGACACCCAGCCCGGCCCTGCGGATCATGGCCAGATCGTTGGCGCCGTCGCCGACGCACAATGCATCCTCGAAGGCGATGCCCAGCCGCGCAACCGCTTCCTCCAGCGCCGCCAGCTTGGCCTCGCGCCCGACGATGGGCTCGCTTGCCTCTCCGGTCAGAACCCGGCCGTCGTCGAGAAGCACATTGGCGCGCGCCTCGTCGAATCCCGCCTCCAGCATCACGCGATCGGTGAAATAGGTGAAGCCGCCCGAAACCAGGATCGTGTGGGCGCCGTGCGCCTTCATGGTCGCCACCAGACTTTCCGCGCCGGGATTGAGCCGCACGCGCTCTTTCCATGTGCGCTCGAGCGCGTCGAGGGGGACACCCTTCAACAGGGCAAGGCGCTCGCGCAGCGCCGCCTCGAAGGCGATCTCGCCGCGCATCGCGCGCGCGGTGATCGGGGCGACGCGCGTCTTCAGCCCCGCCATCCCCGCCAGCTCGTCGAGGCATTCGCAGCCGACGATCGTGGAATCCATGTCCGCGACGAGCAGCTTCTTCCGCCGCCGGTGCGCGGGAACGACGTTGATGTCCCATGCGGCGCCATCGGCGGCCGCCACGGCGGCGGCCCTCACTGCGGCGGGCTCGCCCAGGAAGCCGATGTCGAATGCGCGGCCCATGCTCAGCCAGTCGATGTCCTCCGCTGCGCCGCAGGCCGCAACGGCCTCGCGGAGAATCGGCGCCGCGTCCGCGCCGCTTCCATCGGGCACGATTACGTTCAATATGTGCGGGAAGATCTCGGCCACAGCGCTTCCAATGACCTCGTCCGTCGATGCCGTGCTTATTGCAGGGCCGACCGCCAGCGGCAAGTCGAAAGCCGCGCTCGATCTCGCGGCGCGCATCGGCGGCGCGATCGTCAACGCCGATTCCATGCAGGTCTATCGCGAGGCGCGCATACTCTCCGCCCGTCCATCGGACGCCGACATGGCGCGCGTGCCGCACCTTCTCTACGGGCATGTGAGCGTGCGCGAACCCTATTCGATCGGGCTCTATCGAAGCGACACCGCCAAGGCGCTCGCGGAGGCGCGCGCGCTCGGGCTCATACCCATCTTCGCCGGCGGTACGGGGATGTATTTCGGCGCGCTCACCGACGGCATCGCGGACATCCCGCCCATCGCCGCGATCGTGCGCGAGAGAGCGCGCCGGAGGCTGCGCGAAATCGGCGTCGCCGCCCTGCATGCCGAGCTCGCCGCACGCGATCCCGAGACGGCGGGGCAGCTCCGGCCTACCGATCCGCAGCGCGTCCTACGCGCCTACGAGGTCCTCGAGGCGACGGGACGTTCCCTCGCCTCCTGGCAGAAGGAGACGGGACGGCCCGTGCTCGAAGGCCTGCGGTCGGCCAGATTCGTTCTCGACGTTCCGCGGGCCGAGCTGAGATCCCGCATCGACACGAGGTTCCGCGCAATGATGAAGGCGGGAGCGTTGGACGAGGCCGCGGCGCTCGAAAGCCTCGATCCGTCGCTGCCGGCCGCGAAGATCCTGGGCCTGCGCGAGCTTCAGGCGCTGCGCAGGGGCGAGGTTGCCGAGGAGGAGGCGATAGCGGCCGCCGTCATCGCCACGCGCCGGTTCGCCAAGCGCCAGATGACGTGGTTCCGGGGCCGGATGAAGGACTGGAACTGGACGGCCAGCGGCGAAGACATCTCCAACGCCTTCCTTGGCGGGAGGGGACGGGGATGAGGAGAAGCCGGAAGCCGGAAGTCTGATACAATACGTCACCGCCTTCCGCCTCCCGATTTCCGGATTCCGATGACGACCTACACCTCAAAAGACGCCGATCTCGAGATCGTCCGCAGCAAGCGCGTGGCGATCATCGGCTATGGCAATCAGGGTCACGCCCACGCGCTGAACCTGCGCGACAGCGGCGTGAAGCATGTCACGATCGGGGCCAGGGACGGAGCGAGCGCGGAGCGCGCGCGCGACGCGGGCTTCGCGGTCAAGGACAACGCCGAAGCCGCGCGCGATGCCGATATCGTCGTGCTCGGCGCACCCGACGAGAAGCTGCCGGAGATTTATGCGCGCGATCTCGCGCCGCACATGAAGCGCCATGCGGCGCTGCTCTTCATCCACGGCTTCGCGCTGCATTTCGGATTCATCCGGCCGCGCGAGGATCTCGACGTCGTCATGGTGGCGCCCGCCGGCCCCGGCACCGCGCTGCGCGCCAACTTTGTGAGCGGCGAGGGCTATATCGGTCTCTTCGCGATCCATCGGAACATGACCGGCCGGGCCCTGCCGCTTGCGCTTTCCTATGGCGCGGCCATCGGCTGCGGCGCGGGGCTGATCGAGACCAGCTTCCGCGAGGAGACCGAGACCGATCTCTTCGGCGAGCAGACGGTCCTGTGCGGCGGCTCGGCGGAGCTTGTGCGCGCGGCGTTCGACACGCTGGTGGAAGCGGGCTACGCGCCCGAGCTCGCCTATTTCGAATGCCTGCACCAGCTCAAGCTGCTCGTCGATCTCATGCACACGCGCGGCATCGCCGGCATGTACAAGGCGATCTCCAACACGGCGGAATACGGCGCCTATCGCACGGGACCGCGCGTGATCGGCGAGGCCGCGCGCGCCGAGATGAAGCGTGTTCTGGCCGACATCCAGTCGGGCGATTTCGCGCGCCAATGGATGGCCGAGAACGCGTCGGGCCTCGAGCTGATGTCGAAGCTTCGCGAACGGGCGGCTTCGCATCCCATCGAGGCCGTGGGGGCGCGGCTGCGTGCGATGATGACCTGGCTGAAATAGGCAGCGCTAGCGGCTCAGCAATGCGCCCTTGCTCTCGCGCACCTCGAAGCGCGCATGCGTGCAGAGGTGCGACCTTGCGTATTCCTCGGCCTCGGCCAGCGAAGGGCAATGCGTGATGCGGATGAGCCCCAGCGATCCGTCGGCGTGGAAATAGCGAATCTCGAAATCCGGCACGAATCCTCTCTTTCGATTTTCGGACGCCATTCGGGAACGCATCAAGCGTGGCGCTCGGCGGAATTATCTGTGGCGAAGTTGTGGCGCCGCGAACGAATTTCGCCCGCGCCGGTCAGCGTGGAATTGCGGCTTCGAGCATGGCGGCCGCCTGTCCGGCGGTCGCCTTGTCCTTGTCGCGGTCGACCATGAGGTTGGCCCGCTGCATCGGCGCAAGGCCGATGGCGCCGACGAGAGGCCTGAGCGCGGCGAGGAATCTCTCGTCGTGCGCATAGCGCGGCGAAACCAGAAGGACGGCGTCGTAGGGCGGCAATGCGTGCTTCGGATCTCCGAGAATCTTCAGATCGTACTGAGCGATGCGCCCGTCGCTGGAGAACGCGGAGATGACATCCACGTCGCCGTTCGCGACCGCGCCATACATGAAGTTCGCCTGGTATTGCCGCCGCACGGCGAAGCGGAGCCCATAAGCCTTCACGACGCCGTTCCACTCCGGCCGGCTGAAGATCTCGAAATCGCCGCCGATCTTCAGCTGCGGTGCATGAGCCGCCAGATCGGCGAGGGTTTCGATCCCGAGCGCCTTCGCGCGGTCGCGGCGCATCGCAAAGGCATAGGCGTTCTCGAAGCCGAGCGCGCCCACGTAGCCGTCGCCGCGCTTTGCGAGCCAGGATGAAAGCCGGTCGAGCACCGCTTTGCGCCCCGGCATGTCGGCGCGCTTCATCGCGGTCGTCCAGAGCGTTCCCGAATAGTCGACATAGACATCGACGTCTCCCGCCTCCAGCGCATGAAAGATCACCGTCGAGCCGAGCCCGTCGCGCCGCGCGGTCCGGTAGCCGGCCCGTTCGAGGCGCTCGCCGATCAGAGCGCCGAGAATGTATTGCTCCTCGAAGCTCTTGGTGCCCACGATCGCGGGTCTGGCGGCCCCGTCCGATTGTACATAAAGGCTTGCGCCGACGATCGCCGCCAGCCCCACGGCGGCAACGAGGAGGCGCGGGCGCGACCGCCGCGCCATTCCCCTTTCGGCGAGCGACAGGAGCTGATCCGCCGTCAGCGCCAGCAGCGCCGCGGCAACGCAGCCGAACAGGACGAACACCCAGTTCTCGGTCTGCAGTCCGGTGAAGATGTAATTGCCGAGGCTGGTCTGGCCCACCGGCGTTGAAAGCGTCGCCGCGCCGATCACCCAGACCGCCGCCGTGCGCAACCCCGCCATGATCACGGGTGCTGCAAGCGGCAGCTCCACCGTGACCAGGGACTGCCATTGCGTCATGCCGACGCCGAGCGCCGCCGTCCGGACCGCGGGATCGATCTCGTCCAGCGCGGTGACGGTGTTCCGGAGCACCGGCAGCATCGAATAGAGCGTCAGCGCCAGAAGGGTCGGCAGAAACCCGAGCGCGCGAAAACCGAAGCCGAACGCATCCTGCGTGAACGAGGAAAGCGCCAGGAGCAGCGGATAGAACAGCGCCAGCAGCGCAAGGCCCGGCACCGTCTGGACGATGCTGGCGAACGCCAGCGCCGGACCGCGCAGCCACGAAAGTCGGGACGCGGCGACGGCAAGCGGCAGGCTCACCAGAAATCCGATCGCGATCGCGGCGGCGCTGATGAGGACGTGCTGCCCCAGATATTCCGGAAGCATCGACCATGCGACGTCGATCATGTTGCCGGAGGCGCCCATCAGCCGCGGATGTCCATGGCCTCGGCGAGACGGCGCGCATGGCGGCGCGGCGTTTCGATCATGGCGCGCACGAACGCGTCGGCGGGGGAGGCGATCAGTTCCCCGGGCGGTCCGGTCTGCACGATCCGGCCCTCGCGCATGACCGCCACCGTGTCGGCGAGCAGGAACGCCTCGGTGACGTCATGGGTGACCATGACGGTGGTCAGGCCCAGCGCATCGTGGATCGCACGGTACTCCGTGGCCAGATCGTCGCGGATCAGCGGGTCGAGCGCGCCGAAGGGCTCGTCCATCAGCATGATCCGGGGCTTCGCGGCCAGCGCGCGGGCAAGGCCGACGCGCTGCTGCTGGCCGCCGGACAGGCCGGCGGGAAAGCGCTCCCGGAACTGCGCCGGGGGCAGGCGCACGAGCGCCAGCAGCTCGTCGACGCGCTGCGCGATCCGGTCCTGCGGCCAGCCCATCAGGCGGGGCGTGATGCCGACATTCTCCGCGACGTTCATATGGGGAAAGAGCCCGACCGCCTGGAACGCGAAGCCGATTCCCCGGCGCAAGGCCGCCGGCTCGGCGGACCGCACGTCGGCGCCGTCGATGCATATGCGCCCTTCGTCCGGCTCCAGCAGGCGGTTCATCAGGTGGAGCGCCGTGGTCTTGCCCGAGCCCGATTCGCCGATGAGCGCCAGAAACCTCCCGGCCGGCACCTCCAGATCGACCTTGCGCACCGCAAATCGCGCCCCGCCGTCGTAGGACAGGCTGACCGAGTCGAGGGCGATCATGGGCGTCATCGGGCCCGCGTTACCATGCCGGTTCCCGCAAGAACACCCGGACCCGGGCAGCGCCGCAAAAATGCCTTGGAAACAGCGGCTTGTTCTATTGCGCCCCTCGCCCCTTGTGGCGTAGAAGTGCCGCACGACGCTGAAAGCTTCGCATTTCCGGGGGCTTAACGGCGAAGCGGGCGGTCGCGCCAAAGCACACATTTCCATTGCGGAAACGCGGGAAAGAGGCACCTTCGGATTTGGCGTGTCCGTAAGCGTTAATCCTTACGGAGCCACACCGGGTGCAAGGTGCACGGAAAGGAATGGACGGAACGAGCATGTTCGGCAGTCTTCTCGGCGCACTGTCGAGCGATATGGCAATCGACCTGGGGACCGCGAACACGCTGGTCTACGTCAAGGGGCGGGGCATTGTCCTGAACGAGCCCTCGGTCGTCGCCACCATCAATCGCGGGGGAAAGAAGCAGGTCCGCGCCGTCGGCAACGACGCCAAGATGATGCTCGGCCGGACACCGGGCAACATCGAGGCGATCCGTCCGATGCGCGACGGCGTCATCGCGGATTTCGAGATCGCGGAGGAAATGATCAAGCATTTCATTCGCAAGGTGCACAACCGGCGCTCCTTCGCCTCGCCGCAGGTCATCGTCTGCGTGCCGTCCGGCTCGACGGCGGTGGAGCGGCGCGCCATTCAGGAATCGGCCCTATCCGCCGGCGCCCGCCGCGTCTTTTTGATCGAGGAGCCGATGGCAGCGGCGATCGGTGCGGGCCTGCCCGTATCCGAGCCCACCGGTTCCATGGTGGTCGACATCGGCGGCGGGACTACGGAAGTGGCGGTGCTCTCGCTGGGCGGTATCGTTTATT
>DASZQP010000042.1:0-10887 GCA_035549575.1 Rhizomicrobium sp.
CGGCGGCGGCGTGACGACGGATTCGGGCCTTGCGCGCATGTATGCGAGCCAGCGCACCTTGCGCATCGCCGACGGCCCGGACGAGGTGCACAACCGCACCATCGCCCGCCTGGAATACGGCAAGCACGTCCCGCGCCCGGCGCGCGCGGCGGCGGAGTAGGGCCCCGGCCCGGCGCATTCGCGGATGGGGAGGAAGGGGCGCGGCGGTCCGCGCCTTTTCCGCCTCAGCCCAGCACGGTCAGCGAGCGCGCGATGAAGAACATCTGATAGGCGAGGTTGAGGGACACGAACGCATAGTGGAACCTGCGGTTCGCGGTCCAGATCGCCGCGAGGCTGAGCGCGATATAGATGGGCGGCTGGATCCAGTAGTCGAGCTCGTACTGGCTCGCGTGCTCGGGGCCCTTGATGAGCGTATCGACGATGTCGAAGACGTTGACCGCGGCGAAGACGGCGAAGAACCATTTGCGCCGCCGCATGAAATAGTCGCCATGGCTCTCGTATTCGGCGACGTTGTCGGGGAACAGCAGCGCCGTCAGCAGGAACAGCAGGAAGCTGAACGTCACGAGGAATGCGTAGATCGGAAACGTCCAGACCCGCACGGAATAGAGCCAGAACTCCCACCACCAGAAATGCACCAGAAGCAGCAGGGTAGATGCGACCCAGAGCAGATGCAGAGGATCGCGCTTCAGGCCCGGATGCTGCGCGAAGCGCGCGAGCCCCGTCAGCAGCCGCGCCAGGCTGAGGCTGATGACGAATCCCAGGA
Organism: Rhizomicrobium sp.; assembly: GCA_035549575.1. GTDB lineage: Bacteria > Pseudomonadota > Alphaproteobacteria > Micropepsales > Micropepsaceae > Rhizomicrobium. The sequence goes on from DASZQP010000042.1 coordinate 764, forward strand.
TGAGGCGCACATGAACGAAGGCGTCGGGCGAATGCGGCTGATCCATGGCCGCGAGCCTAGCCGATTCTAGGCGACCGCGCGCTTGGACTGGGCGAGGGGGAAATCGACGCTGACCGTGGTGCCGACGCCTTCCTCGCTTTCGATGCGCAGCGCTCCGCCGTGCCGTTCCACCATCGCCCGCACGAGCGCCAGGCCGAGGCCGGTGCCGGACTTGGCGAGCATCGGGTCGCCGCATACCTGCTCGAACGGGCGTCCGAGCCTGGCGATGTCGTCGCTGGGAATGCCGATGCCGGTGTCGCTGACACGCACGACCGCGCGGCCGTTCTCGGCGTGCGCGGAAATATCGACGCGGCCGCCCGATTGCGTGAACTTGATGGCATTGGTGAGAAGATTGAGCAGAACCTGCTTGACGGCCCGGCGGTCCGCGACGAGCAGAAGGGGCGCCGCCGGGACCGACACGCCCAGCTCGAGCCCGCCGGAGTCCGCACGCTCGACGAGGAGACGGGCGCAATCGTGGATCATCCCGGTCAGATCGACATGCTCGAAATTCAGATCGAGCTTGCCGGCCTCGATCTTGGCCATGTCGAGCATGTCGGAGATGAGGTCGAGCAGGAGCTGGCCGGAATCGTAGATCAGCGTGGCATATTCCTCGTAGCGCTCGTTGCCGAGCGCGCCGAACATGCCCTGGCGCATGAGATCGGTGAAGCCGATCACCGCGTTGAGGGGGGTGCGCAGCTCGTGGCTCATGTTGGCGAGAAACCGGGACTTCGCATTGTTCGCCGCCTCGGCGCGCTCGCGCGCGGCACGGGCCTCCAGCTCTTGCACCTTGCGCTCGGTCACATCGCGGGCGATGCAGATCGTGTTGCGGAATGCGCCGTTCTCGACGTCCCGCACGGCACGCGTCGTGACTTCGATCCAGACGTAGTGACCGGCGGCATGGCGGATCCGGTAGCACGCGGTCAGGGTCACGCCTTCGGGGGGCCGGTCCCGGACCTTTTGGATTTCCGGTGCATCGTCGGGATGAACGAGTTCGAGCAGCCGCTCCTGCACGACCTGGTCGGCCGTATAGCCGAGCACCCGTTCCAGCGCCTGGGAGGCGAAGAGCACGCAGCCGTTCTCGTCGTAGAGGATGATGATGTCAGAGGCCTCTTCGGTCATCAGCCGGTACATCGCCTGCGCCTTTTCGCGGGCTTCCTCGGCCTTGACCTGCTGTGTCACGTCGTAGCAGACCCCGATGATCGACGTGACGCGGCCGTTCGCGTCGATGGACAGCTCGCCCTGCGTGTCCACGATCTGGGCGGCGACGCCCGGATCGCGCGCACGCGTGCGGTAGGAAAACGGCGTGCGCGTGCGGATCGCATGGGCGATGGCATTCTGCACCGTCACCTTGTCCTCGGGCAGCATCTGCTCGAGCAGCCAGTCGCTGTCCGGCGGAAACTGGTCGGGCGCGATGCCGAGGAGGCGGTACATTCCGGGCGACCAGTAGGCCGAGCCGTCCGCGAGCTCGACGCGCCAATATCCGAAGCGCGCGGCGCGCTCGGCAAGGTCGAAATGGATCTGCTGACGCGCCAGTTCCCGGCACGTCGAGGTACTCGCCGCGTCTTCGCTCTTTGGCTCGGTTCGCATCCCCACCCGGTCTGCCTGTCGTCCGAAATGTTCCGGTCGCGAAGGGAGACTAGTGTCATCGCGTTAAACAAGGCTTGCACGATTGCGTTGATTAATACGCACTTAATGTCTTCGCGGTGCCGTGCCGCTAGTCGAGACCGGACAGGTCCACCTTCGCGAGTTTCATCGCCTCCGACTTCCGCGACTGGCGGAACTCCGAGACGATGGCGCGGAACTCCGCATCGTCGCGCAGATTCTCGAAGGCAGGGTCGGTGGCGGGGTCCGCGCCGGCGGAGTCCTGCCCCTTCCAGCCGCGCTTGACCGCGTCGCGAAGGCGCCCCTTCGCGGTTCCGGCGTCGCCTGCCAGCGCGGCGAGACGGGCGCGCTCGATCTCGGTGACGAGGCTGAGGTCCCCCCCGGACTCGAGCCTGCCGATTTCCTTTGCGGCTCCTGCGAGGATCCGTCCGGCATCGGCCGGCCGCTGCATGCGGCGCAGCGCCAGGATCACGGAGGGCGCGGCGGCGATGGAGTCGCAGAAGGTTGGGCACCTCAGCAAATAGTCCATCGGACCCTTGAAGCGCTCGTCGTAGAGGCGGACGAGGGTCGCGGACCGGTCCTCCACGACCAGCTGCAGGGCCTGGGCGTCGATGTGCGTCGCATCCCACCAGGTTTCCGGCGAGGTCCGGGCGCGTTCGAATGCCCAGCCGGTCTTTCGCATCGCGTTGTAGTTCGAGCGCAGCGCCGCGTCCCTGGACAAAAGCCTTGCCGCCAGGGAGTCGTCGCCCAGAAGCGTGGCGATCGAAACGAGGCGGTCGCGTGCCCAGAACGGATTTTGGGGATGGGCTCTCAGCGCCGCCGCCGCAAACGCTGCCGAAGCCGCCAGCCGCCCTTCGTCGTAGGCCAGATCGGCACGCTCCTGAAGGGCCCAGTTCTGATCGTTGATGTCGCGGGCTGCCCGGTCCAGCTCCCGATAGGCCTCCGCCGCGCCGCGCATGCGAAAGACAAGCTCGACATAGGACCTCGCCGAATAGGACCAGGCGGGGTCGAGCGCATGGGCTTTCTCGAAGCCCGCAAGCGCACCCTTCAGATCGCCATGGTCCCTTTTGGCCGCCGCGAGCCACAGCCAGGCTTCCGCGCTGTCGGGGTCGAGCCGCACGGCGCGCTCGAGCCATGGAAGGCCCTGCTGCGTATCGCCCTGAATCATTCCCATGATCGCCAGCGCTTCGGCCGAGCGGGGGGAGATCACCAGGGCCCGATTGATGTAGCCGAGGGATTCCGCCTTCAGCCGGAGCTTGGCGCCCGGCTCGTTCTGCTCCGCGTACCACCATGCGAAATAGGTGGCGTGGGCGAGGCGGGCCCAGGCCGGCGCATAGTTGGGATCGTCTGCGATCGCCTGCCTGAGCAGGCGTCCCGCCTCCGCGACGCTCAGGCGGTTGCGCTCGTGAATGAGCGCGCGTGCGGCCTGGGTCAGGCGAACCGCGTTCGCGCTGGCGGAGGGAGCGGGTGGCGGCGCGGGCGCGCGCGGGAACCAGAGCGCAAGGGCGAAAAGGATCGCGGCAGCGGCGATCGCGACGACGGCGCGGCCGGATGCGATCCGGAACGGGCCGGCGTCGCGCCGCGCCGGCGGCAAGGCGTTCGCTTCCGTACCCTCGTCAATATCCGCAGGCCGCCGGGCCGTGTCCGCGGCGTCTCCAGAGGCAGGCTCGACGTCGAGCCGGTAGCCGACCTTGGGAAGGGTCTGCAGCCGGAAATTCGGCCGCCCGTCCGGGCCCGTTGCCAGCTGGCGCAGCTTGGCAATGACGCGCGTGATTGCGTCGTCGCTCACGGACCGGCCGCCCCAGCACGCCTCGATCAGCTGTTCGCGCGTCACCGTTCCGCCCTGCGCGCGATGAAGCACGATGAGAACCTCCATCACGCGCGGCTCGACCCGGAACGCGGATGCGCCTTCGCCGACCCGGCAAAGGGAGGGCCGGACCAGCAATGCCCCGAGACGGAAATCCTCTTCGGCGGCGAGATTGAGCTTCCTGGCCGCCCCCACGGCGCCATGCATCGTCAGCCCCCGGCAAAACTCGGCAAATCATCGGCAAAATGTCGGACGAACGTCATGCGCCCCGAAGCCCCTGGTGATGATTTGACCGCCGGACGGACGCGTCGCCCGTCCGCGGATGCAAAAGAATATCGCTCGCCACCGGGAACGGCAAATTCCCGGAACCGGCGCACTTTGCCTCCGGAAATCAACACTTTGGCACCTGGAGGGCTGAAGATGAGAAAGATCACCCGTCCCGTCCTGAATTCCGTTTTCCTGGCCTTTGTGCTCGCGGGGCCGTCGCTCGCCGCGGAGCACCGGCATGCCGTTCCGCTACGATTTCTGGGCACGGCCGGACTGCAGGGGAATGCGGTTCGTCACGAAATTCCGGCGAAGGCACCGGCGAAGTCGCGCCGTCCCTCGTGCCCCAACGCGTCGTTTTGCATTTTCGACGTCCCCGGCTCCGAGTGGACTCTCGCCTACGGGATCAACGCCGGCGGCTACATCGTCGGCGAGTTCGGAGGCAGCGACGGCCACACGCACGGCTTCCTTCGCGCACCGGACAACACCTTCACGATCGTCAATGTCGGGACGGTGCCGACATCGGGCTTCTGGATCAACGACAGGAACGAAATGACAGGAAACTATCTGAAGGGCGGCATCCAGCACGCCTATCTGCGCAAGCCGCAGGGCAAGATCCTGCGCTTCGAGCCGCAGGACACGCAGCACACCGATGGCTTGCACATCAACAACAAGGGCCAGGCCACCGGAGACTATCAGGACTCGAACGGTCTCTGGCACGGGTTCATCCGCGCCAAGGATGGATCGCTGACGACTTTCGAGGAGCCACTCGCCGGCACCGATATCGAGCAGGGCACCTATGCGGGTGCCACGAACGTCAAGGGCGACACGATCGGCCCCTATGTCGATGCCGGCTATGTGCTGCACGGATATGTCCGCCATTCCGGCAACGGCTATGAGGAGTTCGATGTGCCGGGCGCGCTCGATACGATCCCGTTCATCATCAACGCCAAGGGCTGGATCGTCGGACTTTCCGATGAAGAAAGCGGCGCTACGCACGGCTTCATCCGGAAACCCAGCGGCCAGATCATCGCCGTGGACGCGCCGGATGCAGGGTCCGGTCCGGGACAGGGTACGGCTGTCAACGACATCAATGTCTATCGCGTCGCCACAGGCAACTACGTCGATGCCAACGACGTGTCGCACGGCTTCGTTCGCCGGGCCGACAGAACGCTCCAGGAATTCGATGTTCCGGGCGCCGATGGAGGCACCTGGCCGATTTCCATCAACGCCGGCGGAACGATCTCCGGCTTCGTCGTCGATGCAGACGGCGTTCCGCACGGATTCGTCGGCACACTCTGATCGAATTGCCGAATGGCGCGCATCGCACGCGGGGCCGAAACCCGGCTCCAGCGGGACCGGAGGTCCCAGCGGCGGTGCGCGCCGCCTACCCCGGCGCGCCTGCGCGCCTGGCGAAGTGCCACGCGCGCTCGGCGAGCGGCCGCACCGCGGCGGCGTTCTGCGCCGCGTTGGCGTTCGACGCGGTGCCGTCGCGCACGCGGCCCACGATGCCCTGAAGGATTCCCGCGAGCCGGAAGAAATTGTAGGCGGCGTAATAGTCCAGATTCGGAACGCCGGCGCGGCCGGTGCGGCGACAATAGGCCTCGGTGTATTTCTCCATGGAGGGAATGCCGAGTGCCGCGAGATCGGCGCCGAGCAGGCTCCCCGTTCCGCCGCCCGTGGTCGTGCCTTCCGGCATCATCCATTGCATCAGGTGATAGGTGAAATCGGCCATCGGGTCGCCGATGGTGCAGAGCTCCCAGTCGAGAACCGCGATCACCTTCGGCTCGGTGGGATGCAGGATCATGTTGTCGAGCCGGTAGTCGCCATGGACGATGGAGTCGCGCGCATCCTGCGGCAGATGCTGCGGCAGCCATTCGATGAGCCTTTCCATCTCGTCGATGCGCTCCGTCTCGGAGGCCTTGTACTGCTTGGTCCAGCGCGCGACCTGGCGGCCGACGTAATTTCCGGGCTTGCCGAAATCCCCAAGGCCGAGCGACTGCCAGTCCATGTTGTGCAGGCGCGCGAAAGTCTCGTTCATGGCGTCGTAGATTTCGCCCCGCTGCTTCGGCGACTGGTCGGGCAGCATCGGGCCCCAGTAGATGCGCCCCTCCACGCAATCCATCACATAGAACATCGTGCCGATGACGCTCTCGTCCTCGCAGAGCAGATACGGCCTGGCGACGGGAAAACCCGTCGGGTACAGCGCCGAGATGATGCGATACTCGCGGTCCACCGCATGGGCGGAGGGCAGAAGCTTTCCCGGCGGCTTGCGGCGCAGGACGTATTTCCGGTTCGGCGTGACGAGCTGATAGGTGGGATTGGACTGGCCGCCCTTGAACTGGCGGACCTCGAGCGGCTTTTCGAAACCGTCGATACGCTCCGCGAGGTAAGCTTCGAGCCTGGACGCGTCGAAGCGATGGGCCTCGCGCACCTCCTGCGTGCCCGAATATTTTTCCTGGCGATCGTCCACCGGCACCGCGCTCATGCCTGCTCCCGTGTCATGCGGGCTTCATATTGGACGGCGGAGCGCCGGGCACAAGCCGGAAAATGCGGCGCTAGGCCGCTTTGAGCGATTGCTCGACGGCGATTTCCGCGCTGCCCACGCGCACGCGCTGGCAGGTCTTCGCGTGGCCGAGCGCGCGCTTGAGCACCGGGAAGTTCCGCGCCGCCATCGCCATGAACGAGAGCGCGATGAGGCCGCGCCGTCCCCAGCGCGCTTCGACACGCTCGCGCAGTTCGTCCAGATTGGCGCTGCCGTTGAGCAGCGCGCGCGCGTAGTCGAATCCCAGTTGCGCGTCTTCGTGCGCCGGCTGGCCGGAGAGAAGGGCCTTGATGGTCTCGCCGCTCATGCCTTCCTCCACGGCGCGATCGGACGCGATCTGCACGCAGGGCCCGCAATCCTCGACCAGCGCGCCGCCGATGGCAGCGGCCTGAAGCGCGTCGCGCGGCGCGCCCCGCTTCGACTGGAACATGAGCTGCACCCGCGCGAAGCGGTAGAAGTCGCGCGGCGAGGCATCGGCGAGTTCGTGCAGGTAGGTGGCGTCGTAGTCGTACTTCCGCTCGAAGCCGGAAATGTACCTGTGCAGCAGCGTCCGGATCATGCCGGTTCTCCCCTTGTGCGAAGCCATGCGAGTATGACGCCGAGGACGGCGAGGCCGGCGACACCGGCAGCTTCGGAGATCGCGACCGGCGGATCGGACGGAAAGCCCATCGTCAGCCAGCTCCAGATGTGGATCAGCGCATGGAGCGCAGGCCACGCGGCGCCGGCTCCGGCCAATGCGGCCGCGGCGCGGCCGGCGCGCGCTCCGAGCGCGAGCATCCCCCCGCTTGCGACGAACGCCATTCCGATGTCGCGGATGAAATGTCCGTTCGCCGGTCCGGTGCCGGTCACGCCGGGCACCAGGGCGTACCAGGTCTCCGGCGCCGCCAGCATCGCGAGGCCGTTCAGGATGTGGAAGAGGCCGAGAACAACGAGCAGCAGGCGTACGGTCATGGCATTCTCCGCGATACGCTCCGCGATTTTATCCGGATCGCGGTCCGTGGGCAGCATGCGGAGCCGCATGGCAGAACGCTTGCCGCTCCGGAAAGCAGGAGGCGGGCGCACCGCTGTTTGCGCGCGGATCCGGTACTGGACATACCACCCGGCATAGTCCGGTCATTCCGTTTTTTGCGATCACGATTTCCGGCGCAGCTCGCCGGGGTCGAGGGCCGGCGTCCCGGCCCGTCGTCGGGGATCGGCATTGGCGCCCGCGGGCGGGTCACGGAAGCCGGTTGAGCACGCCGTTCCCCCCGCCGTTCCCGTCAGTTCGCGCGATGGTGCTGCAACCGGCGAATCTGCAGTCCGCTCTGGCCGCTGCGATCGAACGCCATCTGCCAGGCCAGGAATTCGTCCGTGGACAGGCCGTAGCGGCTGCACGCCTCTTCGAGACTGATCGCGCCCGAGCGCACGGCCGTGACGACCGCCGCCTTGCGCGATGCTACCCATCTGATCGTCCGCGCGGGTGGCAGGTTGAGCTGGGCCGGTCCCTTGCCGTCGGGACTGGTGCCCGCACCGATGCGCCCGCAATTATCGCCGCTCATGGCGCCTCCGTCGGGAGCGCCCCCTTGCGAACCAGCCTGAAACGTTAGTCTTAACATCGAGTCAAGGAACGTGGTTAACATGATGGGACTACAGCGGTTTTTCGGATTTTCCCGCCGATTTCCGCGCAATTTCCTGTCCCGCCCGGGACAGGTCCTCAACCCATATGACGTTTTGTCAGAGGAAATATTCCGGCCGGCGGCGGAACTCGCGACCGGCCCGAAAGGGTCGCGCAGACCGGCAAAGGGCAGGGAGCTTTCCCACCGTCCGGTGCTTACGGCTCGACCGTCACCACGGTTCGGACGCCTTGACCGTCCACGCCGGCATAGAGACGGGAATTGTTTTCCGCACCGATCTGGAATGTCTGCACGTCGAACTTCGCCCTGGTCTGTCCCTCGCGCACCTTGACCGAGCCCGGAACGATCACCGGTCCGGATTGAACGGAAAGCGTGACGGTCAGCCCGCCGGCGGGTGCCGGTGCATGCAATGTTACGGTCCCCTTCGCGCTTTGTCCGGATTTGATGATCGCGGGCTTTACCGAAATCTTCTTCACCGCGCCGAGATCGGCCGGGTCGATGCGGAATACCGTGCCGCGATTGTGCGTTCCGCCGAGCGCGGCCGTGCCGTACAGCATCCCATCGCCGCCCTCGACGAGCTGCGTGTTCGGCAGGATGCCGTCGGGCCTGGCCGACGCAAAGGAATGCAGGATGCGAAAGTCGCCCGATGACGTCATGCGAAAGATCGCACCGGTCTGAAAATCGAGGAGGCCGCCTTCGACCGTGCTGCCGTAAAACCGGCCGTCGCCGGCCTGCGTCGGCTGGTATCGCGGACCTCGCCCGTCGAACCCGTCGAACTTGTTCAATATCGAAACCGTCCCAGCGCCATCCACGCGGTAAAAGGTTCCGGCTCCGGCACCGCCGTCGTCGAGGCCGTAGAAATTGCCGTCCGTGCCCTGGATGACACCCGAGAGCGGTTCCATGCCGGCGAGTGTGGCCACAAGGGAGAAGTTCGCGCCGGTCCTGTCGATCCGGAAAAGCGTGCCGCCGCCAGGACCGCCGTTCTCGAGCTGGCGCGTCGTTCCGTACAGAAATCCGTCATGCGGGCGAATAAGTGGTCCGTTTGGGTAAATTCCGTTCGCGTCCGCGATGTTGAATGAATGCAGAATCGTGACCTCAGCGCTTTTTGGATCGAAGCGAAAGACCGTTCCAAAGCCCGAGGAATGATCGACATCGCGAAAATCGCCGCCGAATTCCGTCGTCCCGTAGAACATGCCGTCCTTGCCGAGCAGCAGCCGGCCCCGTGGCGAGGCGCCGTCGCAACAGGCAAATCCGCCGGTGAAGCGATAGAGCACCTTGTATTTTCCGGCTGGCGTAATGCTGAAGATCACGCCCGATCCGCCGCCGGATTCCTGTCCGCCGCGGTATGCCGTTCCATAGTATCTGCCGTCCGGGCCCTCGGTGAGGCCGTTCGGATTGTATCCGTCGCTTGCGTTGAAAATGTGGAGCTGACCGAAATTGCCCAGTGGATCGAGCGTGAACAGCGTGCCGCAGCCGTCCGGATTGCATGTCACCAGATCGCCGCCGAGCGTGGTGGCGCCATAGAAATTCCCATCCGATCCGCGAACGAGCCCGGTTGGGCCGGTGCCGTCCGTGCCCGAAAACTGGTGGAGGACGGCCAGCGAATTTGCCATCGCGGCCGATCCCGCGAACAAGCCGAGGCACAGCACCCATGCGGCACGGAACGGACGCCGTATTGCGCGATCGTGTTTGCTCACCGACGTTTCCCCTTGACGGCCGGTGGCACGATGACACGTTGGCCGGACCGCAACATTGACGTTCCTCAATCGAGGATTTGGGACCGGGTTTTCGATGTCGGGCCCAAGCATGCGAGCCGATGTCGGAGGAGCGTTCCCGCTGCACCGGGGTTCCACCGATGATTGCCGATTTCTTGCGGTGGCATGAAATTCAACCTTGGGTATTGAAACGGCCGTTCCCGTTCCCATTTCGTTCGTGGAGTTCGGAGGAACCACGGGATGAGGCCGTAAGGGCCGGAGAAGAACTGCACAGGGACATACAGGACGAGGGTGCAGCTTGTGCGCACCCGTGTCCGGCAGGGAGAAATCCGTCTCGCGCGGCAGGATCGAGCCGGCGAACGATCCCCGGAGCCGGGCGCAGTCCGGGGGACGGGCAAAGGTGCTGTGCTGATCCGCCTCGAAACGGATGTTGCCGTCGCCGTAGCCCCGACGCCATCCGAAGCGGATCCGTTCCGCGCGGGCCACGGTCGAGAAAAAAGAAGACCCCCGCGCGCCTACGGGCCGCTTTTGGGCCATGC
>DASZQP010000043.1:0-53328 GCA_035549575.1 Rhizomicrobium sp.
GTACCGACCTCGCGGGCGACGCGCGTTACTTCCGAAGCGAACGAGCTGAGCTGGTCGACCATCGTGTTGATGGTGTTCTTCAGCTCCAAAATTTCACCGCGCGCATCGACGGTGATGCGGGTGGAAAGGTCGCCCTTGGCGACCGCGGTCGTCACCTCGGCGATATTGCGCACCTGCGCGGTCAGGTTCGACGCCATCGAGTTGACCGAGTCGGTGAGGTCCTTCCACGTGCCGGCGACTCCGGGCACCTGCGCCTGACCGCCAAGCCGGCCTTCGGTGCCCACTTCGCGCGCAACGCGCGTCACCTCGCCGGCAAAGCGGTTCAGCTGATCGACCATGGTGTTGAGAGTTTCCTTCAGCTGAAGGATCTCCCCGCGCACATCCACCGTGATCTTGCGGCTGAGGTCTCCGCCCGCGACGGCGGTCGCAACCTCGGCGATATTGCGGACCTGTGCGGTGAGGTTGCCGGCCATCGAGTTCACGGAATCGGTCAGGTCCTTCCACGTGCCGTCGACGCCCGGCACCTGTGCCTGGCCACCCAGCTTGCCCTCGGTGCCGACCTCGCGGGCCACGCGCGTCACCTCGGATGCGAAGGAATTGAGCTGGTCCACCATCGTGTTGATGGTGTCCTTGAGCTCGAGGATTTCGCCCGACACATCGACGGTGATCTTCTTCGACAGATCGCCCCGCGCGATGGCGGTCGCGACCTCGGCGATATTGCGCACCTGTCCGGTCAGGTTCCGCGCCATCGAGTTTACCGAATCGGTCAGGTCGCTCCAGGTTCCGGCAACGCCGCGCACCACCGCCTGGCCGCCGAGCTTGCCTTCCGTGCCGACCTCGCGGGCGACGCGCGTCACTTCCGAAGCGAAGGCGTTGAGCTGATCCACCGTGGTGTTGATGGTCTCCTTGAGCTGAAGAATCTCGCCCTTCACGTCGACGGTGATCTTTTTCGAAAGGTCGCCATTGGCGATCGCCGTGGATACCTCGGCGATATTGCGCACCTGGGTCGTGAGGTTCGCAGCCAGAAGGTTCACATTGTCCGTCAAATCCTTCCAGGTACCGGCGACGCCGGGGACCTGCGCCTGGCCGCCCAGCCTTCCGTCGGTGCCCACCTCGCGCGCCACGCGCGTCACCTCGGATGCGAAGGCGTTGAGCTGGTCCACCATCGTGTTCAGCGTCTCCTTCAGCTGAAGGATTTCGCCCGACACGTTCACGGTGATCTTCTTGGAGAGATCGCCGCCCGCAATGGCGGTCGCGACCTCCGCAATGTTGCGAACCTGGTTGGTCAGGTTCGACGCCATGAAATTGACGTTGTCCGTCAGGTCCTTCCATGTTCCGGCCACGCCCGGCACGCTGGCCTGGCCGCCCAGCTTTCCCTCCGTACCGACCTCGCGCGCCACGCGCGTCACCTCGGATGCAAAAGCGTTGAGCTGGTCCACCATCGTGTTGATGGTATCCTTGAGCTCCAGAATCTCGCCGCGAACGTCCACAGTGATTTTGCGGCTGAGATCGCCGCGCGCCACGGCCGTCGTCACCTGAGCGATGTTGCGCACCTGATCGGTCAGGTTTCCGCACATCGCGTTCACGGAGTCCGTCAGATCCTTCCAGGTTCCGGCCACGCCCGGAACAAGCGCCTGACCGCCCAGCTTTCCCTCGGTGCCCACCTCCCGGGCCACGCGCGTCACCTCCGAGGCGAACGAGCGAAGCTGGTCCACCATCGTGTTGATGGCTTCCTTGAGCTGAAGAATCTCGCCCCGCACGTCCACGGTGATCTTCTTGGAAAGATCGCCGTTCGCCACGGCGATGGTCACGTCGGCGATGTTGCGGACCTGCGCGGTGAGATTGGACGCCATGGAGTTCACGGATTCGGTCAGGTCCTTCCAGACCCCCGTCACCTCCTTCACCTGCGCCTGGCCGCCGAGTTTTCCTTCCGTGCCGACCTCGCGCGCCACGCGCGTCACCTCGGACGTGAACACCGAAAGCTGGCGGATCATCGTGTTGACGATCGTTGCAAGGCGCAGGAATTCGCCCTGGAGAGGCCTGCCGTCGACGTCCATATGCACGGTCTGAAGCAGATCGCCCTTCGCCACCGCAGAAATCGCGCGCGTGACTTCGGCCGTCGGCCAGAGCAGGTCGTCGATCAGCGCATTGATGGAATTCTCCATCTCCAGCCAGGCGCCGGCGGCGGCTCCCAGCTTCACGCGATGGCGAGTCTTTCCCTGGCGGCCCACGGCCTCGCCCACACGCTCGAGCTGTTCCGCCATGCGCTGGTTGTTGGCGACGATGTCGTTGAACGCATCCGCGATCTTCCCCTCGATACCGACATGACCGCCGGGAAGGCGAACCGTGAAGCGGCCGTCGCGCATCGCCTGCAGCGCCGCGAGCAGCTTCTCGAGGTCTATGGGCGCGGGGGCACCGGCATGAGACGCGCCGTTGCCCGAAGCGCCGGCGTCCCCGGTTCCGGGTGACGGCATTGGCAGAGGGGGACGAGGCTTTCCTGTTCTGGAAGAGGTCGTGTCTCGCGCTTTCATATGGGCCCCGAGTGGGTGAGCTGATCGCGAGACCCCCAGTCGGGCACGGCCTGCCAGACTACGAGCAATAGCGGTTCGCCCCGGCGGAACAAGTGTTCCCGTGAGGGCCAAACGCGTCGTTCGCCACTTGGTTCCAGCTGCCTGCGATCTTCTCCCGCCTCATTCCTTACGGCCCGGGGAAACTTGATTCAAAGGCCCCCGGCTGTCGCTTGCCGGTCACACTTCGCGAAAACGCGGCGCGAGGCGCACGGCCGTTGCGGGCCGATCCGCATCTGCACGCGTTACCCCGCCGTCCAACACGACGCCAGGCCCTGTCCGGCCAGTATGAGGAGAGTACTTCATGACACTGCGATCCATCGCGCTCGTCAGCGCGGCAACCATCGTTCTCACCGCGCCCGCCGCGGCCAGCGAAGCGGCTGGCTGGTATCTCGGCCTCGGCACGGGCTGGGACACGATGATGGTCAATCATCTGCATTGGGACGGTCCGCCGGCCGGCGAGGTAACGGTTCCCTACCACGACGATGTCCTCGGAATCGCCGCGCTCGGATACAAATGGGGCGACAGCAATTTCCGCACGGAACTCGAACTCGGCTACGAGCAGCGCGCGTCGGTGAAGGGGCGTATCCTCGGCTTCGACAGCGCGGGCGGCATGCAGCTCGGATCGGCGATGGTGAACCTCGTCTATGACGTTCCGCTGGATTGGGGCTTCACCTGGTCCATCGGCGGCGGCGTGGGCATCGGCAACCTCCACAACCGCGTCAATCTCTCCGGCGCGGGTGGGGACCTGATCCGCGGTGTCGATACGGAGTTCATGTACCAGGGCATCACCGGGATTTCGGTCGCGCTCGCCGACAACATGGATATGTACGGGGAATACCGCTATCGCTCGACCGGGAGCGGGTCGAATTTCGCATCCGACGTTCCCGGGCTGAACCCGATCCACCTGAAGGCGCCGCAAGAGAACGTCGCGATGTTCGGCGTCCGCTGGTATCTCGAATCTCCGGAGCCGCAGGCGGCGCCGCCCTCCCCGCCTCTCCCGCCGCCTCCTCCTCCTCCGCCGCCTCCGCCGCCGCCCGCGGTGAAAACCTTCATCGTGTTCTTCGACTTCGACAAATCCGACCTGACGGACAAGGCGCAGCAGGTCGTTGCCGAAGCGGTGAAGACGGCAAAGTCGCAGGGCATGGTCCGCGTCATGGTGACAGGCCACACCGACACGGTGGGATCCGACGCGTACAACCAGGCGCTGTCCGTGCGGCGTGCGCAGTCGGTGAAGGACGAAATGGTGCGCGAAGGCCTCGACGGCTCCTCTATCGCCATCGAGGGAAAGAGCTTCCACGACCCGCTCGTTCCGACCGGACCCGGCGTACGCGAACCGCAGAACCGCCGCGCCGTGATCGACCTGGGCGGCTGATTTTCGCAGCAATGCGAGGCGTCGGGGCGGGCCGGAAGGTCCGCCCCGCGCCTTTTGGAACGGCGCGATGTTCTGTCCGCTCCGGGCGGCGTCGATTCAGGGAAACGGCAATGGTGGAATCCGGACGAAAGGCGCCGCACCGCAAGAAAACACTTGAAGATGCCAAGGACGAATTGAAAACTCTTTTCCGCGAGGGGTAGTCACGGGGAGATGGTACGATGCAGCCGGTCAAGGTCCTGGCGCTTTGCGGAAGCCTCAGGAAGGGTTCCTACAACCGCATGGCGCTGAATGCCGCCATCGCGCTCGCGCCGGAAGACGTCGCCATCGAGAGCTATAGCGGCCTGGGCGAGATTCCTCCATACAACGAAGATGTGCGCGAACAGGGCTATCCTCCTGCGGTGCAGGATTTGCGCGAACGGGCCGCGCGCGCCGACGCGATCCTGTTCGTCACGCCAGAGTACAACTATTCCGTTCCTGGCGTCCTCAAGAACGCGATCGATTGGGTTTCGCGGCCGCCGAGCCCGCCCTTTGCGGGAAAGCCCTGCGCCATCATGGGCGCGTCGATGAGCATTTTCGGCAGCGCGCGCGCCCAATATCACCTGCGCCAGACCATGGTCTTTCTCGACATGATCCCGATCAACCGTCCGGAAGTGATGATACCCAGTGCGCAGAACAAGTTCGACGACAAGGGCGAATTGCAGGACGAGATGTCGAAGAAGCTCATCCGGCAACTGCTCGAGAATCTCGCCGCGTGGACGCGGAAGCTCGCGACCTGATCAAGTGCACTCGAGCCAGTGCAGGCTGAAGAGCCGTTCGGAATCGCACCAAACGCGCTTCGGCGCGAAACCGGACTGGAGGGCGAGCGCGGTAAATCCGTCCACCGTGTACTTGTGCGAGTTCTCGGTGTGGATGGTCTCGCCTTCGAGGAAATCGAAACGGTTGCCGCAACGCAGCACTATCGATTGCGGCCGGAGGCTCATCAGATGCATCTCGATGCGGCGCGGGCCGGTATTGTAGAAGGCATAGTGGGCGAAGGCATCCAGATCGATACCGGCATCCAGCTCGCGATTTGCCCGCGCCAGAAGATTCTTGTTGAAGCTCGCGGTGACGCCTTCCGCGTCGTTGTAGGCGGCGTGCAGGATCGCGGGATCCTTCACCAGATCGACGCCGATCAGCAGCCCGCCGCCGCGTAGCACGGTCGCGGCCTTCCGCAAAAAGACCTGCGCCTCGAGCCGGTCCATGTTGCCGATGGTCGAGCCCGGAAAAAAACCGACGCGTCGCGCCGAGCCGAGCTCGTGCGGCAGTGCGACCGGCCGTGTGAAGTCGGCAACGATCGGCAGAATGCGCAGACCGGGCCGCAGGCCGCTCAGACGTGCCGCCATGGCGCGCAGATAGTCGCCGGAAATGTCGATCGGCGCATAGGCACGCGGTTGCGCGAGCGCGTCAAGCAGAAGGTCCACCTTCGCCAGCGACCCTGCACCGAATTCGATGAGGGCGATGTCTTTGCCCATCAGTGCGGCAATCTCGCCCGCGTGCTCGCGCAGCAGTCCGATTTCTGTCCGGGTGGGATAGTATTCGGGCAGTTCGCAGATGCGGTCGAACAGGGCCGAGCCGCGCGCATCGTAGAAATATTTGCACGGCACATGCTTGGGGGCCGCTCCCAGTCCGTCCACGAACGCGCGCGCGAACTCGCTGAGGCGTTCCGGCGCATGATGGGGATGAGAAGCGCGGGCCCGGGATTCTGCGTTGCTCATGTGTCCTCCGCCAGTCGGATGCCGCTGAATTGCCAGCGCGCCGCCGGCGGAAAGAAGTTGCGATAGCTCGGCCGGACATGCCCGGCAGGTGTTGCGCAGGAACCGCCGCGCAACACGAGCTGCCCCACCATGAACTTGCCGTTGTATTCGGCGAGCGTGCCGTCGAACGGCCGGAAGCCCGGATACGGATCGTAGGAGGAGCGTGTCCATTCCCAAACGTCGCCGTACATCTGTCTCAAGCCCTCTCCGGGCGTGGCCGCTGCGGGGTGCAGAACGTCCGTATCGAGCAGGTTTCCCGAAAGGGGAACGCGGGCGGCCATTGCCTCCCATTCGAATTCGGTGGGAAGGCGCTTTCCCGACCAGGCGGCGAAGGCGGCAGCCTCGTAGAAGCTCACATGCGCCACGGGTTCGGCCGGATCGATCGGGCGAACACCCTGCAGGGTGAATATCTCCCTGTTTCCCGCCAGCCAGTAGAGTGGTGCGCGCCAGCCGTCGCGTTGCGCAAGGGCCCAGCCGTCGGACAGCCAGAATTCCGGCCGGTCGTATCCGCCGTCTTCCATGAACTGGAGATATTCGCCGCAGGTCGCCGGGCGGGAAGCGAGGCGGAACGGGGCGAGCAGCACCCGGTGCCGGGGACACTCATTGTCGAAAGCGAACGCGCCGCCGGCGTGGCCGATCTCGGCCTCTCCGCCGGGGTGGCCGATCCATTCGAGCGCAGGGGCCGCGTTCACGGTGGAGAGCGGCGCCTTGCGGTACGCCGGCAAGAGCGGGTTCTGGAAAAACGCGTGCTTGATGTCCGTGAGGATCAGTTCCTGGTGCTGCTGCTCGTGATTGAGCCCAAGCTCGACCAGTCTGCGCAGATCGTCGTCCGCCTCGATCAGCAGCTTTTCCATGTCCATGTCGACATAGCGCCGATAGGCCAGCACCTCGTCCGCGCCGGGTCTGGTGAGAAGTCCCCGCTGGGCACGCGTGAACGGCGTTCCAAGGCCGAGATAGTAGGAATTGAAGATCGCGTCGAAACGACGGTCGAAAACCTCGTAACCAGGCGACTGCGAGAGAACGAGCCGCTCGAAAAACCACGTCGTATGCGCAAGGTGCCACTTGGCCGGGCTCGCGTCGGGCATGGACTGAACGCACTGGTCCTCCCCGGTGAGCGGCTGGACGAGCCGCTCGGTGAGGGCCCTCACCGCTGCGTAGCGCGCGATCAGATCCGGCCTGCGGCCGCGCTGCGGTAGGAATTCTCCCATGACGAGCCTGGTCCCTTCGTGGCGTCCCCAGACAACGGCCAAGAAAGGGAACCGTTGCAGGAACCGCCCTAAGGTAGGACGGTTCCAGCCCTTGTGAAGCCAAAACATTCTGCAGACCCCCTGCCCGGACCGCGCACGCTGACAGTCTTGAAAAATGTCGGATTTCGCTACAGGCGCTGCCTGTTCTATAGGCAGAAAGGCCGCGGCCCGTCGCACGCGGAACGCCGCCCTGGCGCGTTCGTTCTCTGTCGGCGCCATCGTATCCGTGAGGCTCCCTTGATCCGAAAGCTGAAATCCGGGGAATACCGGCTCTATTCCCGAAAGAAGGACCCCAAGACCGGAAAGAGGCGCAATCTCGGCACGTTTCCCTCGCGCAGCGCGGCGCAGAAGCACGAGCGCGCCGTGCAGTACTTCAAACGGACCCACTGAGCCATGCCGGCCTCTGGCAAGCTCACGCTCTATCGCAAGAAGCGCAACTTCAAGAAGACCACGGAGCCAAGCGGCGCCAAGCCCGTCGCCAGGTCGAAACGGCTTCGCTTCGTCGTCCAGAAGCACGCGGCCACGCGATTGCACTACGATTTTCGACTGGAGATCGACGGCGTCTTCAAGTCCTGGGCGGTAACCCGCGGACCCTCGCTCGACCCTGCCGACAAACGCCTTGCCGTGGAGGTGGAGGATCACCCGCTCGACTATGGCGATTTTGAAGGCACGATACCCAAAGGCCAGTACGGCGGCGGCACGGTCATGCTCTGGGACCGCGGGTACTGGGAGCCCGAAGGCGATCCCGCTGCCATGTTGAAGAAGGGCGATCTGAAATTCGCGCTCGATGGAAAAAAACTTTCCGGCAGCTGGGTACTGGTGCGGATGCGGTCGGACAAATTCGCCGGCAAGCGCAACAACTGGCTGCTCATCAAGCATCGCGACGGGCGCGAACGTCCGGGCGACGACGACGCGCTGCTGGACGAGGATCGTTCCGTGGCCTCCGGCCGCACCATGGACGACATCGCAGCCGGCCGCGGCCGCAAGCCCTCCCCCTTCATGCGCAAGGCCACGGCGTTCAAGCGGGACGCCGTTTGGAATTCGAACAGGAGCGCTGCCGCCAATTCCCGCAAGCGCGTGCGGATTGCAACCCTGGAGGCCGTGCGCCCGGCGAAGAAGACGGCCAAATCTCCGCGCCTTCCCGGCTTCGTGGAGCCGGAGCTCTGCAAACTGCTCGACCGCCCGCCGTCGGGAGCAGGCTGGGGTCACGAAATCAAGTTCGACGGTTACCGCATGCAGCTTCGCGTGGAAGGCGGAAACGCGGTTCTGCGCACCCGCAAGGGACTGGACTGGACGGCGAAATTCGCGGCCATCGCGCAGCATGCGCGCAGGCTTCCGGACTGCATCGTCGACGGTGAAATCTGCGCGCTCGACAGCAACGGAGCGCCGGATTTCGCGGCCCTTCAGGCGGCTCTCTCCGAGAGCAAGACGGACGACCTGATCTTCTTTGCATTCGACCTCCTGTTCGCGGACGGCCGGGACATGCGGAAGGACCCGCTTTTCGAACGCAAGGCCCGGCTGAAATCGATCCTTTCGAAGAGCGGGAGCGGGGATGCGGTCATCCGCTACGTCGAGCATTTCGAAACGGCCGGCGGAGCGGTCCTGAATTCGGCATGCCGAATGAACCTCGAAGGTATCGTCTCGAAGCGGCTGGATTCTCCCTATCGTTCCGGGCGGTCCGGGGACTGGACGAAGTCCAAGTGCCGCGCCGGCCACGAGATCGTCATCGGCGGCTGGGACGAAACCGGCGGCGCCTTCCGCTCCCTGCTCGCAGGGGTGCATCGCGGCCGGCATTTCGTCTACGTCGGAAAGGTCGGGACGGGGTTCGGCCGCGACACGGTCGCCCGGATCCTGCCGCGTCTGAAGGCACTCGAGGCGGCGAAAAATCCGTTCCAGGGTGCGAACGCGCCCCCTCGCGGCCGCGAGGTTCACTGGGTCAAACCGGAACTCGTGGCGGAAATCGAATTCGCGGGCTGGACCGGAGATGGAAATATCCGCCAGGCGTCATTCAAGGGATTGCGCGAGGACAAGCCCGCTGCTGAAGTCGAGGCGGAAGAACCGGCAGAGGCAGACAAGAGCGAATTGGCCCGGCCGAAACCGCGAAACGCCAAGACCGCCGCCGAGCCCGCTTCGCGCGGCTGCGTTGTCATGGGCGTCGTCATCTCGCGGCCGGACAAGATTCTCTGGCCGGGGACCGGCTCCGACAAGCCCGTCACCAAGCGCGATCTTGCCGAATATTTCGAGGCCGCCGGCGAATGGATGATGCCCCACATCGCCGGACGGCCCTGCTCGATTGTGCGTCTGCCGGACGGCATTCGCGGCGAAAGCTTTTTCCAGCGCCATTCGATGCGGGGCATGTCCAGCCTGCTGACGGAAGTGAAGGTCTCCGGCGACAGGAAGGCGTATCTGCAGATCGATCGGGTCGAGGCGCTCGCCGCCGTTGCGCAGATTGCCGGCCTGGAACTCCATCCCTGGAACTGTGCGCCGGACAAGCCCGACGTGCCCGGGCGGCTCGTTTTCGACCTCGATCCTGCGCCCGACGTATCGTTCGGGCGGGTCATTGAAGCGGCACTCGAAATCCGGGATCGCCTGGAGAAGCTGGGCCTGGCATCGTTCTGCAAAACGACCGGCGGAAAGGGGCTGCACGTCGTCACGCCGATATCGTCCGCGGCCAAGGCGAGGGTCGACTGGAAAACCGCGAAGGCCTTTGCAAGGGAAGTTTGCGAGCGGATGGCGGCGGACAGCCCGGACCGATACCTCGTGACGATGGCCAAGAAGGACCGGGGCGGAAGGATTTTCCTCGACTATCTGCGTAACGACCGCACGTCCACGGCCGTCGCGCCGCTTTCGCCGCGCGCGCGGGAAGGTGCGACCGTATCGATGCCCCTGACCTGGGGCCAGGTGAAGAAGGGGCTCGATCCGAAACGGTTCACGATCCGCACGGCGCCCGCCCTCCTCCGGAAAAGCACGGCATGGCGCGAATACGCCGTATCGGACGCGGCGCTGGGCCCGGCGCTCCGGAATCTGAGATAGAGCCGGCGGCCGTCATTTCCGCGCCGCGCGCTTTTTGACGCGGCGTTCCGCTTCCTCCGCGCGGCCCTTGTGCCGAAGGCTGTTCTTCAGCGCGGACATGAGGTCGATGACATTGGTGTCCTCTACCGGCTCGGCGGCGACGATCTTCTCGCCCTTTTCCTTGCGCTCGATCAGGTCGCGCAGCGCTTCCTCGTAGCGGTCCTTGAACCGGTCGGGGTCGAAGGGGCCTTCCTGCTGCTCGATGATGCGCGTGGCGATTTCGATCATGCGCCTGTCCGGCTTTCCGGAGGGAATGTCCGCGAAGGCCTTCGCAGGGTCGGCAACCTCGTTGCGCATGCGCAGCGTGTAGACGACGATACCCTTGTCGCGGGGCTCGAGCGCCACCAGCCTTTCGCGCGTATGCATGACGACCCGGCCCAGGGCGATGCGGCAGGTGGCGCGCAAGGCGTCGCGAATGACGAGATAGGCCTCGACGCCGCTCTTTTCGTTGGGCACGAGATAGTACGGGTCGTTCCAGAACAGCCTGTCGATATCGTCCCGGTCGACAAACCGTTCGATGTCGATGGTGCTCGTGGTTTCGAGCTTTACGGCGTCGAGCTCCTTGGGGGTCACGATCACGTAGTTGTTCTTGGAGATTTCGTAGCCCTTGACGAGGTCGCCGCGCTCCACCGGCCCGGTATCGGGATCGGTTGCGACCATGCGGATGCGGTTGTTCGTCTTGGGATTGAGCAGATGAAACGAGATGTCGCTTGCCCGCGAGGTTGCGGTGTAGAGCGCCACCGGACACGATACCAGCGACAATCGCAGGTGGCCCTGCCACGTCGGCCGCGTGCTCAGCCGGGCGGCGCCGCGATCCAGCGGACGATCCTTCTTTTTGGGGGGCGCCTTGCGCCGGGTTGGCTTGGTCTTGCGGGCCGCCATTGTCGCCTTCCGTCGAGTGGGATCAGAGGAAACGCCGCACGGAACTTTTGTATCCGCCGGGCGCGCCGGCCTGCGCTCTCAAGGACGATTTCGGGCCCGCAGCAAGCGCCTGCGCGGCCGCGATGGCGATGCCGAAGACGCTGGTCACGGCCGGTTTCGGTGTGTCCACAGTAGGATCGCCCGAAACCGAGACGGCGGGAGAGAAGGGCAACAACGTGGCCCTCGGCGTTCGTGGATCGAAGTCCGGCCTTCCCGAAGGCGTGAATTTCATCACCCTGTTTGCCAAGACTATCGGCGGCGGCACGTCCACCATCTACGGCACGACGCCCGCGACCTCGCTCGAAATTCAGCTGTGGCAATAGGCGTTGACTGCTGATGAATTGGCGCGCCCTAGGGGAGTTGCCTGACTTAGCGAAATCAATCGGTTAGCAGAAAGTGGGGCAATTCCACGTCCCATTGTATTCCAACGCTTATTTTCGCAATTGCCCCACGTTTCTAGAACTTCCACCATGGTCGCAGGCGGAGTTCTGAAATCGCCACACTGCCCGTCTGCCAATCTCTCGTAACTACCTGACTATCAGAAGTCAGGCAAACCTGCAGAGGCTGACCACCCACTGCGGCGCGGGCAGTTATCTTGAAAGTTTCAGGTTCCAAGCGAAGAACGTCCCCGCTGAACGGTCGCGCAACCACGCACGCTCCCCAACCCAAATCATAGTCGCCGATGAATTGCCGCATATTTCCTGCGCCACCCTCCTGCAACAGATGGCTTGCAACGACTTTCAACGTTTTGGCATCTACGCGACAAAGTGTGTCGTAATCGCTCGCGAAAAAGTCTGCCTGCGTTCGCATCGTCAAGACTGGGTTTCCTCCCCTATTGGCAAGCGGGATGGTCCCAACGCGAGTATTCCGATCCAGATTTATAATGACCAAATCGGAGCTTCTCTGGACCGACACGATCACCTGAGTGGGATCGAGAAGCATACAGTCGGTCAGCCCCTGATAATCGAGATCGTAGTTTTCACTCGAATACCAAGTCAGGTCGAGATCGACGATCTTGTTCTCATGGGCAGCAATGAATAGTAGCCGTTGCCCTTGCTCGGTATTGAATATTGCAGTGGGATCAACGTGCTGCCAGAGCGCCAAATCCCCATGGAAGCGGGGCGTGCCGTTCGCAATCTCGATGCTTGCAAGCACGATGCTCGGTTCCGCGAGGCGACGGATAGAAACGGTCTGGTTCGGACAACCGTGATGGACAAGTCTGAACAGCCCTTCACTGCCTGCACGCAGGGTTAGATATTTCGTCCCTTCAATGGGGATAGTCTCTTCTTTGCGGCTTATGGGGTCGAAGGTCCAAAGGGCACCTTCATCAATCCAGCCCACGTTGCCGACAACGAGATTGCTCTTCGAGTCAAAGATCATCTCGCAAATCCCCGGAATGTGTGGAGGTCTTACGACTCCCCAAATCATAGGTGAGGCAATTGCGCCAATTTTCCCAGCAAAATCAAAGGCTGGAATTGGACTTTGGCGCGCCCTAGGGGAGTCGAACCCCTCTTGCAAGATTGAAAATCTTGAGTCCTAACCGATAGACGAAGGGCGCTGGAACGGGCGGGTTTAACGGCAAGCGGCGGGCTTGGCAAGACTCCGGTCAGGCCGACGCCGGGGCTGCATCCTCGACTTGCAGCTGGACGCGGGTCTTTCCGTTCCACAAATCCGCCCTGAGGCGGCCCGCCAGATGAACCGTCTTTCCGCGCGAGGCCAGCAGCGCCCTTCCCAGATCGCTGCCCGCGGAACGGAAGGCAATGGCATCGAGCCGCGATCCGTCTCCGCCGGATACGCGCATCCGGACATGCTCGCGGCCGACGACGTCGGCGAAGACGACGCGCACATCGCAGGCGGCGACAAGCGGCTCCGGATTGCCTGCGCCGTACGGGCCAGCCAGGGCGATTTCCCCCGCCAGTTCGGGGGTGGCTCCGGACGGCGAGATCACGGCATCGATTTCGAGTTCCGGAACACCGGCATGGGCAAGGCCGATTTCGCCGAAGCGCTCGGCGAGAAAGCGCTGGAAGCCTTCGGCTTGATCCGCGGTCAGGGAAAATCCCGCCGCCATGGCGTGCCCGCCCCCCGTCGAGAGGTGTCCGGCATCCTTCGCGGCGCGCACGATCGCGCCGATATCGACGCCATTCACGGAACGGGCCGAACCTCGCGCCATGCCGCCTTCGAAGCCGGCGACGAACGCCGGCTTGCCGAACCGGTCCTTGAGCCGGCCCGCAACGATACCCACGACTCCGGAATGCCATCCCTCCCGGGCTGCGAATAGGAATGAGGCGTTGCCCTGCAGCGCCGCCATCGCGATGGCCTCATCGAGCATTAGCTTCTCGATCGCCTGCCGCTCGCGATTGTGGCTGTCGAGAGCCTGCGCGATTTCTCCCGCCTGCGCTGTGTTCCGGGCGATCAGAAGTTCGGCACCGAGACTGCACCGTCCCACGCGGCCACC
Source organism: Rhizomicrobium sp. (assembly GCA_035549575.1). Lineage (GTDB taxonomy): Bacteria > Pseudomonadota > Alphaproteobacteria > Micropepsales > Micropepsaceae > Rhizomicrobium. The sequence goes on from DASZQP010000043.1 coordinate 13,431, forward strand.
GGCATTGATTCGCGGTCCGAACACGAAACCCAGGTGATAGGGCGAATAGGGTCCGGACGCATTCGCTGCCGCGGCAAGCGCGGCCAGTCCGGTCCGTTGCGGCGGGTCGAATTGCGCCAGGCCGCTGCGCACGAAGGCGCGGTTGACGCCGACGAGCGGCACGACATCGCAAACGGTGGCGAGGCCGACAAGATCGAGCAGCCGCCGAAGGTCGGGCTCCGCCGAGCCGCGCGCCTGGTGCCAGCCTCTATCCCGCAGCGCGCGATTGAGCGCGACGGCGAAAAGGAAGGTCACGCCCGCGGCGCAAAGATAGGTGAGCGCCGACGTGTCGCCGCGCTGGTTCGGATTGACCTGCGCGAATGCGGGCGGCGGGTGTTCGACCGCATGGTGATCGAGCACGATCACATCCAGTCCGGCATTCCGCGCCGCAGACAGCGCCTCCACGGCCGTCGCGCCGCAATCGACGGTGATGACCAGGTCCGCGCCTTCGTCTTTCAGCCGCAGCAGCGCTCCGGCGGTCGGACCATAGCCTTCCGTCATGCGATCGGGAATGTAGAGACGCGGCGGGGCGCCGAATCCGGAAAAGAGATCGTGCAGAAGCGCGGACGAACAGGCTCCATCCACGTCGTAGTCGCCGAACACCGCAATCCGCTCGCCGCGTTCCAGGGCATCGGCTGCGCGGTCGACCGCCCGCTCCATGTTCAGCAGCGAATTGGGTTCGGGAAGCAGGCGTTTCAGCGTCGGATGAAGCACGTCCTCGACCGTTTGGAGATCTATGCCGCGCGCAGCGAGGAGCCTGGCGAGCACCGGCGATACGCCCGCCGCGCGCACCAGCGCGCCGGCTCTTTCGTCGCCCGCATCGCGCAGAATCCATTTCCGCCCGGCGAACGACCGTGCCACCCCGAATGCGGCGGGCAACTCTCCCGGCAGATCCGCATGCGCCACACGCATTGCCGCCCTCATTGCCCGGCCACGCGGGCCGCTATCCAAGGTCCTTGCGCAGATGACGCGCCCTGATCCAGCGCACCGTCTTGGTCGCGGACCGCATGACGACGCTTTCCGTCGTGACGTATTGCCTACCGATCTTCACGCCCTGCAGCATGGAGCCATCGGTCACTCCGGTCGCGGAGAATACGACGTCGCCGGATGCCAGATCCATCAGGGAATATTTCCGGCCGAAGTCGGTGATGCCGAGCTTGGCGGCACGGGCGCGCTCCTCGTCGTTCCTGAACACGAGCCGCGTCTGGATCTGGCCGCCCACGCAGCGCAGCGCCGCGGCCGCCAGAACGCCCTCGGGCGCGCCCCCCTGCCCTAGATAGATGTCGATGCCGGTCGCCGGATCCGTGGTGGCGATCACGCCGGCCACATCGCCGTCGGTGATCAGCGTCACGGATGCGCCGGCGCGGCGCACCGCAGCGATGATCTTTTCGTGGCGCGGACGGTCGAGGATCAGCGCCGTAATGTCCGATGGCCTTACGCCCTTTGCCTTCGCCAGCGATGCGATATTGTCCGCGGGATCGGCATCGAGGTCAATCGTGCCTTCCGGATAGCCGCCGCCGATGGCGATCTTGTCCATGTAGGTATCGGGTGCATTGAGCAGCGTGCCGGGTTCGGCCATCGCCATCACGGCTAGCGCGTTGGGCAGCGCCTTCGCGGTAAGCGTGGTGCCTTCGAGCGGATCGAGCGCGATATCCACCTTGATGCCGCCGCTGCCGACCTTCTCGCCGATATAGAGCATCGGCGCCTCGTCGCGCTCGCCTTCGCCGATCACGACCGTCCCGTCGATGGGAAGGATGTTGAAGGCGGCGCGCATCGCTTCCACGGCCGCATGATCCGCGGCCTTTTCGTCGCCGCGCCCGATCTGGCTCGCGGCCGAAACTGCGGCGGCTTCGGTGACGCGCACGGCTTCGAGGGAAAACGACCGGTCGAGGGGTTTTGACATGGGTACTCCGCGTTTATCCGGCTTCCATGGGAATCATGATTGGCGGGGCCGTGACCTTGTCCGAGGACGCTATCGTCTTCAAGGCGCGCGTGACCGCAAACTGTGGAGAGTCGTGCGTAAGCATGACGATCGCCACCGGCCCTCCCGGCGCGCGGGCGCGCTGCAGCATGCTGCCGATCGAGACGCCGAACTGCGCCAAATGTCCCGCTATCTCAGCCAGAACGCCCGGAACATCGAGCACCTCGAAGCGGAGATAGTATGACGACGATGCCGCTTCGGCGGAAGCCGGAGTAAGGGGTGAAAGCGTGTGAGCCGGCTTGCCGAAAGCAGGCTCGAAGGATCCCAGAGCGATATCGACGAGATCGGCGATCACGGCCGAGGCCGTAGGTCCCTCGCCCGCGCCCCGCCCTTCGAACACGAACGGGCCCGCAGCTCCCGCATCCACACCCACCGCGTTGAACGGTCCGTCGACATCGCTGAGCGGCGTGTAGAGCCGGACCATGGCCGGCTGGACACGCTGGTAGATTCCGCCACCGATCCGGCGCGCGACGCCCAGAAGCTTTATCCGGTATCCGAACTCGCGCGCATAGAGAATGTCGTCGAGCGTGATGTGCTCGATGCCCTCGACAAGCATGTTTTCGAGATCGGGCTGGGTCCCGAAGGCCAGACTCGACAGAATTGCCAGCTTGTGCGCGGTATCGCCCCCGCCCACGTCGAGGGCGGGATCCGCCTCCGCATAGCCGAGGTCCTGCGCCTCCTTCAGAACCTCGGCGAAGGAGCGCTCCGTCTTTTCCATGTTCGTCAGGATATAGTTGCACGTGCCGTTGAGAATTCCGCGCACGGAGACAATGCCGTGCGCGATGAGGCTTTCGCGCAGCGCCTTCACGATCGGGATGCCGCCGGCGGCGGCGGCTTCGAATTTCAGGGCAAGCCCGCGATCCTCGGCCATGCGCGCGAGTCTCGTCCCGTGATGCGCGAGCAGAGACTTGTTCGCGGTCACGACATGCTTTCCGGCGGACAGCGACGCCTCAACAAGATCGCGCGCGACCCCGTTCTCGCCGCCGATCAGTTCGACGACGACATCGGCCTCCGTACGCGCAAGCGCGACCGGGTCGCCCTCCCAGGGAAACGCGGAAACGTCGGCGGCACGCTTCTTCCTGCGCTCGCGCGCGGAGACCGCGACGATCTCCAGCCCGCGCCCCGCGCGCTCCGCGAGATCGTGTCCCCGCAGCTCGAGCGCCTTGACCACACCCCCGCCGACGGTGCCGATACCCGCTATCGCGATGCGCAACGGCGCTTTCATGGTGCAGGTTGTCCTTGCCGGGCCGGGGCGCGGACATAGCGCGCCCTGAGCATTTTTTCAAAATTCGAACTTTTCCGGGCCGAGCCGGCGGGCGGCGCCTGCCGCGCGGTTTCGGGCAACGATCCCGGTCAGCTCTGCAGAAATATCTCGGCGCGCCGGTTGCCGTCTTCGCCCTTCGGCATGGACTCGTAATAGACGGGCTGGCTGTCGCCGACCGCCTCCACGAGCACCCGGTTCGCCGGCACCCCTTCCTCTATCACTTCCCTGGCCACGGCGTTCGCGCGATCCTGGCTCTTGTCGAAGATCACCTCGAGATGCTTCTCGAGCGGCATGTCGGTCGTGCGGCTCGAAGAGTGGCCAACGACGCGAATGTAGCCCTGCCCGCCGCTCTGCTTGAAAGCCTGCACTGCGGCGCGAACCTGCAGCCGGCCCTCCGCGTTGAGCTGGGTCCCGTCGCCGGGAAAATACACGACGGCCGTCGGCGCCGCGCCCGGCGCGCCGGCACCGGACGGCCGCGGCGATCCCGGATTTGCCCCGGCTTGCGAGGACGCCGAAAGGACCGGCATCGCGATCCGCGCGGCACGCGCTGTCTGGTCGTAATGCGCGATGACGGGCTGCGGCACGAACTGGCCGATGGACGGATCGAGCGGCGGCGCGGACGAAGGCTTGAACCCGAGCGCGGCATCGGATGGCGAAACCGCGGCCATTGCCGGTGCAGGTGGAGGTGCGTAGGACGGGGCTGCAGGCGGCGGCGACAACTCGGCAGTCGTTGTGGTCCGGGACTGGTCCATGGCCGTCTGCGGCGCCGCGGCCTGTGACGCGGCTTCGCCGGTATCTGTGTTCTGAGACTCGTCGGGCTCGGAAGCGGGTGCCGGCGGCGGCGCGCTCGCAGCGGCAACGGCTTCGTTCGATGCGGCCGAAGCAGGAGGGGGCGGCGGCGCGGCAGGCTCCGTCCCGCCGCGCAGTGCATCGGAACTGTACTTGGCGCGGGCGCGGTCGGCGGCAAGCGAATCGGAAATCTGCTGTTGCTGTTCCGCGGTCGAACTCGGCGCCGGGCGATCGGGAATCGTCGCCAGATCGGGTGTCTCGCCGGGAGCGGTTTCGGTATCGGACGGACCGCTGCCGCCGATCCAGGTGGTGGGATCGACCCAGTCGGGAATACTCGAACAGGCGGTCCCGACCAGCGCGACCATCCCGATCACGGCCACGCGCGTGCATGTCCTTTTCACGCCGTCGAACTCAACCGCCATAGAATTGCCTCCGTCGCCCGTCCCGGGAGCGGGTCCAGCGCGCCCCATATACAGGCAGGGCGCGGGCGTTCCAAGCCGGTCCCGCCCGCAAACCCATGAAATGTTGCAACAACTTGCCTCGTCTTCCCCCTCGCCCGCACCGTCTTGCGGCAGCGCAACATCGCGGCTATCACACCCCCGAAACCGATCCGGCGGAAACAAGAGCAAGACGATGGACGAAACCGCCGGAAAGGCCGACTACAAGATTGCGGACCCTGCCGAATTCGCGCGCAACATGATGCAGGTCGGCCAGCAGTCGCAAAGGCTTCTCGCCGATTTCATCAAGCGCCAGACCCAGAAGGGTGCAGGCGCCGGCCCGTTCGATCCGCTGAACCTGACTGGCACTTTCTCGGCCCTTCTCAAGAGCATGGCGGCCAATCCTACGGTCGTGCTTGAAGCTCAGTTTCAGCTCTGGAAGGACTACATGAACCTGTGGGAACGGACCGCCCATCGCATGCTCGGCGGCGAGTCGAAGCCCGTGGTTTCGCCGGCAGCCGGCGACAGGCGCTTCAAGGACAGGGACTGGGAAGAAAACCAGGTCTTCGACTTTATCAAGCAGAGCTACCTGCTCACCGCAAACTGGATGCAGGAAACCGTCGCCAAGGTCGATGGAGACCTCGACGAGAAAACGCGCAAGCGCATCGAATTCTATACGAAGCAGTTCGCGGATGCGATTGCGCCTACGAATTTCGTCCTCACCAACCCCGAAGTGCTTCGCACGACGATGCAGAGCAACGGCGAAAATCTGGTGAAGGGGTTGAACAACCTTCTGGAGGATCTCGACCGGGGCGAGGGCCAGCTCAGCATCCGCCAGTCGGCCGATGCCTTCCGCATCGGCGAGAATATCGCGACGGCCCCCGGAAAGGTCGTGTTCCGCAACGACCTTATCGAGCTGCTGCAGTTCGATCCCACGACGGAGACGGTTTATGAAACGCCTCTGCTCATTTTCCCGCCGTGGATCAACAAATTCTACATCCTCGACCTCAGGCCGGAGAATTCCTTCATCCGCTGGGCGGTGAGCCGCGGCTACACGGTGTTCGTGGCGTCCTGGGTGAACCCGGACCGCAGGCTCGCGCAAAAGACCTTCGAGGACTACATGCGCGAAGGGATTTTTGCCGGCATCGAGGCGGTCAGTGCCGCAACGGGCGTGGAGAAGGTCAACACCATCGGCTATTGCATCGGCGGGACGCTGCTTTCGGCCACGCTTGCCTACATGGCCGCAACGAAGGACGAGCGCGTGAACTCCGCCACCTTCTTTGCGGCGCAGGCCGATTTCAGCGAGGCCGGCGACCTGCAGGTTTTCATCGACGATGAGCAGCTCGAATCGATGAAGCAGACCATGGAGGCGGCCGGAGGCGTCCTCGAAGGGCGGAAGATGGGCACGACCTTCAACATGCTCCGCGCCAATGACCTGATCTGGTCCTTCGTGGTGAGCAACTACCTGCTCGGCAAGGAACCGGCACCGTTCGACCTGCTCTACTGGAATTCCGACACGACACGGATGCCCGAGGCGACGCATCTCTTCTATCTGCGCGAGTTCTACAAGAACAACGCGCTCAGCCAGGGCAAGATGAGTTTCGGAAACGTGAAGCTCGACCTCCGCAAGGTGAAGGTGCCCGTCTATCTGCAGAGCGCGAAGGAAGACCACATCGCGCCGTTCCGCTCGGTGTACAAATCCACACGGCTGTTCGGCGGGCCGGTGCGCTTCATCATTGCCGGCTCCGGCCACATCGCGGGCGTGATCAACCCGCCTTCCGCGAAGAAGTATCAATACTGGACCAACGACGCGATCGGCATGCAGCCGGACGGAAAGGTCCTCGGCCCCTACCCCGCCGCCGTCGAGGAATGGCAAAAGGGAACGGCCGAGCATCCGGGCTCCTGGTGGCCGGACTGGGATGCCTGGCTATCGCGCCTCTCGGGCGGGCAAGTTCCGGCCCGCAAGCCCGGCGACGGCAAGCTAAAGGTCCTGGGCGATGCGCCGGGCGAATATGTGAAGGTGAAGGCGGGGTAGCGGCAGGCTCCTGCGCTCGCGCGATGTCCTGTCGGCTGCCGCAGCCGTCATGAAAAGGACTTGTTGTCGACATCCGCCTCGACGTGCCTGCCGTTCCGCGCCTATTTCATGATCCGCTATTAGCGGCCCGGCGCAAGAATGGCTGCCGCACCGGAGCGCAGGACCTCGGCCATGCACAATTCCAGGCGCGCGGCGATCGCGATGCTCGTCCTCGGCCTCTATCTCGAGGCCATGGAGTGGATCGATCTCTATTCCTGGAACAACATCCGGGGCGGCAACGGACAAGAATCGCTCGACTACATCCTGGCCGGCATCTTCGCGGTGCTCGTCATTCTGTTGTGGCGCGGCGGACGGATCGCGGCGCTCCTCGCGCTTGCGTTTACCGCGCTTTGGGGGTGGCTCCAGATCTCGACCTGGTGGATTCCCTACATCCAGGGCGCCTCACCCGGCTGGAAGAAGACCTATGCGCACTGGTTCGCCGAATGCGTCCAGATCCTGCCGGCCACGCCGGACCGGCTGCCGCCGGACGCCAACCATGTGGTCCTGCAGGTGCTGGTCCTGATCGCGTTCGTCGCGTCCGCCATCGCGGCCGTCAGCGCGTTCCGCGACCGGTCCGCATCCTAGCGGTCAACGCAGCGAGTCCTCCAGCAGCCGCACGAACTCGGCCTTCTGTGCATCGTCGATCCAGCGCACGACCGCGACCATGTCGTGCTCGTAGTCGATGAAGACGATGTTGTCGCCATTGCCGATGAACATCACGCTGTCCTCGCGCGCAGCCGGCGCGAGCTTGCGGCCCGTGTTCAGGAACCAGTTCATATAGCCGTAGCCGGGGTTCGGGCCGGTCGGTGTCTTCGACAGCCTGATCCAGCCAGCCGAGAGAATTTGCCGTTCGCCCCATTTGCCGTTGTTGAGGCCGAGCAATCCCATTCGCGCCAGATCGCGCGCGGAGATGAACATGCCCCCGCCCCAATGTCCGCCGCCGGGTGGCACAGCGACGCGCCTTCCGTCGACGGTCGTGAAGGCGTTTCGATAGTGCTCCCAGTGCCAGCCGTGCGATGCGCCGATCGGGTCCATCACATATTGCCTGAGCACATCGGGCAGCGGCCGCTTCCAGAGATGGGTGAGCGCCAGCGCCAGCGCGTTCACGCGCACGTCGGAGTACTTCCATTCCGTACCGACCGGAGGCGGGCCAGCGGCGAGCTCGTCCCAGGCGTTCTTGCCCGGACGGTCGGCCCACCAGGGCTTGCCCCACATCGTGCCGGCCCAGCCCGAGGTCTGGCGCAGCATCTGGTCCCAGGTGATCGGCCGGTTGTGCGGCAGATCGAAATCCGGCGACGGGTGCACATAGTCGATCACCCGGTCGTTCACGTCGCGGATGAGATGCCGGTCGTACGCTACGCCCGCGACCGCCGACAGAAATGTCTTGGTCACAGAGTGCGTCATGTCGACCTTTGCGGTGTCGCCCCACTCCGCAACGATGTAACCATGCCGGATGACGATGCCGTTCGCAGGCGCATGAACCGTGAGCAACCCGATGGGGTCGGAAAAGGGTTCCCTGGCAAAATGCAGCGGAATGGTGATGCGCTGATCGCGGCGGTCCACGACACCATCCAGTGCCGGCTCCAACGCGGGTTCGTGCGCTACCGCGAACGCTATCGCGGCATTCAGCCTCGCCGCATCGAATCCTTCTTCCCGGGCACTCTTCTTCGCCCACCTCTCGCCCGGCGGCGGAAAATAGCCGGCTGCGGCCGAAGCCGGGACGCAAAGCGCGCAAACCAGCGCCCAGGCGATCGATGCTCGCGGAAGGTTCATCGAACGACGCATGTCCGGATCCGCATTCCCGCCGTGCAGATCAATGCGCCGGCCTGGCGATTTTTTTCATCGCCTGCGCCACGGCAAGGCTCGCGCCATCGCCGCGTGCGGCCAGACCGCACAGAACGCCGGCGAAATCTTCCCCGCTCTTGTCCTGCGAAAGCTTGAATTTGCCCTCGAGCCGGTCGAGCAAAAGCGAAAACCCGACGATCGCGTTCATCAAGGCGGCGACGCGCCGTTCGGGCACCTCGCCCAGAGTCCACGGTTTCTTGGGCGCCAGCCGCGCCTCCTCCTGCGCGGAAATATCCTCGAGAAGCTCGTGCAACTCCTCGCGCGAGTGGCGGCGGATCGTTCCCTCGCCTTCTATCGCGACGTAGTTCCATGTCGGCACCATCCCGCCGGACCTGTACCAATCTGGAGAAACATAGGCATCCGCGGCGGTCATGCTGAGCCACGCACGATCGCCGTCCTCAAGTGCCGCAAGCGGATTTCCCCGGGCCAGGTGAAACCGCACCCTGCCGTGGGTTCCGGCACCCGCATCGACGACGACCGGCGCATGAGCGAACAGCACACGATTTTCCCTTGACGCCGCAAGGAGTGCGAAAATCCTTTCGCGCATGACGCCGTGAAGCGTGGCGAGGTCGTCTACGGCGTATGTGGCCGGCCGGTACATTCAGGCAAGACCTGCGGTTTCGGGCAGGCCCAGCATGATGTTCAGATTCTGCACGGCAGCGCCCGACGCACCCTTGCCGAGATTGTCGAGTAGGGCCACGAGCCGCGCCTGCCCGTTCCGGTCGTTGCCGAAAACAAAGAGTTTCATGCCGTTCGTATGATTGAGCATCTCGGCGTCGAGCGATGGCATCGTCGCGCCGTCGGTCAACTCCCCGACCTTGACGAGCGCCCTGCCCTTGTACGCCCGGGAGAGGACCTGATGCACGGTCATCACCGTAGGCCTGGAAGGCAGAGCCCACAACGGCAGGGGAACGTCTACGAGCAAGCCGCGATAGAAGCGTCCGACGTTCGGCGAGAAGACGGGCGCGTGCGACAGTCCGGAATGTGTCTTCATTTCCGGAAGATGCTTGTGCGCGAGGGTGAGGGAATAGCTCCGCACCACGGCGTTCGTGTATCGCGGCGAGGATTTGTCTTCGAACTCCTCGATCATCGCTTTGCCGCCTCCGGAATAGCCGGATATGGCGCTCACGCTGATGGGCCAGTCCGGCGGAACGATGCCCTCGCGCACGAGCGGACGGATCAGGGCGAGAAATCCAGTCGGATAGCAGCCCGGATTGGACACGCGCCTCGAGGCGAATATCCTTTCGTACTGGCCCGGCTCCATCTCAGGAAAGCCATAGACCCATCCGCCGTCCACGCGATGCGCGCTCGACGCATCTATGACCCTCACCCGGGGGTTCTCGATCATTGCCACCGCGTCGCGCGCCGCTTCGTCGGGCAGGCAAAGGATCACCACATCGGCATCGTTCAGCGCGTCTGCGCGGGCCCGTGCATCCTTGCGTTTTGCATCGTCCAGTTGAATGAGGGCGATATCGTCCCGGGCGGCGAGACGTTCGCGGATTTCCAGACCGGTCGTGCCGGACGCGCCATCGACGAAGATTCGAGCAACCATAAAGCTGTTTGTATCCCAAACCGCCGCCCCGCGAACATTGACAGATTGTAAGGCGGCCCTTTAGCTCAATGACGGTTTCGATTCCGACTCGCTCGGATTGGCGGTTGGGCGCCGCTCGGCCGCTTCCATATACAACCGGAACGGGGGCTTCGGCTCGCTGGGGAGAAAACGATGGATGTGAACAAGCTCTGGCAGAACTTCATGGACACGGTGCAGAACCACTACATGGATTTCAACGGCCGCGTGGGTCGCGCCCAGTTCTGGTACTACATTCTGGTGGTCGTGGTTGTTGTCATTGCAGCCGGAATTCTCGGCGGCATCGTGGGGACAACGCTGTTGAGCGCCCTTGTCAGCCTGGGCCTTCTCCTTCCGAACGCGGGCATGGCGGCGCGCCGCATGCAGGATACCGGCAGAAACGGGCAGCTTGTCTGGGTCTGGGTAATCATGGGCGGCATCTACGGACTGATGGGGCTTTTCATCGGCCTGACAGGCCCGCTCGGCGCCGTGGCCTTTCTCGCGTTCTTTCTGACCATCGGCTGGCTGATCAACCTGGCCATGCTCGTGATCACCCTCGTGATCGTGTATTTCTGCGCACAACCCGGGACGCCAGGCGACAATCAGTTCGGTCCGCCACCTGCGGCCTGGTCGCCGACCTGATCGAAGAACCGGGACCGCGGGGCGGGCCGCCGCGCGTGTGCGGTTGCCTATGACTACGGACGGTAGCATTCTCTGCCGGATCCAGGCCGGGAGGGATGTCATGCGCGTATTCCGAATGGGGGCCGCCGCGGCAGCCTGCGTCATGGGCCTTGCCGGGCTGACAGCCGGGCCGGCCGGCGCCGGTCCCATCAACGTCACGACCTACCACTACGACAATCTGCGCACGGGATGGAACCAGATCGAGCCGGCGCTGAAGCCCTCCAATGTGAGCGGCCCCAACTTCAAGATGATCGCGTCGACAGCGCTCGACGACCAGGTTGACGCCCAGCCGCTGATCCTCGGAAACCAGAAGGTAAACGGGCACAGCGCGCGCGAGGTGGTCTATGTCGCCACCGAAAGCAACAGCATCTACGCGATCGATGCCAATTCCGGCAGCATACTTCTGCAGAAGAATTTCGGGCCGCCCGTCCCCTTCACCGCACTTCCGGGCAGCTGCAACAACAACGGTCCGAATATCGGCATCAATTCGACGCCGGTCATCGATCCGGCGACCGGAACGATCTATGCCGTGACGGACAATTTCGAAAGCGGTCACGCGGTCTACCGCATCCACGCACTGGATCCGGAGACCCTGAGCGACACGGTTCCGCCGGTGGAGATCACGGCGAGCGGCAAGCTGTCGGACGGCTCGACCTACACGTTCAATCCGTTCGCCAGCCGCCTGCGCGCGGCGCTGCTGATCGCGAACGGCAATGTGTATGCGGGGTTCGCAAGCTATTGCGACGTCGACGCCAATTTGTCCCGCGGCTGGTTGCTGGGCTGGAACTTGAATTCGCTGGCGCCGCTTCCCCACAATCACCTCAACAACCGGCTCGCCCATTCGACGGACGACTTCTTCCTCACCTCGATCTGGATGTCCGGCTACGGACTGGCGTCGGGTAGCACGGGCGACATCTATTTCATCACGGGCAATTCGGACTTCAGCGGCGATTCCTACAACAAGTCCAAAAACCTCGCCGAAAGCGTGGTGCAGCTATCCGGCGATCTCTCCTCCGTGAAGAGCTTTTTCACGCCCTACGGCGATCTCGGCTGGCAGAACCTGGATGCCTGGGACGCGGATTTCGGATCGGGAGGCGCAATGCTGCTTCCGCCGCAGCCGGGCGCTCCGGGCAATCTCCTCGTTGCGGCCGGCAAGGTCGGCGTGATGTACGTTCTGAACGCCGACGATCTGAACAATGGCAAGTCCAGGGGCGGAAAGCCCTACAGCACCGCGCAGATCGGCAGCTGCTGGTGCGGCCCGTCATATTACGAAGCCAGCGACGGTACAGGGCGGGTTGTAACGAGCGGCGAGAACACGGTCGGGGTCTGGAAGGTCTCGATCAAGAACGGCAAGCCGAAGCTGCAGCTGAAGAACAAGCCGGGCAGCGTCGCCGGCGCACAATTCCCGGGCTTTTTCACCAGCGTGTCCTCGAACGGAACGCTGAAGAACACCGCAGTCGTCTGGGCCGTCGGCCGGCCCGTCGATCCCAATCCTGCCCGCATCAAGCTCTATGCCTTCGATCCGTCGAAGGGAACGAGTCTCTTTTCCGCAGATGCCGGAAGCTGGCCGAACACCGGAGGGGATTCGAACATCGTGCCGGTGGTTGCGAACGGAAAGGTATATGTGGCCAGCGACGAACAGCTCACGATTTTCGGCATTGCGGCCGCCGGGGCGAAAGCCGCCGCCCTGCCTTCCGTGCGGGCGGTATCCATGCGCGTTCCGCTCGCGCCGGGCATGCACGAGATCACCGGAACCGTGAAATCCATATCCGGCTACCGCATTGCGATCCGGCGGCGCGGCGGGCAAATCGCGATCGTCGATGCGACCCGGGCCAAGGAAAAATTCGACGTCGCTTCACCCTGGATCGGCCACGCACTGACCGCGCGCGGCGCGATCGTGGGCGGCGTGCTTGACGCCGACCTCGTGATGCATGCGAAGGACTATCCGGTCATGTGGCCGCAGGACCGCTGAATGGCCGCTCAGGCCGCGATATCGCGCAGCTGATAGACCGCCGCATTGAGGATGTGATCGACGACACCGGCGCTTCCCATCGGAAGATAGACCGTCTCGAACCATACGAACCGCGCATCGGAATTTTCCTGCCCGACCAGGCCCTGGAACGCGTGCGGATGTCCCGACACGCGCACCAGATCGTATGACGCCTTGAGCTGGCGCCCGAAGCGTGGCGAGAGCTGGGCGATGTCGCTGACGCGCCGGCCCCGGTGATCCGTTCCATAGGCCCGAACATGCGAGTCGCCGATATATTCGAATTCGTAGTCGCTGCCCCCATCCACAACACGCGCCATGCTGGTGTGCTCGAAATTCCGTCCGATATCGGCCTCCAGCCAGGAGCGATAGCCCGGCATGGCGTGCCAGCCCCGCCACTTCTTCCAAGCCTGGACGACCTCGTTCGTCTCAGGACACATGACATCCGCGATTCCGATGGCGGATACGGAAGTTTTTTCCTGCGGCGCGGCATAGACGGTTTGCTGTCCTACGATTTTCAACACCTGAGGTCCCCGTTGCATTTAGATCGAATTGTGTCTTCCGGTGCGCCTGCGGCGGGATTCCCGGATCGCCGCGCCGACGGCCGACGAAGCAGCCCAGCCAAGCGCTTCAATCTCGAGCTGTACCGCCCCCCGCCGGAACAGGTCGAAATACCGGCGATCGCCGGTCTCGCGCGCGAAGGCGCGCAGCTTTTCCGCGATTTCCAACAGCTCCGCCCATCGGGTTCGACTCGGCATTTCGTTGCAACGAAAGCATCATCGCAATGTTGCGCCCAGGATTCAGGATTTCTTAAACTGAGTTTGCAGGAGGTTAATTCAATCGCTCCACTTGTCTGCGCTTTCCGCCCGAGCCGCCGGCCGAAGTCGCGCGCAAAAAAAACGGCCCGGCTTTCGCCGGGCCGAGGATCGAGCCAGGGGAGTTCTATCAGAAGGCGGAGGAGCCGTTCGGGGTTCCAAGTCCCGTGGGACCGTCGTACCCGACCTTGGCGGTACAGAAGTACGAGCCGCCGCAGCTGCCGTTGCTGCCGGACGTCACGTCGAACAGCGCGCCCGTGTTGTTGTAGGGATCGCTGCCGTAGTTCACCGCACCGCCATTGACGCCGTAGATGCCCGCGATGAGCGGTGCAGCAACGCTCGTGCCGCCGAATACAAGCCAACCCGACTTGCGCGCGCTCACCGGCCCGTACACTGCAACGCCAGTGTTCGGATCGGCGACGGCGGAGACATCGGCTTCCATCCGCTTCGAGCAGCTGGCGTCGTTCTGCCACGCAGGCTTGGCGTAGATGGTACTGCATCCGCTGCCGGCGCCGGACCAGACCGTCTCCGTCCAGCCGCGACTGTTGGCGGCCGTCACCAGATGGGTTCCGCCCACCGCCGTCACATGCGGCGAGGTCGCAGGAAACTGCGGGCCCGCCGCGTAGCCGCTATCGCCGCTGCTCGCGGTGATCGCGATGCCGGGATGATTGTACGCAGGCTCATAGCTCTGCGAGCCGGATTCGCCGCCGCCGTAGCTGTTGCTGATGGCATGGGCGCCCGTGTTCGCGGCCGTGTTCTCGGCAGTGGCAAGATTGCCGTACGTCGCCGAGTTCGCCTCGATCAAATAAATCTTGCAGTTGGGGCACATCGCGCTGGCCATATCGAGATCGAGCGCGCTTTCCTGGGCCCAGCCGGTGTTCTGGGAGGGATAGCTTCCTTGCACGCCGTTCTGGTTCAGCTTCTTGAAGCAGCCGTTCGCCGTTGTGCACGCCGGCAGACCGAACTGCGCGCGATACACGCCGAGATCCGACTCGGCATTTTTGTAGCCATAGGCGTCGACGATCGCGACGATGGTCGACGAACTGCCGGAGCCCGTGATCTTGTACGCATCGCGAAGGTTTGCAGGACTGTAGCCCGACGGTGCGGGCGGATGGACGGTCGCATTGAACAGCAACCTGCCGCTCGCGTCGGAAACAATTCGCGCGTGGCAATGTGCGGCCAGGCCCACAACCTGCGGACAGGCCGCGACGTGGAAGGTCTTGCCGGATTTTTGGATATCGGGTTGGGCATTCGTCGTCGACGCAAAGCCAAATGCGACCAGCGCGGAAACGAGCCCCGCGGTCAGAATCCGATGCATGCACTGCTCCTCTCAAGATTTCCCGCGCCGCTCGACACAGAGATCCCCTGGCGGCGCAGGCTAACCCCTAGAAGCATTTTCTTATCAGAGCAGTCGGTGATTCGATAGAGGAAGAACGGAATCTTCCGTGGATTTTGAAACATCAATTCAAACTCAAAGGGAACCCGGAAGGCCCGAACACTGACATCATTGCACGGGCCCAGCGCAATCCACGCGAGGGAACCTGTCTCCATCCGTCCGCAATCCGTCCGAAACCTCCCGCGAGCCGGATCCGCGATCTCGTCGGGCAGCTTCGCCGGTTGGGACCTTGCGAATGGACCGAAGAACCGGATAGTCACGCGAGCGGCCGGCCGGGCGGGACGCCGATACCCCGCCCTGCGTTCCTATCGGGGCGGGCTCGAACTCATGACCACGACCATCGCCTGAGGGCCGCCCCGGGCACAGCGGCTTGCGAGCTTGTGAAAGAAACCAAATCCGGCACCGCGCGTTTGTCCTTTGCCTCAGTCGGGGCGGGGGAAGCATTGGCGGCAAATCGGTGGATTCTCCTCGCGGCATTGCCTTTGGCATTCGCGTTCGGAGCGGTCCTTTACACGGCGTTCACGTTCGCCAACGACGAGCGGCAGGAACAACACTGGGTGGTCCACACCTATCAGGTTATGGACTCCCTTCGGGTTCTCCTCAATGACGCGGCCGATGCCGAAACGGGCCAGAGGGGGTACCTGCTGACCCACAGGGCGGAATTCCTCGCTCCCTTCTACGAGGCCCGCAGCCGCATAGGCCGCGACCTCGACGCATTCGCAGCCCTCACCCGCGACAATCCCGATCAGCAGCGGCGCGCGGCGCAGCTGCGAACGCTGATAGACGAACGCCTGGGACTTCTCGACCGCGCCATCGCCGCAAAGCCCGGCAGCGTTCCGGTTCCCGCTCCGCTGTTCGATGTTCTCGCCCAGGGCAAGACCGTCATGGACACGCTGCGCACCGTTGTCGCCATGGGTCTGGACGACGAGCGGCGGCTACTGAGAGCCCGCTCCGATGCCCGCAGAGCGGTGGAACGGGCGGAAATACTGGCGTCGGTGCTCGCCGTAGTGCTCGCGCTGCTTGTGTTCGCGGTCGCCGGATATCTGCTCGTCCGCAACAATGCCCGGATTGCCTCGAGCGAAGCCCTGCGGCGGAGGCAGGCAACCATTCTCCAGGCGACGCTGGAAAACATTCGCGAAGGCGTCCTCGTCTTCGACGAGACCGACCGCGTGTCCGCATTCAACAACATCTTTTTCCGCCTTATGGACTATCCCGAGCGGCTTGCCGCCATCGGTGCGTCTCTCGAGATATTCCTCCGGCACGATACCGGCGAGAAGCGGCGGCCGTTTACCGATCTGGAGATTTCCGAAACCTCGGACGGCGGCCGCTACGAACGCTTCGTCCGCAAGGACCGCGAACTCGACGTATACGGCTCCGCCATACCCGGCGCCGGTTTTCTCGTGGCGGCGGCGGATGTCACCACGCGCGTGCGCGCGGAAGCCGCCATGCGCCAGGCGCAGAAGATGGAGGCCGTCGGCCATCTCACCGGCGGCGTGGCGCACGACTTCAACAATCTCCTGCAGATCATCAGCGCCAATCTCGACCTCGCCCAATCCGATGCGCGCGCCAGCCCCAAGACGGCGGAGCGCCTGCAAAACGCGATTTCGGCAGTCGAGCGCGGATCGCGCCTCACCGCGCAGCTGCTCGCCTTCGCGCGCCGGCAGGCCCTCGAGCCGCGGTCGACGAATGTCGGGCGCCTGCTGCAACAGATGACCGATCTGCTGCGCCGGACGCTCGGCGAGCGGGTGGAGGTCGAATCCATGGTTGCGGCCGGCCTGTGGAATACCCTGATCGATCCCAGCCAGCTGGAGAACGCGATCCTCAATCTGGCGATCAACGCCCGCGACGCCATGCCCGAAGGCGGCAAGCTGACGATAGAGGTCGCCAACGCAATCCTCGACGATACCTACGCCTCGCAGCACGCCGAGCTTGCGGCCGGCCAGTATGTGATGGTGGCGGTGAGCGACACCGGTACCGGAATGCCGCCCGAGATCGCGGCGCGCGCCTTCGATCCCTTCTTCACGACGAAGCCCGAAGGCAAGGGAACGGGCCTCGGCCTGAGCCAGGTCTACGGCTTCGTCAAGCAATCCGGGGGACATGTGAAAGTGTATAGCGAGCCCGGACAGGGAACGACGGTGAAGCTCTACCTGCCGCGGACGCGCAAGCCGCACGAAGGCCTCGATCCCGTCGTTACCGTCGATCCTGTTGGCGGAAGCGAACAGGTGCTCGTCGTCGAGGACGATGGGGGCGTGCGCGCGGCCGCGGTCGATATCCTGAGCGACCTCGGCTATAGCGTGCTCAAGGCAGAGAACGCGGAACAGGCACTCGCCGTGCTTCAGAGCGGGGCCCGTGTCGACCTTCTGTTCACCGACGTCGTCATGCCCGGACCGATCAACACGCGCGAATTCGTGCGCCGGGCGATGGAGCTGTGTCCCGGTATCAAGGTCCTCTACACTTCCGGCTATACGCAGAACGCGATTGTTCATAACGGCAGGCTGGACGACGACGCCATGTTGCTGTCCAAGCCCTATCGCAAGGACGAACTGGCCAGAAAGCTGCGTACTATTTTCGACGGCGGGAGCAACGCATCGGGAGCCGTTGCCGTCTCCTCCGCCGGTGAAGGCGATGCCGCGCCGCGCATACAGGGCAAGGTGCTCGTCGTCGAGGATATCGCGCTGATCCGCATGACGACCGTCGAAATGGTTCGCGAAGTCGGCTTCGACGCCGCGGAGGCTGCGGACGGCGCAGAAGCGCTTGCCATTCTCCGGAACGATCCGGCGATCGACATCCTTCTCACCGACCTCGGCTTGCCCGGCATGAACGGGCGCCAGCTGATGGAAGAGGCATTGCGCGAGCGCCCGAATCTCAAGGTGATCATCGCCAGCGGCTATTCGACATCCGAGGCGAGCGGCCCTACCGGACCCGGCGTCGTCTCGCTCACGAAACCGTTCGATCTCGCCGCGCTGAAGCGCGCCCTCCAGTCGCCATAGGCCGACAGATTGCCCACCCCTGGCTTGCCGGTCGTTCTCCCTGGGATTTCGGTATCCGGATGGGCTTCCGGCACCAGCACGCGCAAGGTCCGGCGGGGTACCGTTCGGCACGCAAAGCAAAAAAACGGCCCGGATCTCTCCGGGCCGTCAGGAAATCCGATTCCAAATCGCGGATTAGCGCTTGGAGAACTGGAAGCTGCGGCGCGCCTTGGGCTTGCCGTACTTCTTGCGCTCGACCGCGCGCGGATCGCGGGTAAGGAAGCCGCCGGGCTTCAACGCCGTGCGGAGGCCCGGCTCATACGCCACGAGCGCACGGCTGATGCCGTGGCGCACCGCACCGGCCTGTCCCGACAATCCGCCGCCCTTCACGCTGACGATCACGTCGAACTGTCCGTCGCGATTCGCCGCGATCAGCGGCTGGCGCAGGATCATGCGCAGCACGGGGCGGGCGAAGTAGACCTTCTCGTCCTTTTCGTTGATGATGATCTGGCCACGCCCCGGCTTGATCCAGACACGCGCGATCGCATCCTTGCGCCGGCCCGTGGCGTAGGCACGGCCCTTGGCGTCGCGCTTGTTGGCCGCCTGCTCCGCCTGCTGGCCGGCGGGAGTCTGCGGCTTCGCCTTGATGAGGGTCGACTTGAGATCGCTGAAGCTCTTGGTCTCTTCCGCCATGATCAGGCTGCCTTCGTCTTGCGGTAGTTGGTGTTCTTGGGATTCATCGAGGCGATGTCGAGCGCTTCCGGCTGCTGCGCCTCGTGCGGGTGCTCCGCCCCCGGATAGACGCGAAGGTTGGAAAGCTGGCGGCGGCCAAGAGGACCGCGCGGAAGCATCCGCTCCACCGCCTTTTCGACGATGCGTTCCGGGAACTTGCCGCGCATGATGGCGCCGGCGGTGCGTTCCTTGATGCCGCCGATGTAGCCCGTGTGGTGGTAGTAGACCTTCTTCTTCAGCTTGTCGCCCGTGAGGAGCACCTTCGCGGCGTTGATCACGATGACATTGTCGCCGCAGTCCATGTGCGGCGTGAAGGTCGGCTTGTGCTTGCCTCTCAGGCGAAGCGCGATAAGCGAGGCGAGACGGCCGACGACGAGTCCGTCGGCATCGATCACGACCCATTTCTTCTCGATCTCGGACGGCTTTGCCGAGTAGGTTTTCATAATCGTCTCCATGACCGGCAGGCGGAACGCGCGCGCACGGGGCGAAGCGCGGCCTCCGGAAGGGGCGCGATGTAACGGGGTCATGTGCGCAGGTCAAGGACAAATGCCGAAAAATCGCGCATAATCGGCCGGAAATCGACTGCGGTATAATGTTACCGTATTGGCGGGATGGTTTGTCGGGCAAGGCGGCAGCTGGAAAAATCCGTATCGGAATAGGCGGCTGGACCTACGAGCCCTGGCGCGGGGGGATGTTCTACCCCAGGGGCCTTCCGCAAGCCCGCGAGCTCGAATATGCGAGCCGGGCACTTACAAGCATCGAGATCAACGGCACGTTCTACGGCTCGCAAAAGCCGGCGAGCTTCATCAAATGGGCCGAGGAGACGCCAGAGGATTTCGTGTTCTCGATGAAGGCGCCGCGCTTTGCGGTGAATCGCCGCGTGCTGGCAGAGGCCGGCCCGTCGATCGAGAAGTTCTTCACCAGCGGGATCCACCACCTGAAGCGAAAGCTCGGCCCGATACTCTGGCAGTTCGCCCCGCACAAGAAGTACGAGCCCGACGATTTTGCGAAATTCATGGACCTCCTTCCCAGGATGGTCGAGGGTCTTGGGCTTCGCCACGCCATAGAAGTGCGCCACGAAAGCTTCCTCGTGCCGGAATTCATTGCGTTGTTGCGGAAGCACAATGCGGCGATCGTCTATGCGCACCATGACGAATATCCCGAAGCAGCGGACGTGACGGCGGATTTCGTGTATGGACGGCTGCAATCCTCGCTCCCCAAGGTACAAACGGGATATACCGGCGCCGATCTCAGGAAATGGGCTGCGCGCGCGCGGGATTGGTCGCAGGGAAGACCGCCAAAAGATCTGCCCGCCGTCGCCAAGGCGGCAAAGCCGGCAGCAACGGATGTCTTCCTGTACTTCATCTCCGGCGCGAAGGAACGGAATCCGGCGGCGGCGATGGCTCTGATACGGGAGACCGGTTCCTAGCATCTCCGATTCCGGCACAGGCGACCGAATGCGATGACAAGATTGCGGCGCGCGAAACTGCTGGACCTTGCCGCGGCATCGCCGCTCATCGCCTGGTATGTCTTCGCCATCGGCGGACTCGCCATTCAGATCGCAGCGGTGCCGCGAAAACTTCTGGCGGCAGAGGCGCTCGCCATCGCCGGACAGGTCGCGACCATGATCTTCCTCGGTCTGCAAATCACGCTGTTCGCGATCAGGCACCCTCCGATCCGGAAATCCGAAGGGCTGCTTCCGCGCCTCTTCGCCCTGGTGGGCGCAAATCTGGCGATGGCATTCCTCCTGCTGCCGCGCGCCGATCCCGGCCCGGCGCTCCTGTCGCTCGCCTACATCCTGGTCGCGATGGGGACGCTCGCCTCTGCCTGGATCGCCTTTCGGCTGGGAGCGGGATACGGCGTACTCCCACACGCCCGGAAGCTCGTCACCACAGGGCCTTACAGGCGAATTCGTCATCCGCTGTACCTTGCCGAACAGGTCGCGACGCTCGGAATCCTCATCCAGTACCGTCAACCGTGGGCGGCGATACTGGGAATAGCCGTATTCGCCGCCCAGATTCCGCGCATGCACTACGAGGAGCGCGTGATGGCGGAGGCCTTTCCGGAATACCGGATCTATGCAGCGCGCACATTCCGGCTCATTCCCGGTGTCTACTAATCTCCTTTCGAATTTTCGCGGGGCCATCTAAATTCCCGCAATGGACGCAACAACACCCGAACTCGTACGCGTGTCGCGCGACGGCGCAATCGG
Organism: Rhizomicrobium sp.; assembly: GCA_035549575.1. Lineage (GTDB taxonomy): Bacteria > Pseudomonadota > Alphaproteobacteria > Micropepsales > Micropepsaceae > Rhizomicrobium. Next base: position 34,219 of record DASZQP010000043.1, read on the forward strand.
CCGCATCGTTCTGAACCGCCCGGAGGCGCGCAACGCGCTAAGCGCAAGTCTCATGGCCGCACTGCAAAGCGCACTTGACGCCAGCGCGAAAGACGACAGCCGCGTGATCGTTCTGGCGGCGGAAGGCCCCGCCTTCTGCTCCGGTCACGATCTCAAGGAGATGACTGCGCATCGCAAGGAAGCCGACGCCGGAAAGGCCGCGTTCGCCGCGATCTTCGCACAATGCTCCAAACTGATGCAGACCATCGTGCGGCATCCAAAACCCATCATCGCGCAGGTACAGGGCATCGCGACCGCCGCGGGATGCCAGCTGGTCGCGAGTTGCGATCTCGCCGTGTCCTCCGTGAACGCGCGCTTCGCGACGCCGGGCGTGAACATCGGGCTGTTCTGTTCGACGCCAATGGTCGCCCTCTCCCGCAACGTCTCGCGCAAGCACGCGATGGAGATGCTGCTGACCGGCGATATGGTCAGCGCAAACCAGGCCTACCACATTGGCCTCGTCAATCGCGTGGTCGCGCATGAAAACCTCGGAGCCGAAACCATGGCGCTGGCAGGGCAGATCGCATCCAAGCCCCGAGCCACCGTGAAGATCGGCAAGGAGGCATTCTACCGTCAGCTCGAAATGCCCCTGAGCGACGCCTATGCCTACGCCTCGAAAGTCATGACCGAGAACATGCTCCATGCGGAAGCCAGCGAAGGCATAGGCGCCTTCGTGGAAAAGCGCGATCCGAAGTGGCCGGAATGAAGGAGCGAATGGTGAGTAGCGAATAGCGAATGGAATGCCTACTATTCGCCACTCGCCATTCGCCACTCGTCAACAAACATGCCCGCCTACACCGACGATACCATCAAGAGCATCCTGCGTTCGACACGGGTCATAGCCATGGTCGGCGCGAGCGGCAACGAGATGCGGCCGTCCTATTTCGCAATGAAATACCTGCTCGCGAAGGGGTTCGTGATTCATCCGGTCAATCCCGGCATGGCCGGCAAGGACATTCTCGGGCAGAGGGTCTATGCCGCGCTCAAGGATGTGCCGGCGCCGGTCGACATGGTCGACATTTTCCGGACTTCCGATGTCGCACCGGCGATCGTGCGCGAGGCGCTCGCCGAAAAGGACCGTCTCGGAATCAGAACGATCTGGATGCAGCTCGGAGTCGTGAGCGAAGAGGCGGCAAAGCTCGCCGCCGATGCCGGGCTCAGCGTCGTCATGGACCGCTGCCCAAAGATCGAATGGGGCCGGATGTCCGGGGAGATCGGCTGGCTGGGCGTCAGCCGGAATGTCATCGACAATCGCAAGCCCCTGCTTTTCAACAAAGGCGGAAGCCTGAAGCGTTGAAACGGGCGTTCGCCGCCACCATCTCATCGGCGTCCCCTGCTGGAGGCTGCCATGAAAAAATTGCAGGCCGCGCTCATCGCCGCGTCACTGTTCCTGTCGAGTGGGCCCGGCGCCGAGGCGAAGGGCTGCCTGAAGGGCGCGGCCATCGGCGCGGTCGCCGGCCATCTCGTCCATCACCATGCGGTGATCGGGGCGGTCGCGGGCTGTATTCTGGGCCGTCACATTGCCGCAAAGGCGGATCGCGAGCGCAAAATCCGGCATGCGCAGGAGAGCCATGCGCACCCAAAGCCCTCCGGACGCTGAGCAGGCATTGGCACTCCCGCGGAATTGAGATTTAGTCCCTGCCGGGCAGAGTGCCGGAGGGAACAGACATGCCGGAATACGGATTCAACACGCTTGCCGTTCACGCGGGCGCGCAGCCCGACCCCGCCACCGGAGCGCGCGCGACGCCGATCTATCAGACGACGGCGTATGTTTTCGAGGATGCGGACCACGCCGCCGCCCTGTTCAACCTCCAGGTCTTCGGCAACATCTATTCGCGCATCATGAACCCGACGAATTCCGTGCTCGAAGAGCGCATTGCGGCACTCGAGGGCGGGCGCGCGGCACTGGCAGTCGCGTCCGGACATGCTGCGCAGCTCATCGCCTTTCATCCCCTCATGCAACCGGGCGACGAATTCGTGGCCGCGAGCCAGCTCTATGGCGGCTCGATCACGCAGTTCAAGCATTCCTTCGCCAAGTTCGGCTGGCAGGCGAAATTCGCGGACGGCCAGAAGCCCGACACGTTCAAGGCGCAGATCACCGACAAGACCAAGGCGCTCTATTGCGAGAGCATCGCCAATCCCGGCGGAGCGATCTGCGACATCGAGGCGATTGCCGCGATCGCCCACGACGCGGGCGTACCCCTCATCGTCGACAACACGATGGCCACCCCCTACCTCATCAAGCCGTTCGAGTGGGGCGCGGACATCGTCCTGCATTCCGCGACGAAGTTCCTGGGCGGCCATGGCAATTCCATGGCCGGGCTCGTGGTGGATGGCGGCCGCTTCAACTGGGGCAGCGGAAAATATCCGACGCTGTCCGAACCCTGCCCTTCGTATCACGGCATGAAAATCTGGGAGACCTTCGGCGACATGGCCTATGCCATCGCCTGCCGCGTGCTTTCGCTGCGCGATCTCGGTCCCTCGCTGGCGCCGCTGAACGCCTTTCTCATCATCACGGGTTGCGAGACCCTGCCCTTGCGCGTGCAGCGGCACAGCGACAACGCGCTCGCGGTCGCCAGGTGGCTTCAGCGCCACCCGAAGGTCGCGTGGGTGAACTATGCCGGGCTCGAGGACAACCCGAGCTACACGCTCCATCGCACCTACTGTCCCAAGGGCGCGGGCTCGATCTTCACCTTCGGCGTGAAGGGCGGCTACGAGGCGGGCATATCGCTGGTAAACAACGTGAAGCTGTTCAGCCACCTCGCCAACATCGGAGACACGCGCAGCCTCATCATCCATCCCGCTTCGACGACGCACCGCCAGCTCGAGCCGGAGCAACGGGCGGCGGCCGGCGCCGGAGACGACGTCGTGCGCCTCTCGATCGGCATAGAAAGCGTCGAGGACATCATCGCCGACCTCGAACAGGCGCTGGGAAGCTAGTTTCCGGTGCCGAACCGGGGCGGCTGCCGGCCCGGCGGCGACGGCTACGGGATTTCCGGCCGCAGCTCGAACGCCTGCCACACGCACGCGCAGAACAGCAACACCGCCGTTAGCTGATGCGCCGCGGCGAGGCCGACCGGCGCCTGCGTCAGCAGCGTCACGATGCCCAGCACGACCTGAAAGACAACGAGACCGGCAACGAGTCCGGCTGCGTTGACGGCCTGCGCGCCCGGCTTGCTGCTCCGTACGCGGAATGCCAGCCAGAGTGCTGCGATCATGACGACGTAGGCACCGATGCGATGGTCGAACTGCGCCAGCCCGGGATCTTCGAAAAAGCTCGTCCACGCGAAATTCAATTCCGGAAGCACGCGACCGTCCATCGACGGCCAGGTGTTGTAGATCAGTCCGCCGTGCAATCCCGCGACCAGCGCGCCAAGCAGCATCTGTACGTAGACCAGACCGGCAAGGACCAGCGATCCGGTTTGGAGCAGTTTCGGCACTGCGCGGTCAGAACGCTCCGAACGCAGATATTCGAGCGCCGTCCACAAGATCGCCCCGAGCAGGATGATCGCAACGCCTAGATGGATCGCGAGCCGGTATTGGGACACGGACACGCGCGTCTCCAGCCCGCTCTCCACCATCCACCAGCCGACGAAGCCCTGCAGACCGCCGAGCGCAAACAGCAGGATCATGCGCGCCCAGTCCCTTCGCCCTATCGCGCCGGTCCACGCGAACCAGAGGAACGGGACGAAAAACGCAAATCCGATCAATCGCCCGAGCAACCGGTGGGCCCACTCCCACCAAAAAATGCCTTTGAAGGCCTCGAGCGACATTCCGTGATTTTCGAGGCGGTATTGCGGAATCTGCCGGTATTTCGCGAACGCGTCCTGCCATTGGGCGTCGTTCAGCGGGGGGACCGCGCCGACGATCGGATCCCATTCCGTGATCGAAAGCCCTGACCCGGTGAGTCGCGTCAGTCCTCCGATGGCCACCATGCAAACGACGATTGCCGCCACCGCTAAGAGCCAGAAGCCGGCCGCCCTTCGCGACCGCCAGAACCCGGAAAATGCAGCCGTTACCATGGCGTTTCTGATAGTCCGCCTTGAAGGCTGCGTCCAACGGCAGGCCCGGCCATCTTGTCGCGGCGCCCGCGCGGACGCATGCTCGGCGGCGGACCCTTGGGGAGGTTGTCATGAAATCGCACGGGCTTGCCCTTGCCGCCGCGCTCGCGGCCACCACCGCCTTCGCGTCGGAGATGCCGGGCATGAATTCGTCGGATGCGCCGGCGGACATGGGCGGTATGAACATGAAGATGACGCTGCCGCCCATGCCCGCGATCTACGCCGGCCAGCCCGAACGGGCGGGCGCGCCACTGTTCGAAGGCTATGGCGATCACGTTCACCGGATCACGACCTCCAACCCCAGGACGCAGGAATATTTCAATCAGGGCGTAAGGCTCCTGTTCGGCTTCAATCATGCCGAAGCCATCCGTTCCTTCCGCGAAGCGGCGCGGCTCGACCCCGATTGCGCGATGTGCTGGTGGGGCGTGGCCTTCGCGCTCGGTTCCAACATCAATCTGCCGATGCAGCCCGATGCGGTCGGTCCTGCCTGGGCCGCGGTTCAGATGGCCCGTTCCCTGGAGCCCAAGGCCTCGCCGGAGGAAGCGGCATGGATCGAGGCGCTCTCGGCGCGCTACGCGAAGAACCCGCCGCAGGATCGCCACCCGCTCGACGAAGCCTTTGCAGCCGCGATGGCGAAGGTCTGGCACGACTATCCCGCCGATCTGGACGCCGGCACGTTCTATGCCGAGGCCATGATGGACACCCAGCCCTGGGACTATTGGCAATCCGACGCGCGCACGCCGAAGGGACACGGCGGGGAGATCGTTTCAACCCTCGAGGATATCCTGAAAAAAGAGCCGCTGCATCCGGGCGCACTGCACCTCTACATTCACGCGGTCGAAGCCTCGGACACGCCGGACAGGGCCGAGGCTGCGGCGGACAAGCTCGAACCGCTGATGCCGGCTGCCGGCCATATCGTCCACATGCCCTCCCACATCTATTTTCGCGTGGGACGTTATGAGGACGCCGTAGAGGTCAACACGCTCGCCGCGAAACAGGACGAGGCCTATATCGCGGCATGCAAGGCGCAGGGCTTCTATCCTCTGGCCTACTATTCCCACAACATTCATTTCCTCTGGACATCGTCCGAGATGCTCGGCCGCTACGCTGCGGCGCGCGACGCCGCCGAGCGGGTGATAGCGGCTTCCGATGCGGGCGTGCCGATGGCAGCCGGCATCCCGCCGGTTCAGCTGTATCGCATCGTGCCCGTGGTGACAGACGTGCGCTTCGGCAAATGGGATCGTGTGCTCAAGCAAAAAATGCCGCCTCCCGACCAGAAGCTCACGACGGCGATCTACCACTACGCGCGCGCCTTCGCCTTCGCCAACAAGCGCCAGTTCCGCCGCGCTGCGAAGGAACGTGCGATGCTGGCCGCCATGATCGCCAGCAAGGAATTCGCCGAAATCGACGCCTTTCCGCTGCCCGGGACGCAGATGGCGGAAGTGGGCCTGGCGCTGGTGGACGGCGAGATTGCGCGCCAGCGCGGCAGGCTCACCACCGCCCTCGTCCATTTCCGGAAAGCCAACGACCTCTACAAGAACCTCCCCTATACGGAACCGGACTACTGGCACGAGCCGGTGAGCCACATCTACGGCGCGGCGCTGCTTCAGGCCCACCGGGCCGCGGAAGCCGAACGGGTCTATCGCGAAAGCCTGATGGTCCATCGCATCGACGGCTGGGCGCTTTTCGGCCTCGAGCAGTCCCTTCGCGCGCAGGGCAAGACCGCCGAGGCAGACGCGGCGCACGTCGAGTATCTCAAGGCCTGGTCGATGGCGGATGTAAGGCTGGCGTCGTCGCGATTCTAGCGGTAATCCGTCACCCCTCGACAGGCCGGGAACGGGAACAATCCTCGCCCGGGCCCGTCGAAGGGTGGGGATTGGATCATGTCACCGCGCATCAAGAAGCTCATCGGCGCCATTGTCATCCTCGTCTGGATCCCGATCTACGCTCTGGTCGCGATGGCGATCGGCGTGCGAATCCTGCCTCATGCGAACTGGCTCGTGACGCTTCTCTACTATGCCTTTGCGGGAACGCTCTGGATCGTGCCGGTCGGGCTCATGCTGCCGTGGATGAACCGGGAGCCGACTAATCCAGCTTGAGGGCATGGCCGTCGACCGGCCGGCCGGGTTGCAGGCCGAGCAGCGACATGACGGTCGGATGAATGTCGATCATGTCGAGCCGTTTTATCTCGCGCGGCGCCACGCCCGCGCCCCAGGCATAGAAAATCCCGTGCATCTGCACGACATGCGGATCGTATCCGTGATCCGCCTTCAGTCCGCCCGCGAAGGGAGTGAAGACCGCCGGCCAGAAATGCGTCACGCCGAGCCAGTTCGCCCAGCCCGGGAGCTGGTCCGGTCCCACGACCCAATAGGGTGGCTTGGCCACAAGCAGAAGATCGGCGGCGCGCGGGCCTTCGCCGAGATGCGCATAGGATGGATAGTGTCCGCGCCTGTACACGGTGAATGCCCGGGAATAGCCGCTCAGCGCACGCATGACGCGGTCCGCGCTCTCGCCCTTGTCGAGATAGAAGAAGGTCGTGGCGCCGTCGGATGCCTGCTTCGCCCTGATGTCGTACATGTTCATCAGCCGGCCGATATTGATGATCGGACCCACGTCCATCATTCCGTGATCCGTGCCGATCACCAGCGTGCCCTCCCGGCCGGCCGGCAGGGCCCGGATCGCGGCCATGAGCCTGCCCACGATCGTATCGGCGCGCCGCACGGCGGCCCCTGTCTTCGGACCGGCAACGCCGTCGTAATGGGCGACGTGATCGGGAATGTCGAAATAGAGCGCGATCAGGCGGGGATGCCGCGGCGACCGGTCACGAAGGAACGCGATGGCCTCGTTCAGGATCCTGTCGTCGGACTCGCGACGTTCCCATGGCACATCGGGATTGACGAAGCTGGCGAGCTTTCCGCGCTTCGTGGACCAGCGGCCGACCCAATTCAGCACCGCGCTTCTGACGCCCTGGCGCTCCGCCGCCTGCCACATGGCCTCGCAGCCCGTATGCCAGTCGGCGTCGGCGATCTCGTTTTCGCGTCCGTAGAACCCCCTCAGCGGATCGTAGAACCTGTTCGACATGACGCCATGATGCTCGGGCCAGCATCCGGTCTGAAACGTCGCGTGATTGGCCATGGACAGCGTCGGAAACGCCGGCACGAGATGCCGCGACCATGCTCCCTCCCGCTTCAGCCGGTCGAAGTTCGGCGTGTGCTTCGCCGCGTCAAGCTCCGCCGGGGAGAAGCCGTCGAACATGACGACCACCACCGTTCGCTCCGGCGCCGCTGCCACTGGCGCCGCGACCATGAGGGCCAGCAGCAGCGCCAGTACGCTTCCAGACAATCGTTTCATCGTGCCACCCCGAAGCAGACGGCCGACTATGGCCGATAGTGGAACACACTTTCCAGCGGCACGCCGAACACCGCGGCAATGCGGAAGGCGGCTTCGAGCGAGGGCGAATACTTGCCCTGCTCGATGGCGTTCACGGTCTGGCGGGTCACCCCGATCCTATCCGCGAGTTGCTGCTGCGTCATCTCGCCGGCGTCGAAGCGAAGCCGGCGGATATTGTTCTCGATGACGGTCGGCATCACACGCCCCGGCGGTAGTGAAGGATCTGGATACCGTTCTGCACCACTTCCGCAGCGACAAGGCCGAAGAAGAGAACATTGGCGAGCAGAAACGTGTCGAGACCGACTATGATCTCCCAGATCGCCGCGACCGCGGTTGCGGCCAGAACGAAATAGGCAGCGCGCGCACCCTTGAGAGCGATCAGCTTCTCCCGCTCGTCGCGCGGCGCATTGGCGTCCCGAGGCGCCAGGATCGCCACCGCGACATGCAACGTGACGATCAGGCAAACGAGCAGCGCGATCGACCTTGCCAGAAGGCCGATGAAATGCGCGTGATCGACGCGGCCCTCCGCCAGTGCCGCCGCCAGCGCGAGGAAATAGAAGCCGTACACCCCCAGATTGGTTAGCACGACGATCCAGGCCCCTTTTTCACGAAACGACATGACCTTATGCGCTCTGTATGAAATACAAGACTAGATGTATCGTCTATAATACACAGTGTCCAGTATTCTGGACATGACGGCCTTCCGCGTCCTCGAACTAGCGGGGTTTTGCCGGAAAGGCCGTTCCTAGGGCGCTGCCGCAGCCGACGATGGCGCTGACGAGGCCGTCGGCCACGCCGCGATTGCGCATGAGGTTCGTGGACTCCGCGATGATGCGGTCCCAGGTCCCCGCGGGCACCTGCGCATGCGCGTCGCGTTCGGCGATGATTTCGATATGGCGTTCGGCAAGAGAGACGTAGATCATCACGCCGTTGCTTTCGGCGTCCTTCGAGATCAGGCGCGTCGCGAATTCCCGATGGGCGGCGCGGCTGCACGCCATGCTTCTTGCGTGACGCGGCACCAGGCGCAACCGGATCGGCCACCAGTCGAAAGCGACCGCCAGCACAACGAACAGCGCGGCGTTCACGATGAAGCCGCTTCCGATGCCGAGACGCGGGCGCAAGATCGCAAGCACCCCCGTCAGAACCAGCGACACGACTGCGGCCCAAACGACCGGATAGAGCGAATAGCGGTCGCTTGCCGGGCGCGCGGCGAATTCGAACTTCGCGGAGGTTGCGGCGCGCACCTCCTCGATCGCGCGGCGGATCCGCTCGTGTTCGCCAGCCGAAAGCATTTGCAGCGCGTCTACCAACTTCCCGAAGCGCCCCCGCCGCCGAAAGATCCGCCGCCGCCGGAGAAGCCGCCGCCTCCACCGCCGCTGCTCCAGCCGCCGCCTCCCCAGCCACCGCGGCCACCACCGAGCCCGCCGAGAAAGAGCAGCGGCCAGAAACCGCCGCGAAAGATCACGAGCAGGATGATGACGAAGATGATCCAGCCGATCCCCGGATTGTCGCCATCGTCCTGTCCCGCTGTCCCGCTGTAGTCCGGAGCGGTGAAATCCGTATTGCCGAGCGTCGCCAGCACCGCCTTCGTTCCGGCGAGCACGCCCGCGTCGAAATCGCCCTTCTTGAAGTCGGGCTTCATGTACCTCTCGACGATCACGCGGCTCTGCGCGTCGGTAAGTTCGCCCTCGAGGCCATAGCCGACTTCGATGCGTACCCGATGCTCCGTGGGCGCGACGATGATCAATGCGCCGTTGTCCTTGCCCTTCTGGCCTATGCCCCAGTGGCGGCCGAGCTGATAGCCGTAATCGGCGATATCGCGGCCCTGAAGGGATTTCAGCGTGACGACAACGATCTGCCGTCCGTCGAACCTTGCCTGGTCCTTTTCCAGAATCCCGTCGAGCTGCCGCTTCGTGGCAGCCGAGAGGATACCGGCCTCATCGACCACGCGGCCGGTCAGCGCCGGGAATTCCGGCGCTGCGGCCTGTGCGCGGCCAAGCATCAGCACGGCGAGCGAGACGATGCCTGCCAAAACGCAGCAGACGCCGAGCCTCGCGCGCCCGGGCATCAGAATTTGACCTTCGGCGCTTCCATCGCCTTCTCGGAGATCGCGAAGGTTTCCTTGACCTTTGCGTCCGGATAGAAGATCGCCGCGGTCCAGCGCATCGGGATGGTGCGCAGCATGGTATTGTAGGCCTGCACCTCGCCGATGTAGTCGCGGCGCGCGACCGTGATGCGGTTTTCCGTCCCTTCGAGCTGCGACTGCAGCGCCATGAAATTCTCGTTCGATTTCAGGTCGGGATAGCGTTCGCTCACTGCCAGCAGGCGGCCGATCGCGGAGCCCAGCTGGGCCTGAGTCTGTTCGAACTGATGGAATGCCTGCGGATTCGACGTGACATCCGGCGGAAGGCTCACCGTCATTTGCGTCGCCTTGGCGCGCGCCTCGGTAACACCCACCAGAACGGATTTCTCCTGCGCCGCGTAGCCCTTCACCGTCTCGACCAGGTTCGGAACGAGATCGGCCCTGCGCTGATATTCGTTGAGCACCTGGCTCCAGGCGGCCTTAACCTTTTCGTCCTGACTCGGAATCGCGTTGATGCCGCAACCGGAGAGGCCGACGAGAATTGCGCCGAGCGCCGCAAGACGTCCGGCCTGCTTGAGAAGAGACGGGAACATCGTGTCAAAACCCCTTTCGTTTCCAGGTGTCGGCCAGCCAGCGCCGGACAGACATCGCCCCACATATTGTGAAATGGAACCCGGATTCAAGGTTTGCGGCCGCGGAAAGGTTCGCGGCCCGGGATCGCTCGCGAGCGCCGCGAGAGACGCCCGCGCAGCAATTCCGCGAACGGGGCCGGCTGCAGGACATGGCCCAGCCGCCCACGGAATCGCCCGTTTTGCCGGAAGGCAGACGGGGGCTTGAAATCGCGGGAAATATTCTCCGCAGCGGGTCCACCCCGGGACGATCCTCCTCCCGGCGTCCCGCTTAAACTTTTGCGCGCACGGCATTTTCCGCCGCCGTTGCCGGCAGTGTCCGCTTTCCTCGCAATCGTGGAGACCTAAGACAGATGGCGCTGCGACCGACTCAGTTCAAGAGGGCCCGCGAAAATTATTTCATCGCCTATCCGAGCGGCATTTTCCGATCAAGGCACCAGCGCCTTGAGGATCGGCGCGTTCCAGGCGCCGCGCTTCATGTCGTAGGCGGCGAAGTCGGTTTCGAATTCCCAGAACGCCCACGCGAAGCCATGCGCCTCCGCCAGGCGCGCGACCGTCGAGATGTAGGTCACGCGCGACTCCAGGTCGCCTTTTTCGTAGGCCCCGAACTCTCCGAGGAAGATGGGCCGGCCGTGCGCCCTGCCCCAGTCGCGGACGCGTCCGAAATCCTGCTGGATCTTCTGTTTCTGCTCGTCGGAGCCGAAAGTCACGTCGTGCACAGAGCTGAGATCGGACACCCACGGCACGCCCTGATGCGTGAACCGCTCCGGCCAGTAGTAGTGCACCGTCACGACGATGTGCCTGTCGTTCGCGGGCAGATCGAATGACGGCAGCTGCTCCACGCTGTTGTATCCCGCAGGGCCGATGACGACATTGCGCGCGGGATTGCTCGCGCGGATTGCCTCGAGCGCGTCGCGCAGCATCGCGCCCCACACCGGCGCCGTCACTGCGCCATGCGGCTCGTTGAGAATCTCGAACAGCAGACGGTTGGAACGGGACCGGTAGCGGCCGGCGATCGCGCTCCACACTTCGGGCAGGCGCTTGCGGCAATCGGCGGGGTCCCGGTCGCAGGTGTTGTCGTCATGTTCATCCAGAATGACGGTGAGTCCCCTATCGAGGGCGGCATCGACATAGCGGTCGAGCGTCGCCAGATAGCGCGCATCGATCCGTCCCGCCGCGTCGGTGTGCGCGAACGCATGCAGGTTGATCCGCACCGTGTCGAAGCCCGCCTCGCGGATGAGCGCAAACTGCCCCGGCAGAAACCACGGCTTTCCACCATCCCAGACCGGATCGCCATCCATCACATTGATGCCGCGATGCATGGACGCTTTCTGATCGGCAGCGGAAATCGGCGCGAAGGAAGCCTGCGCCGATTGACGACTGCCGCCGCCAGCCATGAGAATAAGAATGATTAAAGCGCCGAGGAAGCAGCGAAGACGTGTATTCCCTGGCGAGAACGGCATGAGATGATTTGCTCCAGCGGTGCAGCCTAGCGCGATGGGTTACCGGATCAACTCTCTTGCCGCGGCCGGAGCCTTGCTGATGACCTCCGCCGCCCATGCCGGCGATGGCGCGATCGAGACCGTGGTCGTCACGGCAAGCGCGCTTCCCGGCGGAAGCATCGATCCCGCAACCATTCCGGCCGCCACGGTGTCGATCTCCGCCGCAGATCTCACCCGGACCGGTCCCGCAAGCCTGCTGCGCGCGCTCGACCAGAGCGGCGGCGGCGTTTCGCTGTCCAACGCACAGGATAACCCGTTCCAGCCCAACCTCTATTTTCGCGGCTTCCAGGCCTCGCCGCTTTCGGGCGACGCGCAGGGCCTGGCGGTCTATGTGGATGGCGTGCGCTTCAACCAGCCGTTCGGCGACGCCGTGGGCTGGGAACTGCTGCCCGACATCGCCATCGAATCCGCAACGGTCGAAGGTTCCAATCCCGTGTTCGGATTGAACGCGCTCGGCGGCTCGATTTCCCTGCGCATGAAGGACGGCTTCGCCTGGCAGGGCGCGGAGGCGGAGGCGAGCGGCGGGTCCTTCGATCGCTACGACACTGCGTTCCAGTTCGGGAGGCAGGACGGAGAGCTGGCGTTCTACGCGGCCGGTCATGCCCTCCATGAAACCGGCTGGCGCGACCATTCGCCTTCGCGCCTGGGACAGGCGTTCGCCGATCTGGGATGGCACCGCGGCGGCGCGGAGCTCCACCTCGATCTCATGGCGGCCGACACCAACCTCACCGGCAACGGCACCGCGCCGGTGGAACTGCTGGCGGTGGACCGCGCCGCGGTATTCACCTGGCCCGACACGCAGAAGAACGCCTACGGCCTCGCCAATCTCTTCGGGTCGTACCACGTCGGCGAAGCGCTTTCCTTGCAGGGGAACCTCTATCTCGGCCATCTGCACCAGACGACCGTGAACGGCGATGTCAGCGATCTCGAGCCCTGCGCGAACGGCACCGGTTTCCTGTGCCTTGCCGGAGAGGTCGCGACGGACCAGGCCGGCAATCCGATTGCGGATTTTCTCGACGGCGGAACCTACGCGCAGCTCAATCGCACCACGACGGACACGACGGAATTCGGGGGCGCGCTGCAGGGACTATACACGCTCGACCTGCTCGGCGCGCCCGGCCGGCTTCTCGCCGGCGCGAGCTACGATGCCGGCCGCACGGATTTTGCCGCTTCCTCCGCGGTGGGCGCGATGACCGCCGATCGCGGCTTCGAGGGACCGGGCATCGTCGTGGATCAGGCCGACGGCACGATCGCTCCGGTGAGCGTGGCCGGGCGCAACGACTATCTCGGCATCTATCTCGCCGACATCGTCACACCGGCCGAAGGCCTCTCGATCACGCTTTCGGCGCGATACAATCTCAGCCGCATCTCTCTGAGAGACCGCATCGGCACGTCGCTCGACGGCGTCCACGGATATGGCCGCATCAACCCGGCGGCCGGCGCGACCTACGGCCTCTCGGCATCGACGACCGTCTATGCCGGCTATGCCGAGGCCAACCGCGCGCCGACGCCCGCGGAATTTTCCTGCGCTGACGCGAACGCGCCATGCAGCCTGACGAATTTCTTCGTGGCCGACCCCGGCCTGAAACAGGTGGTATCCCGAACGATCGAGGCGGGACTGCGCGGCCGCGACGGCGCCATTCGGTGGCATGCCGGCTACTTCCACGTCGATGCCGATGACGACATTCTCTTCGCCGCGAGTGAAATCAAGGGCCGCGCGTTCTTCGAGAATATCGGGCGAACCACGCGGCAGGGCATCGAGCTGGGGGGCGAATATGCCGCGGGACGGTGGCGGATCGCATTCGGCTACGCCTTTACGGATGCCGTCTTCGGCACCGCGATCACCCTCAATAGCGAAGACAATCCGGCAGCGGGCGCGGACGGTCTCATTCATGTCGTGCCCGGCGACCGCCTGCCCGGCATTCCCGCGAACATGCTCAAGCTCGGCGCCGACTACCAGATCGCGGACGGCTGGGGGGTTTCGCTCGACGGGCGCTTTGCCGACGGCCAGTATCTTCGCGGAGACGAGTCCAACCTCAATCCCAGGACCGATCCCTATTTCGTACTCGATCTGTCCACGCGCTACCGTCTCGGCGAGCGGATCGAGCTTTTCGCCACGATCCTCAACCTTCTCGATGCCCGCTACGAAACCTTCGGCGCATTCTCGCCGACGGCAGACGTTCCGAATTCCGAGGCACCGAACGCCACGAACCCGCGAAGCCTCAGTCCGGCGCCGCCCATTTCCGCCTATATGGGGCTTCGCCTGAGGCTTTGAGCGGCTAATCTGCAGGGCGAAAAGGGGGGATTCCATTGGCCGAAAAGTCTCATTCCCTTGTCTCGCCGCGCCTGCCCTACATCTGGCTCGTGATCTCGATCGCCGCCCTGGCCGCGTTCTCGAACTTTCTGGGACCCTTGGTTGTCGAACGGCTGGAAGCGCTCCAGGACGCCCCCGCGGCTCCGATCCTCGGAGCGTTCTCCCTTTTCGCGCTGTGCAGCTTCGCGAGCTTCTATGCCACGCGGGGAACGCCGCTTCCGTCCTTTGTCGTCGCCATCGCGCTCGGAATGGCGGGCCATGCCTTGTTCGCCCCCATCGTGCAGAACACCGCGGCGCTGGGTTCGATCGTCACGGGCAGCGCGGCGATCATCCTGTTCAGCGGCGGGCTGGAGATGCCGCTGCGCGACTTCGTGAACATGTTCGTCAAGATCGCGCTGCTCGCGTTGCCGGGGGTCCTGCTGTCCGCCTGGGCCCTGTCCGAAGCGGTCGGCATCCTCGCGCCCCCATTCGGCGTGGCGCTTACGAGCGTCGTCGTGATCCTGCTTGGTGCGATCCTCGCCTCGACGGATCCGGCCGCGATCATTCCCGTGCTGCAGGACCTCAAGTTCAAACGCCGGGCGCCGAAAGACATCGTGATCGCAGAAAGCGCGCTGAACGACGTGGCCGGCGCGCTGTTGACCACCGTCTTCCTCAAGCTGCCGCTCGCGACACTGAGCGTGACGGCCGCCTTTGCCGCGCTGGCGACTCCTGAGAACATCCTGTTCCTCGCACAGCAGATCGGGTTCGGCGCGCTGTTCGGGATCGGGGGCTATCTCCTGCTCTGGACACTGGCGAACATCAAGCGCGGGCATGAATCGCGCTACGGCGCGGACCAGATCTATTTCCTCGTCACGCCGATCGCCGCGTTCACCGGCGCAGCGGCCTTCGGCGGCAGCGGCTTTCTCGCGGCATTCGTGGCGGGTTTGCTCTTCCACGCCGAAGAACACATGCGCGAGATCGAGCATTTCTTCCATCAGGTGATCGACGGCGTGGCGAAGCCGGCCATCTTCCTGCTCGTGGGCGCCCTCGTCGACATCCGCGCCCTTCTCACCTATGCGCCACTGGGCATTTCGGCCGCGCTCGTCTTCATGTTCGTGCTGAGGCCGGCGATGGTATTCCTCATGCTCGGTCCTTTCGCGGCGCGCCCGCACAGTTCCCGCGCGGTGAGCCTGAATGAAATCCTGTTTATTTCCTTCGTACGCGAGACCGGTGCGATTCCGGCAGTTCTTCTGGTCACGGCCGTCGCGCGCCTGCCGGCGCCGCCGAACGGACTCGTCGAAATCGGAATGTGGATCATCCTGCTCACGCTCGTCGTCGCGCCGCCGCTGACGCCATTCGTCGCGCGCAGGCTCGGTGTGGCGGAATAGGCGCTGACAGAGCGGATCGGGGGGTCTAAGACAGACCGCATGATTGCCCTATGGAACCCGCGGCATTTTCGCACCCTGCGGGCGCATTCCTATCGCTGGCAGCGGCGGTTCATCTTCGCCGTGGGCGGGCTCGTGGTCGGGCTTCTCGCGGTATGCCTCGCGATCGCCTCGAATTTCGCGCAGGATCAGTTCCGTGCGGTGGCGACACGGTGGCCGTTCCTGCCCCTGCTGGCAACGCCGCTGGGCTTCGGGTTGGCGGCGCTGCTGGTCAAGCTGTACTTTCCCAACACGCAGGGTTCGGGCATTCCGCAGGCCATCGCGGCGCGCGCGTCCCCGGTTCCGGAGAGCCGGTCCGATCTCGTCGGCCTGAGGCCGGCGATCGGCAAAGTGCTGTTGACGCTTCTGGGACTCTTTGTCGGCGCCTCGACCGGGCGTGAGGGTCCGACAGTGCAGGTCGGCGCTTCCGTCATGTATGTGATCGGCAGGCTCACGCCGCGCCGGCAGCCGGGTCTGATCATCGCAGGCGCCGCCGCGGGAGTCGCCGCCGCCTTCAACACGCCGCTTGCCGGTATCGTCTTCGCGATCGAGGAAATGAGCCGCACCTTCGAGACACGCGCCAGCGGTCTGATCATCGGCACGGTCATTCTCGCCGGTCTCACGGCGCAGACCCTTCTCGGAGACTATACCTACTTCGGGACGAGCACCGCGGTGCTCCGCATCGGGACGGCCTGGATGGCGGTGCCTCTCTGCGGCGTGATCGGGGGGCTGGCCGGCGCATTGTTCAGCCGCGGACTCGTCGCCGTGCCGGATGCCCTGCCACAAAACGCAAAACGGTGGGTCACGGAAAATCCCGTGCTGTTCGCGA
Organism: Rhizomicrobium sp.; assembly: GCA_035549575.1. Lineage (GTDB taxonomy): Bacteria > Pseudomonadota > Alphaproteobacteria > Micropepsales > Micropepsaceae > Rhizomicrobium. The sequence goes on from DASZQP010000043.1 coordinate 50,469, forward strand.
TGGCGTGCGGACTCGGCGTCGCCCTGTGCGGGCTCCTGAGCGGCGGCATCGTTTACGGCACGGGCTACGAGCAGGCGCGCGCGGTCCTGCATCAGACGGGATCGATGCCGTTCTACTATCCGCCGATGAAGTTCGTCGCCACCCTGCTGTCGTCGATCAGCGGAATTCCGGGAGGCATTTTCTCGCCTTCGCTTTCCATCGGAGCCGGAATAGGCGCGGGCGTCGCACACTTCTTCCATCACGCCGCGCCGGGACCGATCGTGCTGCTCGGCATGGTGGCCTATTTCACCGGCGTCGTGCGCGCGCCGATCACGGGATTCGTCATCGTGTCGGAAATGTCGGGCGATCACAGCATCCTCGTTGCGCTGATGGCGACGGCCCTGATCGCCGAAGTCTGCGCGCGTTTCGTCAACCCCGAGGGGGTCTATCACCTGCTCGCCAGGCGGTTTCACCAGAGCGAAGGTTAATCCCGGCCGGTATCGGGATTGCAGGTGACGGTTCCGCAGAGGCACTTCGCTTCCCGGAACGGCCCAGAATGAGACATGGCGAGGAATCCGCGCTCGAACTGGCGCACAAGGAGGAGATCCGCCGCCGAAAGGCGAGCGAGGCGGAGATGCTCAATTCGATCTTCGACAAGGGATTCTACACCCCCGCCGGGGTCGCCGTGCGCAATGGCGGATACTGGCTCCGGCTGAAGGACCCGGCGGGACGCTACGCAGTCGCGATCCCGATCACGTCCGCGCAGGCCGAGCGAATTGCGGCGATGGAGGAAGCGGCAGAGGTCGCATATCCCCCTTCCCGCTTCACGCCCAAGTATCGGTGAAGAACCGCCTTCGCAATCCTCGCTGCCATATGACGTAAATCGAAATTCTCCCTTCCTCGGGGTCGGTCAAACCGGCAAGCGCGAAGCGGTTGACGGTTCTCTTGTATTACAATGCTCCGGCGCGCAGTTCGGCGACAGATTGATACAAGGTCACCGCCTTGTGACAACGACGCATGTTGATCGGTTGCCGGTCAGCCTGCACCAATCTGCACATTCGCCGCGATCGAATTTTCCGTTCGATCCCGAGGGGGCCGGACAGGATGCGAATTTCTTCAGAGATGCGATCCGCCTGGACGGAATATTGGAAGACGGGAAATTTCGAGAGCCTGCCCAAGGACCGTGCCGCGGGCATGCTCGCCTCACTCGATACCGCCTGGAATGAGTTTTTCGCGCGGCAGCGGGATGGGGCGCGGCTCCTCGACCTGGCGACGGGCGGCGGCGACCTCATCCGCCGCGCGCTCTCGCTGGGCCGGGGATTCGACATTACCGGCATCGACATCGCGGACCTCTCGCCGGTCGCCGCGTCCCTGGAAGGTCAAGGCGTCACGCTGATCGGGCACACCGACCTTTCGCAGCTTCCCTTTCCGGATGCCGAATTCGACTGTGTGGTTTCGCAGTTCGGCATCGAATATGCCGATGCGCGCAATGCGGTACCGGAAGCCGTCAGGGTCCTCGCTCCCGGCGGGCAGGGACACTTTGTGATGCATCATGCGCAAGGAGCCATCACACAGGGCGTCGTCAACAGTCTGGCGGCGGAACGCTCGGTCTTTCCCGACTACACCGTTTTCGATCTGGCCCGTTCGGTGTTCGAATTGCGCCTGCGCTCCGCCGGTGCGCCCGAGATTGCTGCGGCGGAACACGCGCTGCGCGAAGCTGTCGACGTGGCCTTGAGGCGCCTTCGGCATGACAACGCCTTCGCGCCCGCGCGCAATGTGGCGGGATTTCTGGCGCACCTTGCACAATCGCCGCAGATGCCGGCGCCCGAGGCTGCACTGCAGCGGATCGACCAGGTCGAGGCGGAGGTCAAATCCCGCATCCTGCGCAAAGAGGCGCAGCGCGATGCCTCGCTCGACGGCAGCGGCATGGCGGCGCTGGCCGGACTGCTTCGGGATTGTGGCGCCGAGGTATTGCCGCCGGGCGAGCTCAGATATCCCGGCGGACGGATTCTCGGCTGGAGCCTCTCGTTCCGCAGATAGCGCGCCCGGCCGCTAGTCCACGATGTGGTACACCGGCGCCTTCTCCATCGCCCATTCGCCGGTCGCGCGGTCGTAACGCGACAGCGTGAAACAGTGCCAATTGTCGTCGTCGAGCTTGGGGTGATCGGCGCGGTAGTAGTAGCCCGGCCAGCGCGTTTCGGTACGGTAGAGCGTGTGGCGAGTCACCGACTCCGATGCGATCACGCGGTGCTGCAATTCCCAGGCGCGCTGGAGCTGATGCAGGTCTTCCGCGCCGATGTGCTCGAGGTCTTCCTTCAGCATTCCGAGCAGTTCGAGCCCGCGCGTGAGCATCGGCTCGTTGGTGGTGTAGCCGGTCGAGATGCCCCCGACATACTCGTCCATGATCTTTTCGAGCCGCTGCAGCCCGTGGATCGGAAGCAGATAGCTCGGCGAGACCGTGCCCGCCACGATCTCGTTTCGACCGACCGCGTAGGTGTCGAGCGGCTTGTAGATCGTCCGCTTGAGGCCTTCGTACTCTGCCTCATCCACTGCGGGACGCTCCTTCAGGTCGTTCACATAATTCACCGCCGCCTTGCCGGCGATGCGGCCTTCCGTAAACGATCCGGAAGAAAATTTGTGCGCCGTGCCGCCGATCGTATCACCTGCACCGAACAGGCCCTCGACCGTCATCATGCGGTTGTAGCCCCATTGATACTCCGAGGGCGCATAGTCCGAGGGTCCGCTCGCCCAGGCACCGGAGCAGGTCGCGTGCGAGCCCATGACATAGGGCTCCGACGTCGTCAGCTCGGGATTGATGTGCTTGGGATCGATATTCTGCGACGCCCACACCACCGCCTGGCCGATTGTCATGCCAAGGAAG
>DASZQP010000044.1:0-35932 GCA_035549575.1 Rhizomicrobium sp.
GGGTGCAGGGCGCCCAGTAGCCAGAGCACGAGAAGGATGAGCAGGACCAGGCCCAGCGCACCGCCGAGGCCGCCGCCGCCATAGGTCCGGTAACCGTAATATCCGCCGCCGCCGCCGACGAGCAAAACCACCAGGAGAACAATCAGAAGCAATGACATCGCGTTTTCCTCTCACTGCCCCAGGACAAGGAAACGCGCGGGCGGCGGATTCGGCCCTTGTGCCCGCACGGCCGCCGAAAGGGAATCTTCTCGATTCCCCTGCCGGAGGCTGTCGAAGGGGCAGGACATTCCGCTATCAAGCGGTCCATGAAAATCGCGACCTGGAATATCAATTCGGTGCGGCTGCGCATCAACCTCGTCACCCGCTTCCTGCGCGAGCACCGGCCCGACGCGATCGCGCTGCAGGAAACCAAGGTCATGAACGAGCTTTTTCCCGCGGAGCCGTTCGAGAGGCTCGGCTATGTGCATCACGCGATCCACGGGCAGAAGGGCTATCACGGCGTCGCGGTGCTATCCCGCATGCCGTTGCGGGAGAAACTGTCTCACGAGTTTTGCGCGAACCGGGATTGCCGGCACATCCAGGTCACGTTCGAGAACGGGATCGAGCTCCACGATTTCTACGTGCCGGCCGGGGCCGACATTCCCGATCCCGTTCTCAATCCGAAATTCGCACACAAGCTCGCCTTCCTGCGCGAGATGACTGCCTTTTTCTCGAGGCGAAGGGACAGGCACACGCAGCCGGCCATCCTGCTCGGCGATCTCAACGTCGCTCCGCTGGAGAACGACGTGTGGAACCACAGGCAGCTGCTCGACGTCGTCAGCCACACGCCCGTGGAAACCGGACTTCTGGGCGAGGTGAAAGAGTCCTTCGAATGGACCGACGCGACACGGGCCTTCGTTCCGCCGGACAGGAAAATCTATTCCTGGTGGAGCTACCGCGCCCAGGACTGGGAAGCGTCGGACCGCGGCCGTAGGCTCGACCACATCTGGCTCAGCCCGGCGCTCAAAGGCGCGCTCGTCTCCCAGTCCATCGTGCGCAAGATGCGCGGCTGGGAGAAGGCTTCCGACCACGTGCCGGTGATCGCGGAGCTCGATATCGGCTGAATCCGCGGCGGCTCAGCCGCCAGGCGCGCCCTGGCGCATCTGCTGCATCTCTCCGGCACGCGCGCGATAGAGCGCCGCGAAATCGATCGGTTCGACGAGCAGGGGCGGCATGCCGCCGTCGCGCACGACATCGGCCACGATGCGCCGCGCGAAGGGGAAGAGGATGTGCGGCGCCTCGATGAGCAGCGCGGGCTGGCGCATCTCGTCCGGCACGTTTTGCAGAAGGAAGATGCCCGCATACACGAGCTCCAGCAGAAAGATCGGCTTGCCTTCGCCTGTCGCCGAGACGCGCAGCTTGAGTTCGACTTCGCAATGCTGCTCGTCCATCTGCCTGGCCGACAGATCGACGTTGAGGTCGATCTGCGGCCGGTTGGAAATTCCACCGCTCGACATGCCGGGATTTTCGAACGACAGGTCCTTGACGAACTGGCCGACGACCTGGAGGCGCGGGCCCTGGGGTTGTTCCATCTGGCCGTTTCCGGAAGTTCCTTCGCCGCTCATCCCTTGTCCTTGCATGAAGAAAGCGGCGTGGCGCTACCATGGATCGCGCTTATATGACAAGCAGGCCCGGCTTCCGCCGCATGGAAGCCCGGCCTTGTGGCGCTGGACCGCAGTGCGCGCGAGGTCTAGGCTTGGCTCGCAAGAGCGGTTTGCCGCGTAAGGTTGTCGCTGATGGCGAATTCCGAGCTTCTGGACATTTTTCTGATTGCGGTGGCGGGCTTTGCCCTGTTCCGCCTTTACACCGTGCTCGGCCGCCGGACGGGGCACGAGCGCCCTCCGCGCGACGCCTATCGCTTCCAGCCCAATCCGGATGCGCCGACGGCGGCGAACGACGAGAAGGTCGCGGTTCTGGCGCCGCCGCAGCGCGGCGAGGCTTCCGAGAGCCGGCCCGCCGATCCGGTGGCGCGCGGCGTGCTCGACATCAGGCTCGCGGACCGCACGTTCGAGACGGAGCGATTCCTCTCCGGCGCGCGGCAGGCCTATGAAATTATCGTGACAGCCTTTGCAAAGGGCGATCGCGGCGTGCTCAGACCGCTGCTCAGCCAGGAGGTCTATGCGGCCTTCGACTCCGCGATCGCGCGGCGCGAGCAGGCGAGGGAGCAGGTCGCGTTCACCTTCGTCGGGTTCAAGGATGCCAAGATCGTGGGCGCCTCGCTGAAGGATCGCATCGCCGAGCTGACGGTTGCGTTCGCCTCGCAGTTCATTTCGGCGACCAGCAGCGAATCCGGCGTAGTGGTCGAAGGCGATGGGAAGGCGGTTCGCGAAGTGACCGATGTCTGGACCTTCTCGCGCGATACCCGCGCGCGCGATCCCAACTGGACCCTGATCGGCACGTCGGGCGAGCTTCCCTAGGGAATGAAGCGTCCGCGCATTTCCGCCACGCTTTTCCTGCTGCTCCTTCCCGTCGTCGCCGGCATCGTCTGGTGGCTGACGCGGTCGCCTGTTCCGGGACCGCTCAAGCTCCAGCCTGTCCGCTTCGCCGACCTGCCGGGCTGGGCAAGCACCGACCCGCGCGCCGCGCTCGCGGCCTTCCGGCGGAGCTGCGGCGTCGTCACGGCGATGCCTGCGGGGGCGGCCCTCGGATCCTACGGCGGCAAGGCGGCCGACTGGCGTCCGGCCTGCGCCGCCTCGGCCTGGACGGATGGCTCGCGGACGGCGGCGCGCGCGTTCTTCGAGACCCGATTCGCGCCCTTGCAGGTGCTCGCCGGCGAGGTGAAGGAGGGACTCTTCACCGGCTATTACGAACCGCAGCTTGCCGGCAGCCGCACGCCGCGCGGCCGCTTCCGCGTGCCGGTCTATGGGCTGCCTTCCGATCTTGTTACCGTCGATCTCGGCCGGTTTCCGGCGGCCCGATCGCAGGAGCGCATCGCAGGCCGGATGGAAGGCGCGCGGCTGGTTCCCTACGCGACGCGGGCGCAGATCGATGCAGCGGGGCTGGCGACCGCGCCGGTGCTGTTTTACGGCGACGATCCGGTGGCGGTGTTCTTTTTGCATATCCAGGGTTCCGGGCGGGTCGTGTTCGACGACGGGCAGATCGAGCGCATCGCCTATGCCGGGCAGAATGGCTGGCCCTATACCGCGATCGGCAGGACGCTGATCCGCGAAGGGGCCGTGCCGCGAGAGGCCATGTCGATGCAGGCGATCCGGGACTGGCTGCGAGCCAATCCGGCGCGCGCGCGCAAGACAATGGAGAGCAACGCATCCTTCGTGTTCTTCCGCGCGCTTCCGATCGGCGATTCCAATCTCGGAAGCCCCGGCGCCGAAAACGTGCCGCTCACGCCAGGAGCCAGCATCGCGGTGGACGCGAAGGTGCATCCGCTCGGCGTTCCCTTCTTCGTGACGACACGAACGCCGGACTCCCGCCACAGTCTGAATCGCCTCTTCGTCGCGCAGGACACCGGCGGCGCGATCCGCGGTCCGTTGCGCGCCGACATCTTCTTCGGCTTCGGGCCGGATGCCGAGGCGGACGCGGGGCGGATGAAGCAGGCCGGACGCCTGTATGTGCTTCTGCCCAAAGCGGTCGCCGCTCGCGCCGAAAAGCCATGAGCCGGAGAAGGACCACCGACGAGGAGCGGGCGCTGTTCGCCGAAGCCTTCCGGGAGGCAAGGCCCCTTAACCCGTCCGCGAAACCCGCTTCGGGGCCCGTGCCGAAGCCGCCGGCGGGCGCGGCGCCGAAATTCACCGGCGGCCTCGACGGCAATACGGCGGCGCGCCTGCGAAGGGGCGAAATCGATCCCGACCGCAGAATCGATCTGCACGGCAAGACCGAGGCAGCGGCACATCGCGCGCTCCTGGGATTTCTGCGCCAGGCACAAAGAAGCGGCGCGCGGCTGGCGCTCGTCATTACCGGAAAAGGCGCGGGCGAGCCCGATCCCTACGAGCCCTTCGACCTCGAACGCGCGAGCCGTGCGCGCGGCGTGCTCAAGGCGATGGTGCCGCGCTGGCTCAAGGAGCCCGAGTTCGCAGCGCTAATCGCCGACCACCGCGCCGCGCACCGCCGGCATGGCGGCACCGGCGCGTTCTATGTGTATCTCCGGAAAAAGCGCTAGATCAGGCCCGCGCGGGCAGCGAGATCCCCGAGGGACGTTTCCGGCCTGGCGCCGTAGTGCGAGATCACCTCGGCGGCCGCGAGTGCGCCGAGCCGGCCGCAATCGGCAAGCCCGCGCCCGCGCGTCAGGGCACAGAGGAAGCCGGCCGCAAACTGATCGCCCGCGCCCGTCGTATCCACGACCCGCGCGACCGGTGCCGCATCCACGACGTGGACTTCCGCCCCGCGGGCGACGACGCAGCCCTTTTCCGACCGGGTCAGCGCCGCGATCATGTTCATCGGTCTCAGCGCCTGCAGAACATCGTCGAAGACATCGACCTGGAAAAGGGCCTTGGCCTCCTCCTCGTTCGCGAACAGGATGTCGATATCGCGAAGTAGGGCAAGGAATTCGCCGCGATAGCGCCCCATGAGGAACGGATCGGAAAGCGTGAAGGCGACCTTTGTGCCCGCGCGCCGCGCGATTTCGATGGCCTTGACCGTTGCCGCTTTCGCGCTGGGCGCATCCCAGAGGTATCCCTCGATATAGAAAACTTCGGAGGCCGCGAGATCTTCCTCGCGCACGTCGGACAGGGCGAACTCCCGCGCTGCGCCGAGATACGTGTTCATGCTGCGCTGACCGTCCGGCGTCACGGCGATCAGGCAGCACGCCGTCTGGGGTCCGCTCTCCGCGGGGGCCGTCGCGTAGTGCACGCCCAGCTCGCGCATGCTCGCCGTGAATGCATCGCCCAGCCGGTCGCGCTTGATCTTGCCGGCGAAATTGCCCCTCGCGCCGAGCGAGGCGAGGCCCGCCATCGTATTGGCCGCCGAGCCGCCCGCGATCTCGCGCGGGTCGCCGAGCGCGGCATAGAGCTGATGCGCCCGATGCTCGTCGATCAGGGTCATCACGCCCTTTGCGATATTGTGGGTGAGGAGAAACCGGTCGTCGACGGCGGCGATCACGTCGACGATGGCGCTGCCGAATGCGGTGACGTCATAGGCCCTTGGCATAGCTCTCCCTCATTTCCTCCTCGGAGGACCTGGCGGCTTGCGGAATTCGTGCGCGGGAACGGGTGCCTGCCCTGGAGCAGCGCGTGCGCTAAAGTGCCTCTAAAGGAGCGATCCGATGTTCGCAAGCCTGGGCCGCGCGCTGGCCTTCTTCTTCGATCCGGCGTTTTTCGGCGTGGTCGTCAAGGCGCTGCTTCTGACGATCGCCCTGTTCGTCGCGCTTCTTGCCGGCGCGGAATATCTCCTGCATCTCCTGCCCACGATCGGCGCGCCGTGGGTGAACCGCGCGCTGGAACTGCTGGCGCCCGTGCTGGCAATCGTGGGATTCTTCGCGGCAGGCGCGCCGGTCGCGGCCGTGTTCGCCTCGCTCTATCTCGACAGCGTGGCTGCCGCCATAGAGGCGCGCAGCTACCCCGCCGATCCGACGGCGCCGGGCATGCCCTTCACGACGGGGCTTGCCGCGTCCCTTCGGCTCGCAGGGCTCGTGATTCTCGCCGACATCCTTCTGCTTCCGGCCGATCTGCTGCTGCCCGGCACGGGCGAGCTTGCGACCGTAGCCGTGAACGGCTTCCTGCTCGGCCGCGAGTATTTCGAGCTTGCCGCGCTTCGCCACCTGTCGCGCGGCGCCGCCGCCGCTTTGCGCCGGCGCAACACGGCTCGCATTTTCGGAGCGGGTCTGGTTATCTCGGCGGCGACTGCCGTGCCGCTGGCGAATTTCTTCGCACCGCTGTTCGGTGCGGCGCTGATGGTCCATCTCTACAAGCGCATTGCGCGGGAGGCACGCACATGATCCGCCGGGCATCCCTGTTGTTGGCCTGCGCGCTGCTGGCCGGCTGCGCAACGCGGCAGGAGCAGGGCCGCGTGTCGCTCCCGCCCGCTCCGCCGCTCAGCGAGCCCGCGAATTTCATCGGCGTGACGGCGGCGGCCCTAAAATCCTCGCTGGGCGCGCCTGCGATCGCGCGCAAGGACGGCGGCATCGAGATGTGGCGCTACCCCGGTTCGAACTGCCAGGCTTTCTTTTTCCTCTATCCCGATCATGGCACGCTGAAGGTGCAGCACGTGGAAACACTGCCGAGACCGGCCTCGGCGGCTACGAGTCCGGGCTGTCTTCGCTCGCTCGGCGCCTCGACCCGGCCGGTTTCGTAGCGGCCTCCGGCGCGGTCTTGTCCCTGTAGAGGCAAATGTCGCGCACCACGCAGCGCGGGCACAGCGGCTTGCGCGCCATGCAGGTATAGCGCCCGTGCAGGATCAACCAGTGATGCGCATGCAGCGCATAGCGGTCGGGCACGCGGCGGATAAGACCTTCCTCGACCGCGCGCACGGTTTTTCCGGGCGCAAGTCCCGTGCGGTTGGAGACGCGGAAAATATGCGTGTCGACGGCGATCGTCTTTTCGCCGAATGCGATGTTGAGAACGACATTGGCGGTCTTGCGTCCGACGCCAGGCAGCGCTTCCAGTGCCGCGCGCTCCCGCGGAACCTGCCCGCTGTGCTTCTCCAGCAGCATCTTCGAGAGCGCGATGACGTTCTTGGCCTTGCCGCGATAGAGCCCGATGGTCCTGATGTAGCCGGCGAGCCGCTTCTCGCCGAGCTTCACCATGTCCGCGGGCGTGGAGGCGGCCTCGAACAACGCCTTCGTCGCACGGTTCACGCCGCGGTCGGTCGCCTGGGCGGACAGCACGACGGCGACGAGCAACGTATACGGACTATCGTATTCGAGTTCCGTTCGCGGCTCGGGCATGGCCGCGCACAGGCGCGCGAAGAACGTCTCGATCTGCGGCCTGGACAGGATCCGACTCATCCGCGGAGCATAGGCCACGCCACAACTTCGCCACACTGCCTGCAGCGGACGGGCGGAACATAGACCGCCCTGGGCCGTTATCGACCAGAGCGAACAGGAGGCAACGATGGTTCTCAGGAATTTGGCGCTGGCTTCGGCGCTTGCGGCCGCTCTCGGCCTCGCAGGCTGCGGAACAAGCCCGGGCGACCGCGCGGTTTCAGGCGGCCTTTTGGGCGCGGGCGCGGGTGCCGCGATCGGCGCCGCCACCGGCGGCACGGCTGCGACCGGAGCCGTCATCGGCGGCCTCGCAGGCGCGGCGATCGGCGCGGCAACCGATCCATGCGATCTCGACCTCGGCAAACCGTTCTGGAAGGAACATGGAGGCCGTGCGGGTTACGAGAGGCGTTGCGGTCATCCCCCTCCCCGCTGACGCACTCCGACCCGCCGATGCGACGCAGGCTTGCGAACGCGAGCCTGCGTCGATGTTTTTTCGCGCCGTGTCCGGAGGTATGATGACCGGATGATCCAGCAGGCACCTCTTCTCGATGTCGTGCTCCGTCCGGCGCCCCCTCTTCCGCCGCGCGCGCTTCTTGGAATTCTCGGTCTGGTCGCTGCCGCGAATGCGGCTTTCGCGGCCGGTTTCGTTCTGCGCGGCGCATGGCCCATGCTGCCCTTCATGGGCGCCGACATCGCGCTGCTGGCCTGGGCATTCCGCGCCAGCACCGAAGCCGCCATGCGCGAGGAACGGATCGTGCTGACGCCGGCGCTGCTGCGCATCTTCCGCCGTGCGCCGCGCACCCCGCCGAGCGAGGTCTCGTTCAATCCCTACTGGGTCCGGGTGGACGTCGAGGAACGCGCCGGACGGGCGGCGCAGCTGACGCTCTGGAGCCACGGCAGAGGCGTGCCTGTCGGCAGCTTCCTGCCGCCGGCGGAACGCGCCGGCATTGCGGAGCGGCTGAAGGCGGCGCTGCGGGCGGCGCGCGAAGCCAGGCCCTGAACGCGCAAGATTCGGGTGGGATTGGGGCCCTCTCCGGCCCATATTCCGCCCATGAGCGAAATCATACCCATCACCGAGGGCGGACCGGACTGGAAGCGCATGGGCCGTGCCATCCGCTATCTCTCCGAACACTATCTCGAGCAGCCCAGCCTCGAAGATGCGGCGGCAACGGTGGGGCTGTCGCCGTTTCACTTCCAGCGCCTCTTCACGCGCTATGTGGGGGTCAGCCCCAAATCCTTCGTGGGGCATCTGACCCTCGACCATGCGCGCCAGGAGCTCGCCGGCGGACAGAGCGTGCTCGGTGCGGCGCTGGACTCCGGCCTGTCCGGCCCGTCGCGCCTTCACGATCTCTGCCTGAAAATCGAGGCGATGACACCGGGCGACTACGCGCGCGGCGGCGAGGGCGTGAGCATCGACCATGGCTTCGTGGACTGCCCCTTCGGCATCGCGCTGATCATGGCGACGGAGAAGGGCGTTTGCGGCCTTGCCTTCGGCGACGAGGGCGAAGAGGACGCGATGATGCAGGACATGCGTGCACGCTGGCCCCGCGCGACCTATCGCGGCAACCCGGCGCGTGCCGAATCGATCGCCAGACAGATATTCGAGACGATGGCGGGCGATCTGCCGCTGCATCTGATCGGCACACCGTGGCAGATCAAGGTCTGGCAGGCGCTGCTCGACATCCCGTCCGGCAAGGTCACGACGTATCGCGGCATCGCCGAGAAGGTGCACGGCGCCAAGGCGAGCCGCGCCGTCGGCACCGCGGTCGGACGCAATCCGATTTCCTGGCTGATCCCCTGCCATCGCGTGCTCGGCAGCGACGGCGCGCTGCACGGCTATCACTGGGGCCTGTCGCGAAAGCGTTCGATGCTGGCGCTGGAGGCCGCGCGCGCTCAGCAGAGCCCGAGAACATCGGCCATCGCATAGAGACCCGGCTTCTTCCCCTGACCCCATTTCGCGGCCGCGAGCGCGCCTTGTGCGAAGATCGCGCGATCTTCGGCGACGTGCTTGAGCTCGAGACGTTCGCCGGGACCGGCCAGGATCGCCGCGTGCTCGCCCACGACAGACCCTGCACGCAGCGAGGCGTATTGCACGTCGCCGCGGCCCGACGCGCTGCCCAGCATCAGTGCGGTGCCCGACGGTGCGTCGACCTTGTTCCTGTGATGCATTTCGAAGATGCGCAGATCGAATCCGGGCAGCGCTTTCGATGCCCGGCTCACCAGTGCGGCGAGGAGATTCACGCCAAGGCTCATGTTGCCGGATTTGACGATGACGGCGTGACGCGCGGCGGCGCGGATCTTCGCTTCGTCGTCGGCTGTGAACCCTGTGGTGCCCATCACATGGACGATGCGCGCCTGCGCGCACAGTGCGGCAAGCGCGACCGAAGCCTTCGGCGTGGTGAAATCGATCAGCGCCTCGGCCTTCGCGATCGGCGGCAGCGGGTCGTCGTCGCGCCCGATCGTGCCTTGCAGCGCCACCCCACCGCTCCGCGCGATCGCTTGTACCACCGCGAGGCTCATGCGCCCGGACCTGCCGGCCACGACGATTTTGAGATCGGACATGAATCGACACTACAGCGTCTGCCTCCCGCAGGGGGAGGGGGAATTTCTCCGGCTCATTTCGTGAAGGCGGCCAGATGCTCGACGGCAAACGCCGCAATGGCCTGGCCAAACCAGGGCACCGCGAGGATAAAGGCCGACGCCACCACCCGCACCAGCGTGGTCTGGTCGAACGGCCATTCGTGCACCGCCTGGATGCGCGCCTCATAGGCAAGCAGTCCCTGCAGGCGTTCGCCCGGATCCGCAAGCGCCGTCTCGATCTGGGCGCGCACCCGCTCGAGCTCCGCCGCCTTGGCGAGGCGGATCTTGTGGCGCACGGTCTCCATGGTGGCGAGGAATATCCAGATGCCCATCGCCGCGCATCCCGTCAGAAGACCGATCGTGAAATAGTCCAGGCCGCCGCCGATGAAGAACAGGCAGACCACGGCGCTGATCGCGAACCAGATGAGCGCGGCGCGCGCCGCGGTGCGTCCGATCACCGACAGCCGGTCCACACGCAGCAGGTCCACCTCCAGCCGGTTGCCGATCATGTCGCGCATCCCGCGCGCCCCGCCGCGCGTCAGCGACACGCCGCGCGCGAAAAGGACCGACATCAGCACGGTGACGGCGCAGAACCAGAGATAGGTCGGCATCGTCTGCTCCGGCGAGGCGCGGGGCGACACCAGCGTCCAGCACAGCAAGAGGCCGATGCCGGCGCCGATGACGGTTGCGCGGGCGATTCTGGCACTTCGCGGCGTGAGGGCGGTCGCCTCCTTGGCGTCGGCGACGCCGCCCTTCAGGATTGCCGCATATGCCATGAAATCTCCGCGCTCGCGCAGCCGCGCAAAGCGCTGGATTCCGAGCACCGTCGCGATCAGGAGCGAGAACAGGACGGCAAATCGCGCCGAATGCGACAGGCCCGGTCCGCCGCCGTAGTCGGCAATCGGCGCCACGCCCGAAAGACCGGCCGTCGCCGCATAGCTGCCCACGAGAATCGCGAAGACGAGCAGCGTCGTCCAGAGTGTGTCGAACGGGGAAAGCACATAGATGCGCTGTTCGGCGTAAGCCTCGCGGTCCTCCTGCGCCAGTTCGGCGGCGACGGCAGCGGGTACGGACGGATCCATGCGCCCAGCATTGCGCGGGCGGCGCGAAACTGTCCAGAACGCCGCCGGCTCGCCGCTTGGAAGAAGTGAAGGCGGTCCCTACGCCTTGGTATCCACGCTGCCCGCCTCTTGCGCGGCGGGCTCGCGCCGCGCCACCGTGACCATGGCCGGGCGCAGCAGGCGCTCGCCGATCACATAGCCCGGCTGGACCACGTCCACGATGGATCCCGCCGGCCTTCCGCTGCCGGGCACCTCGGCGATGGCCTGGTGGAAATTGGGATCGAACCTGCCGTCCGCCGTGTCGATGGGCTTGACGCCGTGGCGCTCGAGCGTGGCCAGCAGCTGCCGCTCCGTCGCCTCGACACCGTCGATCACGGCCTTGACCTGCGGATCGGCGGCGGCGCGCAGCTCCGGTGGGCACGCGGCAAGCGCGCGCGCGAAATTGTCGGCGATCTGCAGCATGTCGCGCGCGAACCGGGTCACCGCGTATTGCGATGCGTCCTGCTTCTCGCGCTCGGCGCGCTTGCGCGTGTTGTCGGCATCCGCCAGCGCGCGCAGCAGGCGGTCGCGCAAATCGGCCGCTTCCGCGCGCAGCGCCTCGAGCTCGCCCGCAGTGCCGCTCTCTTCCAGTCCTTCGATGTGATTTTCGTTGTCGCTCATCTTCCTCAACCCAATAACCGTCCCACCACCTTCGCGGTGTGATCCACAATAGGAATGATGCGCCCGTAGTTGAGGCGCGTCGGGCCCAGGACACCGATCACGCCGACGATCTTGCCCTGGGAATTCGCATAGGGCGCCGCAACGATGGACGAGCCGGAGAGCGAAAAAAGCCTGTTCTCCGACCCGATGAAGATGCGCACGCCGTCGCCCTGCTTGGCCAGCTCGAGAAGGCGTATGAGATCGGCCTTTCGTTCGATGTCGTCGAACAGGGTACGCACCCGCTCCAGGTCGATCTGGGCATCGACGCTGTCGAGCAGATGCGAGGTGCCGCGGACGATCAGGACCTTTTCGTCCGGAGAATCGGACGGCGCGAGCGTGGCCAGCCCCTCGGCGACGATCTTTGCGGTCAGCACGTCGAGCTCGGCGCGCTCGCTTTCGAGTTCGGACAGAATTTCGGCGCGGGCGAGGTCGAGCGTGCGTCCGCGCAGCCGCGCGTTCAGATAGTTCGACGCCTCCGACAGCGCCGAAACCGGAAGCCCCATCGGTGTGTCGATCAGGCGGTTTTCCACCTGGCCGTCCTCGCCCACGATCACGACCAGCGCCTTGCCCGGCGCCACCGCGACGAATTCGATATGCTTGAGCACGGCATCCTGCTTCGCCGCGACCAGCAGGCCCGCGCAGCGCGACAGACCCGAGATCATGGTCGCAGCCTGGGTCAGGACATCCTCGATCCCGCGCCCCGTGCCGGAGATGCGCGCCTCGATCTGCAACCGCTCGTCCGGGGCGAGCTGACCGATCTCCAGCAGCCCGTCCACGAACAGCCTGAGGCCCCGCTCGGTCGGAACCCGGCCGGCGCTGGTGTGCGGGGCATAGAGGAGACCCATCGCCTCCAGATCCGCCATCACATTGCGGATCGAGGCCGGCGACAGCGAAATGGGCAGGCGCTGGGACAGGGTGCGCGATCCCACCGGCTCGCCCGACGCGAGAAAGGCTTCCACCAGGTGGCGGAACACCTCGCGCGGCCGATCTCCGAGGCCGGCAGGCGGGCTGCGATGGTAGGATGCGTCCAAGTCCTTGATCCGTATTGCGCTTTTCCAGGTCCTGCGGCGGCGTTTGCACTCTCCGGTCCCGACCGCTAGGTAACCGCCGCACCGCCAAACATCAAGGTATCCGATATGCGCAGCCGCGCGGCCGACCAATTGCGTTCCGTGAGCCTCGAGCCCGGGTTCACCCGCCATGCGGAGGGTTCCTGCCTGGTCAAATTCGGCGACACCCATGTGCTGGTAACGGCCAGCCTCGAGGAAGGGACGCCCTCTTTCCTGCGGGGTTCGGGAAAGGGATGGGTGACGGCGGAGTACGGCATGCTGCCGCGCTCGACTCACAGCCGCATGCGCAGGGAGGCGGCCGCCGGCAAGCAGTCTGGCCGTACCCAGGAGATCCAGCGCCTGGTCGGCCGTTCGCTGCGCGCGGTCGTGGACCTTGCCGCGCTCGGCGAGCGCCAGATCACGGTCGACTGCGACGTGCTGCAGGCCGACGGCGGCACGCGAACCGCCTCCATCACCGGCGGCTTCGTGGCGCTCCACCAATGCATCGGCTTCATGATGAAGACGGGAATGCTCGCGAAATCGCCGATCAGGGACCACGTTGCCGCCGTGTCCTGCGGCATCGTGAAAGGCGAGCCGCTGCTCGATCTCGACTACGACGAGGATTCGACGGCGGAGACGGACGCGAATTTCGTGCTCACGGGTTCCGGCGGGCTGGTGGAGATCCAGGGCACCGCGGAAGGCGCACCGTTCAGCGACGAGGAATTCACCCAGATGCTCAAGCTGGCGCGCAAGGGAATCGGCGAGCTCGTCCGGCTGCAGAAGAGCGTCGTCGGCGCATGAAACTGCAGCGCGGCGACCGGATCGTTGTCGCCAGCCACAACAACGGCAAGGTGCGCGAGATCGAGGAATTGCTCGCGCCCCTGGGACTCGATGTGACGGGCGCAGCCGTGCTCGGACTTGCCGAACCCGAGGAAACCGGCGCGACCTTCGAGGAAAACGCGATCCTGAAGGCGCGCGCCGCGGCGCAGGCGGGCGGCATGTTCGCGCTCGCCGACGATTCGGGATTGAGTGTGGCCGCTCTCGACGGCCAGCCGGGAATATACTCCGCGCGCTGGGCTGGAGGGGCCAGGGATTTCTCGTTCGCCATGGCGCGGGTCGAACGCGAGCTGAAAGAGAAGCGCGCGACGGATTTCTCCGCCAGGTTCGTCTGTGTTCTGGCGATCGCATCGCCGGGCGGCGAGACCGAAACCTTCCGTGGTGAGGTCGAAGGCCGTCTCGCCTTTCCGCCACGCGGCACGAAAGGCTTCGGCTACGATCCGATCTTCATTGCGAACGGAATGACGGAAACCTTCGGCGAGATCGATCCCGCCATGAAACACTCCATCAGCCACCGAGCCAGGGCGTTCGAGAAATTCGTCGCGGCGATGAAGTTGAAGGCTTCATGACCGCCCCGCCGATTCCTCCCTCGCCCGCTGGATTTGGAATCTACGTCCACTGGCCGTTCTGTGCGGCGAAGTGCCCGTATTGCGATTTCAACAGCCATGTGCGCGCACGCATCGAGGAGGAGGCGTGGATCTCCGGCATCGTGCGCGAGCTCGAATACACCGCGTCGCTGCAGGGCGATGCGCGTCCCGTCGTCGGCACGATCTTCTTCGGCGGCGGCACGCCCTCGCTGATGAGCGGCAAGGCCGTCGCCACGGTGATCGAGGCGATTGCGCGGCTCTGGCGCGCGGCGAACGACGTCGAGATCACGCTCGAATCCAATCCCGCAAGCGCGGACGCGGAACGCTTTGCCGATTATCGCGCCGCGGGCGTCAACCGCCTGTCGCTGGGCGTGCAGGCGCTGAACGATCGCGATCTCGCGATGCTTGGACGTCTTCACAACGTAGCGGAAGCGAAGGCCGCGTTGACGCTCGCGCAGAAAACGTTCGACCGCGTCTCGCTGGATATCATCTACGCGCGGCCCGATCAGACGCTCGAGGCCTGGCGCAGCGAACTGAAGGAAGCGCTGGGCTTCGGCACCGGGCATCTCTCGCTCTATCAGCTCACCATCGAGCCCGCGACGCCGTTCGCTGCCCTCCACCGGGCAGGCACGCTTGTCGTCCCGGACGAGGACCGCGCCGCCGCGCTCTACGAGGCGACGGCGGAATTGACCGATGCTGCGGGAATGCCCGCCTACGAGATTTCGAATCACGCGCGTCCGGGAGAGGAGGCGCGGCATAATCTGCTGTACTGGCGCTACGGCTCCTATGCCGGCGCCGGTCCCGGGGCGCACGGGCGCCTCGATCTGGATGGCAAGCGCTTCGCGACGAGCACGGAGAAACTTCCCGAGCGCTGGCGCGAGAAGGTCGCGCGCGACGGTCACGGGCTGGCGGAGATGAACGCGATCGCCGATGCCGATGGTGCGCGCGAGCATCTTCTGATGAATCTGCGCCTTGCCGAGGGCCTGGACCTCGCCGCCTATCGCGCGCGATGGGGTTCGGCGCCGCAGGAAGCGCGCATCGCGGAGCTCGAGGCCCTCGGCCTGGTGGTCCGCACGGGCGAACGGCTGGCCGCGACGGTGCGCGGACGCCTCGTCCTCAACAGCGTGATTGCGGCGTTGTCGGCGTAATCGCGGCAGGCGCACTAAGCCTTGAGACGGCGCTCGATCGCGTCCCAGATCAGCGCGGCGATATCCGCGCCCCCGAATCGCCTCACCTCCTGGATGCCGGTCGGCGAGGTGACGTTGATCTCCGTCAGATAGCTTCCGATCACGTCGATGCCCGTGAAAATCAGGCCCCGGCGCTTGAGTTCCGGACCGAGCGCGCTGCAGATCTCCCGCTCTCGCGCGGTCAGCGTCGTCGCTTCCGCGCGGCCGCCTACATGCATGTTGGATCGCGCTTCGCCCTTGGCGGGCACGCGGTTGATCGCGCCGGCGAATTCCCCATCGACGAGGATGATGCGCTTGTCGCCCTGCCGGACCTCCGGAACATAGCGCTGCACGATCACCGGCTCGCGATAGAACATCGTGAACAACTCGAGCAGGGCGCCGAGATTCTCGTCGTCCGGCCTGAGACGGAATACCCCAGCGCCGCCGTTGCCGTAGAGCGGCTTCAGGATGATGTCGCTGTGTTCCTCGCGGAAGGCGGCGATCTCCGCGCGGTCCGAGGTGATCAGCGTGGGCGGCATCAGCTCCTTGAACTGGGTCACGAAAAGCTTTTCCGGTGCATTGCGCACATGTTCCGGATCGTTGACCACGAGCGTGTCGGGCCGCAGCCGCTCCAGAATGTGAGTCGCGGTGATATAGGACATGTCGAAAGGGGGGTCCTGCCGCATCAGCACGACATCGGCCCGGGACAGATCGGTCCGCTGCGCCTCCCCGAGCGTGAAATGATCGCCCTTCGTCGGCCGCACGCGCAGCGGCCTTGCCCTGGCGATGACCTTCCCGTCCCGGAAGGTGAGATCGCGGGTCTCGTAGTAGAGCAGCGAATGCCCGCGCGACTGCGCCTCCAGCGCCAGCGCGAAGGTGGAATCCCCGGCGATGTCGATCCTTTCGATCGGGTCCATTTGAATGGCGACGAAAAGGGGCATGGGGGAACCCTAGTTGATCCTGCGCTTGAGCCCGGAAAGGCCAAGCGCGGCTTCGTTGTGAAGGCTCTGGCCCGGCCCGGCAATCTCCAGGCACGCCTCGAAGGCCCTGCGCGCGTCGCGCATGGCGCCCGCCGCCTCGTTGAGCCGTGCAAGGTCGAGCCACAATTCGGCCTTCGCCGGACCGATGAGGACCATGCGCTTGGCGATCTCGAGGGCCCGGGCGGGCTCGCCGGCCTTGAGAGCGCGCACCTTGAGATTGTTCTCCAGCCGAAGGAGCACGTCGATGTCGCTGACCGGTTGCGCCAGATGCGTGCCCTCCACATTGGTCATGCGCGGCGGCGCGCCGATGCGCTCCGGATCGAGCATCGCCCCTCCGTTGAAGGGATCGATGAGGATTTCGCCGTGATTCTTGGCGAACAGCACCAGGAAATGCGCCGGCGTGTCGAGGCCCGACGCCGCGAGGCCCGCCGCACGCGCTGCGTGGATATAGAGGATGCCGAGCGCCACCGGCATGCCGCGCCGCCGCGCGATGACCTGAATCAGATTGGCGTTCTTCGGATCGTCGTAGGTGAGCCGGTCGCCGTCGTAGCCGAAGCGCCCCGACAAAAGATTGGCAAGCATGCGCGCGCCGTCCTCCACATGCACCATGAGCGGAGACTCGCTGCGCGCAAGTTCGGCGATCTCCTTGAGATGCGCACGGGGCGTGTCCAGGGGGAGGCCGGGATAGTCGAGGCTCGCCAGCATCAGGGCCGCCGTGGCGATGTCGTGAGGGCCTTCGCCCGCGCGGCCGAGGCGGGTGAGATATTCGACCGGATGCTCCTTCTCCTGCATGCGGCAACTGTGCCCCAACCCCGTGGCCGTTCTCAATCCGGGCGCCAGGCATCGCGGATATGCCGCGGAAACGCGCCCGGCGTGACGGTAACCACATCGAAGCGCGCGCCCTTTGCGGCAAGCCCGGGCCGCGACGCGAGGTATAGCGCCGCCGCCCGGACGATGCGGGCCTGTTGGCGCGGCCCCAATGCCTCCGCGGCAAGCGCTTCCCCCCGCCGCGCCTTCACCTCGACAAAGCAGACGAGCCCCCCCGGCGACCGCGCGATCAGGTCGATTTCCCCCGCCCGCGTGCGCACGCGCTGTCCCAAAATGCGATAGCCTTTCAGCCTCAGCAGCAGCGCCGCCAGCGCCTCTCCGCGCCGGCCGCGTCTTTCGGCTGCGAGGCGGCGCGCTTCAGCCATTGTCCTTCTTCGCGAGCGCCCGTTCGTAGACGCCGCGGCGCGGCACGTCGAGAAGGTCCGCGACCAGATCGACGGCGGCGCGCAGCGGCATGAAATCCATCGCGCGCTCGAGCGCGGAATCGATGCGCGCGGTGTCGGCCTCGACCTCATGTGGCGGCGAGACGATCAGCGTGACCTCTCCCTTGGGCGGACCGGCGGTCTCATAGTGCGCCCGCAGCTCCGACAGCAGGCCCCGGCGCACCTCCTCGTGCAGCTTGGTCAGTTCGCGCGCCACCGCGGCCGTGCGGACGCCGAAAACCTCCGACATGTCGGCCAGCGTTTCCGCCAGGCGCTGCGCCGATTCGAAGAAGACGAGCGTGGCGCGAATGTTCCCGAGTTCCGCAAGGGCGCTGCGCCTCTCCCCCTGCCGGGACGGCAGAAAGCCCGCGAACAGGAAGCGGTCGGTCGGCAGACCCGCAACCGAGAGGCCCGCCAGCAGCGCCGAAGCCCCGGGAACGGCATGAACCGGCAGGCCTTCCGCAATGGCATCGCGCACCAGCTTGAACCCCGGATCGGAGACAAGCGGCGTGCCGGCGTCGCTGACGAGCGCAATGCGCGCTCCCGTACGCAGGCGGGCCAGCAGCTTCGGGCGCTCGCGTGCGGCGTTGTGGTCGTTGTAGGCGGCAAGCGGTGCCGCGATGCCATGGATCGCCAGCAGCCGGGCTGTGACACGGGTGTCTTCCGCCGCGATCAGATCGACGTTGCGCAGAACGTCGAGCGCGCGCAGCGTGATATCCGCCGCGTTGCCGATCGGCGTCGCGGTCACATAGAGGCCGGAAAGCAAATCGGCCGATTTACCCGGCTTGGCCGAATGCTTAAGTTTGCCGCCCAAGGGAGAATTCCATGCCGTTCCTGATGGCGTCTCAGCGGCGTCTTTGTGCCATTGTCGCGCTGGTTGCGATAGCCGCGCTGACGGGTTGCCAGACGCCGAGGGCGGTCAAGCCGCCGGCGCCACCGCCCCCGCCGCCGCCCCAGCCTGCCGCGCCCCACCAGCTTTCGGCGGACAGCCCCTCGTTTCTGAGGCTGCCCAATACCGCAAAGGACAAGCCGCCGCTGCGCGTGGGCGTGATCCTGCCCTTCTCAAACGCGACGGCGGCGACCCGCACGCTCGCGGAGGCGATGCTCAAGGCGGCCGAAATGGCGCTTTACGACAGCGCCAACCGGGACATGATCCTGATGACGGCCGACGATTCCGCGCGGCCCGGCGATGCGTCCGCGGCCGCCCGCAAGCTGCTCGACCAGGGGGCGGAAGTGATCGTCGGCCCGCTCTTCGCCGGTTCGGTCCGAGCTGTGGCGCCCGCCGCGCGCGATCGCGGCGTTCCGGTGATCGCCTTTTCGACGGACCGGACGGTTGCCGGCGACGGCGTCTACCTTCTGAGCTTCCAGCCGGAAAGCGAAGTCCGGCGCGTCATTGCCTATGCCGCGGCCCAGGGCCACAGGAATTTCGCCGCGCTCATTCCCAATACCGGCTATGGCCGTGTCAGCGAGCAGGCCTTTCGCGCGGCGGTGGCGGCGTCCGGAGGCACGGTGAGCACGGTCCTGCGGTTTTCGCCTGCTTCCGGGATCGGCGCCGACCAGGCCGCCGCCATCGCCAAGGCCGGTCCCGACGCGGTCTTCATCCCCCAGGGCGGCACGGGATTGCGGCTGATCGCGCCGGTTCTTGCCGCCAACGGTGTCGATACGTCGAAGGTGAAGCTGCTCGGTACCGGACTTTGGGACGACATTTCCGTGACGCGCGAGCCGGCGCTGCGGGACGGGTGGTTCGCCGCGCCGGATCCGGACGCGGACCGCGAATTCACACGGCGCTATCGGGACGCCTTCGGTTCCGTGCCGCCGACCCTTGCCGTGCTCGCCTACGACGCCGTATCGCTGGTCGCGCTGATCGGCCAGGGCGAGCCCTATCGCCGCTTCACGCGTGCCGCGCTCACCGATCCGAACGGATTCGCCGGCATCGACGGAATTTTCCGCTTCGAGGAGAACGGTGCCATCGATCGTGGGCTTTCGGTGCTCGCGGTCCGGCCGGGCGGGTTCGCGGTGGTGAGCCCGGCTCCGGCCACGTTCCAGGCCAAGGGATCCTAGAGCACGAAGCCGCTCCCCGCTGGCACGCGCGGAACGCCCCGTCCGGCGCAACGGTCAGACGAAGCGGTTCTGGTAGCGCGGGTCGAGAGACTTGACCGGGAAGTAGATGAACACGTCGGTGGTACTGAACTGGCGGTCGATGACCGCACCCTCGCCGATCGCGCAGCCGGCGCGCAGGTATCCCTTTATCATCGGGGGAAGCGCCCGCAGCGCCTCCTTGAGATCGATCGCTTCCCTCGGCATGCGGTTCATCTCGACATGAAGCTGCGGCAGCGCGCGCACGCGGATCCCGTCCGGCATCGGGTGATAGTGATGCAGATAGGAAAGCGGCAGGGCCAGCTTGTCCGGGTCGGTGCCGTAGAGCGACGCGCAGCCGAACATCACATCGGTCGAAAAGCGGTTGATATAGGCGCCGACGCCTCGCCACAGCAGCTGCATGGTCGAGGTCTTGCTGCGATAGGCCTTGAGGATGCAGGAGCGGCCGAGCTCCAGCCAGCGCGTGCCTTCGGGCCAGGCTGCAAACATCGGCGCGAGGTCGTATTCGCCGGACGTGTAGAAGCCGCCGCTCTTTTCCAGATAGGCGTCGCGCATCAAACGGTAGGTCCCGACGACAACGGGCTGGCCGTCGTCGTCCTGCGCCGAGCGGTCGACGACCAGCATGTGATCGCAGTACGCGTCGAAGCGGTCGAAATCGCGGCGCTGGGCGCGCATCTCCGGCGAGGGGACCGCCGACATCTCTTCGTAGAACACCCGGTAGCGGAGGCGCTGCGCCGCCTCGACCTCGGCCTCGGTTTCGGCCAGGCGAACTTCCATCGCGCCGCTTGCGGCAAGGACCGGCCAGCGCTCCGCGCGGCCTTCGAAAGGTCCGGGCTCGTGAATGTTCACCAAGTTCCGCTTCCTCGTTGCCCCACGTTCCGGGAGCGCGGCGCCGATTTTACCCGAGGGCGAGGAGCAAGACAATTTGGCGCACGCAACAGTGTTGCTCTCCCGGTTCGCGTATCCGGTTCCGGTGCGCACGGGAGTCCGGGCCGCGCCGGTCAGGCCCGCGCGTTCCCGCGCATGTGCACCAGGATCAGCAGAACCAGGGCGGGCAGGCCGAGAAGGGCCGTGAAGATGAAGAACGGCACGAAGCCCACGACCTTGTCCGGCAGCACGGCAAGGACAGGAAGCAGTCCCTCGAATGCCGTGCGGTGCGCCGCGAACCAATCGACGAGAATTCCCGACATCCCGCCCATGAGCTTTCCCGGCAAGGCGTAAAAGGACGTGAAGAGCGCGTATTGCGTAGCGGTGAATGCTTTCGAGGTAAGGCTCGACATATAGGCGAGGAGCGCAGTGCCGGCGAATCCCGCCGCAAGGTTCTCGACCCCGATCGCGACGGCGAACATCGGAATGTCGTGGCCGCTCGCCGCGAGCAGCGCAAAGGTGAGATTGCCCGCGATCACGGCGATCAATCCGATCAGGAGCGAGCGCATGATGCCGAAGCGGAACACGAAGAAGCCCCCGATCAGCGCGCCGGCGATGGTCACCCAGACTCCGATGAGGCCCGACATCACGCCGATCTCGTCGAGCGAAAAGCCCTGGCGGTACATCGGCCGCGCCATGGTTCCCATTATGAAATCGGGCAGGCGATAGGTGCCGATCATCGCGAGAATGAGAAGCCCCGCCCATCCGTGCTGGCGGAAAAAGTCAACGAAGGGGGCGACGACGGCGCCGTAGAACCAGCCGATCGCCGAGCCGATCCCCCCGCCGACGTGCAACGCTTCCCCGGCGCGGCGGGCCTGCCGGCTCGCGTCGCTTTCCGGCGGGCGCCGGGCCGCGAAGACGGCGATCATGCCGAGGAAGATCAGGCTGCCCAGAAAGACAAGACTGACCCGCCAGGAGACGTGCTCCGCAATGACGGGCGCGAGCGCAGCCGTGCATAGGGCCGTCAGCCGATAGCCGAGCTGGTAGGCTCCGAGCATGGTGCCCTGTTCGTTCGCCGGCGCGATTTCGATGCGCCACGCATCGACGGAGATGTCCTGGCTCGCGCCGGAGAATCCGAGCAGCAGCGCGAACATCGCGACCTGGAAAAGATCGGTGCGCGGATCCGAGAACCACAGTCCCACGAACGCAACCAGTATGCCGAGCTGTGCCACCAGCATCCACGAGCGCCGCTTGCCGAGCCAGCGGTGGAGGCCGGGAAGCCTCACCTGGTCCAGGAACGGCGCCCATGCGAATTTGAACGAATAGGGAAGCAGCGTGTAGGCAAACAGCCCGATATCGGTCATCGACACCCTGTTGTCGGTGAGCCAGAGGCCGAGCGTGTTGGAAATCGTCAGGAGCGGCAGTCCGCAGGCACTGCCCAGCACAAGCATCGTGGCGCTGCGCGGCTGAAGATAGGACCTGAGGGCGTCGCGCGTTCGGCCCGGGGCAGGCCGCGCGCTGTCGCTACCGCTCATGCGGCGGCGTTTTCTGCGCCGGCGGGAAAGAAGGTTTCGAACATCTGGTCCAGAAGCGCGGGATCGACGGGCTTGGTGAGAAAACCATCCATGCCTGCGTCCTTGCAAGCCCGCTTGCCGGTCTCGAGCGCATCGGCGGTGAGCGCGATGATCGGTGTTCGCGCCCGGCCCATCGCGCGCTCGCATGCGCGGATCGCCTTCGCTGCCTCGATCCCGTCCATTCCCGGCATGTGGATGTCGGTGAGCACGAGATCGAAATCCTCCTCCTCCATCGCCTTGACCGCGGCTTCGCCCGTCGGCACCTCGCGCACGCGGTGACCGCGGCGGCGCAGGAGCTCGCGGGTCAGAAGCGCATTCACCGGATTGTCCTCGGCCAGCAGCACCTTGAAGGCCCTGCCCGGCGCCGCGGCGGACGGGGCCGGCCGCGGCTCGGCGTGCACCGCCGCCGCGTCGGGCGTTTCCTGCTCGACTTCGGAACCGGCCGAAAAGCGTTCGACGAGCCGGTCGAGCCGCACCGGCTTCATCAGATGGCCGGCAAAGCCCTTCTGCATGATCTCGCCCAGCCGTCTGTGGGCCGCTGGGGCGAGAAGCACGATGGAAGGAATGGCCAGGTCCGGCACCGCGCGCGGATCCGGCACGGCTGCCGGACCGGCGTCGACGAGGACGCAATCGATTCTTTCCTTCTCGCTTGCGTCCTCCGCGAAGGCGCACACCGCGCCGCCCGCGGAACGGATCTGCGCCGTCAATCCCTCGCGCAGCAGCGCGTTGCGCGTGATGATCGCAAAGTGCATTCCCGCGAGCGGTGGCGTCTCGGGCATTTGCGGAGCTCCGGCGACGACTATGGCGGGAAGCGTGAACCAGAAGATGCTGCCGGCTCCCGGCGCGGGTTCGATTCCGATCTCTCCGCCCATGCCCTCGACGAGCCGCTTGCAGATGGCAAGTCCGAGGCCCGTGCCGCCGAAACGCCGGGCGTGCGTGGAGTCGGCCTGGACGAACTCCTGGAAGATTTCCTTGCGCTTTTCGGCGGGCACACCCACGCCGGTGTCGCGGACCTCGAAGCGCAGGAAGCGACGCTCCGGCCCCTCCTCCATCGTGGCGTCGATCCGCACGCCGCCCTTCTCGGTGAACTTGATGGCATTTCCGATGAGATTGTTCAGTACCTGGAAGAGGCGCACATTATCGGCCCGTACCGAGCGCGGCACGTCCGGCGCCGTGATGGCGACGAGCTCGATATCCTTGGCGTGGGCGCGCGGCGCCTGGAGCTCGATCACGCGCTCGACGAGCGAGCGCAGCTCGACCTCGTCTTCCTCGAAGCTCATCATCCCGGATTCGATCTTGGAAAAATCGAGAATGTCGCCGATGAGGGTGAGAAGCGCCTCGCCCGACTGGGCGATCGCTTCGACATAGGTGCGCTGCTCGGCCTTGAGATCGGTCTCCAGAAGGAGCCGCGCCATACCGAGGACGCCGTTCATGGGTGTCCGGATCTCGTGGCTCATGGTGGCGAGGAACCCCGACTTCGCCCGCGAGGCGGCCTCGGCGCGATCGCGCGCCTCCATGAGCGCGTCCTCGAGCGCCTTCCGCTCCGTGATGTCGCGGCCGACGCTCTGAACCTCGACGAGACGGCCGAGATCGTCCCGCAGCGCATAGTCCTCCCACGCGAGCCAGCGCCAGCCATAGGCTGTGCGCACCTGCTGGTCGTAGCGCACGCGCGTGCGTCCGGTTTCGAGGCTGGAAAAGCCCCCGAACAGGGGTGCGCGGCTGTCGGGATGAAGGTCGGGCACGAAGGCGCGGCCGATCGCCTGCTTGGGATTGAGGCCGAACAGCTTGAAGAAGGCATCGTTGCCATAGGTCAGGCGGCTGTCGGGGGAGCGGCGGAAGATGGCATCGCCCTGCGCGTCGACCAGGCCCTTGTAGCGGATCTCGCTCTGGTTCAGCTGGGCGTTCGCTGCCGCAGCCGAGGCCAGGGACGCCTCCAGCCGGCCCGCGACCGCCTGCATCTGCGCCGCCTGGCGGTTGAGCAATTCGCTGCGGCGCCGCGCAAGAAAATATCCGTGGAGTACCAGGGCGATGACTACGGCAACCAGCGCGGCGAATGCCGGCCGCGGCATAATGGTCAGCCGGCCGAGGACGAGTATTTCGCCCAATCCCGCGAGCAGCAAGAGGGACGCCAGAAAACCGAGCAGGATGCGAAGAAATCGCGCGGGCGTCATCGGGGCTCTTAGGGAGTGCCAGAAGGGCATTACACCGCGCCGCTGCTTGAAAAACGCTTAAGCGATGACGGTGTGCCTGGAGGGTGGATGCCGCTTCCTCCGGGCGTTCCGCAGCGGAAGGCGGGGCGGATGGGTCGCCCGTACGTCCTGCTTCGCAAATCCGGACCGGATACGGGCCTGTGGATGGACCGGCACCCCGTCGCCGAATTGGGCTACGGCAGGTTTATGTTTTACCATCAATATGTTATAGGACATTTTGGAGCCTGTGCGGCGGCCCTGTCGGACTGTCACAAAAGCTTCATCTAACTGTGATGGACGTTGCACTGAACCTCGCCGTGATGGCCGCGATCCCGCTGCCAGACACGCGAAATTCATGGCCGATATCGCTTTGACCGAGAACTTCGCCGCCGTCGACCGTGCCCAAAACGTTCGCCGCTTCGCGCTGAGGGATTTGCGCTTTCATTGGCTGACGGCGCTGGCGGCGCTGATCGTCGTGGGCGTGTTCGCGGGGGTGATCGGCTCCCTGCTGATCGGCGCGATGCCCGCGATCGGCCAGTTCGGGTTCGGCTTCCTGGTCACGGATGCCTGGAACCCGGTGACCGAACAGTTCGGTGCGCTGGCGTCGATCTACGGCACGCTCGTCACTTCGGCGCTCGCGATGGTTATCGCCGTCCCGGTCGGGATCGGGATCGCGATCTTCCTTACCGAGATCTGCCCGCGCCCGCTGCGCCGTCCCATCGGGATCGCGATCGAGCTGCTCGCGGGCATACCCAGCATCATCTACGGCATCTGGGGCCTGTTCGTCTTTGCCCCGGCGTTCCAGCAATCGGTGCAGCCCTGGCTCATCGACGCCTTCGCCGGCATCCCGGTGCTCCGGGACCTGCTGGAGGGACCGCCCTACGGCATCGGCACCTTCACCGCCTCGCTCATACTCTCCATCATGATCCTCCCCTTCATTTCGGCGGTGACGCGCGACGTCTTCGAAACCGTGCCGCCGATGCTGAAGGAAGCAGCCTACGGACTGGGCTGCACGACATGGGAGGTGATGTGGCGCGTGGTCCTTCCGTTCGCGCGAACCGGCGTCGTCGGCGGGGGCATGCTCGCGCTCGGGCGCGCGCTCGGCGAAACCATGGCAGTAACCTTCGTGATCGGAAATGCCCATCACGTGAAGGCATCGTTCTTCGCGCCGGGCACCACGATCTCCGCGACCATCGCCAACGAATTCACCGAAGCCGTGGGCCAGCTCTATCTCTCGTCGCTCATCGAGATGGGCCTCATCCTCTTCCTGATCACCTTCGTGGTCCTGGCCGCGGCCCAGCTGATGCTGCGCGCGCTCGAGCGCCGCGCCGGAGGCGTAACGTGAACCGCGCGCTCTACATGCGCCGCAAGTTCCGCAACGGCGTATTCCTGACCCTGTCCGTGTTCGCCGCGGGCTTCGGCCTGCTTTGGCTCGGCCTGATCCTCTATTCGCTCTTCTACAACGGCTTCGCGGGTATCGACGGCAAGCTTTTCACCGAGATGACACCGGCTCCGGGCTCCGACGGCGGTCTGCTCAATGCCATCGTGGGCAGCATCATGATGAGCGCGATCGCCGTGGCGGCGGGAACCCCGCTCGGCCTGCTCGCCGGCACCTATCTCGCCGAGTACGGCCGCCACACAAAGCTCGCCTTTGTCGTGCGCTTCGTGAACGACATCCTGCTCAGCGCGCCCTCGATCGTCACCGGCCTTTTCATCTACGAGGTGATCGTCATCAAGATGGGGCACTTCTCCGGCTGGGCGGGCGCGGCCTCGCTGGCGGTGATCGTCATACCCGTTGTCGTCAGGACCACCGAGAACATGCTGCTGCTGGTGCCGAACGGACTGCGGGAGGCCGCCGCCGCCCTTGGCGCACCGCGCAGCATCGTCATCCGCACGGTGACGTGGCGCGCGGCGCGGGCGGGAATCGTAACGGGCGTTCTTCTTGCCATCGCGCGCATCTCAGGCGAGACGGCGCCGCTGCTGTTCACCGCGCTGAACAACCAGTTCTGGGGCACGAACCTGAACCAGCCCATCGCCAGCCTGCCCGTCGTCATCTTCCAGTTCGCCATGTCGCCTTACGAGGACTGGCACCGCCTCGCCTGGGCCGGCGCGTTCCTCATCACGGCCGCGGTGCTCACGCTGAGCATCATTGCGCGCATTCTCGAATCGTCGAAGCGGAGTTGATCATGGACGCGGCCGTGAAAGACAATGTGAAGGTCGACATCAGGGACCTGTCGTTCTACTACGGCGCGACGAAGGCCCTGAAGAACATCTCGCTGCCGCTCAACGACCGGCAGGTCACCGCGTTCATCGGTCCCTCGGGCTGCGGCAAGTCCACGCTCCTGCGCGTGCTCAACCGAATTTACGAGCTCTATCCCAAGCAGCGCGCCGAGGGCGAGGTGATCCTCGACGGCGAGAACATTCTCGACAGCAAGCAGGATATCAATCTGCTGCGCTCGCGCGTCGGCATGGTGTTCCAGAAGCCGACGCCGTTTCCCATGACGATCTACGACAACATCGCCTTCGGCATCAAACTCTACGAGAAGCTGCCGCGATCCGAGCTCGAGGGCCGCATCGAGCACGCCCTGCAGCGCGCCGCGCTGTGGAGCGAGGTCAAGGACAAGCTCAGGGAATCCGGCCTCAGCCTGTCCGGCGGCCAGCAGCAGCGGCTGTGCATCGCGCGCACCGTCGCGACGAAGCCGGAGATCATCCTGCTCGACGAACCGTGTTCGGCGCTGGATCCCATCTCGACCGCGAAGATCGAGGAGCTGATCGACGAGCTGTCGGCGGAATACACGATCGTCATCGTGACCCACAACATGCAGCAGGCGTCGCGCACGTCGGACTACACCGCGTTCATGTATCTCGGGGAGCTGGTCGAATACGGCCCCACGGAGAAGATCTTCACCACGCCCGAGAACAAGCGCACCGAGCAATACATCACCGGCCGCTTCGGCTAGGCGTAGTCCTCCGCGAGCGTCGCGTCCGGCGCCCGGTTGCGCGCGAGAACGAGGCTCAGCGCGGCGCTCACCGCAATGTTGAGCAGCAGCGACGACAGCGCCGCATAGCACGGAACCACCGTTCCGAAGAGGTCGAGCGCATAGATCGAGGATTTGAATCCCGATTGCGCCGCCATCCAGGTTCCCGCGGCGATGCCGCTTGCCCAGCCTGTCAGAAGCGCCGCGGGATGGAGCCTTCGCGTGTAGAGCCCGAGCACGACGGCGGGCAGCGTCTGGATGATCCAGATGCCGCCCAGAAGCTGGAGCTGGATCGCGTAGCTGGTCGGAAGCCCGATCACGAAGAACAGGGCGCCGAGCTTGACGACAAGCGAGGCGAGCCGCGCCACCGAGCTTTCGCGGCGGTGCGGACAGTTCCGGTCGATGTACTCGCGGTAGATGTTGCGGGTGAAGAGATTGGCGCAGGCGATCGACATGATCGCGGCCGGGACGAGCGCCCCGATGGCGATGGCCGCAAAGGCGATGCCCACGAACCAGGACGGAAACACTTTGAGGAACAGCGCCGGCACCGCGAAATTGTTTCCGAATGCGGCAAAGCCGGCGGCGAATTCCGGCGCGGTTTTCACTCCGGCCGCGAGCGCCATGTAGCCGAGCAGTGCGATCAGACCGAGGGCGAGGGAATAGGCGGGGAGGAAGACCGCGTTCCGGCGCACGGCCTCGCGGCTGGACGAGCTCAGCAGGCCGGTCACCGAATGCGGATAGAGCAGCAGGGCGAGCGCCGAGCCGAGCGCAAGCGTGGCATAGGCCGATTGCACGCCCGGATTTCCCGCCCGTGCCGGCGGCAGGATCAGGGAGTTCGCATCGACGCCTGCGAATATCCCGCCGTAGCCGCCAAGTTTCGCCGGGATCACGATCACGGCGGCGAGCACGGTGATGTAGAGCAGCGCATCCTTCACCACCGCGATCATTGCCGGCGCGCGCAGGCCGCTGTTGTAGGTATAGGCGGCGAGCACAGCGAAGGCGGCCAGCAGTGGCGCATCGGGCAGGGAGATCCCACCGATGGCGAACGTCATCGGAATGCCGAGACCGGCGATCACCACCTCCATGCCCACCAGCTGTAACGCGATATAGGGCATGGTCGCCACGATCCCGGTCGCCGCGATTGCGAGTGCGAGCAAGGGGCTGCCGAAACGTCCGCGCACGAAATCGGCGGCCGTGACATAGCCGTGCTTGTGCGCGACCGACCAAAGGCGCGGAAATACGGCGAACAGCAGCGGATAGACGAGCACCGTGTAGGGCACGGCGAAGAAGCCCATCGCGCCGGCGCCGAACATCAGGGCCGGCACGGCCACGAAGGTGTAGGCCGTATAGAGATCGCCGCCGAGAAGGAACCAGGTGACGACGGTGCCGAATCGCCGTCCGCCAAGTCCCCATTCGTGCAGATGATCGAGATCGCCCCGGCGCCAGCGCGCCGCGCCGAAGCCCATCAGGGTCACCAGCGCAAAAAGGGCAACGAAAATCGCAATGGCAACGGGATCGGGCCTCACCCGCTACCCCCGCGCTTGCCGGCGAGGAAGGCGGGCAGGAGCAGGGCCGCGCCCAGCGGTATCCAGAGAAGCTGGTACCAGTAGAAGAACGGAACGCCGAAGACCTCCGGCGCGATGCGGTTGTAGGACGGTACCCACAGCATGGCGGCGAACGGGACGAGGAGGAGAAGGGCACCTGCCCGCGCCCGCCATTTCGGCGGCGGTTTTTCCATGTCGCTGTCCCCCTGGCGGCGCAAAAAATCCGGTTTCAGCGTGCTATGAACGGGCCCGCGCCGCAAGGCAGGCCCGCTGCGGTCCCGCGATCCGGCGGTCCCCGCCCCGGGGCCGGTCACATTCTCCGCCGATTGCGCTATAAGACGCCCTTGGGACTTTTGGGGGATACGAAATGCGAATCCTGATTGCCGGCATACTCGGCGCCATCGCCATGTTCGCCTGGACCGCGGTCGCGCATATGGCGACACCACTCGGTATGACCGGTTTCAGCCGGATTTCGGACGAGGCGCCGGTCCTGGCCGCGATGAGCGGCGCCATGGGCGCGCAGGGCGGCCTGTATATTTTTCCATGGGTCGATCCGAACGATCCGAAGATGATGGAAAAGGTGGCGGAGCTCGAAAAGGTCAATCCGCACGGAATGATCCTCTATCACGGCGCCGGCCAGAACATGGAAACCGACATGGGGCCGCTTCTGACCGCCGAGTTCATCAAGCAGTTGGTGCAGACGCTGATCGCCGCATGGATCGCGTCCATGATCGCGGCCGGGTTTGCGACACGCTGGCTGACCGTGATCGGGATCGGCATATCGGCGTCGATCGCAACCAATGTGTCCTACTGGAACTGGTACGGCTTTCCGATGGACTACACGCTGGCGCAGATCGTCATCGAGATCGTGGGGGCGATTGTCGCCGGCGCGGCCATCGCCTGGTGGCTCGGGCGCGGCACGGCGAAAGCCCCATAGCAGGTCCGGCAGCGCGACGGCGCGGGGCGCGTATGCCGTCCGCGCCTTCCGCCCGCCGGGTAGCCTTGTTCCGAGGCAGCGACTAAGAAGGCGCGTACGGTGAGGATTCCGTTCGCGTGACGGCGGTTGCACTAATCGACTATGGCTCCGGCAACCTGCGATCGGCCGAGAAGGCGCTCGCCCGCGCGGCAGACGAGCGGCAATCGGGCAGCCGGGTCGCCGTCACCTCCGATCCCGATACGGTTTGGCGCGCCGGACATATCGTCCTGCCGGGCGTCGGCGCATTCGGCGATTGCATGGCCGGACTCCGTGCCATTCCGGGCATGATCGAGGCACTGCGCGATAGCGTGCTGGAGCGGGGAACGCCGTTCCTCGGCATTTGCGTCGGCATGCAGCTGATGGCGACGGTCGGCCACGAGTTCGGCGCGCATGCGGGTCTGGGCTGGATCGAAGGCAAGGTGACCAGACTCGCGCCGTCCGATCCCGGCTTGAAGATTCCGCACATGGGCTGGAACGCGCTCGATATCGTCCGGCCGCACCCGGTGTTCGAAGGGATCGAGAACGGATCGGACGTCTATTTCGTCCATTCCTACGCCCTGCAGCCAAGGAATGGCGGCGACATTGTCGCGGTTGCGGACTATGGCGGCCCTGTAGTCGCCGCCGTTGCGCGCGGCAATATCGCCGGGGTGCAGTTTCATCCCGAGAAGAGTCAGTCCGTCGGCCTGAAGCTGCTCGGGAATTTCATGATGTGGCGTCCGTGATCCTGTTTCCTGCCATCGACCTCAAGGACGGGCGCTGCGTGCGGCTCAGGCGCGGCGCGATGGATTCGGCGACGGTCTTCCATGACGACCCCGCGGCTCAGGCACTCGATTTCGAGCGTGCGGGATTTTCCTGGCTGCACTGCGTCGATCTGGACGGCGCCTTCGCCGGCCGGACGGCCAATGGCGATGCGATCCGGGCGATCCGGGCCTCAACCGCCCTTCCGCTTCAGCTCGGCGGCGGCATCCGCAACATGGCGACCATCGAGTCCTGGCTGGGACTGGGGATCGCGCGGGTCATCTTGGGGACGGCCGCGCTGAAGGATCCCGCGCTGGTGCGGGAGGCGGCGTGCGCCTTTCCGGGCCGGATCGTCGTGGGTGCCGATGCGAAGGGTGGGCGGATCGCGACGGAGGGCTGGGCAGAGGTTTCGGAGCTGACGCCGGAGGAGCTGGGAAGGCGCTTCGAGGACGCGGGGGTGGCCGCAATCCTGTTCACGGATGTCGACAGCGACGGATTGCTTGGCGGGATCAATGTGAAGGCAACGGCGGCGCTGGCACGGGCGGTGTCGATCCCCGTCATCGCCTCGGGTGGAGTGGGATCCCTCGCCGATATCGAGGCCGTGCTGGCCGCGGGCGAGCCCAACATAGAGGGTGTCGTGATTGGCCGCGCGCTCTATGACGGCCGGATTGTGCCTTCGGAGGCGATCAGGGTTGCGAACAGTGTTCGGCGAATTTAGGCGGATGCCGATTATACTAGGAATTTCAAACGATTAATTGGTGCCGGCCGGAACCCGGCCAAGGCGCCGTACCAGATCGTCCAGCTGCTCGAGGGTCTTGTAGCCGATCCGGATATCCCCACCCTTATCCCCTTTGTGCACGATCTGAACTTTGAGCCCCAACACATTGGAAAGGCTAGATTCCAGGGCTTCGACATTGACGTCGTGCTGCGCCGGCCCACCGCTGCTGCGTTTCCGGCCTGCCGAACGCTGTTCGGCTTCGCGCACATTGAGCTGTCCCTCGACGATGGCGCGCGCGGCAGCTTCGGGATCGGCGGCGCCGAGAAGGGTTCGCGCATGGCCGGCGCTCAGCCGCCCGTCGCGCAGCATGGCCTTCACGCTCTCGGGCAGTTTCAGCAGGCGCAGCGTGTTGGCGACATGGGAGCGGCTCTTTCCCACTTCCTTTGCGATCTGTTCCTGCGTGTACCCGAAGCGGTCCATCAGTTCGTGATAGGCGGCCGCCTCCTCGATCGCGTTCAGATCGGCACGCTGCACATTCTCGACGATGGCGAGTTCGAGCGCTTCGCCGTCGTTCATCTCCCGCACGACAACGGGCACGTCGTGGAGCTTGGCGAGCTGCGCGGCCCGCCAGCGCCGTTCGCCCGCGACGATCTCGAAGGCATCGGATTCGCCGCGCACCGGCCGTACCAGTATCGGCTGCAGCACGCCCTTCTCCCGGATCGATTCCGTCAGGTCGTTGAGGTCTTCCGCCACGAAATTCTTGCGCGGCTGAAAGCGGTTCGGACGCAGGAATGCCACCGGCAGCGTGCGGGCGCCCTTCGCTTCTCCTCGCGTGGGCGCGGCCTCCTCGCCGATCAGCGCCGACAATCCGCGGCCGAGCGCGCGCGGCTTGTGCTCCTCGGCGGCGGGTTTCGCGTTCATGCCGCCACCCTCAGTTTCTCGCGCTGGATCAATTCGCCGGCGAGCTTGATATAGGCCTGGCTGCCCGGACATTTCAGATCGTAGACCAGCGCCGGAAGACCATGGCTCGGCGCTTCGGAAATGCGCACGTTTCGCGGCACGACCGTGCGATAGACCTTCTCGCCCATGTTCTCGCGCACATCGGCGGCGACCTGGTCCGACAGCTTGTTCCGCTTGTCGAACATGGTGAGGATGATGCCCTGGATCTCCAGCGCCGGATTGAGATTGGCGCGCACCAGGTCGATCGTCTTGAGCAGCTGGCTCAATCCCTCCAGAGCGAAGAACTCGCACTGCAGCGGCACCACGACGGCGTCGGCGGCGGCCATCGCGTTTACCGTGAGCAGGGTAAGCGAGGGCGGGCAATCGACGAGCACATAGGAGAATCCCGACCCTCCGTGTACGGAGTATTTCTCGAGCGCGTCCTTGAGCCTGTAGTTGCGCCGCTCCATGCCGATCATTTCGAGCTCTGCGCCGGAGAGGTCGACCGTGGACGCCACCAGCGACAGATTGGGGATCCGCGTGGGGATGACCGCCTCGGCGAGCGTCGCCTCGCCCATCAGCACGTCGTACACCGTACGCTTGCGCTCGGTCCGCGGAATGCCCAGCCCTGTCGAGGCATTGCCCTGCGGATCGATATCGATGACGAGCGTCGGTTCACCGACGGCCGCGAGGGCGGTGCCGAGATTGATCGCCGTGGTGGTCTTGCCGACGCCGCCTTTCTGGTTGGCGACGACCAGGACCCTTGGCCGTTTTTGCTCCTCTGCCGGCATGGGCGAGCTCCCGAATCTCCAGAATCGCTCCCGACGGGTCGGTCAGGCTGGGATGCTGCTGGAGATTTAGCATCCAGTTTTTCCGCGCCTCGGTCAATTCCAACGCTACATTTTGGCCCTTGAGGAACAGGCAAACCGTTCCGGGGCCCGCGAAATGCTGTGCATAGCCGAGAAGCCGGTCCAGAGGGGCGCAGGCGCGAGCAGTCACGACGTCGAATATCTCGCGCGGGGAAGTTTCCATACGGCGGTTTTCGACACGCACGCCGAGGTCCAGCCTGTCGCTGACGGCCCGGAGGAAAGCGCATTTCTTGGCGATCGATTCGAACAGGGTGACTTGCACCCTGCCGCGCAGCAACTCGGCCAGGACGAGCCCCGGAAAGCCGGCGCCGCTGCCCAGATCGGCCAGCGTGGCAGCGTCGTTTCCGATGTAGGAACAAAGCTGGGCGCTATCCCAGACATGGCGCCGCCAGACGTCGGGCAGCGACCGAACCGACACGAGATTGTGGCGGGCGTTCCAGTCTCCAAGCATTGCGACGAGGGTTTTCAGCCGCGCCAGTGTTTCACGTGAAACACCCGTCCTGGCGGCGAATTCCTCGGGGCCGAAGTGGTCCTGCTCATTCGGGATGGTCGCCATGGCGGTTGCATATCGCCAATCCCCGTTGCTGTCGAAGGGGAAGTGTTTCACGTGAAACAGTTCAGGCGACGCGCCGCGAATCCGCCCGGACCCGGGCCAGGATCAGGGTCAGCGCGGCCGGCGTGATCCCGTCGATGCGCGCCGCCTGGCCGAGCGTAGCGGGGCGAATCCGCCCGAGCTTCTGGCACACCTCCGCGGAGAGTCCGGGGATGGCGGCGTAATCGAGGCTATCGGGCAGCCGCAATCCCTCATCCCGCCGAAATGCAAGGATATCGGCCTCCTGACGGTCCAGATAACCCTCATAGCAGGCGTCGATTTCCAGCTGTTCGCGGATCGGGGGGCCGATGGCATCGAGCTCGGGCCAGATCCCCGCAATTCCCGAAAAACCCACGCCCGGCAGCGCGAGGAGGTCGAAGGCCGTGCGCCTGACCCCGTCGAGTCGGACCGAAATACCCCGCTTCTGCGCCTCGCTTGGCGTCAGCGCGAGCGACCGCAACATTGCTCGCGCGCGTTCCAGCGCCTCCATCTTGGCGCCGAAAGCGGATTCCCGCGCGCTGCCGACACAACCGGCGCTCAAGCCCCATGGCGTCAGCCGCTGATCCGCATTATCCGCGCGCAGGGAAAGCCTGTATTCGGCCCGCGAGGTGAACATGCGATAGGGCTCGCTCACCCCGCGAGTCACCAGATCGTCGATCATCACCCCGATATAGGAGGAGGCACGGTCCAGAATCACGGGATCACTGCCAGCGGTCCCCCGCGCCGCGTTCAGCCCGGCGATTATGCCCTGGCCGGCGGCTTCCTCGTAGCCGGTCGTGCCATTGATCTGCCCGGCGAGATATAAGCCTTTGATTTTCTTCAGTTCCAGTGCAGATGTCAGCTCGCGCGGGTCGACATAGTCGTATTCGATCGCATAGCCGGGCCTGCGGACCGAAACGCGCTCCAGGCTAGGGATGGTCTTGAGGAGGGCGATCTGCACCTCTTCCGGCAGGGAGGTCGAAATCCCGTTGGGATAGATCGTGTCGTCGTCCAGCCCCTCGGGCTCGAGGAAGATCTGATGGCTGTCGCGCGCGGCGAAGCGCACGACCTTGTCCTCGATGGAGGGGCAGTAGCGCGGGCCGGTCGACTCGATCTGGCCGGAATAGATCGGCGCGCGGTGCAGGTTGGCGCGAATGATCGCATGGGTCTGCGGCGTCGTGCGCGTGATGTGGCAGACGGTCTGCGGCGTGGTGATGCGCCGGGTCAGGAACGAGAACGGCGAGGGCGGATCGTCGCCGTGCTGCACTTCGAGTGCCGCCCAATCGACGGTCCTGCCGTCGAGTCGCGGCGGCGTGCCGGTCTTGAGCCGCCCCATCGCCAAACCCAAGGAATAAAGGGTTTTCGAGAGGCCGATGCTTGGTTCGTCGACCTTGTTATGGCCTATCGCTTCGCAGCTTGAGGCCGCGCGTCCAGCCGGAATCTTCGTCTCGCCCATATGGATGAGACCGTTGAGGAAGGTGCCCGTGGTCAGCACCACGGCGCCCGCGCGGATCGTCTCGCCGCTCGCGGTCACGACGCCCGCGACGCGCTTGTCCGCGATCAGAAGATCCTCGACCGCCGCGGCGCGGATGGCGAGATTGTCCTGTGCAGCCAGTGCCGCCTGCATCGCCGCGCGATAGAGCTTGCGATCCGCCTGGGCGCGAGGCCCGCGCACGGCCGGGCCCTTGCGGCGGTTGAGCATCCGGAACTGGATACCGGCCGCGTCCGCGACCCGGCCCATCAGCCCGTCCAGCGCATCCACCTCGCGCACCAGATGCCCCTTGCCCACCCCGCCGATCGCGGGATTGCAGGACATCTCGCCGATGGTCTCGATCTTGTGCGTCAAGAGCAGCGTGCGCGCGCCGAAGCGCGCCGAAGCCGCCGCCGCCTCGCAACCCGCATGACCCCCGCCGATAACGATGACGTCGAACGCTCGCATAGCGCGGGTCAATACGCGCGCCAGCCCTTTAGAGCAAGGAGCGAAGGATCGTCGGAAAAGCTCGCCACATTACTCCGTGTACGGATAACATCGTCAGTCACCGAGAAGAAGCTGCAAGACGTTATAGGCGATGAAGCCGATGCACAGAACGACCACGCCAGTGTTTGTACCCTTCGCAACCGTGTACATCGTGTAGTTCTCGTCTTTCCGATAGGTGTCTCCGAAGAGTTGGATCGGTAGCGTCGCTTCGTCTTTGCCCCAGTCGAGAAACACCTGACGACCAAATGCAAAGGCTGGAACCGAGAAAAACCAAATCCAAATGATGTGTTGCGCTGTGGGTGACATCAGCTGCTACTTCCCAATACAAAAATCCCGGAACACCACATCGAGCACATCCTCGATATCGACGCGGCCGGTGATGCGGCCGATGGCGCGAAGCGCGAGGCGGAGGTCTTCGGCCATCAGCTCGGGCTGATCGTCCGGCGCGGTGAGGGCGTGCTCCAATGATCGCGCGGCATCTTCGAGCGCGTGTCGGTGACGCGCGCGGGTGAGGACCGGGGCTTCGGTGGGGCGCTCGAGACGCGCGCGGACTTTTGCGGTGAGCGCATCGATCATCGCGTCCATGCCGGTGCCGGTCTTGAGCGAGATCGAAGGCCCGTCGCGTTTCGCGGGCCAGGGCAGATCGGATTTGTTGAACACGACGAGATCGCTGCGCGTGCCGTCCGGCAATCCGGCGAAGGGATCGGCGGCGCTGCCGTCCAGCAGCAGCAGAACCAGGTCGGCCGCCTCGGCGCGGGCACGGGCACGGCGCACGCCT
>DASZQP010000045.1:0-59324 GCA_035549575.1 Rhizomicrobium sp.
CCCGACGCGCGGTGCTGCCATCGCATTCGTCCCCACTCGATCCGCTCCGGTGGCGGTGGCACCACAATTTGTGGCGGGACTCCACCATAAGTGGTTATTCCCGGCTGGACGGAGACAAGTATTAAATCCTCTAACTAGGTCTTGACACCTAGACTTTCGCCCCCATCTCACGCCTGTGACATGGGAGAGGAACGGCATGAACGGTCGGATGCGCCCGCAGCTTCGGGCCTGAATCCCGGGATACGCGAACACGTCATACAGGGTCAGGTTGCGGCGTCGCGCGCATGCGTGCGGAAAGACGGAAAGGCGAGGGCCCCCGCGCCAGGGGCGCGGCCCGCCCGGACCGGGTACGGCTTCCCGCGAAAGCCCGAGGGAGAAGCGAAGGTGCGTGTCCGATCCGCCTCGAAACGGATGTTGCGCGCCGGCCGTAGCTTCGAGGCGTCAAGCGGGTGCCGGGCGGCATCCGCTTTTTGCTGTCAGTCCTCGAGCTCGACGACGACGGCCTGGCCCCCTTCGAGCGCGATCGCCAGTTCGCCCTTGCGCAGGGCGAGCGCGTCCTTGCCGAACACCTCCGCACGCCAGCCGTGGAGCGCGGCGACGCCGGCATCCTCCATGGCCGCGAGCTTCTCGATGTCGTCGGAGCTGGCGATGAGGCGCGGAGCGACGCCGATCTCCTCCGCCTTGAGCCGGAGCAGGGTCTTGAGCAGGTCGATCGTGGCCTGGGAGGGCTCGCGCTTTCGCCGCGGTTGCGGCGGCTCGATGCCCTCGGGCGGAGGGGCGTGCCGCCCCGCCTCGATGGCCTCGAGCAGTGCCCTGCCGCTGCGCGATGCCGCAAAGCCCTTCGGGACCGCGCGGATGCGTTCGAGCGCGTCGGCATTCTCCGGCGGATGCGCGGCGATTTCCGTCAGCGCCTCGTCCTTCAGCACGCGGCCGCGCGGAATGTCGCGGGCCTGCGCCTCCTTCTCGCGCCACTCCGCGATCGCCGCCAGCATCGCGAGGAACCGGCGGTTGGAGGTGCGGGGCTTGAGCCGCTTCCAGGCGTCCCTGGGATCGAGGCGGTAGAGCCCCGGATCGGTGAGACCGGCGATCTCCTGCTCGACCCAGGATTCGCGGCCGGAGCGTGCGAGCGTCCGCTCCATCGCCTCGTAGATCGTGCGCAGATGGGTCACGTCCGCCATCGCGTATTCGAGCTGCCGCTTCGACAGCGGCCGATGGCTCCAGTCGCTGTATCGCGCCGATTTGTCGATCTCGACCTTCGCCAGCTTCCGCGCCAATGTCTCGTAGGACGCGGCGTCGCCGAAACCGCAGACCATCGCCGCGATCTGGGTATCGAACAGCGGGCGCGGAATCACGCCGCCCTGCTGGCAGAAAATCTCGATGTCCTGCCGCGCGGCGTGCAGCACCTTGACGATGTGCGGCTCGGCCAGGAGTCCGTAGAACGGCTTCAGATCGACGGCGCCGGCGAGCGGATCGACGATGGCTTCGATGCCGGGCGCGGCGATCTGGACGAGGCAGAGCTTCGGCCAGTAGGTCTGATCGCGCATGAACTCGGTGTCGAGCGCCACATAGCGCGCGCCACGGATTTGGGTGACCAGGGCTTCGAGATCGGCCGTCGTTTCGATGATCCGCACCCTATGGCTATATCGGATTCGCCCCGGCCCTGCAGGATTTTCCTGCGCTTCCGGCGGATTTTTCCGGACGCAAGGGCACCCTTGACTAAGCGAGGGCCCCTTCGCCACATACGCGCCTGCTTCCGCTCGATTTCGAAGGCTTTCCGGCATGCATGCCTATCGCACCCATACCTGCGGCGAACTGCGCATGGCGCATGTGGGCCAGACCGTCCGGCTGTCCGGCTGGGTGAACCGGCGCCGCGATCATGGCGGGCTGCTGTTCATCGACCTGCGCGACCACTACGGCATCGCCCAATGCGTCGTGGAACCGGATTCTCCCGCCTTCGCGGAGGCCGACCGGGCGCGTTCCGAATGGGTGCTGACGCTGACGGGCAGGGTGGTCGCGCGCACCGCGGACACCGTCAATCCCGACATGCCGACGGGCGAGGTGGAGCTCAGGATCGAGAGCGTGTCGGTCCAGAGCCGCGCGCAGGAACTTCCGCTGCCCGTGTTCGGGGACCTCGAATACCCCGAGGAGACGCGGCTGAAATACCGGTTCCTGGATCTCCGCCGCGAAAAGCTGCACCGCAACATCACCCTCCGCTCCAGGGTCATCTCCTCCATCCGCCGACGGATGATCGAGCAGGGATTCACGGAATTCCAGACGCCGATCCTCACGGCCTCGTCGCCGGAAGGCGCGCGCGACTTCCTCGTGCCGTCGCGGCTGCACCCGGGAAAGTTCTACGCGCTGCCGCAGGCCCCGCAGCAGTTCAAGCAGCTCATCATGGTGGCGGGCTTCGACCGGTATTTCCAGATCGCGCCCTGCTTCCGCGACGAGGACGCTCGCGCCGACCGCTCGCCCGGCGAGTTCTACCAGCTCGATCTCGAAATGAGCTTCGTGACCCAGGACGACGTGTTCGCCGCCGTCGAGCCGGTTCTGCACGGTGTGTTCTCGGAATTCGCGGAGGGCCGGAAGGTTTCGGGCCTGCCGTTCGCGCGCATTCCCTACGGGGAGTCGATGCTGAAATACGGCGTCGACAAGCCGGACCTGCGCAATCCCATCGTCATCGCCGACGTGAGCGACGTGTTCGCGCGCGACGACGTGGCGTTCAAGGCGTTCAAGGGCAAGACCGTGCGCGCGATACCGGCGCCTGGGGCCGGCGCCCAGCCGCGCTCCTGGTTCGACCGCCTCGTCGATTGGGCACGCGGCGACCTGGGCGCCGGCGGGCTCGGCTATATCGTGTTCGAGCAGGAAGGGGGCGCGCTTTCGGGCAAGGGACCGATCGCCAAGTTCCTGTCCGCGGACGCGCTCGCGGCCCTGGCCGGCCAGGCGAGCGCGGGTGCGGGCGATGCGCTGTTCTTCTTTGCGGACGAGCGGGCCGACCGGGCCGCGGGATTTGCGGGACATCTGCGCAACCGGCTCGGCCGGGACCTCAACCTGATCGATTCCGGCCGCTTCGAGTTCTGCTGGATCGTCGATTTTCCGATGTACGAATGGAACGAGGAGGAGAAGCGCGTCGATTTCTCCCACAATCCCTTCTCGATGCCGCAATTCGAAAAGGCGGCGTTCCTGGGTCTGGACAAGCACGACACCGGCACGATCCTCGGCATGAAGGCGTTCCAGTACGACATCGTATGCAACGGGGTGGAATTGTCGTCCGGCGCCATCCGCAATCACGATCCCGACATCATGCTCAAGGCGTTCGAGATCGCCGGCTATGCGCGCGAGGAGACGGAAACGAAGTTCGCCGGCATGCTCAACGCCTTCCGCTACGGCGCGCCCCCCCACGGCGGAACGGCGCCCGGCATCGACCGCATCGTCATGCTGATCGCAGGCGAGGAGAATTTGCGCGAGGTGACGATGTTTCCGATGAACCAGCAGGCGCAGGACCTGATGATGAATGCGCCGAGCGGCGTATCGGAGCGGCAATTGCGCGAGCTGCACATCCGCACGGTTGTGCCGGAAGAAAAATAGGCTTCTCAGGGCACCACGGTCACCGCCGTCGTCGACGGCGTGCTGGAGGCGCGGTTGTAGAGCGCGAATACCTGCTCCAGCAGCTCGAACGCCTGCATCGTGACGTGGCCGCCGCCGCGCGGAACGCTGTAGGTCGTGCCGCGGTAGTTCACGCGCACCGCTGCGTCCGGCACATCGTCTTCGACGA
Organism: Rhizomicrobium sp.; assembly: GCA_035549575.1. Taxonomy (GTDB): domain Bacteria; phylum Pseudomonadota; class Alphaproteobacteria; order Micropepsales; family Micropepsaceae; genus Rhizomicrobium. The sequence continues at coordinate 3,773 of DASZQP010000045.1, forward strand.
GGGACATCAGCGCCTGCGGCTCGCCGTTGTCGCCCCGCAGAGTCACCGCCTTGGGGGTTCCGGCGGGATCCGCGGGCAGAATGGCGCGCGCGACCTCTCCCATGTAGTAGAGCATTCCGTCCGGCGATCGCGTCGTTATGCCGATGACGAGCTGATGCTGGTCGCGGCAGTCGGCCGGAAGGCTGCCGCTCCTGGGAGCGGGCGCGGAAGCCTCCGAGGGCGGGGCCACGGCGATATTCGCGCCGCCAAGGCAGGGCATGTTGGTGAGTGACACGGCGTAGTCGCGCGAAACCGTCTCGAACCGGTACTCCTCTCCGGACGCGGCGATTTCGATGTTGGAATCCTTCAGCGCGAAGGGCCAGTGCGTGTCGCGGAGCGCGGACGGCGGCATCGCGGGACCTACCGCCGTTCTTGTCGTCACCTGCGCGATATGGAAGCCGAGAATGTCCATAGCCTGCGTGAGCGCATCGTATTGAAGCTGACGGCACCGGTCGCCGGGATCGTTCAGGAGCTTGAGCACGGGCTTGGCGTTCAAGAGCACCGTGTCGGGCGTGCATCGCGGAAGGCCGCGGATTTCCGCTTCCGTCTGCGCCAGCCCTTTGCAGGCGCCGGCCACATCGGCGATATCTGCGTGCGCGCGGCAAAGGCTCTCCGTGCCCGAAAACAGCGCGTCGAAGTCCGTCCGGCTCAGTCTTATGTATTCGACGAACATGTGGAACAGCAGATCGGGTGCCCAGTTCTGGTCCTGATAGAGCGCCCAGGTCTCGGCGCTGATCGGCGTGAGAATGCCGCGATAGAAGTCCTGATCGTCCTGCGGCTTCACATCCTGCGACAGTCCCGGAGAGGCACCGAGCGCGGTCGCGAACGTGTTCGGCGAGAGCGAATGGGCATCCGGTCCGAACGGCAGGCCGAAGCCGATCGAGGAATTCGCGTTGATGCCGCCGCGGAGGACGTCGAAATGGGAATAGGCAAGCGGCTGATGATCGCGGGCGCGCAGGACATTCAACAGGATCAGCTGTGCGGTGCCACGCTGCTGCGCTTCGTTGAACGTGGCGAGTTCGTCAGCGACGCGGCGTGCGGTGCCGCAGCCGGACAGAAGCAGACACGCGGCCAACGTGCAATATGCGACTCGCTTCATCGACGCTCCCCGATCGCGCGGCCCCGGAAATCATAGGCTGAGTCGGGATCGCTCCTACAGGCGGACCGGGACGATTGATGCGGTGGCCTTGCCTTTCCGCGCGCGAAGCCCGTTCACCGTGAGATGTAACCTTCTCCGCCGTTCATCCGAATATCTGAGACCGTTCCAATTGCGTGAAGGCGGCCCGGCTCGCCGGCCCCGCGCCTTCCTTGCGGTCTTGTCTGGCCGGGAGAGCGGAGCGTCTGACCTGGAGCGGACACGCTTGATCGAAAATCGAAAATGGAGAGTGTAGAAATGAGATCAACCTGCTTCAAATCGTCAGGCTCGCGGCTCCTTTGCGGCGCGGCGGTTCTTGCATTGTCGGCATTCGCTTCTCACCCCGGGCTCGCCGCCAAATCCCCGGCGGCGTCTATGCGCTCAGCAATCAGGAGAGCGGAAACAGCATTCTGGTCTTCCATCGCGACACGGACGGAGTCATCACGCCCGCCGGAAGCGTTGCCACGGGCGGCAACGGCGCAGGTACCGGCGCGGACCCGCTGGCTTCTCAAAATCCGCTGATCCTCAGCAAGGATGGGCAGATGCTGTTCGCGGTCAATGCCGGCAGCAACTCCGTTACGGCCTTTCGCGTTTCGGGTGACCAGCTCGTTCTGGTGAACACGGTCCCGTCGGGAGGCATGATGCCGGTGAGCCTTGCAATCCAGCATCACACACTTTACGCGCTCAACGCGGGCGGCACGCCGAACATTTCCGGATTTTCGATCGGCCGCAAGAACGGGAAATTGAAGCCGCTCCCGGGCTCGACGCAGCCGCTGCCGGGCAGCATGTCTTCCGCACCGGCGCAGATCTCCTTCGTGCCGGGCGAAAATGTGCTGGTGGTCACGGAGAAGGCAACCAACCAGATCGATACCTTCGCGCTCGACAGTTCGGGTGCGGCGCAGCCTGGCAAGGCGTTTCCGTCGATAGAGGCCACGCCGTTCGGATTCGCCTTCGGCCGCGACAATCAGGCGGCCATCATTTCGAATGCAGAAGGTGGGGCGGACGGCGCATCCACGCTCTCCTCGTTTCGCGTCACAAACAACGGAAATTTGAAGGACATTTCCGTCGGCGTTCCGGACAGCCAGACCGGTGCATGCTGGGTTGCCGTAACCAAGGACGGCCACTATGCCTATACCTCGAATACCGGCAGTGGCACGGTATCCAGCTACACGGTGGGCGGTGACGGCAGCCTGACACTGCTCGACAAGACCGCCGGAACCGGCAGCGTGCCCATCGATATGGCGACGAGCCACAACAGCCGCTTTCTCTATGTGCGCAACGCGGGTGACGGAACGATTTCGGGCTTCCGGATCCGCTCCGACGGAAGCCTGAAGCCGGTCACGACAGCCGGCGGACTGCCGGACGGAGCAACCGGACTCATCGCGTTCTAGTTGTTGGGTCGCTGAAAACTGCGATGCGTCGTCTCGGCTCTGGCGGGGCGGCGCATCGAAACCGCTTGCGGCAGCGGTGCCGCTCAGTTCAGCTTCGCCGCCACGTCCTTGATGCCGGCATCGATCAGGGCACCGGCCTTTTTTTCGTCAAGGCGGGCAGCGATGATCGTGGCCGCGGCGCCGGCGGCGGCATCGGCGGCCATGGAGCGGATCTCCGCCATCGCCTGGGCCTCGGCCCGCGCGATACGGTCCTGCGCCTGACGCTCGCGGCGCTCGATCAGGGCCTTCAGCTGCGCCTCGGATTCCTTGCGGAAGCGTTCGGCCTCTTCCTGTGCCTGATTGAGGATCGTCTGCGCCTCCGCCTGGGCATGGCTGGCGCGCTCGGTGTAGCGGATCAGGATCTGCTCGGCTTCCTCGCGTAACTGCTTGGCCTGGGTCAGCTCGTTCTGGATCGCGACCGCCCGGGCGTCGAGCATCTTGCCGATCAGCGCGGGCACGCCCTGCCAAAGTATCAGACCTATCACCGCGAGAAGGCCGAGCCATTCCCAAAAATCCGGCTCCTGAAGGATCTCCATCATCTGGCGTCCTGTGTACTGCGCACGGCGGCGGCAGCGTCCTCTGGCGAAATATGTTCCCCGGTCAGCCGCGAAACGATCTCGATCGCAGCGTCTTTCGCGGCCTCGGCGATGTGCGCCTTCGCTTCGGCACGGATTTTCGCCAGCCTCGCCTCGGCCTCGCTGGTCGCCTTCTCGGCCTTGGCATCGGCTTCGGTCTCGGCGGCCTTCATCTCGGCCGCGGCCTTCTCGCGATACTGATTGTTGAGCGCGCGCGCGCGTTCGCGCGCCTCGAACAAGGGCGTCTCGTAGGCAACAGTTGCCGCTTCCGCCTTGCGCTTGTTCTCCTGTGCGGTCTCGATCTCCTTGTGGATGAGATCGCGGCGCTCGGAGAGCGTGCCCTTGATGCGCGGACCGGCGAAGCGCCATAGCACGACAAACAGGAGGGCCATCGCCACCACGAGCCAGAAAATCTGGCTCGGGAAGGTGCTCTGGTCGAACGGGGGAAACCCGCCGGATTTGGCGGGGGCTTCCGTCGTCGCAGACGTGGCGGGCGCTTCCTGCATCTTACGTGAACAGGATGATGAGCGCGATCACGAGGCCGAAGAGACCGGTCGCTTCGCAGAGCGCGAATCCGAGCAGCAGGTTGGTCGTCTGCGTGGCGGCGGCACCCGGATTGCGCAGCGCGCCTTCGAGGTAGCTTCCGAACACGTTGCCGATGCCGATGCCGGCGCCCACGAGTGCGATACAGGCAAGGCCCGCACCGATCATTTTTGCCGCAGCAAGTTCCATGGTCTCAAATCCTTCTTGGTCAGTGGTGATCGTGGAGGTGAAGCGCTTCGCCGAGATAGATGCAGGTAAGGATGGCGAAGACGTAGGCCTGCAGAAACGCGACAAGGAGTTCCAGCGCCGTGATCGCGACGATGAGCGCGAAAGGGGCGACCGAAAGAAGCGACAGCACGCCGCCGGCGCCACCCAGCATGATCACGAAGCTGGCGAAAACCTTGAGCATGGTGTGGCCCGCAAGCATGTTCGCGAACAAGCGCACGGAAAGGCTTATCGGGCGCGTCATGAACGAGATGATTTCGATCGGCACCAGCAGGAGGAGCAGGATGAACGGTGCCTTGGGCACAAACAGCCTGAGAAATCCGATACCGTGGTGGATGAAGCCGGTCACGATGACGAGCAGGATGATGAATGCCGCAAGGCCGAACGTCACAGCGATCTGACTCGTGACCGTGAAGGAGCCGGGAAGAAGGCCGAGGAAATTCGAGAACAGCACGAACATGAAGATCGTGAACACGAACGGGAAAAACCTGAGCCCGTCTTCCCCCGATGCCGTGCCGATCATGTTGGCAACGAATTCGTAGGATATCTCCGCCATCGATTGCATGCGGCCGGGCACCAGGGAGCGGCGCGAGGTTGCCATCACCATGAACAGGGAGATCGCCCCGACCACAATAAACATCCAGAGTGCCTGGTTCGTGAAATAGATTGGATGTCCCGCAATCTGCAGGAGCGGATGCGCCGAAAGCGGTTCGACCGCAAACTGATGCATCGGGTCCATTTTCACGGCGCTACTCTCCTGCGTCGCTCTTCGCCGATATTTCGGCATTGATCTCTTTTGCCGCGCGCAGCACGTTGCGGATACCCGCCGCCGCTCCCAGCACGAAACAAACAATCAGGAAGATGGGCTTCGTCCCGGCCAGCCAGTCGATCCCATATCCCATCCCGCCACCAACGATCAGCGCCGCGACCATCTCCGTCGAGAAGCGGAACGCGATGCCGAGCGAAGTCGGCGGCGGGGCCTTCTGCCGCGCCGCACTCCGCTGTTCGGCAGCGCGAAGCCGGTCACCCAGCTCGCGCAAGTCCTTCGGTTCGGGAGCGGACATGCGGCACTCTTAGACGCTTTCGAGACCCCGCCGAAAGCGCGCGGACCATAGGGATGGGGTAATATTATGTCAAGAATGCCATTTAGTCACTAAGCACTTGATACCGTTACGGAAAAACAAGCGCGGCGAAACGCGCAAGCTGGGATTTCCTACTCGGCGGCGACTCGTTCGGCTTCGGCAAGGGTGACCGAAACGAGCTGGCTGACACCGCGCTCGGCCATGGTGACGCCGAACAGCCTGTTCATCCGCGACATGGTCAGCGCATGGTGTGTGATCACGAGGAAGCGAGTGTCGGCGAGCTTGGTCATCTCGTCGAGCATGTTGCAGAAGCGCTCGACATTGGCGTCGTCCAGCGGCGCATCCACCTCGTCCAGCACGCAGACGGGCGCCGGGTTCACGAGGAACACGGCGAAGATCAGGGCTAGAGCGGTCAGAGCCTGCTCGCCGCCGGAAAGTAGCGCCAGGGACTGGAGGCGTTTACCGGGCGGCCGGGCGAAAATCTCGAGGCCTGCTTCCAGCGGATCTTCCGACTCCGTGAAGGTGAGGCGTGCTTCGCCACCCTCGAACAGCTTTGTGAACAAGTCCTGGAAATTCCTGTTCACCTTCTCGAACGATTCGAGCAAACGTTCGCGACCCTCGCGATTGAGGCTCTGGATGCCGCGGCGCAGGCGGTCGATTGCTCCGGTCAGATCGTCGCGATCCGTCGTCAGCGTATTGAGCCTGGCTTCCAGCTCGGCAGCTTCTTCTTCCGCCCGTAGATTGACGCCGCCCAGCTGCTCACGCTCCTGCTTGAGCTTTTCGACACGCCTTTCGGCCTGATCGAGCGGCGGCAGTTCCTGATCGGTGGCGATTTCCGCCCGCTCCGCCAGTTCGCCGGGAGCGATGTCGAGCTCGTCGCGGATGCGCTCGCGCAGCTCTGACATTCGCGTGCTTTCGGATTCGACCATGGCTTCCGCACGGGCTCGCTCCTCGCGCGCCGCCGACAAGGCCGCGTCCGCGGTCTTCGCCAGCTTATCGGCCTCCGCGAGCACGCTCTCCGCGAGGGACCGCGCGTCCGCGGATTCGTTGCGTGCCGCTTCGGCGGCAGCAATCGCGTCCAGGAGCATGTTCCGCTTCGCGGCGATCTCGGCAGGCACGCCGTCCGCCACGGCGAGTGCAGCACACAGATCTTCGTGCCGCCGGCGCAACTCCTCGATCTGCGCCATCGCGGCTTCGCGGCGCGATTGCCAGCGGGAGCACTCATCGGCGATGGCGGCCAGACGATGCTGCCGCATCTCGCGGTCGCGTTTCAGCCCTTCCAGCAGGGCGCGCGCCTCCGCGGTCGCACCGCGGGCGGCGGCCGTGGACTGCCGCGCCTCGGAAACCGATTGCATCAACGAGTGGCCGTCACCGAGTCCTTCAAGCGCCTCGGCCGCCTGCCGCTCCGCTTCCTGCGCCGCATCGCGCGAGCCGGTGAGCCGCCGGATTTCGGCTTCCAGCGTCGCCAGCCGCGATGCCCGCTCCGCCGCGGCGCGGGCCGTGCGCGCCACATCGTCCTGCGCTTCGATCAGCAGCCGCTCGGTCCTGCGATCCTCCTGTTCGGCCAGCATCTCGGCGGCGCGGGCGGCGTCGGCAGCGTCCTTTGCCTGAGAATACTGTACAAACCGCTGCGCGCGGAGCTCCTTCGCGGAGGCGATATGCGATTCCAGCTCGGCAAGACGGTTGCGCTGCGTCAGCCGAGCTGCCGCGGGAGAGGGCGCATCCGCCGACGCGGCATAGCCGTCCCAGCGCCACAGGTCCCCGCGCGGCGACACCAGACGTTGTCCCGGCTTCAGCTCCTTCTGGAGGATTGCGCCCCGATCGGGAAACACGACGCCCGTCATGGTGAGCCGGCGGTCGAGCGCGGAGGGGGCCTTCACGAAATTCTTGAGTGGCTGCGCGCCCGCGGGAAGCGGGATCGACGAATCGAACTCGCCGAGGTCGCGCCAGTGATGCGGCGCGGCTTCGTCAAGAGGCGCCTGCAAATCGTCCCCCAACGCGGCTGCAAGCGCAGCCTCGTAGCCGGGCTGAACCGCCACGGCGTCCACCATGGGCGGCCAAAGCCCCTGTCCCTCAGGCTGGAGCAGGTCGGCCAGCGCCTTGGCTTCGGCGGAGAGGGCATGAACCTCCCGCTCGGCCGCTTCGAGGGGTGCGCGAGATTCGCTCTCCGCGCGTTCGGCGTCCTCAAGCATCTGGCGCGCGCGGGTGAGCGCCTCGCGTGCCGTTTGCGCCAGGGCGCGGGCCTGCTCGGTGGCGCTTTGCGCCAGCAGCACGTCCGGCGTCTCCAGCGTGCCGTCCATTGCATGTTCGAGGCGGGCCTTTGCCTCCGCAAGCTGGTGCGAACTGGTATCGAGCAGCGCCGACGCAACCTCCCGAGCCCGCTCATGGCTGGCCCTGGCCGCGTTCCATTCGGCGAGATCAGCGGTCAGGCGCTCGAGCATGCGCTCGCTTTCGGAGAGCGCCTCGTTCAGCGCATTCGCCCGGCTCTCGGCCTCTGCGAATTCGAAGTCGGCGCGCGAGGCGGCCTCAGCGATCTCCAGCGACTCCCTCTGGAGCGCGTCCAATGCGCTTTCCGCGTCCCTGCAGTGGGCCTCTTCGCGTTCCGTATCCTGCAATGCCTGAACAATGCGGAGACGCAAGCCCTCTGCGGCATCGCGCGCCCTGGCTTCTTCCGCTTCGAGCGTTTCCCGCTGAACGACGAGCCGGTGCAACGCGGCGGATTTTTCGGCTTCCGCGTTGCGCAGTGGAGGCAGTTTGGCCGCAGTATCGGCCTGCGCCGTCGCGGCTTCCGCTGCGCGCCCGGTGCAGTCGGCAACTGCGGACGAGGCGGCGGCCAGAGCTTCCTCCGCCGCACGCAATCGCAGTTCCGCCGCAGTCCAGCGCAGATAGTGCGCAAGGGCTTCCGCCTTGCGGATGTGTCCCGAGAGGTTGCGGTATCGGGAAGCCTGCCGCGCCTGCCGCTTCAGGCTCTGAAGTTGGCCTTCGACCTCGCGAACGATGTCGTCGAGGCGGCCAAGATTGGTTTCGGCCGCCTTGAGTCGCAACTCTGCTTCGTGGCGGCGCTGGTGCAGACCCGAAATGCCGGCGGCTTCCTCGAGGATCGCGCGGCGCGCGAGTGGCTTCGCACTGACCAGCATGCCGATCTGGCCCTGCCTGACGAACGCCGTGGACGCGGCGCCAGACGAGGCGTCCGCAAAGAATATCTGTACATCGCGCTGGCGCACGTCGCGCCCGTTGATGCGATAGACGGAGCCGGACTCGCGCTCGATCCTTCGCGAAATTTCGATCTGCTCGTAGTCGTTGTAGGGCGCATTGGCCGTGCGATCGGAATTGTCGACGAAAAGTGTCACCTCGGCGACATTGCGCGCGGGGCGGCCCGCGCTGCCGGCGAAGATCACGTCGTCCATCTCCGAGCCGCGCACCGAAGTGGGGCGCGTCTCGCCCATCACCCAGCGCAGGGCGTCGAAGAGGTTTGACTTGCCGCAGCCATTGGGGCCGACGATGGCCGTCAGGCCCGGCTCGATGAAGAGCTCCGTCGGCTCGACAAACGACTTGAATCCGGAAAGCCTGAGCCGGTTGAACTTCAACGAATGCGCGCCGCCTTGCGCTCGGTGTGCGGGTTATTTGCGGGCGAGCTGGGCGTCCAGGGCTGCCTGCAGGTCCGGCCAGGTCGCAACATCGCCACGCGGGACGCCATTGATGACGAACGTCGGTGTGGCTGAAATGTTGTATCTGGTCTGCCCATCCATCGCGACCTTGTTTACGTGATCCTGGACTGCCTGATTCTTGATGCAGCTATCGACCTGATCCGCACTCATTCCGGCGATTCGGCCCATCTTTACAAGGCCGCCGTGGATGTCAGTCACACCATTCTCCCAGTCCCAGATGGGCTGGTTCCTGAACATCAGGTCGATAAACTGGAAATAGCCCTCTTTCGGCAGGCACTTGGCCATGGCCTCGACGGCGCCGTCGGACGGGTGCAGCGGAAACACACGAAAGACGTAATAAACCTTTCCGGTGTCGATATATTTCTGCTTGAGCAGGGGAAAGACGGTTTCGTTGAAGTGTGCGCAATGCGGGCAGGTCGGCGCCGCATACTCGATCATCGTGACCTTGGCTTTAGGCGATCCCATGGTGTGGTCGTCCGCCATGATCGTGAAGCCCGGGCCGGTATCGCCGCTGGTCGGAATCGCCGCGCCTTTCGAGCCGGGGGATGTCATGTAGTATCCGACCGCCGCCACGATGACGATCACGACGGCAACCACGGCGATAACGATCTGATTGCGGGACACGGGCCTGCTCCTGAGAATTCACCGCCTGCTTGTGGCAGAGGTCCCGGCGTCCTTCAATGCTGCCGGAGTTAACGCAGCCCGCGGCGGCTGCGGGCGAGCTTAAGAAGGGCCTCGCGAAGCCCTTCCGGGCCCTGATAAGTCCTGGCCGGATCGGCATCCGGCACCGGTCCCGTCCTCGGTTTTTCCCGTTCCTTGATGGTGCGGCGCAATATGCCACCCTGGACGAACCGGAGGCGGACGACCTCTGGCCGTCCGAGATAGGCGTTGATGCGCTCGCACAGCGACCGGCTGTCGTGTTGCAGAAACAGGGCTGCGCCGGGTTCCGCTTTCAGCGTAAGTACCCCGCCGGACGGCCCCCGGGTTAGGCGGATCGGTGTGGCAAGACGCGCCGTTTCCGCCCCTGCAATCTCCCCCCACCGCAGCACGAGCGTCGGGTCGGAGAACCCGGCCCGGGCGAACGCTCCCAGGCCCGTCAGGGTGGCTTCCGTGCCGACCGCGGTGGCCCACCTGCGTCGGACCGGCGGGCTTTCGGGCGGTTGTCTGTCCTTGCTGCTTTCAGCCATGCTCCGATTATGCCGCCACCATCGCAACGGAAGCAAAGCCGTACGCCGTCCGCGCGGCTGCTTTCCTGGTACGACCGTCACGCGAGAGTTTTGCCCTGGCGCGCAAGAAAGGGCGAGCGTGCCAATCCGTATCGTGTCTGGTTGAGCGAGATCATGCTCCAGCAGACGACGGTTCCGGCCGTCATCCCGTACTATCGGCGGTTTACGGCCAGATGGCCGACCGTCGACGCGCTCGCGCGTGCATCGCTGGACGACGTGCTCGCCGCGTGGGCGGGGCTCGGCTACTACGCGCGGGCACGCAATCTGCACAAGACGGCGAAACTCGTCGCGACGGAGATGAAAGGAAAATTTCCCGCGACGTACGACGGATTGCGCGCGCTTCCCGGCATTGGCATCTACACCGCAGGCGCAATCGCCGCGATCGCCTACGATCTTCCCCATGCCGCGATGGACGCGAATGCCGAGCGGGTCGTGGCCCGCCTTTATGCGGTGACCGAACCGCTGCGCAGTGCGAAGGCCAGGATTCGCGTGCTGGGCCAATCGCTGGTACCGGCAAGACGCGCCGGCGATTTCGCGCAGGCGCTGATGGATCTCGGCGCTGACATCTGCACGCCGAAACGTCCGGCCTGTGAATCCTGCCCAATGACCGAAGATTGCGAAGCTCGCAGGCGTGGCATCCAGAACATGTTGCCGGCGAAGGCGGAAAAGGCGCCGCGCCCGCTGCGCAGGGGAGCGGCCTTCGTCGCGCGCGATGCGGAAGGTGCCGTTCTGCTCGTGCGGCGGCCCGAGAGGGGGCTGCTTGGCGGCATGATGCAGCCTCCGCTCGGGCCGTGGGACGAGGCGTTTCCCTCAACGGCGGAGGCACTCGATCAGGCGCCCTTCCGGGCCGGCTGGAGGAAGCAGGCCGGCATCGTGCGCCATGGCTTCACCCATTTCGAGTTGGAGATCGAAGTCTATAGCGTCGACCTCCGCCGGCGCCCCTCCGCGGAGGGTATCTGGGTTCGCGATCCGTCCGCGGCAGCGCTGCCGACGGTCATGCGCAAGATCCTCGCGCATGCGGCCCGGCGCGGCAATTCCTCTCCGCGTGGCGGCCGCGAAACCCCGGCCGCGCAATCGTGATCACACGAGATCGGCGCGCAGGCGCTGACGCAGATAGTCGATCGGGATCAGCTTTCCCTCGTGCTCGTACTGCCAGAACGTCCAGCCGTTGCACGCGTCGAGGCCCTGCACATGCGCGCCGATGCGATGGATGGAACCGGTCGCATCGCGGCAGACCAGGGTGCCGTCGGCCCGCACTTTTGCCGTTTGATGCTTGTGATTCCCCCGGAGCACGGTTCCGGGCGGCAGCAGGCCGCGCTCCACCACCCAGCCGAACGGAATGCGCGGTTCCGCGCGCTTCGATCTGGTCGTCTCGAGCACGTCGCTTTCGGCGGGCAAGACGCCCGCGATCCGCTTGCGCGCGACCTTCACATAGTCCGGGTCGCGTTCGATCCCGATGAAGCGACGGCCCAGGCGTTTGGCGACCGCTCCGGTCGTGCCGGAACCGAAGAACGGGTCGAGTACCACGTCTCCCGGCCTCGTGGACGACACGATGACGCGATGGAGGAGGCTTTCCGGCTTCTGTGTGGAATGGGCCTTGTCGCCGTTCTCGTCCTTGAGCCTTTCGGCGCCGGCACAGATCGGAAGCGTCCAGTCGGAGCGCATCTGGACGTCGTCGTTCAGGGCCTTCATGGCTTCATAGTTGAAGGTATAGGCGGTCTTCTGCGTCTTCGCGGCCCAGATCATCGTCTCATGGGCGTTGGTGAACCGCCGGCCGCGGAAATTCGGCATCGGGTTGGTCTTGCGCCATACGACGTCGTTGAGGATCCAGAAGCCGAGGTCCTGGAGGATGGCGCCAACGCGGAAGATGTTGTGGTAGGACCCGATCACCCATAGCGCGCCGGAATCCTTCAGGACCCGCCTCGCAGCGGCAAGCCACGCCCGCGTGAAACGGTCGTATTCGGCGAAATCGGCAAAGCGATCCCAATGGTCGTCGACCGCATCGACTTTCGAGTTGTCGGGACGCCTGAGCGCGTTCCTGAGCTGCAGATTGTACGGGGGATCGGCGAAGACCAGATCGCATGACCCGGCCGGCAAATCATCCATCGCCTGGATACAATCGCCCTGTATGACAACGTCCAGTTTCAGATCGCTCATGTCCCGCCCGTTCATCCACAGAAGGGCGGACATTGATTCGGCAGAGTCCACAGGTCAAGAGTCCTGAAGACTCAAAGAATTACGCCGGGATCCTCAACCTTTTCGGAACACAAAATCGAGTCTGTGGATTTCTCCGGGCACAAGATGTTGTAAACTGGCGCGAAGCTGCGGCGATGGTGGCGGGTCGGCCCATAGCGGTTCAGTGCAACGAGATGTTCCTCGGTGCCATAGCCCTTGTTCCGGTTCCAGCAATAGAGGGGATGCTCTTCGTGCAGCGTGCGCATCATGCGGTCGCGCGTAACCTTCGCGACAATGGATGCCGCGGCGATGGAAACCGACCGGGCATCTCCGTCCACTAGCGTGTCGCATGGACAGGGAAGGGCCGGCGCATCGTTGCCGTCCACGAGGGCGAAGCTGGCCGCTACGGAAAGGGCGCGCACCGCACGCGCCATCGCCAAATGGGTCGCCTGCCGGATATTGAGGAGATCGATCTCGTCCACGCCGGATTCGCCTACGCCGACCGCTAGCGCAAGCTCCATGATGCGCGGGAACAGGTCTTCTCGCGTCCTCTCGTCGAGCTGCTTGGAATCGTTGAGGCCCTTCGGAATCCGCCTGCGGTCGAGAATGACGGCCGCTGCCACGACCGGGCCCGCGAGCGGGCCGCGTCCGGCTTCATCCACGCCGGCGACCGGACCGGGGCGCGTCTTCAGATAGCGCGACTCGTAGATGTAGTGGGGCATCGGCTGGCGTTATAGCGTGCCCGATCGCCGATCCCGATAGTGCTGCCCGAAGGAAATTGTGAGTACCGCGCCTCGAGTGCCATCCCGGAAGCTCGGCGGGTCCATGATCGCACGGCCGCGCACGCTGGACTGGACGCGGGCACGCCAGACCCGGACGCCCCGGATCACAACAGGGCCAATTGCTCGCCCGCCAGCGCCGGCCTGCGGAATCTCGAAAGGTCGAGCGGGCTTGCGACCCGGTTGAGGCCGCAGCGCTTGACGGCAAGCTGAAACCGTCGCGCGAGCATCTCCGCATAGGGGCCCGTGCCCTTCATGCGCGCGCTCCACTGGCTGTCGTAATCCTTGCCTCCCCGCATGGAGCGCACGAGCGACATCACGTGCCTGGCACGGTCGGGCACGTTTTCCTCGAGCCATTCGCGGAACAGGTCCTTGATCTCGAGCGGAAGCCGCAGGAGCACGTAGCCCGCCGTTTTCGCGCCCATCTCGGCGGCCGCGCCCAGCACAGCTTCCATTTCGCTGTCGTTCAGCGCGGGAATGATCGGCGCGAACATCACGCCCGAAGGAATGCCGGCTTCGCTCAAGGCCCTGATCGCCTGGAGCCGGCGGGACGGCGTCCCGGCACGCGGTTCCATGAGCCGCGCAAGTCTTCGGTCGAGCGTCGTGACCGATAGCGCGACCTTCGCCAGACCCATTTCGGCCATTTCCGAAAGAATGTCGATGTCGCGCAGGATCAGAGGCGATTTCGTCACAATGCCGACCGGATGGCGAAAGTCGCGCAGCACTTCGAGGATCGATCGCGTGATCCGCATTTTCTTTTCGACCGGCTGATAGGGATCGGTGTTGGTCCCCATGGCGATGGTGCGGGGAACGTAACCCGGCGCCGACAATTCCTTCGCCAGCAGCTCCGCCGCATTGGGCTTGGCGAACAGCCGGGATTCGAAATCGATGCCGGGCGACATGCCGAGATAGGCATGGGTCGGACGCGCGAAGCAGTAGATGCAGCCGTGCTCGCAGCCGCGATAGGGATTGATCGAACGGTCGAAGGAAATATCCGGCGACTTGTTGCGCGCGATGATCGTGCGGGTAGCGTCGCGGATCACTTCCGTTCGCAAGGGCGGCGGCTTCAGGTCCTCGTCTCGCCAGCCGTCGTCCCATCCGTCGTCGACGAGCGTACGAACCTGATGTTCGTACCGCCCCACACGATTGGAGCGTGCGCCCCGGCCACGGGCGAGCAAGGGATCGACGGTTCTTTCCGGCACCACGGTCATGGCGGAAGGCATACCCCGCCGATGAGAACAAAGCAAGTACAAAATCCAGGGGCGTAGAAACGAAACGGGCCCGGCGATATCCGGGCCCGTCGCGCAGTCCCACGCTGCCGGTTGGGCTAGTCCGTCAGTCCGAAGACCGTGACCGCATTCTTCGACCCGACATAGACCCGCCCGTTGGCAACAAGTGGAGAAAGATAGGACCGGCTGCCGTTCGACCAGTCGCCGGCGTTCTGGGCGAAGATGGGCGCGCCAAGTGAGGCGGCATCGTAGGCTTCGAGCTGTTCCGTCGGATTGCCCCGGCGGATCAGCCATACGATGCCCGTACCTGCCATGCTTCCGTTGGTGGACACGATCGGGAAGGAGCCGCCGCCGCCCGCGCCGCTGGTCCCGCTCGCAGTCAGGGTCAGCGAAGGGGTTGCCCCCGTGTTCACCGAATAGGCGCGAAGGACATCCCCGCCCTGATAGAACACGATGCCGCCGCTCGGCCCCTCGTAGTAAGCCGGCCCGCACCAGCATGCGCCTTCGCTGATGACCTGAAGGGGTTGGGATGCGCCGCCCTGGAGCCCGCCGGGATTGGTAGCGTCGAGAAGATAGATCTTCCCGGCCTTGCCCTCGGCCACGACCATGGGCGGCGCCTGTTGGCCCTCCACGGTCGGGATCAGCATTGCGCCACCGGACCCGAAATCGCTGTCGCCGTTGTTGAGGTTCTGCCATTCCTGCGGGGTGAAGGTCTTCGGCTTCTTGAGGTTGGGCGAGAGGCGCAAGACGCTTTCGCCGTAGCCCTTCTTGCCCTTCTGATTGTTGAAATAGCCATTGCCCGTGACGGCATAGACGTTTCCATCGGGGTCGATGGCGGGCGAATAGCCGCTCATCCAGATGCTGGAGAGTTCATAGGAGGCTACGGCGTCGATTGTATTGAACTTGGCCGTGAGCTTCAGATTGCTTGCATCGTAGCGCAACATCCAGCCGGAAATCTGACCGGCGTTGTTGTCGCAATGGGAGCCGATGCCGACATAGATCGAGCCGTTGTTGTAGGCGAGGGCCGCGCGGCTCCATTGATTCTGGGGATCGAAATGAATCTTGCCGCCGGTCGCAAGGTTTGCGGCGGGCTTGATCTCCCTGGCCTTCAAGACATTGTGACCCGTTCCGAGATCGAGAGCGTAAAGCTTGGTGTGGAAGGAAAACTGCGCGGGTTCCGTCGCGGCGACGAGATAGATCGTCGCGGCATTGTCGGCCGTGCGCACGATCACCGGCGTGCTGGAAATTCCGTATTCCGGCTTGATGTCGAAGCAGCCCACGTCGCCGCTTGTCTGCGACTTTCCGAGATTGACCTGCCAGAGCAGCGAGTAGTCCTGCGCGTCGTAGGCATAGACGGTGTTGTGACCGGTTGCGACGATCAAAACGTTACGGATGCTGTCGTCCGGCATCCGGAAATTCGAGACCAGCAGGGGCTGCGCCATGACGTTTCCGTCGACGTTCAGCGTCGTGAGCTTTCCGAAGCTCGCCGAAGCGACCGTGGCGGGCGTCAGGTCCGTCTCGTTCTGGTTCCAGCCGGTAGGATAGTTGTCGTAGTGGTATCGCAGCACGTCGATCGGCGTGCCCGAGTAGTGCCGCTTCAGGCCCTTGTCCGCATGCGGATGATTTCCGACGCGGGGCAGGGGCGCGATATCGGGCTGGCTTTTGAACAGGACATGAGAGGACTTGACCTGCGGCTCGCCGTTTCGCGCGAGACTGTCTTCCGGCAGCGGATAGTGCAGCGGCGCCGCCGAGGCGAACTGCACGGCCGCGGCCAGCGCCAGCGGGACGAGACCGAAATGAAGCCGACCGGAAGCCATGAACTCTCTCCTCTGAGCCTTGGGGGCCGGAGCGTGCGACACTGGCGGGGCGTTGTCGATGGATATTCGGAGGGCGGTTAACGCCCCGGGCAGGTCTTTTCCAAAGCGGGGAATTTGGCGGCGCCCCCTCGCTTGGAGGCTGCCAAGACTGTAGCGTCCGGTGGGGATGTCCGGCGCGGGTTCATTGTGACAGTTCTGTATCGGCTCTGCTTGCGGGCGTGCATTGCCGGCCTTGCCCTCTTGCCGGTTGCGGCAGCACGGGCGGACAAGGCGGTCGAGACGGTTGTGGTGACGGCGAGCCCGCCCGACCCGGTGGGAAACGAGGCGTTCTCCGTCGTCCGCGTTACAGCCTCGCAGCTCAGGTCGCAGCCCCAGCTCGACGCCGCGCTGAAGCAGGTGCCGGGCCTTTCCCTCTTCCGAAGGGACAGCTCGCTATCGGCCAATCCGACAACGCAAGGTGTTTCGCTGCGCTCGATAGCGCCATCGGGGGCCGGACGCGCGCTCGTCACCCTGGATGGCGTTCCGCAGAACGATCCGTTCGGCAACTGGGTGATATGGAGCGCGATTCCGGCGGAAGACCTGGGCGGCGCCGAGGTCGTGCGTGGCGCGGGCGCGGGCCCCTACGGATCGGGCGCACTGACAGGCGTCATCGCGCTGGAGGAGGCGAGCGGCGACGGTCTTGTCGCCGGAGACGCCGGAGGCGGTTCGAGCGGACAGGCACGGGCTGCCGCGGCCGGCGGATTCGATGTCGACCGTTTCAATGTCTTCGCCAGCGCGTCGGCGGTATCCTCGCACGGCTGGATTCCGGTCGATCGTTTTCAGCGCGGTCCCGCCGACGATGCGCTCACGCTCGATGCGCGCAATGCCTCGCTGCGGATACAGACCTTCGCGGATGCCGACACGCTCGTCTCCGCGCATGTGGGTGCCTATCACGAGGACCGGAATTCGGGACTGGTCAATGCGCAATCCTCGGCCGACGGCGTGACCGGAAGCCTTACCGTCGCCCATCCCGAGGACGGCGGCAGTCTCGGCTGGCGCGCGCAGGTCTGGGTGCGCGACGTCGGGCTCACGAACACCTCCGTTTCCATCGCCGCCGATCGCGCATCCACCACGCAGACCAACAACCAGTACGACGTGCCGGCGACCGGCTGGGGCGGAAACGCCGCGCTGCGAGGCCGCTGGGACTGGTTCAGCTGGGAGGTGGGAGCCGACGCCAGGCTGGCCGAAGGCGAGTCGCGGGAATTGTTTTCGAGCAACCTTTCCATGCGCCGCATTTCGGGAGGGCGGAGTGCGGTGGAGGGCGTCTATTTCGAAGGCGCGGCGCGGCCGGGCCCATGGCTGTTCACGCTGGGCGCACGCATCGACGGCTGGGAGACGGCCAACGGGCATCTCACGGAGAGCGTCGTCGCGACCGGCGCGGTCACCAAGCAGGCGGTATATCCGTCGCGCAGCGGCACGCTGCCCACGGTGCGTGCAGGTGCAAGGCGCGATCTCGGAAACGGCTTCCATGTTCGCGGTGCGATCTACGAGGGGTTTCGTGCGCCGTCGCTGAACGAACTCTACCGGCCCTTCCGCGTCGGGCAGATCACCACTCTTGCCAACCCAGCGCTCTCGCCGGAGGAGCTCTACGGCGCGGAGCTCGGCGTCGGCGGCGAGGGCGGCGATTTCACCTGGGACATTACGGCGTTCTGGAACCAGCTTCACGATCCCATCGCCAACGTGACGACGGGTGCGAACCTGCAGATGCGGGAAAACTCCTTCAACATCTATGCACCCGGCGTCGAAGCCGAGGTTCGATACGCCCTCAACGGCACGGTCACCCTGACGGCGGCATTCGACGCCATCGCCGCGCACACAAAGACCGTGAGCGTGACGACCGGCCTTCCCATCGAGACCCATCCCGCCCAGGCGCCGCGATGGACGGCGACTGCCGGCGCCGAGATCAGGCCGCTGGACAGGCTCACGCTGTTTGCGGATCTCCGCTACGAAAGCCGGCGCTTCGCGGACGACCAGAATGCCATTCCGCTTTCCCCAGCGACGACGGTCGACGCGCGCGCGTCCTGGGCCTTCACGCCTTCGATCGCGGCCTATGTTTTCTGCGACAATCTGTTCAACGCCCGGGTCGCTTCGACGGCGGCGTTCCAGCCCGTGAGGGGCGATCCGCTTCCCGAGCTGGTGACGAATTATTCCGCGCCGAGGATCGTCGGCGCAGGCATCTCCTTCAGCCGCTGACTATTCCAGCGTGCCGTCGAGGAAGTCGAACACGCTCGCCTTGAAGAGCGCATGGGCGATGACGCTGAAATGATCGCAGCCCGGAATGGAAACGGCCCTGGCGCCGGGGATCAGCGCCGCCAGTTCGTGCGGATCGCCGGCGATCCGGTCGAGAGCGCCGGCAACGACGAGTGTTTCCGCCGCTATTCCCGCGACGTCGGATTT
This sequence comes from Rhizomicrobium sp., assembly GCA_035549575.1. GTDB lineage: Bacteria > Pseudomonadota > Alphaproteobacteria > Micropepsales > Micropepsaceae > Rhizomicrobium. Next base: position 22,132 of record DASZQP010000045.1, read on the forward strand.
TCCGAGCGGCCGGTCGCCCGAACGTGCCAGCGCGGCCAGCGCGAGACGGTCCTCTCCCTGCTCGTCCGCGAAACGGCGGAAGCTGCGCAACAGGGGATCGGCGATCTTGTCCGGATCGGAGATTTCCATGGCAGCAGCCAGCGGATCGCCGGGCGGGGCGGGATCGAACAGCCTGCCTCCGATCCCGCCCAACATCAGGAGCGGGAATCGTTCGGGCGCCGCGAGCGCCGCGGCGATCGCGACGCGCGCGCCCATCGAATAACCCAGAATGTCGGCGCGCACGACGCCGAGGTGGTCGAGCAGATTTACGATATCCGCCGCCATGGCCGCCCGGCCGAATAGCGCGGGGTCATGAGAGCGGGCGCTCTCGCCGTGTCCCCGGCAGTCCAACGCCACGCAGCGAATGGCTTTGCGCTCGAATGCGCCGTACCAGCCCAGCCTGCGCCAGTTTTCCAGGCGGTTCGAAGCAAACCCGTGGACGAGGACGACGGGACGGCCCTCTCGCGGACCGATGTCGTCGAAGGCAAGGCACAGGCCGCCGGATTCGAACTTCGCCATGCGCCGATCTAGTGACGCGTGCCCGCCCCTGGCAATCGCGCAGATTATGCCATTGCCATCAGTGGCTTATCGTGTCGCCATCGCAGCCGGGGCGAGTGTTGCATCCCGGTGATTGGTCTTCTTTAAGGTCCGCACCATATTACATCGGACGGGGCGGCCGCGGCGCCGTCTTCGAAAAGGAACAGACAATGATTGCCTTCCTGCGCTGGCTCCGATCGGTGGCCCTGGGCACGCTGAACGGAATTGCGAAGTTCGCCTTCTTTCTCGTGCTTCTGTTCGCTTCCCTGTTTCTCGTCGGGCTCGCGGAAGGCGACGGGCTGCCGTCCAACATGGTGCTGGCGCTGGATCTGCGTCACCCCATCCTGGATTCCCGCCCGTACGATTTCGCCTTCGGCACGCGGCCGGTGACGGTGATGGACATCGTTCTCGGATTCGACGCGGCCGCGCGCGACAACCGGGTCAAGGGCGCGATCGTCAGGCTCGGCGACGGTTCTCTTTCGATCGCGCAGGCCGAGGAGATCGGCGCCGCGCTCAAGCGCTTCCGGCAGTCGGGCAAGTTCGTCATTGCGCACAGCCAGGGATTCGAGGCCCCGGGACTTGGCGACTACCTGACGGCGGCGGCGGCAAACGAAGTCTGGATGCAGCCGAAGTCCGTATTCGGGGCGGCGGGGGAAGGCGGCGGCGAGATATTCCTGCGCGGATTGTTCGACAAGATCGATGCCGAGCCGCAGATTGCCAAGCGCGCCGACTACAAGAGCGCCGCCGATCTTTACATGGAGCACAATATGACGGCGGCGGATCGCGAACAGATCACCGCGCTCATGCAGTCCTGGTATGATACCGCGGCCTCCGGCGCGGCAAGCGACCGCAAATTGCCGGCCCAGGCCGTCACCGCGGCGTTCGAGAAAAGTCCGCAGTTCGCCGAGGACGCCAAGAAGGCCGGCCTCATCGACCGCACGGGTTACGACGACGACGCACTGCAGTTTGCACTCGGCAAGGCCGGCCGCGGCGCAAGGTCGGTGCCGATGGCCGATTTCGTTCACGCGAAGCAGGAAGCGGCGGAGCTCGGCAAGGGCGCGCGCATCGCGCTCGTCGAGGGCACGGGCGAGATCGAGGAGGGCAGCGACAATGGCGGTCTGTTCGGAGGTGCCCCCGTCATGGCCGGCGACGACATCGCGCGCGCCATCCGTCAGGCCGCCAGCGATTCCACGGTGAAGGCGATCCTCTTCCGCGTCGACTCCCCGGGCGGGTCGGTCACCGCGTCGGATCAGATCCTCGACGCCGTGAAGAAGGCGCAGGCCAAGGGTATCCCGGTCGTCGTGAGCATGGGTTCGGTGGCGGCGTCGGGCGGATATTACGTCTCGGCCTCAGCGGACAAGATCGTCGCCGAGCCCGGTACGATCACCGGCTCGATCGGGGTGCTGACCGGCAAGGTCTCGTTCGGAAAATCGCTGGAGAAGGTCGGCGTGGGAAGCGATCAGGTGGGCGTCGGCCGGAACGCGCTGATGGATTCGAGCATTACGCCGTATACGGACGATCAATGGGCCGCGCTGAACGCGCAAGCCGATGCGATCTACGCCGACTTCAAGCAGAAGGTCGCGGCGGGGCGGAAGCTGCCGCTCGACAAGGTGCAGGAGGTGGCGCGGGGCCGGGTTTGGAGCGGCGCCGATGCGCATGCGCGCGGGCTGGTCGACCGGCTGGGCGGCTTCTGGACGGCGGTCGACGTCAGCAAGCAGCTCGCCAGGATCGCGCCGGCCGAGCAGGTGACGTTCAAGCGGTTTCCGCGGCGCAAATCCTTTTTCGAGGCGCTTGGCGAGACATTCTCGCAGACCCAGGCCAGCGCGCGCGCGTTCCAGGGCATGGTGACACTGATGAACACGCCGATGGTGCGGGCGGTTATCGGCGCAAGCGAGGAGCTGCCGCGCGGCGGGGTGGAGCTGCGCGCCACCAACCTGCCGCAGTAGCGGACGGTGGCTACGGAGGATTTCTCCGGGCTCGGGTCGAGTCCGGCGCTCTATCCGATGGCACTGGATATGGGCCGCCGCGCGATCCTGTTCGTCGGCATGACCGAGGCGGACTACCGCGCCACGAGCTTTCTCGACGAACGCATCGTTGCCAGCTCGCGGCAGGGCCGGTGGCTCCCCGTAGGCGATGCGGCACGCATGCTCGCGGCACGGGCCGAGCCGCGGCCCCTGCACTTCATTTTTCACATCGGACACGTCGGTTCGACCCTGCTCAGCCGCCTTCTGGAGGCGACGGGCAAAGTGCTCGCGTTGCGCGAGCCCGTTCCGCTGCGCGCACTGGCCGAAGGGTGGGATGACCGGGCCGCGGGGTTCGAGGAATGTCTCGAGACGATGCTCCGGCTTTGGGAGCGTGGGTACCGCACGACGGAAGCGGTGGTTCTGAAGGCGACGAGCGCGACGGAACGCCTGGCGCCGGCAATTCTCCGGGCGCGGCCGCAGGCGAGAGCGGTGCTCCTCAATGTCGGTGCGGAATCCTATCTTGCGACCATGCTGGCCGGAGACAACTCCGCGCTCGAACTCAATGCGCTCGGTCCCGAGCGGCTGGCGCGGCTGAAGGCGCTCCTGAATGCGCCCATCCCGCGTCCCGAATCGCTGGGCGAACTGGCCGCAATGTCATGGCTTTCGGAGCGATTGACCCAGCAGAACATCGCCACGGCCTTCGGTGCGCGTGTTCTGCAGGTCGATTTCGACCTCATGCTCGAGGCGCTCGCCGATACGCTGGCGCGTGTTCTCGCCCATTTCGGTCTGTCGACGGCGAGGGAAGACGTGGCCGCGATCCTGTCCGGCGAGACGATGAGGCGCTATTCCAAGGCGCCGGACCACCCGTTCGGCCCTGCGCTCCGCCGCCAGACACAGGACGAGGCTCGAAGGCTTTTCCCGCGCGAGATCGACGCCGCTCTTCGCCGGATCGAGGACCTGGGGCGGAAATACCCGGCGGTGCATGCGGTCCTTTGACGCAAAGCACCGGGCTGGTGCCGCGAATTGCCGATCCTGACGCAGCGTCGGCGCACCCGCAAACGCTGCGCCAGGTGGCCGGAAGCCCGCAAAAACCCTGTAAATCCTTGAATTGTGATGGCCCCCGGCCTTCCATTTCCGCAGGAATTCGTAATAACGTCCGGGAGAAACCCGGGCTCTCGTCGAGAGTCGGCACAAAGGGAGTTTTGTCGTGCGCAAATTTGGTTTGGTCTTGGCTTCGGTCGCGGGGCTGGCGATTTCGAACGTGCCTGCGATGGCGGATGCGGCGCAACAGGCCCAACCGGCGCAGCCGGCAGCGGCGAATCCTGCGCCCAACCCGGCTGCCGATGAAGACAAGATCGTTTGCCGCAATCTCGGCGCCCCGACAGGAACCCGCCTCGGCGGGCGTCGGGAATGCCGCACGCAGCGCGAATGGGACGACGTTCGCCATCAGGACGCGAATGAAATCTCGAAGATGCAGGCGCGCGACGCCCTCGGACCCACGGGTCACTAGAGGCCGGATTCCCGACATTCAGCAAGGTGCTGCCGGCGCGGCCGAGTTGCCGAGCCGACGGCGCCTTACTATCCTTCCGGTTTCGATGGGGATGGTTTGGTGCCGGAAGGCTTCGGGTTTGCCCGGCAGGGCAATACGCGCACAGTGTCGCTGGTCCGAGAAGCGCAGCGCCTGATGCAGGAGCGCCGCCTCGATGAAGCGGCGCAAATCTGGGAACAGGTCGCCGGGCTGGAGCCCGAGCATCCCCAAGCCTTGTTTCATTTGGGGCAGCACGCGCTTTTCCACAAGAATATTTCCCGGGCGCGTGTGCTGCTCGAACGGGCCGCGAAAGCCGATCCACGCAGCCCGGTCATTCCGCTCAATCTCGCCTACGCCTGCCGGGCGGCTGGCGACAGTGCGGGAGAGATGGCGGCGCTGACGCGCAGCCTTGCCATCGACCCCTATTTCTTTCCCGCTCTGCTCGCGAAGGGCATGCTGTACGAGCGCCAGGGTGCGCCACGCAGGGCCGCGCTAGCCTTCCGGAACGTGCTTGCCATCGCGCCGCCGGAAGAGCAGCTGACGCCGGAAATGCAGCGGTCGCTGAGCCATGCACGCGAGGCTGTCGCGCGCGACGCGGATGCACTGGACGCCTTCATCGAGGCGCGGCTCGGCCCGGTGGAGACCCGTCACGCCGGCGCCGACTCGACCCGCTTCCGGGAGTGCAAGGATATCGCCGTCGGGCGAAAGAAGAGGTTCGTTCAGAATCCCAGCCTTCTGTATTTTCCGCGCCTGCCCGCGATTCCGTTCTACGACAACGCGGACTTTCCCTGGCTGAAGGATCTAGAGGCGGCGACGCCGGTCATCCGGGAAGAGTTTCTCGATCTCGTGCGGGAGGATGCCGCGGGTTTCAAGCCCTATGTGTCGCACGAGGAGGGAGCGCCCGTGGACCAGTGGGCGGAACTCAACAACTCGATGAAATGGAACGCCTTCCATCTTTGGAGGGACGGCGTGCGGAACGCCGGGGAATGCCGGCGCTGTCCACGCATGGCCGCGCTGCTCGACACCTTGCCGATGATCGACATCCCGAACTTCGGTCCCACGGTTCTGTTTTCTGTGCTGGAGCCCCATACTCACATCCCGGCGCATTCCAGCGTCACCAATGCGCGCCTTGTCGTGCATCTTCCCGTGATCGTGCCGGGAAATTGCCGTTTCCGCGTCGGCAACGAGACGCGGGACTGGGAGGAGGGGAAGGCCTGGGTGTTCGACGATACGATCGATCACGAAGCCTGGAACGACAGCGACGGAAAACGGGTCATCGTGATGATCGACATCTGGAACCCGATGCTGACCCCTGCCGAGCGCGATCTCGTCTCCGGACTGCTCAACGGCATGCGCGACTACTACGATTCGTAGCCGAAGGTTTCGACCCAGGGACGAAGCACCGGCAGCACCGGCGCCAGCCGCTTCTCGTAGCTCCTCCAGGTGCCGATGCCGTCCTGGCTCAGCCCGCGCCTGACCTGTGCGGCGCTGCGCGTTGCGATTTTTCGCTTCTTTGCGAGTTCGGCGAAATCGGACATGGCCGGAACCTTTTCGACGCCCAGGAAATCGCACAATTCCGCCAGTTCGGACTCGAAATTCCGCACCAGCGCCTCGTGCCGGTGGTCGCGCCATTCGAGGCCGAGATCCTCGCGGCACGACCGGCCCAGGCGCATGACCGCATCGTAGAAGCGGGCGGCGCGTTCGAGGTCGAGGAATTCGTACATCGCCGGGCTCATGGCGAAGGACGAGCGAAAGCAAGAAAGGACGACATCGCGCGGATCGCGCACCGCGAAAAGGATTTTCGCGTCGGGAAACAGCCGGGCGACGAGCAGCAGCTTCATCGTGTTCAGCGGGTTGTTGTCGATGAACACCTTGCCGTGCAGGTTCAGGCCGCGCTCCGCAACCCTGCGCCAGTAGTGCTCCCGGTATCCCTCCGCGTCGTCCTCATTCAGGGCGGACAGCCGCGCGCGCCCCTCCTCGCTCGAGAGGAGATCGCGAACACTCTCATGCAGAAGGCTTTGCTCCTGCAGCGCGGCGACCTCCGGACTTCCGACCAGCACGTTTTCGAGCAGCGTGGTGCCCGAACGCGGAAACCCGACGATGAATACGTGTCCGCGCGGACCGTCGTCCCGCAAATTCCGCACCGCGCCGCGCCGTGCCCGCCAGGCCGCAACGGGAGCGGTATTTCCGTATTCCCCAAGCCAGCTCGCATAGGTGTAGGCGTTTTCCTGTCCCGGACGCTCGAAGCGGGGCGCGAAGATGATCCGCTTCTCCCTGTTGGCCTGTGCATAGGCGTCGAAAGCCTCGTCATAGCGCTTCTGGGCATGACGCAGATCGCCGAGGAGGCTGACCGCGATCGCGCGGTCCTGCGCCGGCCGCGCCGGGTCGTCGAGCAGCTTGCGGATGGCACGTTCCGCCCGGTGGGCGGAGCCCTTGCTGCCGATGAGGATGGCGGCCTGCACGAGACTGGCGACCGGATGCCCCGGAACCTTCGCGAGCGCGCGGTCCGCGAAACCCTTGGCCGTTTCGTCGTCCCCGGCCCGCTGGGCGATCTCGGCAAGTCCGGCCAATGCATCGGCATCGCCGGGATCGAGCGAGACCGCCCTTTCGTAGCACTGCCGTCCGGCCTCGACCTCACCCGACTGGCAGTTGACCAGGCCGAGCTGGCGCCAGGCGGGCCCATAGTCCGGGCGGAGTGCGAGCGTCCGGCGGAATGCGAGAGAGGCATTCTGCGTATCGCCGATCCTGGTCAGGAGTTCGCCATAGGCGAAATGCGCAATCGGGTCCCTTGGCGCGATGTCCACGCCCTGCCTCAAATCCTGCAACGCCTCCGCGATGCGGCCCTGCCCCTCGAGGGCGAGTGCGCGCAGGTGCAAAAGCAGCGGATGAAGCGGGGCGCCCGCGTCCAGGGCGGAGATCGCCACCTTGGTTGCTTCGGCCAGGTTTCCGCCGCGAATGAGGGTTTGGACGCTGTCGATCGTTTGGGCAGCCGGTGCCGCCGCGCCATTCGTAAATCCGGCACTGGACATCTTCGATACCTCGCGGCACGGAACCTGGAAGGCGGTTTCCGGCGGACATGGTTGCACGGTGCAAATGCGTCGTACAATCTCACCCCCAACGAGGCAAGCCTAGGCTACCATTGAGGAAAATCGGAATGTCGCATGCGGGAGCGCCTGAAGGGCTACCTGTCCGGCTCCGCCCCTACAAGGGCCCGATAACCGATCCGTCCCGGTGGCAGAGCTTCAGGCCGCGCGCGGGCGACATCTTCATCTGTGCCCCGGCCAAAAGCGGAACCACATGGACCCAGGCGATCTGCGCTATGCTGATCTTCGGGCGCGCGGATATCGATGTGGCGCCGGCGAAGATCTCGCCGTGGCTCGATACCAACCTGATGCCCGAACCGGCGGTCACCGCGATGATCGAAGGGCAGACCCATCGCCGGTACTTCAAGACCCACACGCCGCTGGACGGAATCCCGTTCTATCCGCAATGCAGCTATGTGGCGGTCTATCGCGATCCCCGGGACACGTTTCTGTCGATGATGCGGCTCGCGCAGCAGACCCAGGGCGCCAATGGGGCGCAGGCGCAGGGCGAGTTGCATCGCATGTTTGCCATGTGGCTGCGCGAGCCCTTCGTGCCGGGGGCCGGCGAGCAGCTTTCGCTCGCGGCTGTCGCGCATCATTTCCGGGGATTCTGGGAATACCGGAATCTTGCGAACATACATCTCGTCCATTTTGCCGATATGAAGCGCGACCTTGCGGGCGTCGTTCGCTCCATGGCCGAGGCGTTGGGGATCGGGACGGACGATGCGCTGGTCGCGCGCATCGCTGCGGCCGCCGAATTCTCCCGCATGCGCGGGGACGCACCGAAATTCGCCCCGGCGATCGGACGCGCGAAATGGAGAAGCGAGAGCGATTTTTTCCGCGACGGGGGCGTCGGCCAGTGGAAAGCCTTTCTCGATGCTGCAGAGCTGGCGGCCTATCGCGCGCGCGTGTCGTCGCTCCTCGATGCGGGCGCGGCCGGCTGGCTCGAGAATGGTTCGATTCCGGCCTAGCGGGCCGTCGAAATCCGGGCAAGTCGCTGCGATACGGACAGCGTTTCCGGCAGCACCCTTTCGACGTCGGCGCCGTTCTTGCGCCATTTCGCCGGATCCGGAGGCGTCAGCGTGTAGCGCGAGAACTGCGCGCTGTTCGCGCAGGCGTCGCGCATGGAGCGGTCGAACGGCAGGCCGGCGAAAGCGCAGATCCCGGAGAGCACGGCTTCGGCGTCGTGCTGGAGATCCTCGTAGCGGGCAACGTGCCAGTCGTCGTGGGGCAGCGCCGAGAGGTCTTCCATAACGATGGCATTGGTGTCGCGCCACTGGCGCATCGCGATGCGCGCCAGATCCGCGCCGGCCAGCTCGCGCCAGCCCGGTATCAGAAGCATCGACCACGGCGGCCCCGGCCAGCCCGGCAGCTCCGGATAGGTGACGAAGCGGCCCGAGCGCCAGGCTTCCATGATGGCGCTGATGTTGGCCGCAGGCTCGCGGTGGAGGAAAACGAATTTCGCATCCGGAAACACGCGCTTGAGGAAGGGTATGCGGATCGCGTTCTTCGGGGTCTTTTCGAGAAAGCGCACGGATTCGGGCGGCGGCCGCAGCGATTCGAGGCCGCGTCCCTCCGCGTCGCGCAGGCCCGACAGATAGTTCTCGCGCAGCTGTGCCGCAGCCTGATCCGTTGCGTCGGCGATGGCAAGGCGGTTCGAGCCGAAGCCGTTTCTTCGCGGATCGAGCGCCTCGATGCGCTCCACATGGCCGTGTCCCTCGTCGCCGAGCGTCCACAGTTCGCGGTTGCGCGACAGCATCTCGTAAAGCCACGTGCTGCCCGAGCGCGGCGCCGCGACGACGAACAGCGGCCGGTCGAAACGTATCCTTGCCGCCCTGGGAACGGTGTGCGTCGCGGGCTCCTCATAGGCGGAGGGCTTGACGAGTGCCGCGAGGATGGAGGGGAGGGCCTGCATTACCGGCCTGCCATTGCTCGCCATGCGCAGTCCCTCCGGAAGGGACGAGGTGGCATCGAAGGCCTGGCGCATCAGAGCGACGAACTGGGGCACGCCCTCCGGCGTGGGACCCACCCCGCACCATAGAACGCGCCATTCGTTGCGCAGCCAGGACAGTGTGTTCATCAGTTTCGCCATCGCGGCCTTGTCATTGCCGGGATAGGCTGCGGCGTCCGAGGCGAAGCGCGAAAGCTCGAGCTCCACGTCGCCCGGCGCCATCACGGGATTGTCGACGAAGGTCTCGAAGGCGAGTTCGGGCCGTGCGGCTTCGTCATATGCGACGAATCTGGGCGGTTCCTCCCGCCCGAGCGGCTTTGCCATGGTCCAGAAAGCCGTGCTGCCGTAGGTGTCGAAGGTGAGATGGATGCGCCGAACCTCCGTCTCGTTGACGACCTTGTGCACGCGCCAATTGTCGAACGTCCAGGCTTCGCCCGCGGCCATGTGAACCGAAACGTCGCCGCTGTGAAAGCGGATGTCCGGGTGGGTCCTGAGGGGAATGTGGACGCGGGTATGGGTGCGCCAGTAGTGCTGCATGTCGAAATGCGCGGGAACGCCGTGGCCCGGCTCGAGCCGCATCAGCCGTGCGCGGCCCAGCAGTGTTCTGAACTGCGCCAGCACCTGCCGGATATAGGGGCATTGCCCGAGCACCTCGGTCGGCCGCATCGGCGGCTCGAACTCGTCGTTGATCCCGCCGTTGGTCGTGATCAGATGAAGGGCGGAATTGCCCTTGAAATTCTCATGATGGAAGCGCCATGCCGATTCCGGAATGGCGTCGACCTCCGCGAGAAGCCGCTCGACGTCGAAACGGAACGGAAATTTGTAGAAGGGAAACTGCAGGTTCATCGCGGCGCCGGTCCGCTAGTCCGCCGGATAGCCGAAACGCTCGACCCAGGGGGCCAGCATCCCGAGAACGGGCGCGAGCCCTTCGCGGTAGTTCCGCCACTGTCCCACGCCTTCGCCATAGAGCTCGCGGCGGACCTGGGCGGCGCTCGGCGAGCGTATGGTGCGCGCCCGGGCGGCTTCGCCGAAATCGCGCATGGACTGCGACCATGTGATTCCCGCGAAATCGCACGCGGCCCTAACATGGGTGTCGAAGTCGGCCACCATGTCCTCGTAACGATGGTCGTGGATGACAAGGGGCAGGCGCTCGCGGCAGGTCTGCGCCAGGTTCATCACAGAGCTGTAGAACCTGGCCGCATCCTCGAGCGCGAGAAGCTCGAATACGGTTGCATTCACCTCGAAATGGCGCCGGAAACAGCTCAGCACGACGTCGCGCGGGTCGCGCAACGCGAACAGGATCCGGGCAGTGGGAAACAGCCGGGCGATCAGCGGGAGGTTGAACGTGTTGAGCGGCTGCTTGTCGATCAGCACCTTGCCCGCGGGCTCGATGCCGTGGGAACGCACCCGCGACCAGTAGATTGCGCGGGCGCGGTCGAGCTCATCCGGCGGAGCGGCGGCAAGGCGGGCGAGCCCTTCGGCGCCGGTGAGATAGCGCTGGGCGGCGTCGGAGAGCGTCTCCCGCTCTTCCGATACCGCGACGGCGGGATCCATTGCCAGAATCTGCTCGAGAAGCGTGGTGCCCGAACGGAGGAAGCCGAGCAGGAAAACATGGGATCGCGGATCGTCCGCACCGGGCGTCGCCGGCGGTGCGGCGCTCCAGACTTCCGCGGGCGCATGCATCATGCAGTCGTCGAGCATGTCGACGAACTGGACGGTCCTTGCAGGGCCCATCCGTCCGGCGTGGATACGGCGCAGTTCCTCGTTCTTCGCCGAGTATTCCGCGAAGGCCTCGGCATAGCGGCCGAGCCCATCCAGCGCATCGGCGTGGAATCCAAGCATCAGCGCGCGCGTGTGCGGGGGGATATTCGGCTCCCCGAGCATCGGGGCAAGGCGCTGTTCGGCAGCCGCATGGTTGCGCTCGGCAATGTCGCATATGGAGAGGGCCACGATGGCGGCCGGTTCCCGCGGCGAGAGGGAGAGTGCGCGATCGGCAAGGCTGCGCGCCTCCTCGCGCCGGCCGTCGCGGGCGGCGATGGCGGCAAGCGCTGCCAGCGCCTGCGGGAAGTCCGGCCGGAGGGCGATTGCGCGCTCGTAGGCCTGCCGCGCTGCAGCCTGGTCGCCGGCATTGGCGAGCGCCCAGCCCTTGCGGTAGTGCGTGTCGGGATCGTTGGGTTCGATCGCGAGCGAGCGGTCGAAATACACGATGCCCTCGGCGACTCGGTTCATGCGCACGAGGCACAGGCCGATCGCGCTCAAAAGGACGGCGCTGCTGGGCGTGAAGGTGAGGGCGCGCTGAAACTCGCCCAGGGCGAGCTGGTACTGGCCCTGCTGCTCGGCCCAGAGCGCGCGTGCATTGTGAAATGCGGGATGGGCGGCGCCGCTGTCGATGGCGCCGCTGGCGATTTCGGCCGCGCGGCGAAGGTCGGAAATCCTGACCGCGTCGGACAGCTCGCGAAGCAGCGTGGACTGGTTGTTGGCGTTCATGATCGCTAGGCCGCGCTCCCTTGTCGGCCGGCTCTCGATGCGCGCAATGGACCGGCGGTGTCAAGTAAATCCGCCGTTCCCTAATTATCCTTGTATCCGAAGCGCTTGACCCAGAATTCGAGCATCGGAAGCACGGGCGCCATCTGCGCGGCATAGCGGCGCCAGACGCCAATCCCGTCCCGGTTCAGGCCGGATGCGATCTGGCCCGCGCTTGGGGTCACGATGGCGCGGCGGCCGGCGCGACCGGCAAATTCAAGGAGCGATTGGTCGAAGGGCAGATCGAGGAACCGGCACAGAGTTTCCAGCCCGCCCCTGAAATCGCGCACGAGTTCCTCGAACCGCTGCTCGCGCAGGACAAGGGGCAGCCACATCCGATAGAGCTCGGCCAGTCGCATCACATCGTTGTAAAGGCCCGCGGCCCCTTTCAAGGTAAGAAGCTCCCAGTTTGCCGGATTCATCCGGAACTGGCGCCGGAAGCACGAAAGGACGACATCGCGCGGATCGCGCAGGCTGAAGACGACGCGCACTTCGGGGAAGAGCCTCGCGATCAGCGGCAGGTTCACCGTGTTGTAGGGCTGCTTGTCGACGACGATCCTCCCTTCGGGGACGATTCCGTGCGCGCCGAGCCTCTGCCAATATCGCGCGCGATAGGCCTCCGCATCGTCTTCGGAAAGAACGACGAGCCGCTGCAAGCCGCCGGGAACGCTCATCAGGTCGCGCACGCCGTCCGCGAGCCCGTCGCGCTCCTGGGTCGTGACCACGAGGGGGTGGCGGGCCAGCGCCTCTTCCAGGAGCGTCGTGCCGGAGCGCGGGAAACCGATCAGGAAGACATGCCCCCGCGCTCCGTTGGAGCGCCTTGCCGGCGCAGGTGGCTCGCTCCACGCAGGCGCGTGTGCGAAATGGTCGTGAAGACGCCGGAGATATTGCGGAAGGGTATGGCCTACCGGATGCGCGAAGCGTGATGCATGCATGGCCCGTACGGTTTCGTTGGCTGCGGAATAGTCCGCGAACGCGTCCGGGGTCATGCCGAGGGAATCGCTGATGTCTCCGGACAGGGTCAGCGCGAGCGCGCGCTCGAACGGCGGCAGGCGGGGATCGCGCAACAGGGCATCGAGACGTTCGCGTGCGGATGCGACTTGGCCCTGGCGAAAGTCGGCGCCCGCCAGGGCGAGGCAGCCGCCCGGGTGGTGGGGGTCGATGGCCAGTGCGCGCTCGGCCCATTGCCGGGCTGCGTCGGCCTCTCCGAGGCGGATGGCGGCAGCTGCGAGGCGGGCAGGCGGGTTCGGATCGCCCGGCGAGAGGCCCGCCGCGCGCGCGTAGCTCTCCCGGGCGCTGTCGAGCTCGCCAAGCTCTTCGGCCACCCAGCCCCTGTTGAAATGAAAGGGGCCGAATCCGGGCTCACGAGCGATGGCATCGTCCAGGGCGGAGGCGGCCTCTGGAAAGCGTCCCGAGCGCGCCAGGGCGAGAGCGAGGGCGTTGAGGACGTGCACGTCGCCCGGTTCAAGTTCGTGCGCACGCTCGAGATCGGCCAGGGCCTCGGAAACGCGACCTTCCTGCTCGTTGAGATGGGCGCGCAGGTTCAGAAAGAGGGCGGTCTCGATCCCGGCGGCGAGCGCGTCGCGGGCGAGGGATGCTGCCGCCGCCGTATCGCCGGACTGTAGGAGCCGGACCACGCGATCCTGCAGATCTGCGCGGTCCGCGGGGCTTGGCATCGGCGGCATCCGTATGGGGCGTTGGAAAGCCTAGGACCCGGACGGGCGAAAAGGAAGCGGCGGCCCCCTTTCGAGGAGCCGCCGCGGGTAAGCCCTTACAAGGCGTCTTAGTACTTCGCCGTCACGCCGATGAAGATCGTGCGGCCGAGCGAGTCGTAGACGCCCGGATAGGTGTTGCCGTTGCCGAACGGAGGCCCGGCGATCGCCCACGTGTTGGAGTCGACCGTCGGCGGTTCCTTGTCGAACAGGTTGTCCACGCCGACGCGGAGCTCGAGACCGGTATGAACGGTAACGGTCGCCGAAATGTCGAAGTAGTCCATCGCAGGAAGCTTCGCATCGACCGGGTCGAAGCAGATGCCATACGCCGCGCAATAAGCCTGGCGGAGGCCGTTGAGGTTGGAGTTGTCGGTGTTCTCGTCCAACTTCACGCCGGCCAGATGGCGCCACTGCAGCGACAGGCCGAAGTCCCAGGGCGAAGTCCACGTCACGCGCATCTTGTGACGCCACTTCGGATTGGGCGTTCCGCAAACCACGCCGAACAATCCGGCGCAATCGTAGGACGGGAAGGCGGGATCCACCGGAACCTGCGTCGGCGTCGTTTCGAGCGTGTCGAGCAGGGTACCGATGAAGTTGATGCTCAGTCCGCCTGCGCCGTTCACACCCCAGTCTTCGAAGGACGTGTTGTAGTTGGCTTCGAAGTCCACGCCCGAGGTCGCGAGGCTGTTGAGGTTGTGCTCGACGGCGTCGACGAAGCCGGCGCCGAAGATCGAGCCCGTGCCGCCCAGGGTACGATGGACGAACGGGCAGAAGAACGCACGGCTTTCGGCCGTCGACGTGTCGCTGTAGCAACCCGACAGGGTCACGTTCGGGTCGATGACCGAGATGTAGTCCTTCACCTTGATGTCGAAGTAGTCGATCGTCGCGGTGAAGCCCGGCATGAAGTTCGGGGTCAGCACCACGCCCAGCGACCACGTGTCGGAGGACTCCGGCTTCAGGGCCAGGTTGCCGCCGAACTGCGCGTTACACTGCGCGGCGGGGCAGAGCTGGGCATTCACGACACCCTGATCGATACACTGCTGGGTCGGCGAGTTGCCCGCGCAGGGGTCCTGACCGCCGAACAGTGCGACGTTGAGCGGCGCGAAGGACTCGAGCACGTTCGGAGCGCGAACGGCGCGCTGGTAGCTGCCGCGCAGGCGGAAGTCGTCGATCGGCTGCCATTCCGCACCGTACTTGTAGGACTCGACCGATCCCGCCGTGTTGTACGTCGAGTAACGATAGCCGAGGCTCACCGTCAGGTCCTGGGCCAGAGGCATGTCCTGGACGATCGGCAGACGAACTTCACCGAAGCCTTCTTCCACGTTGAAGCCCGACTTCGGAACAGGGAGCGTGGCCGCGCCCTGGCCGTACAGATCGTTGATCTGGTAGTCGCGGCTGGTCCGCAGTTCCAGCGATTCGGAGCGGTATTCCGCACCGAGCGCCAGACCCACCGGATCCTTCGCCCAGGGGAACTGGATGCCCCATTCGCCGAAGTCGCCGGTCAGCGCGCCGCTGACGACACGCTCTTCCGTTGAACCTTCCTTGAAGCCCTGCGCGCCGACGTAGGCGAGCTGGTCCTTGGTCACCGCGCCGAAGCCGTGGAACAGGTCCAGCGGTACGCAGCGCTGGTCGATGCCGAGGTCCTTGGCGAAGCAGTTGCCGGTGAGGGGGTTGACATTGAGGGCGTTCTCGACCCGCTGCTTCGACCATTCGTTTGAATAGGTTTCCGCATAGATCGTCGTGCCGTACTGGCCATAGACGTCATACGCCCAGCCATGGCCGATATCGCCCTTCGCACCGACGACGATGCGGTAGGAGGTATGACGCAGGTCGTCGATACGGTTGCCGCCTTCGATGTCGCGGCGTCCGAGCCACAGGGTCGCCAGGCCCGGCGCGAGGTTGCCCGCACCGTCGAAGCGGCCCGCCATCGGACCGGACTGATAGGTCTCCTGGCTGGCTTCACCGCAGAGCAGCTGGTTCTGCTGCACCGTCATGACGGGGTTGTCGCAGTTCAGCTGGACATAGCCCGGGCTGATGGTGCCGGGGAAGAACGCCGGACCGCTGCCGAGGAACGCACCCGAGGGGGCGATCTGGGCGAGCGTGTGGTCATCCGCGAACATGAAGCTCGAATAGACGTCGAACGAGGGGTTCACCTGATAGTGGGCGAAATAGCCGCCGTCATAGCGGGTGTCCGGACGCTGCAGGTAGTTCAGCGCACCGTAGTTGAACTTCATGGCAGGGTTGCCGCCGCTATAGGGCACCCAGACCGTGTCGCCGCCGAAGAACTGGCCGGGATTGCCGGTCAGCAGGTCGTCCCACGAAATCCAGCGGTTGTAGTTGCTCGAACCCGAGCAGAACAGGTTGGTGCTGAAATCGGTGGTCAGCGAGCAGGTCGAGAAGTCGCGGCTCGACTGCAGAACGGCCTGGACGTTGCGATAGCCGGCATAGGCCGTGATGTTGCCCTTTCCGTCGGCCGTGTTCACGCCCATGAGGAGGTTGGCTTCGGTCGTCGCGCCACCCCACCAATTGTCCTCGGCCGGCTTGAATCCGGCATTCTTGTTCAACTGGTCGTAGCTGACGCCGTGGGAATTGCCGTCGTTCGCCGCGTTGTTGACGCTGTACTGCGCATCGACTTCGACACCTTCGAAGTCCTTGCGCATGATGAAGTTCACGACGCCGCCTTCGGCATCGGAACCGTACACCGCCGAGGCGCCGCCCGTCAGAACTTCGACGTGATCGACGAGAGCCGCCGGAACCTGGTTCAAGTCCGCAACGGGGTTCGCGGGGTCGGAAGGCATCAGGCGCTTGCCGTCGACGAGAACCAGGGTACGTGCCGCACCGAGGCCGCGCAGGTTGACCGTGGCCTGACCGGTCGCACCGTTCGAAGCCGTGTCGGTGAAGTCCGCGAACACGCCCGGAAGGTTGTTCAGAAGGGTTTCGACGCTCGTCGTGCCTTCGTACTTGATTTCCTGGTTGCTGACCGCCGTCACCGGGCTGGAGCTGTAAAGTCCAACCTGCGGAATACGCGAACCCGTCACAACGACGGTTTCGACCTGTTCTTGGGCGCGGGCCATGGTCGATAGGCTCATCGCCGATGCGGTCGCTGCTCCGAGGAGCAGAGCCGTCTTCAGACCGCTCTTGCTTTGGATTTGAAACACTTTGGAACCCCCTTGGTTCTGTCGTAACGACGTTCGCTCGCGGGCTTCCCATCGGCGCCACGTAGCGCCAACTTCCCCCGCCGCAACGTCCTGCAGCGCGGAAATCACCCGTTCGGCCGGAGATTACGAGCGCGAGAAGATTGGGTCAAAACGGAATCACTAGCCGCCGAGATTCGCGAACCGACTGTGGTATTTTGGTGTCAATTATCGCCGATTTTGATGCTTTGGCGCAGTTCATATCAAAATGTTGAAACAAAAAGCCGCCATTTCAACAAATTGAGCCGAAATATTGCTTGCCCGACATGGGCGGGCCCCGCCGATTCCTCGGTCACGTTTTCGCGCGCACCCGATGAATCCATCGCCGTGTGACATTTGCATCGCAATGGCTGGAGAGTTTCCGCCCGTCTGATGTTATGCGTGCCCCATGAGCATGCAAATCACGCCCGATTCCGCCCAGCGAGTCGCAAAACTCCTCTCCGACGCCGACCAGTACCGCCGTGCCGGGAAGCCGGCCGAGTCCGAACGCGCCTGCCGCGAGGCCCTCGGCCTCCGGCCCGACGATCCGCCGGCGCTCAACTACCTCGCCCTGCTTCTCAAGGAACGCGGCGAACTTGCAGAGTCCGAAGCGCTTTTCCGGCGCGCAATCGCCGCGCTGCCGAACCAGGCGGCGCTGCACAACAATCTCGGCAATCTCCTGCGGGCCAAGCGCGACTACGCCGGCGCGGAATCCGCCCTGCTGCGCGCGATCGAGCTTCAGGCCAGCTATCCCGAGGCCTACTTCAATCTCGGCGTGGTGCGGCGCGAGGCCGGCTTTCACATCGAGGCGCTCGCCGCCTTTCAGATGGCACTCATGCAGAACCCCCGCTATGTCGAGCCGCGCATCCAGATCGGGGCGATGCTCAACGAAGAGGGGAAATCCGCCGAGGCGCTGATCGCGCTGGATTCCGCCCTGGCGATCGATCCTCGTTCGTTCGAAGGGCACTATCACCGCGGGATCGTTCTCGCCGGCGTCGATCGATTCGACGAGGCGCTCGCGGCGCTCGACACCGCACTCGCGATCCGTCCGGGGAATGCGATCGCGCTGCATGCGATGGGCAACACGCTCGCGCGGGCCGGTCGCGAAGACGAAGCGATTGCACGCTACGCGATGGCTCTGGAAGCCGCGCCGGAATTTCTGGAGGCGCATCGCGACTACAACATTCTCGTCTGGGAGATGGGGCGGCAGGACGAAGTTCTGAAGTCCTACGCCCGCGCACGCGCGCGCGCCGGCGAAAAGCCGGATCTGCTTTTGGCGGAGGCCAATCAGAGAATCCGCCTCGAACAGGGCGACATCGCGGAAGACCTTCTGCTCCGCGCGCGGCAGGCGGCGCCGGATCGTGCCGACATCGCCAATGCGCTCGCGAACGCGCTGATGCTCCAGGGCCGGTACGAGGAGAGCGTGAAGCTGCTCGAGGGCCTGGTGAAGTCGGATCCGAACGCCGTCTATAACCATCGCGATGCCGCCATCGCGCTCCTGCGCATGGGCGAGCCCCGCGAGGCCGTGCGCTATCTCGAAGAGGCGCACGACAGGGCGCCTTCAGACCAGCTCATTCTCGCGCATCTTGCGCTCGCGCTGCGCGAGATGGGGGACAGCCGATTCGACGGCCTCGTCGATCTGGAAAAATTCATCGGCGTGTACGAACTCGAGCCGCCGCGCGGATTCGACGATGTGGCGTCGTTCAATCGCGCCCTGAGCGAAGACCTTCTCCGGCTGCATACCCGTCATGTCGAGCCGTTCAACCAGACCCTGCGGGGCGGCACGCAGACGCCCGGCTATCTGTTCGAGCGGCCCACGCGCGCACTGGACGGCATTCACGAGCGCATCCGCGAAGCCGTCGCCGACTACGTGCGCCGGCTGGGCCAGGATCCCGGACATCCCATGCTGTCCCGCAATAGCGGAACGTTCGACCTCGCGACGGCATGGTCGTGCAGGCTGCGTTCGAGCGGTTTTCATACCAACCATGTTCATCCCAAGGGATGGATCAGCTCCGCCTACTATGCCGCCCTGCCGGACGCGGTGATCGAGGGAACCGGACAGGAAGGCTGGATCAAGTTCGGCGAATCGAATCTCGGGCTCGGTGCGCGCGACCGTCCGGGCAGGTCGGTGAGGCCGACGGTCGGGAAGCTGGTCCTGTTCCCGTCCTACTTCTGGCATGGCACAGTGCCGTTCACCTCGGACGAGAACCGGCTCACCATCGCCTTCGACGTTGTTCCGGAATTGGTCGAGCACAGGAAGAAACTTGCCGGCGACTGACGGGCCGAACCTCAATCGAAACTGCAGGAACCCTCTCGAACGCCATGAATAGCAAGCAGAAACCTCAGGCGGATGCGCCGCCGGACATCGACTCGATGAGCTTCGAATCCGCCCTTCGGGAACTCGAGGGGATCGTCTCGCGTCTGGAGCAGGGCGAGGTCGATCTGGAAGACTCGATTGCTCTCTACGAACGCGGACAGGCCCTGAAGGCGCATTGCGAGAAGAAGCTGAAGGCCGCCGAGGGGAGGCTGGAAAAAATCGTCCTCGGCGCCTCCGGTCCGTCGGGGACCGAGCCGATGGATGGGGTTTAATTATCGCAGCCCTTGGAAATCCACCGTTTTCCGACCTTTGCCGGCTGCGTCTCCTTGATTTATCGCGGGAAAGGTCCAAAATTTTGCGCAGTGCAGCAGAATTGGGCGGGTGGGGGCGTACCGGCTTCGATCCGGTTTGGATAGTTCCATGACAGTACCCTCCAAAACTCCATTGCTCGATCGGGTCCGGGAGCCGCGCGATCTGAGGCGGCTTCCAAAGACCGACCTGCGGCAGTTTGCCGACGAGCTCCGCACCGAACTCATCGATGTCGTCTCCGTAACCGGCGGGCATCTGGGCGCCGGCCTCGGGGTCGTGGAACTCACGACCGCGCTTCACTACGTGTTCGATGCGCCGGACGACAAGATCGTCTGGGATGTCGGCCATCAGGCCTATCCGCACAAGATCATCACCAACCGGCGTGAGCGGATGCGCTCCCTGCGCCAGGGCGGCGGCCTGTCCGGGTTCACCAAGCGGGCGGAGAGCGAATACGACCCGTTCGGCGCCGCGCATTCCTCGACCTCGATTTCCGCCGGCCTCGGCTTTGCCGTCGCCCGGGACATGAAGGGCGAGAAGCGCCATGTCATTGCCGTGATCGGCGACGGTGCGATGAGCGCGGGCATGGCCTACGAGGCGATGAACAATGCGGGCGCGATGAATGCGCGGCTGATCGTCATCCTGAACGACAACGACATGTCGATCGCGCCGCCCGTTGGCGCAATGAGCGCCTATCTCGCGCGTCTGGTGTCGAGCCGTTCCTATCGCGGCCTCAGGAAGATCGGCAAGAAGCTCGCCCATCTCCTTCCGCGGCCCATGGAAGTCGGCGCCAAGCGGGCCGAGGAGTTCGCCCGCGGCATGGTAACGGGCGGGACGCTGTTCGAGGAGCTGGGCTTCTACTATGTCGGCCCGATCGACGGTCACAACCTGGATCACCTGATCCCGATTCTGGAGAACGTGCGCGACGCGCAGAACGGTCCCATCCTGGTCCATGTCGTGACCAAGAAGGGCAAGGGCTACGCGCCCGCCGAGGCGAGCGCCGACAAGTATCACGGCGTCAGCAAATTCGACGTCATCACCGGCGAACAGAAGAAATCGAATTCCAAGGCGCCTACCTACCAGAAGGTTTTCGGCGAGGCTCTGATCCAGGAAGCCAAGAAGGACAAGCGCATCGTCGCCATCACCGCCGCGATGCCTTCGGGCACGGGAGTGGACCTGTTCGAGAAAGTCTTTCCGGAACGCACCTTCGACGTC
This sequence comes from Rhizomicrobium sp., assembly GCA_035549575.1. Lineage (GTDB taxonomy): Bacteria > Pseudomonadota > Alphaproteobacteria > Micropepsales > Micropepsaceae > Rhizomicrobium. The sequence continues at coordinate 42,480 of DASZQP010000045.1, forward strand.
GGCATTGCCGAACAGCACGCGGTGACCTTCGCCGCCGGTCTCGCGGCCGACGGCATGAAGCCGTTCTGCGCGATCTATTCCACGTTCCTGCAGCGCGCCTACGACCAGGTCGTGCATGACGTGGCGATCCAGAATCTGCCTGTTCGGTTTGCGATGGATCGCGCCGGGCTGGTGGGCGCGGACGGCCCCACGCACGCTGGATCCTTCGACATCGCCTATCTGGGGACGCTGCCCAATTTCGTCCTCATGGCCGCGGCGGACGAAGCCGAGCTCGTGCATATGGTGGCGACGCAGGTCGCCATCGACGAGCATCCGAGCGCGCTTCGCTATCCGCGCGGCGAGGGCACGGGCGTCGAGCGGCCGCTGGAAGGAAAGCCGCTCGAAATCGGCAGGGGGCGGATCGTGCGCGAAGGCAATTCCATCGCAATCCTGAGCTACGGCACGCGGCTGCAGGAATGCCTCATCGCCGCGGACAAGCTTGCGGGATACGGACTGTCGGCGACGGTGGCCGATGCGCGCTTCGCCAAGCCGCTCGACAGGGAACTCGTCAACCGCCTGGTCCGCGAGCATGAGGTGCTGATCACCATCGAGGAAGGCTCGATCGGCGGATTTGCCGCGCAGGTGCTGCAGCATCTTGCCGTCGAAGGCGCGCTCGACAAGGGCCTCAAGATTCGCCCGATGATCCTTCCGGATCGCTTCATCGACCAGGACACGCCGGAGAAGATGTACGCAGCGGCCGGTCTCGACGCGGCCGGCATCGTTGCAACCGTTCTCGGCGCGCTGGGCCGGGAGCGGGAAGCGGCGGCCGCGCGCGCGGTAATCGCCTAGCGCCCCCATGCCGTCCCCTTCGTCGCGTGCCGACGTCTTTCTCGTCGAGCACGGCTATGCGAAATCGCGCGCGGAGGCCCAGGAGGCGATCGAGGCGGGCTGTGTCTTCGACGGTGGCCGCAGGATCGCCAAGCCGTCGCAGCGCCTGAACGAAAGCGCGCGGATCAGCTATTCGCGCGCCCACCCTTTCGTCTCCCGCGGGGCACTGAAGCTGTCGGCCGCCCTCAACCGGTTCGGCCTGTCGCCGCGCGGCCTCGTCTGTCTCGATCTGGGTGCCTCGACCGGCGGGTTCAGCGAAGTCCTGCTGATGAACGGCGCGAACAAAGTCTATGCCGTCGATGTCGGCAGCGGACAGTTCGATTCCGGTCTGGCGAAGGATCCGCGGGTTGCCGTTCGCGAGGGTGTCAACGCACGAACCCTGTCGCGCAGCGAAATCCCGGACGCACCGCAGGCCATCGTCGCGGATCTGAGCTTCATTTCGCTCAAGCTCGCCCTTCCGCCCGCGCTGGCCATGGCGGAGCCGGGCGCATGGCTCGTCGCACTGGTGAAGCCGCAATTCGAGGCCGGAAGGAAGTTCGTGGGCAAGGGCGGGATCGTGCGCGACAGGGATGCCCAGGAGGGCGCGCTGGCGGACATTGCCGCGTGGCTTCCGTCGAACGAAGGCTGGCGTCTGGCCGGCTCGATGGAAAGTCCCGTCAAGGGCGGCGACGGCAATCGCGAATTCCTGATCGCAGCGCGGAAATCGTGACTCCCCTCTGCCGCCATTTCGGTGCATGCGGCGGCTGCGTCCACCAGGACATGGCGGAGGGCGACTACCGCGCGCGAAAGCGGGAGGCCGTCTACTTCGCGCTTTCGCGGCATGGGCTCGGCTCCTTCCGCGTTGCGGAGACGGTCGAGGTGCCGCCCGGGACGCGGCGCCGCTGCGTATTCAAGATCGCCAGGCGCAACGGCGCGGTGGAGGCCGGTTTCCACGGACGCGCTTCGCACCGGATCGTCGACATGCGCGAGTGTCATGTACTCACGCCGGCGCTGTTTGCGCTGGTGGAGCCGTTGCGTGCGATCATGGGCGAAGTCCTCGGCGAGGGCGAAGCGGCCGAGCTGCACGCCACGCAGGCGGACAACGGATTCGATCTGGCACTGCGCTGGCGGCGGAAGGTAACGCCGGCGCTGACGGCGGCATTCGCAAAATGGGCCTCGCGCAACGATGTCGCCCGGATCACGTCCGGCGCCGATATCCTGACCGAGCTCGCGCGCCCGGCGCTGAAGATCGCCGGCGCCGATGTCGCGCTGCCGCCCGGGGCGTTTCTCCAGGCGACCCGAGAGGGCGAATTGTTCCTGCAGGCCCGTGTTGCGGAGGCGCTGAAGGGCGCGAAAGCCGTTGCCGATCTGTTTGCCGGTTGCGGGACGTTCGCCTTCGCGCTTGCCAGACAGGCGAAGGTGCACGCGGTCGAATCCGATGAGTACATGTTGACCGCTCTGGCATCGGGCGCGCGCGGGGCGACGCGGATCAGGCCGGTGACGACGGAACGGCGCGACCTGTTCCGCAGCCCGCTGACGGCAAGGGAGCTCGACCGGTTCGATGCCGCCGTGCTCGATCCGCCGCGCGCCGGCGCCGCCGCGCAGATCGGCGAGTTCGCGCGCTCGAGGTTGCGGCGCATCGCCTATGTATCCTGCAATGCCGAAACCTTTGCGCGCGACGCCAGGGCGCTTGTGGATGCAGGATTCCGCATGGGCGATGTCGTGCCCGTGGACCAATTCCTCTGGTCGGAGCATATTGAGCTCGTATCGGAATTCACGCGGGGCTGAGCGGAACCCATGACGCTTCGGATCATTCTTGCGGGACTGCTTGCCCTGTTCGCCTCCGCGATGCCGGCCATGGCCGCGAGTTTTGCGGACTGGGCCGCGATCGTCGTCGCCGGCGACTACCGCGCGCATTCCGGCGCCGACAGCGAAGTCTTCGACAATGCGCGCCGCGACCTCGCCTCCGACCTCATGCGTCTCGGCTTCCTGCCCGACAACATCGTCCAGTTCTCGGTGCGGCCGGACCGCTATCCTGCGCAACAGCCGCGCCGCGCGAACGGCCAGACGATCGCGACCGCGCTTTGGGACCTTTCCAACCGCACCAGCGGCGGCTGCTTCGCCTATTTCACCTCGCACGGGAGCCCCGACGGGGTGGAGATCGGCGACTCGCTCCTCTCGCCCGTGCAGATGGATCGCATGCTCGGCAACGCCTGCGGCGATAGGCCGACCGTCGTCGTCATCTCCGCCTGCTATTCCGGCATATTCGTGAAGCCGCTCTCGGCACCCAACCGCCTCGTTCTGACCGCGGCCCGTCCGGACAGGACTTCGTTCGGCTGCGGGGAGCAGTTCAAATATACGTTCTTCGACGATTGCGTGCTTCAGGCGCTTCCGTCAGCGGGCGATTTCCCCGATCTCGCAAAGAACGCTGCCGCCTGCGTCGCCGCGAAGGAGAAGAAGGACAACGTGACGCCGGCGTCCCAGCCTCAGCTCTCCATCGGCGCGAACGTCGTGGCGCAACTGCCACGGTGGCGCTAGGGGCGCGCCGGCGCCCCTTTCGAATTGCCGCGCGCGCCACGCAGGCCGCGGGTCTCGGGCGCACGGCCCGCACCGGCCGCGAGGCAGCCAGGGGAAACAGGCGCTATTTTCCAATGGCCTCCTGCCCCGTGATGATCGCGGCGCGGATCTGTTCGATCAACTCGCTCATGCCCGACGGCGAATGCGGCGCGAGGATGACCTTGCTGCCGGATGAGACGCCGATTTCCTTCATTGTGTCGAAGTATTGCGTCATCAGGACGAGATTGAGAACTTCATGCTCGTTGACGCCGCCGACCTTGTCGGTAAAGGCGGCGATGCTTTCGCGCAAGCCGTCGATGATCGCGCGGCGCTGCTTTGCGATGCCTTCGCCCTGAAGGTGCTTGGACTCCGCCTCGGCTTCCGCGTTCTTGACGACGAGGATCTTGTTGGCCTCGCCCTTGGCGGCGGCCGCGACCTGAAGGCGCTGCTGGGTCTGGATTTCGTTCATCGCCGCCTTGACGTTGTCGGCAGGATTGACGTCGGTGACAAGTGCATTCGGAATCTCGAAGCCGTACTGCCGCATCGAGACGTCGAGCTCGCTCTTCACCGCGGCGCCGACATCGTCCTTCTTCTCGAACACCTCGTCGAGATTCATCTTCGGGACCTTTGCGCGCACCACGTCGAGCACATAGGATTTGATCTGTTCCTCGTGATCCTGGAGCTTGTAGAAGGAATCCGCCTCGCTGCCTTCCACGACCCGGTACTGCACGGCGACGAAAAGCCTGACGAACACGTTGTCGAGCGTCTTGGTCTCGACCTCGACGAGCAGCTGCTGCACCTTGAGCGTGACGCGCTGGGCGATGCGCTCGATATAGGGAATCTTGAAATTGAGCCCGGGCCGCGCCGTGCGCACATACTTTCCGAAGCGCTCGATGATCGCGCGCGTCTGCTGCTGGACCGTGTAGAAACTGCCGAGCACCAGCCCGAACAGGAAGAGAATCAGGATCGCGAAGAGTACGGCGGCAAAGACTTCCATGGTGTCCCCCTTCAACCCGTCTGCGCGCGGTGACGCAGCGCATGATCGGCGAGCACAAGCGCCATCATTGCTTCACCCACGGGCACGGCGCGAATGCCAACGCAGGGATCGTGGCGGCCCTTGGTGACGATTTCCGTCTCCTCGCCGCGCGTGTCCACCGTCTTGCGCGGCGAGAGTATGGAGGACGTCGGCTTGACCGCGAATCGCGCGACAATGGTCTGGCCGGTCGAGATGCCGCCGAGAATCCCGCCCGCATGATTGGAAAGAAACCGGGGCCTGCCGCGCGCGCCCTTGCGCATCTCGTCGGCGTTCTCCTCGCCCGACATCGCGGCAGTGGCGAATCCGTCGCCGATCTCCACGCCCTTGACCGCATTGATGCTCATCATCGCGGAGGCAAGATCGGCGTCGAGCTTGCCATAGATCGGCGCACCGAGACCCGCCGGGATTCCCTCCGCCACGATCTCGATCACCGCGCCGATGGACGAACCCTTCTTGCGCACGGCCTCGAGATACTCCGTCCACGGAGCAACAGCCTTCGCATCCGGGCAGAAGAACGCGTTCCTGTTCACGTCGTCCCACTTCCAGTTCCGGCGCTCGATCCTGCGCGCGCCGATCTGGATCAGCGCGCCGCGGATCGTCGCGCCCTTGTAGAGCGACGCAAGCACCTTGCGCGCCACCGCACCCGCGGCCACACGCGTCGCGGTTTCGCGCGCGCTCTGGCGACCGCCGCCGCGATAGTCGCGCACGCCGTATTTGGCCCAATAGGTGTAGTCGGCATGGCCGGGGCGGAACTTGTCGCGGATTTCGCTGTAGTCCTTCGAACGCGCATCGACATTCTCGATCAGGAGCGCGATCGGCGTGCCGGTCGTGACCTGGCTCTTCATCCGCTCGTCCCGAAAGACGCCGGAGAGGATGCGGACCGTATCGGGCTCCTTGCGCTGCGAGACGAACTTCGATTGACCGGGCCTGCGCCTGTCGAGGAACGGCTGGATGTCGGACTCGGCGAGGGGAATATTCGGCGGGCAGCCGTCGATCACGCAGCCGAGCGCGGGCCCATGGCTTTCGCCGAAGCTCGTGAACCGGAACATGTGGCCGAATGTGTTGAAGGACATTTCAGTCGCCAAAATACGTTTCCGCGCCGCCGGACAGTCGCATGATTCCGGCGTTGGGCGGATGGTAGGCCAAGGTTTCCTCCCGCGACAGCCCGCGCACCAGCTTGCGGATCATGCGCACGACACCGGCATGGGTGACGATCACGGAGTCGCGCCCGAGCGAATTCAGGAATGTCTCGACGCGGTTCTCCAGATCGATCAGGCTTTCGCCGCCGGGATGGGCATAGTGCCAGCGGTCGGTGCCCCAGACGGGGTCCAGAGCGGCCCGCTTCTCGATCTCCGGCCAGGTGAGCCATGTATTTCCGCCGGCATCGATCTCCATGATCCGGCGGTCTGCCGTGTAGCCGGCCGGCGGAAGTCCGGCGGCGTCGCGCACCAATTCCATTGTCGCGGCGGCGCGATGCAGCGGGCTCGCGAAATAGTCGAGCGATGAGAGGTCGGGCACGAGCTGCTTCAGGAGAATTCCGTTCGCCCGCGCCTGCGCGCGTCCGCGCGCGGTCAGAGGCGAGTCGTTCTGCCCGGCGATCAGACCCTTGATGTTGTGCTCGCATTCGCCGTGCCGGACGAGGAAGAGGGTGGGATGATGGGTTGTGCTCATGACTCATCGTCATCCCCGCGCAATGCGAGGGAAGGGGATCGGGCCGGCCAACAGATTCGATGCGGAAGCATATGGCACAAAGCTGCCCGGCCAAATTGCGTCCGATATTGCGGCTTGGGTCCCCTTCGCCCTGCTGCGCCCGGACGGGGATGACGTCGGGATCTAGTCCTTCAACAATTTCACCCTGTTTCCGCGTGCGCGGAAGACGACGCCCTGTGGTTCGTCGAGTTCGGACATCTCGCCGGCGCTCATTCCGCCAAACAGCCCGCGCAGGATGCGCGAGAATGCGCCGTGGCTTATGGCAAAGGTATCGTGCCTCAGGCCGTTCACGAAACCGACCGCTCGTTTGGCGACGTCCGCATAGTTCTCGCCACCGGGGACGCGCACATGCCATTTGTCATGCTCGCGCCTTTCGAACAGCGCCGGATCGAGCGCTCGCGCTTGCCTGTGCGTGAGACCGTCCCACTTGCCCAGATCGATTTCGCACAGCCGCTTGTCGGTGCGGAACTTGTCGATCGGCAGCCCGAGATGATCGCGCACAAGCTCCATCGTGAGCCGTGCGCGGGGGAGGGGGCTGGCAACGTATTTCAGCGCCGCCGGTTCCTTCACGCGATGCCGCAGGATCGCCGCGAGCGTCTTCGCCTGTTTCAGGCCGCGCCCGGTCAGCGGCGTATCGACGGTATGGCCCTGGAAGCGTCTGGCGACATTGGCCTCGGTCTCGCCGTGGCGCGCGAAATAGAATGTCACCCCATCCGGGAGGCTAAGGCGGGGAAACCGGCTCACTCGGCCTTTCCGACGGCGATGTCGGGCGCGTCCTCGGCCTTCATCCCGACGATGTGATAGCCGGCATCGACATGCAGGTTTTCGCCCGTTATCGCGGCACCGAGATCGGACAGGAGGAACAGCGCGGAATTGCCGACTTCCTCGATCGTGACGTTGCGGCGGAGCGGGGAATTGTACTCGTTCCAGCGCAGGATATAGCGGAAGTCGCCGACCCCCGACGCCGCCAGCGTCTTGATCGGTCCCGCCGAAATCGCGTTGACGCGAATCTGCTTCTTGCCGAGATCCTCGGCCATGTAGCGCACGCTGGCTTCGAGCGCGGCCTTGGCGACGCCCATCACGTTGTAGTGCGGCATGACCTTCTCGGCGCCGAAATAGGACAGCGTTAGCATCGCACCGCCGCTCGGCATCAGCTTCTCGGCACGCTGCGCGACCGCAGTGAACGAATAGCAGGAGATGTTCATCGTCTGGGCGAAATTGTCCGGCGTCGTGTCGATGTAGCGGCCCTTGAGCTGCTCCTTGTCGGAATAGGCGATGGCATGCACCACAAAATCGAGCGTACCCCATTTGCTCTGGAGTTCGGCGAACACCGCGTCGAGGGAGCCCTGGTTGGTCACGTCACAGTCGAGGACCGCGGCCGGCTTCAGCGACTCCACCAGCGGCAGGACGCGTTTGCGGAAAACGTCGCCCTGATAGGTGAAGGCCAGTTCGGCTCCGGCCCCATGCAGCGCCTCGGCAATGCCCCAGGCGATCGAGCGGTCGTTGGCAACGCCCATGATGAGGCCGCGCTTGCCCTTCATGAGGCCGCTGGTGGACATGGATGGCTCCTGGATCGGGATAGGCAAAATGCCTGCCCCGGCTAAGGGGCTTCTTGTCATAAATCAAGCACTCCGGCGATCATGACGGAGGTGTCATGGGCCCGGGCGCTACTTCAGCTTGGCGCGGGGATCGTAGCCCGGCTGCCACCCCTGGGCGAATTTCTGCAGCGCATCGTCGGGGCGGTCCGGGAGGGTCACCACGAGCTTGACGTAGAGGTCGCCGGCAGGATCGCCGCCATGCGCCGGAATTCCCTTGCCCTTCAGCCGCAGGACGCTCCCGCTGTTGGAACCGGCCGGGATCGAAAGGGTCACCGTGCCGGTCAATGTGGGGACCGGCACCTTGCCGCCGAGAACGGCTTCGGGGAGCGTGATGGGGAGGTCCATGCGCAGATCGCGGCCGTCCCGCGTCAGATAGGGATGAGGCGCGACCGAGACCTGGATCAGCACATCGCCTGGCGGGCCGCCCCTGCGCCCGGCGCCGCCGCGGCCCTTGAGGCGGATTTGCTGACCGTCCCGCAGGCCGGGCGGGATCTTCACATCGAGCTGCTCGCCATTGGGCAGCACGACACGGCGGGAGCCGCCGCGCGCCGCCTCTTCGAAACTCACCACCGTAGCGACGGTAAAATCCTCCCCTGGGCGCGCCTGCCTGCGGCCGCCGCCGGCCCCGCGTCCGCCCAAGCCGCCGAGCAGATCGGCGAACAGATCCTCGGCGCGAAAACCCTGTGCCGTCTCGCCGCCTTCGTCCGTCCAGGTGAAGTGGAAGTCGCGCGCACCACTGCCGCTGCCGCCCCACGGCCCGCCGCGATATCCCCCCTGGGGCCCGGGATCGAAGCCGCGCGGATTGCCCTGCGCATCGATCTCTCCGGCGTCGAATTTCGCGCGCTTGTCCTTGTCGCCGACAATGTCGTAGGCGGCGCTGATTTCCTGAAACTTCTTCTGCGCTGATGCGTCCCCGCCCTTGGTGTCGGGGTGATGTTTCTTGGCGAGCGTGCGGAAGGCCTTCTTGATTTCGGCTTCGCTCGCGGTCTTGGACACCCCCAGAACGTCATATGGATCGCGCATGGAACTCTCTTACACCGATTGCTGAATCGCCCACAGCACGGACAATATAGGGATCGATTTCGGGCGCCGCTAAGGGTTCGGCCGGTAGGGCCGCAGGGTGGACGGGTCGGGAGGCAGTCCGTCCAGCCGTGCCTCGGCGTCCTTGACCCCGGCCTTCGATGCCAGCGTGTAGAGCTTCCGCGCCATCGGAATGTCCTGCGGGACACCGTTGCCCTGCTCGAGAATTTCCGCGGCCTGGAACGCAGCCACCGGGTGGCCGGCCGCGGCCGCGCCGAGCAGCCAGGGTAGCGCCCCCTTCGGATCGGGCGGCCCGGCCTCGCCGTTGAGGAGCATCTCGCCGAGATCGGCCGCCGCGGTGGCGAGGCCGCCCCGTGCCGCACGCGCATATTCCTCCTCGGCCGCGCGGGGGTCCTTCGCCACGCCCTGACCCTTGCGCAACATGAGCGCCACATTGCGCATGGCGGCGAGGTCCCGATCCTGGATGGAGGAAAATATGCTGAACGCCTTTTGATAATCCTTCGCGTCGTAGGCAGCCACGCCGGAATCGAAAATCCGGCTCGTCACCTTCGGATCGTCGGCAGGCGAGGACGCGCATCCGGTCGCGAACGCCACGCAAATGCACACGAGCGCCGGCGGGAATTTCCTTATGTGCATGATCCGTCCGTATCGGGTTTCGGTCACAGTACACAGGCCGCTTCCGTGCGCAAAACGAAGATGCTAAGCGGGGTCCATGAGCGAAATCGGCGGGCCTGTGGACGACGGTGGGATCGCCGGGAAGGACGATCCCATGGCGCTCTTCCGCGACTGGATGGAGGAGGCGACCCGATCCGAGCCGGCCGAGGCGAACGCCATGGCTTTGGCGACCGCCGATGCCGATGGCCTGCCGAATGTGCGGATGGTCCTGCTCAAGGGAGCCGATGCCGCGGGTTTCGTGTTCTACACGAACATGGAAAGCGCCAAGGGCAGGGAACTCGCCGCGAATTCGCGCGCGGCGATGGTGCTTCACTGGAAATCGACGCAGAAACAGGTCCGCGCGCGCGGGCCGGTCACCCCCGTGAGCGAGGCAGAGGCCGATGCCTACTTCGCCACTCGGCCGAAGGACAGCCAGATCGGGGCCTGGGCGAGCGCGCAGTCGCGCCCGATGGAAGGCCGGTTCGCCTTCGAACGGGAGATCGCAAGATATGCGGCCCGTTACGCGTTGCAGCAGGTTCCCAGGCCGCCCTACTGGTCGGGCTTTCGCATCGCGCCGCTGGAGATCGAGTTCTGGCGCAACCGTCCCTTCCGCCTGCACGACCGGCTTGTCTATCGGCGCGACGCGCCGGGCAGGCCGTGGCGGACCGAAAGGCTGTTCCCGTGACCGCGGCCGGCGGCAACGCGCTGCACGGCGCGATGATGACCCGCGCGGCCTGGGCGGCCGTGGGTGTCGCCGCCTTCCTGATCGCGCTCAAGACGGTCGCCTATGTGATGACGGACTCCATCGCGATGATGGCGTCGCTCGCGGATTCCTCGCTCGACCTCTTCGCCTCGACGGTCAATCTGCTGGCGGTTCGACATGCCCTGCAGCCCGCCGACTACGAGCACCGCTGGGGTCACGGCAAGGCGGAACCGCTGGCCGGAATGGCGCAGGCCGCGTTCATATCGGGCTCGGTGGCTTTCCTGTCCATCGAATCCGTCGGCAGGCTGTTCGCGCCGCACCCCATCGAGCACAGCACGCTGGCGCTCGCCGTGATGGTCGTTTCCATTCTGGTGACGGTGATCCTCGTGACCGTGCAGCAGATCACCGTCCGCCGCACGGGCTCGCTCGCCATCGGCGCCGACCGGCTGCACTATGTGGGCGACCTCCTGACCAACGCCGGCGTGATCCTCGGCATTGCGCTGTCGGCCCAGCTGGGCATCCTCGAGGCCGACCCCGTGATCGGCCTCGGAGTGGCGGCGGTGCTCGCCTTGAGCGCCTGGCACGTCTTCCGCCAGTCCTACGACCAGCTCATGGACCGCGAGCTGCCCGACGCGGAGCGCGACAAGATCGCGGCAATCGTCCGCCGTCACCCCGACGTCCGCGGCTACCACGATCTGCGAACGCGGGCGGCGGGCCTGCACACCTTCATCCAGTGTCACATCGAGCTCGATCCGCAGATGAGCCTGACCCGCGCCCACGAGATCAGCGACGAGATCGAGCGCGAGGTCTGTGCCGCCTTTCCTAAGGCCGAGGTCATCATCCACCAGGATGCGCAGGGGCTTGTCACGCCGCCGCTGCGGATGGCGGGCGAATAGAACGGCACGCGCTGTTCGGCACCAGCCATTCACGATACGCTGCGCACATGAGCGCCAGAACCAACGAACCCGAAGACCGCAAGACCCTCATCCTCACCGGCGCGAGCCGTGGGATCGGCCATGCGACCGTGAAGCGCTTCTCGAGCGCGGGCTGGCGCGTGATCACCTGTTCCCGTCATGCCTTTCCGGAGAACTGTCCCTGGGCCGCGGGCCCCGAGGACCACATCCAGGTGGACCTCTCCGACGACAGGGACACGCTGCGCGCGGTCGGCGAGATGCGCGAGCGCCTGACCGGCGGCAAGCTCCATGCGCTCGTCAACAATGCCGGCATTTCGCCGAAGGGACCGAAAGGCGAGCGCCTCGACACGCTGGGCACGACGATGGACGCGTGGCGGCAGGTGTTCGAGGTCAACCTGTTCTCGACCGTATGGCTCGCGCAGGGGCTGGTCGCGGAGCTGGCGGCGGCACAGGGCGCAATCGTGAACGTGACCAGCATCGCGGGCTCTCGCGTGCATCCCTTCGCCGGCACGGCCTATGCGACCAGCAAGGCGGCGCTCGCGGCACTCACGCGCGAGATGGCGGCGGACTTCGGGCCGCTCGGCGTTCGCGTCAATGCCATCGCGCCGGGCGAGATCGACACCGCGATCCTCTCGCCGGGAACGGAGAAGATCGTCGAGACCATCCCCCTGCGCCGTCTCGGCCTGCCGGAGGAAGTCGCCAAGGCGATCTATTATCTGTGTACGGACCAGTCGAGCTACGTCACCGGCGCCGAGCTCCACATCAACGGCGGTCAGCACGTCTGAATTCGCTTTGCTCCGGCGGATCGCTGCATTGCGTGTGTTCGGGCATTCGCCACCGGCAAAAGCTCCCTTGCTCACCCGCGTGACGGCGAGGGAAATTTCCGCTATGGTAGAGCGCATCCGGGGAGGTGCCCGCATGCGCTCTTTCGTTTGTGCGAGTCTGATGGCAGGGGCCGCGCTCATTGCCCTGTCGGCGTCTGTGGAATTCGCCTGGGCGGTGCCGCGCGGCGACCGGCTTGCCGGCAATCGTGCCCTGACCGTTCTCTACGATCAGACCGGCGACGATTCCGGCTTCGCCACCATCTCGTATGCGTCCGGCAACGCGTTCGTCTCTCAGGCCGCGGACGACTTTTCGGTTCCGGACGGCGGAATCTGGACAGTGAAGGAAGTCGACGCCGATGGAATGTACTTCAACGGCTACGGTCCGGCGGAAACGGTCTATGTCGTCTTCTACGAGGACAGGCACGGCAAGCCGGGCAAGGCCGTCGCAAGCCTGGCGGTGACGCCTTCCGCAGACCATCTGGGCTCCTTCGTTCTGCCGCTCGGAAACGGCGTTACGCTTGGTGGGGGCCATTACTGGCTTTCGGTTGCCGCCGATCTGGGCTTCGGCGGCGGCCTCTGGGCCTGGGAAAACCAGAGCAGGGGGACGAAGGAGGGTGACCGCGCCATGTATCGCGACCCCAACCAATGCCCGCGATGGCGTACCGAGAAGAAATGCCTTCAGAGCAAACTCGGCGACCACCTGTTTGTGCTGAAGGGAATGGCGCAATAACCATGCCCGGGCGCCCGCGGCCCATGAACCGTGCCGGGCTCGGGCCGGATTGTGCAATGGTTCCATAGGGTTCCATGACGCCGGGGATCGGAACTCCGTGTAAGCCGGTGTTTATGACTTTGTTGAAATGGCGTGTTAGACTCAGCCTTGCCTGAGTAGAGGGGTGCGCATGCACAAGGTTCTCGCCATCGCCGCAGCAGCGCTCCTTGTGCTGGCCGCGCCGGCCCTGTCCAAGCCCAAAACGGCGAAGATCACCCTGGACGGACTTTGCGACACGATCACCCTGGTCGAGCATCCGGGCACCAACACCTTTGGATCCCATCATCTGGCGCGTTGCGCGGTCGGCGCAGCGCGGCTGCCCCAGCACAATGCCATTCCCGGCATCGGCATCGTGGTGAACAGGACGGGCGCGGCGGCGGAATCCCGCTCCATCGTCATCGGCGAGACCATGAGCGACGACCTCGGCGCGCAGGCCGGCTACATGTATGTGCTGGATTTTCCGTTCGTTACCGGCGGAAAATGGGTCGCCTACGCAACGTTCAACGGCACCGCGGTGAGCGAATTCGCCTCGGGCACCTATACGGTGCACTGAGAAGCCGGCCGCCTTTCGCCGCAGTGCAACCCCGCTGCCGGCCCGCAGGGGCCCTGTTCAGCTTGCCGGCGAATTCGGCTAACGATGGCCGGGCATGCTGCAGACGCTGAAGAAGAATCCGGGACTGCTCTGGGGCCTCGCCGTGCGCGAAGGCCGCGCCGAGCGCATGATCGACGACACGGCCGCCGAGATCCTGGCTGCGCCGCACGACTGGTGCTGGATGCATTTCGCACTCAGCGACCATCGCGCTCGCCGCTTCATCGAATCCTTCGACGCCGCGCCTCCCGAAGCGCGCGAACTGCTGCTGGAAAACGAAACGCGGCCGCAGCTCCATCTCGCTCCCGGCGCCGCCTATGGCGTGATCCCCGATTTCGAAAAGGATTTCGAGGAGCACGACTATGGCGAGGGCTCGGTCGCGTTCTATCTCGACGCGGGACATCTCATCACCACCCGCCACCATCCCATGCGCGTCGTGGACGAGGTCCGCGAGGAGGTCCAGGCCGAGCCGCCGGCGCAGCCGGTGGACGTGTTCGTGCGCCTCAACGAGCGCTTCGTGGAGATCGCCGAAAAGCGCTTTGCGGTGTTCTCGCGCTGGCTGGACAGGCTTGAGGATCGCGTGCTCGGCGAACAGGGCGATCTCGACAAGACCGGCCTCGGGTCCGTGCGCCGCGAGGTGGCGCGTTTCCACCGCGAATTCGCCAGCCTTCGCGCGTCCTATCACCGCGCCATGAACCTGCGCACCGTGCCGGACAATCCGGTGTCGCCGCGGCTGCCCGAACTGCTCCAGGCGGCGGAAGACTTCGACCGCGACGCGTCGGGGCTGAGCGAGCGCGCGCGGCTGCTTTACGAGGAAATCGACACCCGCATCGCGTCGCGCACCAACCGCTCGCTCCGTACACTGACGGTCATCTCGACCCTGCTGCTGCCGCCGACGTTCGTCGTCGGGGCATTCGGCATGAACCTGCCGCACATTCCCTGGGCGGCGACCCCGGGCGGGTTCTGGTGGGCGATGGGACTGTGCGCCGTCGTGGTCGGCGGCTGCTGGACCGTGCTGAAGCGCTACGACGTTCTCTAGCGGTCTGTCTCGCCCGCCTTCGCCCGGGATATTTGCGGCGGGCCCGCGCGTTACCGAAACGATGTCCATACAGAACCACCGCGAACACGCGGCGAACGAGCGCACGTTTCTGGCATGGGTGCGTACCGCCATCGGAATCGTCGGATTCGGATTTCTGGTTGCGCGCTTCGACCTGGACGGACCGATCGCCCATTTCGCCGGCCTGTTCCTTACGGTGCTGGGCGCCAGCATGATCGGAGTGGCGGCCGTGCGCTTCCGGCGCACCGCAAAGCAGATCGACGCGGACCGGCTTCACTCCGGCTCTGGCGCCCGCGCGGACCTCGCGCTCGCCGTTCTGCTGATCCTGCTTTGCGCGGGGCTGCTCGTCTATCTCTACAACGCCCTGTCGGCCACGGCCTGAGGATCGAACGCGGCACGGCCGCCCTCGAGCCACGCCCTCAATGCGGGCGTCAGGCGCTCCGAAGCCACCTTCTCATAGAGCGCAAGGCTTTCGGTATCGAGCACCTCGCGCCATTCGCCGCTGCGCGCCTTGCGGAAAAACGCATTGCTGTCCGACCATTCGCCGAGATGCGCGCCGGGCGCGTTCGCCGCCGCATCGGCCTTCATCGATTCGAACCCTGCCGCGTTCACGAGCGCGGGCCACTTCGCCTCGTCGATCGGGATTTCGAGCGTCTTGGACAGGCGCCGCATCTCGCCGTCGAGGTCGCGCAGAAGGTCTGCATAGTGAAGGAAATGGATGTTGGGCAGGTCGCGGTGCCGCCAGAATGTATCGGTGAGATAGAGCACGGAGCCGATCGGAAAACCGTCCCACACCCAGGGCTGGGGGCCGGCGCCGATCCACATCCGGAAACGGACGTTGGGATCGGTCGGGAGCGAGAAGCCGGCCGGCAGCTTCCCGCGCGCGACCGCTTCCTTCCACGATTTCTCGGACACGTTGGCGATATGGTCGAGGCCGGAGAGGAACGCGTCGCGCGGATCGCGCCCGCAGAACACGTAGTCCACCTCTTCGAAATAGGGCAGGCCGTCGAGCGGCGTGTGCGTCTTGACGATGCGCCGCCAGGGCTGCGCCTCGAAATCGGCCACCACGTCCTCGACCGGCTCTGTGTGGCGCTCGATCCAGCGCGAGAGCTTCGTCAAGGGCAGAGGGAAGTCCGGCGTCTGGTGGACGAGCAGCGCGCAGATCATCTGCGTCCAGGTGGTGCCGCATTTTGCCGGGGTGGCCACGACGATGTCGCCCTTGCGCGGGCGGAACGCGTCCCAGCGCCGGCTGTCGTAGATCATGTCGCTGTAGCTGTGCGTGCGCTGCGGCGTTCCCATCGGCTGATTAGACAGGTGCGGGGCGCTTTCGCAAGTCCGGCAGGAACGCGGCCAGCAATCCGATCGCGGGGAGGAATGCGCAGGCGGCATAGACGAACTCGATGCCCCTGAGGTCCGCTAGCCATCCCAGGAACGCCGCTCCCAGTCCGCCCATGCCGAACGAAAGCCCGAAGAACAGGCCGGAGATCGTGCCCACCTTGGCCGGCACGAGCTCCTGCCCATAGACGATGATCGCGGGGAAGGCGCTGGACAGGATGAGGCCGGCGAACACGCTGAGCACGCTCGTCCAAAAGAGGTTCGCATAGGGAAGGGCGAGCGTGAACGGCAGCGCGCCGAGGATGGAGAACCAGATCAAGCGCTTGCGCCCGAAGCGGTCGCCGAGCGGTCCGCCCGAGATCGTTCCCACCGCCACCGCTGCGAGGAACAGGAACAGGTGCAGCTGGGCGTCCCTCACGGGAACATGGAATTTCTCGATGAGGTAAAAGGTGTAGTAGCTCGAAAGGCTCGCCAGATAGACGAATTTCGAGAACACCAGCAGCACCAGTATGGCAAGCGAGCGCGCGATCACCGCCCTGGGCAGCGCCGCGCGCGCCTGTGCGGCGTGTGCCTTGCGCGCGCGCAGCATGCCGTGCGTGCCGTACCAGGCGCCGACACGGAACAGGACGACGATGGCAATCAGCGCCATTGCACCGAACCAGGCGACGGCGCGCTGGCCGTCGGCGGCGACGATCGAGGCGGCGCCGAGCGCGCCGAGTGCCTGGCCCACGCTGCCGCCCGACTGGAACATGGACTGCGCGAAGCCGCGGCGCGGGCCCGCCGCCATATGCGCCACCCGCGAGCTTTCCGGGTGGAACACGGACGAGCCCATCCCCACCATTGCCGCAGCGATCAGCAGGACCGCGTAGGACTGCGCAAAGGCGAGGAGCAGGAGTCCGAGAAAGGTGGAGATCATCGCGGTGGGCAGCGCGAAGGGAATCGCCCGTCGGTCGGTGTAGAGGCCGACCAGCGGCTGGAGCAGCGAGGAGGTCAGCTGAAACGTGAGCGTAACGACCCCGATATGGACGAAATCCAGGTCGAAGGCCCGCTTCAGGTTGGGATAGATGGCAGGCAGCAGCGACTGCATCATGTCGTTCAGCATGTGGCAGAACGCTATCGCGAATATGATCGGATAGACGGTTGGCTGGACGGTTCCGGACGGGGCCAGGTCCGCGTCGTCGCGCACGGGTCCCGGCGACATTGCGTCCTGGAT
>DASZQP010000046.1:0-1864 GCA_035549575.1 Rhizomicrobium sp.
GCGCTCCGGCGTGCTGGGCGCGGTGATGGCCTCGGTCGCCGGTCTTTCGCTCACGCATACGGTCGGCAAAGCCGTTCTCGCCGGATTGTTCACATCAAAGAAGCCGTTCCTGCGCACTCCCAAATGCGAAGACCAGGCCTCTATCCGCGAAGCGCTCCGGCTGGTCTGGCAGGAGACGACGCTGCTCGCCCTCGGCTCGCTCGCGCTGCTCGCGATGGTGTTCGTCAACAACGGTCTGGAAGATCCGGCCGCCATGCTCTGGATGACCATGCTGGCCGTGCAGACGCTACCTTACGCAGCCACAGTCGCCACCGCTGCCCTGAGCGCACTGTCCAACGCCAAACCCAAGGCGACGGAGAGGGTGCCCATGCCATCACCTCCGCCACCGGCGCTGAAGGCGGCGTAACGTCTTACCTCCCCCTTGTGGGGAGGTAACAGGTTCACCACAAGGAGGAGCTAAGAACCTACTCCCCCCGCTTGGCCTCCTGCCAAAGCGCTTCCATCTCCTCCAGGCTCGCTTCCGCCGTCGTCCGTCCACGCGCCGCCAGCGCCCGTTCGATCGCCCCAAACCTCCGCGTAAACTTGGCATTGGCCGCGCGCAGCGCCGCTTCGGGATCGACCTTCATGTGGCGGGCCAGATTGGCGGCAGCGAATAAAAGGTCGCCGAGCTCCTCCTCGATCTTGTCACTGTCAGCGCCTTGTGCGTGCGCTTCGGCGATCTCGGCTGCTTCCTCGACGATTTTCTCAACCACCTTCGGCGCAGAATCCCAGTCAAATCCGACCGTTGACGCCCGCTTTTGAAGTTTTACTGCACGCAAAAGAGCGGGCAGGGCGCGCGGAACGTCATCCAGAAGCCCGCCCAAAGCCTTGGCCGCGCGCTCGCGCTTCTTGTGGTCTTCCCAGGCCAGGGTCTGCGCCTCGGCCGTCTCGATGCCGTCCACGCCGCCGAACACATGCGGGTGCCGCCCCAGCATCTTCTCGCAGACCGCCGCCACCACGTCGCCAAATGCGAACAGCCCCCGTTCCTCGGCCATGCGGGCGTGGAAAACGACCTGAAAGAGCAGGTCGCCCAATTCGTCCTTCAGCGAGGCCCAGTCGCCGTCCTCGATGGCACCGGCCACCTCATAGGCTTCCTCGATCGTGTAGGGCGCGATGGTCGCAAAATCCTGTTCGCGGTCCCACGGGCATCCGGTTTCGGGATCGCGCAAACGCCGCATAATCTCAAGCAGCGACTCGATGTTCGTTTTGTCGGTCATCGGCCGATTGAAAAGAGATGAGCGCGAGCGGGCAAGGGCGAGGGCGATCTGACATGCACACAGCCAGGAAAGACCTTGCGATACAGGCTTTCGAAAGACTGGGGCTCACCGGCGCCAACCGCCGTCTGGCGGTTTACTGGCTTTCGCTGTGGGACGCAGACCGCATGCCGGCCCGCGCACAATTCCAGCCCGGCGCCGTGCGCGACCTGTTGCCAAGCATCGGCATCTTCGCCGTGAAACCGGGCATCGCCACGCATTGCAGGCTCGCCGGCACCGAACTCACACGCGCCATCGGCCGCGATCTCACGGGCCTGAACTGGCAGGCCTACACACCGCCCGACGAATGGAAACTGCGGCTGGACCGCAATTCGGAAATCGCCAAAGGCAGCGTCGGCATCGGCATTCGCTTCGACTGCAATGTCCCGGGAGAGATGCAACGCGTCGTCGAACTCCAGCTCCCATTCGCAGACGAGGCCGAAGACGGCACGCGCCAGATCCTGTTCCACCTCGACTGGCGCGCACCCAGACTGGCCGCCATACCCGCGCCAGCGCCCGAAGGCCCACGCATAGCCGACCAATTCCTCGCGGTACCGCTGAATTAGGCCGGC
>DASZQP010000047.1:0-14153 GCA_035549575.1 Rhizomicrobium sp.
TGATGCGCTACCGCCTTACCATCGAATATGACGGCGGGCCGTTCGTGGGCTGGCAGCGCCAGGACAATGGCGCCTCGGTGCAGGGCGCGCTGGAAGAGGCGATCTTCAAGCTCTCCGGCGAGCGCGTCACCGTCACCGGCGCGGGCCGCACCGATGCCGGCGTGCATGCGCTGGGGCAAGTCGCGCATTTCGATCTCGTCAAGGAATTTCCCGCCGACAAGATCCGCGACGCGCTCAATCACTTTCTCAGGCCGGCGCCCGTGTCCATTCTCGACGCAGGCAATGCCGATTCCGGGTTCCATGCGCGATTTTCGGCAAGGGCGCGCCACTACCTCTACCGCATCCTCTGCCGCCGCAGCCCGCCGGCGCTCGAGCGCGGCCGCGTCTGGCACATTGTGCGCGATCTCGACGCGGAGGCGATGCATCACGCCGCGCAGGCCTTGATCGGCCAGCACGACTTCACGACGTTTCGCGCAGCGGAGTGCCAGGCGAAGTCGCCGGTCAAGACGCTCGACCGTCTCGACGTCGCGCGCGTTGGCGAGGAGATCCATATCAATGCGTCTGCACGCTCCTTTCTGCACAACCAGGTGCGCTCCATGGTCGGTAGTCTCAAGCTTGTCGGCGAAGGCAAATGGACCCGGCGCGACCTGGAACGGGCATTGAAGTCCGGGGAGCGCGGCGAATGCGGGCCCGTCGCGCCGCCCGAAGGGCTCTATCTGGTCCGGGTCGACTACTGACCTCCCGGCCTTCGGCCGCTGCGGCAGGGTTCCGAATTGTGGGGCCCGCCTGCCGGAGCCAGAGGCGAAACGGCTATTGCAGGTCCACCAATTCGACCGATTCCGGATCGATGTTCCGGCCCAGGAATATCTCGCCGACGCGCGAAAACC
Source organism: Rhizomicrobium sp. (assembly GCA_035549575.1). GTDB lineage: Bacteria > Pseudomonadota > Alphaproteobacteria > Micropepsales > Micropepsaceae > Rhizomicrobium. Next base: position 888 of record DASZQP010000047.1, read on the forward strand.
GCTCCGGCGCATCGGTGACGAGAAAGTGCCGGTCGGGCTGCGACGGTCCGTCGCGTAGCAGGTCCAGCGCGCGCAATCGCCGCTCGACCTCGGCCGCGGTGGTTTGGGCGCTATCCACCAGTGCGACGTCGAGGCCGGCGACCTTGCCGATCGTTCCCTTGAGCGCGGGATAGTGCGTGCATCCCAGCACCAGGGCACGCGGCTGCCGGGCCAACAGGTCGTCGAGATAGCGGTGTGCGACAAGTTCGGCGATCACGCCTTCCGTCAGGCCTTCTTCGGCCAGGGGCACGAACAGGGGGCAGGCGAGCTGCACGATCCCGATTCCCGGCGCGCGCGCATGGATGGCGCGGACATAGGCTCCGGCCTTGACCGTGCCTTCGGTCGCTATGACCGCGATGGGGCCGTCCGGCGACGCCCGAACGGCCGCTTCGGCACCGGGTCCGATCACATCGACCACCGGGAGCGGCGCAAAGGCATCCAGCAGCGCCGGCAGCGCAACACCGGAAGCGGTGTTGCACGCCACAACGAGGAGCTTGATGTTCCTTCTCGCCAGCGCGCCGGCCGCCTGTACCGCGTAGCGGGCCACCGTTTCCGCGCTCTTCGTGCCGTAGGGCAGGCGTGCGGTATCGCCGAGATAGAGGAACCGTTCGTTCGGCAGAAGCGCCAGCAGGGCGCGCATGACCGTCAGCCCGCCCATTCCGGAATCGAATATGCCGATCGCTGCGTCCTTCATCCGGGTGGGTCGGCGAAATAGGCCTTCAGTATCGCAAGATAGATGTCGCCAAGGCGGTGAATCTCTGCCAGAGGCACGCACTCGTCCGTCTTGTGCATCGTGGCGCCGGGCAATCCGAGCTCGGCGACCGGGCAGTGGTTTCTTATGAATCGTGCATCCGACGTACCTCCCGTCGTCGAGAATTCGGGCTCCCTGCCCGTCGCCTGCTTCACGGCGGCCGCCACCAGTGCGGTGAACGCGCCCGGCCTGGTCAGGAAGACCTCCCCGCCGACGACGAAGCTTGTATCGATTTCGCAACCGGTCCGCGCGGCGACGGCTGCGGCCTCGTCCGCGATCAGGCGCTTCAGCGAATCGCCGGAATGGGACTCGTTGAAGCGGATGTTGCAGGTCGCGCGCGCCTCCGCCGGAATGACATTGGTTGCCGGATTGCCGACATCGACGGTCGTGAAGGAAAGGGTGGAGGGCTCGAAATGCTCCGTGCCCCGGTCCAGCTCCAGGCCCGAGAGGCGCGAGACCAGCTGTGCCATGGCCGGTATCGGATTGCGCGCCCTCTGCGGATAACCGACATGGCCCTGGACGCCGCGCACCGTGAGGTTCGCCGTGATCGACCCGCGCCTGCCGATCTTCACCGTGTCGCCGGCCTGCGCCGCCGCCGTGGGCTCGCCCACAATGCAGTGATCGATGGATTCTCCGCGCTCCCCGAGCCATCGAAGCACCCTGGCGGTCCCGTCCACGGCGGCGCCCTCCTCGTCGCCCGTGATGAGAAGGCTGATCGAGCCCGCGGCCGGACGGTCCGGCAGGAAGCGCGACACCGCATTCACAAACGCCGCAATGCTCGACTTCATGTCGGCCGCACCGCGGCCGAAGAGCGTGCCGTCCCGTATCTCGGCCTCGAACGGTCCGAAACGCCACAGCGAAACCTCGCCGGGAGGCACGACATCGGTATGCCCCGCATAGCAGAAATTCGGGGCGGAGCTGCCGATGCGCGCATAGAGATTTTCCACTTCGCCGAACTTCAGGCGATGGCAGACGAAGCCCAGCGCGCCAAGCTCGCGCTCCAGGAGCGCGATCGCGCCGGCCTCGGCGGGCGTCACCGACGGGCAGCGGATCAGATTCCGGGCCAGCGCCACGGGGTCGACAGCGGTCATGGGTCCAAATCTACGCACCCTGTTGCGCTTTCCACAACATCCACAATGATGCGGGCGCGATATCGAGGAGCGCGCGATGACCGGACGTCTGGAAGGCAAGGTTGCAGTGATAACGGGGGCAGCGAGCGGGATAGGGCGCGGGACCGTGGACCTGTTCGTTTCCGAGGGCGCAAGCGTGATCGCGGCGGACATCCAGGACGTCAAGGGCGCGCGAATCGAGGAGGCGCATGGCGGGAAGGTGCGCTATGTCCATTGCGACGTTTCCATGGAAAGCGATATCGCCGACGCGGTTGCGGCTGCGACAAGACACTTCGGCAGGCTCGACTGCATCTTCAACAACGCCGGAACGGGCGGCGCGCGCGACCCCGCGGACGCGGTCACCGCGGAAGGCTTCGATGCGGTCATGCACCTGCACATCCGTGCGGCGCTCTTCGGCATGAAATACGCCGTTCCCGTCATGCGCGCGCAGGGCGGCGGGTCGATCATCTCGACCGCGTCGGTTGCCGGTCTCCAGGCCGGATACGGCCCCGCACTCTATTCCGTAGCCAAGGCCGGCATCGTTCACATGACGCGGGTCGCCGCGGCCCAGCTCGGCGCGGCGAAAATCCGCGTCAACTGCATCTGCCCCGGCCTCATTGCGACCAATATTTTCGCACAGGGGCTCGGCGTGCCGAGCCAGCTGGCGGAAACCCGAATCGACGCGATCGCCGAGGCGGCCGCCAACTCCCAGCCCATTCCGCGCGGCGGCCGGCCGCGCGACATCGCCGAAGCCGCGCTCTATCTGGCCAGCGACGGCTCGAGCTTCGTCACCGGCCACGCGCTCGTCGTCGATGGCGGGCTCACCCTCGGTCCTTCCGGCATGGCGCAGCTATCTGCGTTCATGCCGATCGTGCAGGCGCTCGGCATCGATCCGGCCGAACTCGCAGCGCCCGCGGGCGGGCGCGGCTGAAGCCCGGACGGCGCCGCCGGTGCTTCAATCCCGCAGCAGCTCGTTGATCGAGGTCTTCGCGCGGGTGCGCTCGTCCACGCGCTTGACGATGACGGCGCAGGAAAGCGACGGCTTCCCGGGCGCCGAGGGGGTGCTGCCGGCGACGACGACGGAGTAGGGCGGCACGCGTCCCTGGAATATCTCGCCCGTCTCGCGGTCGAGGATCTTGGTCGATGCGGTGAGAAACACGCCGGTCGAGAGCACCGATCCCTCGCCGACGATGACGCCTTCGGCCACTTCGCTGCGCGCGCCGATGAAGCAATTGTCCTCGACGATCGTGGGCGCTGCCTGGACGGGCTCCAGCACGCCGCCGATCCCCACGCCGCCGGAGAGATGACAATTGGCGCCGATCTGCGCGCACGAGCCGACCGTCGACCAGGTGTCCACCATCGTGTTTTCGCCCACGCGCGCGCCGACGTTGACGAAGCTCGGCATCAGGACCGCGCCCCTGCCGATGAAGGCGGAGCGGCGCACGATCGACCCCGGGACGGCGCGGAAGCCCGCGGCGCGGAATTCCGCCTGCGTCCATCCGCCGAATTTGGATTCGACCTTGTCCCACCAGTTTCCCGGATAGCCCTCGACCAGGCGCATGTCGTTCAGGCGGAAGGAAAGCAGCACCGCCTTCTTGAGCCATTGATGAACCGTCCATTCGCCGCCCGCCTTCTCGGCCACGCGCGCCCGCCCGGCATCGAGCTCGTCGAGCGCGTGCTCCACGGCATCGCGGATTTCGCCGCCGGTCGCGGGGCCGAGGCCGTCGCGCGATTCCCAGGCCTCCTCGATGATGCGGGCAAGAGTCATGTCAGATCCTGATCGTGCCGAGAAAATGCGAAAGGTCGGCCGTCTGATAGTCGATATGCTGCGCTGCGGCCACCGGATATTCGGGACCCTGCCTTGACCACGCCGAACCGTTGTCGATCCATACCGTGGTCATGCCGAGTTCGTGCGCCGGGACGAGATTGCGCGCGATGTCCTCGAACATCGCCGCACGTTCGCCCCGGATGGCGCATCCGGACAACACAGTCCGGTAGGCCTCGCGGTCGGGCTTGGGCGAGTACGCCGTGGCGCGTATGTCCCACAACTCGTCGATGGCGTTGTCGAGACCGATGTGAGCAAGCAGCCGGGCCGCGTATTTCCCGCAGCCGTTGGTGAAGACCGCGCGCTTGCCGGGAAGGCGGGCGATCGCAGCGTTCAATTCCCTGTCCGGCGCGAGGATGGAAAAGTCGATGTCGTGCACATGGTCCAGGAAGGTTTCGGGGTCGATGCCGTGGCACCGGATCAGGCCGTTCAGCGTTGTGCCGTAGTCCCGATAGTAGTTCTTCTGGACGCGGCGCGCCTCTCCGGGGGACAGCCCCAGAAGCCTTGCGACATAGTCCGTCATCCGCGCATCGATCTGCGCGAACAGGTTGCTGTCGGCGCGGTAGAGCGTGTTGTCGAGATCGAAAATCCACGCGGCCACGTGACGGAAATCCGGGGACGGCGCTGTGGAAATCTCGCGGGCGGGAGTCATCGCGGGAACATGGGCGAAGGCGGGCATGGGCGCAAGTATCGTTAAAAGGGTCTGAATGCGTACTCTTTAAGCCCAAGTTAAAACCCGTTCCGCACACTGCCCGCCGCACGGGGCGACAGGCATGGGTCAGAACGCATCGCGGGATGGGGCTGCGAAACGCGGCGAGGTTCTCAAGCTGCTCGAGAATCGCGCCCAGGCCGCGCAGAACGAGCTCGCAGGCCGGACCGACGCCGGGGACGACGTGCTCGACTTTCTGGCGCGCGAGGGTGCTCCGGCCACGCGGCGCGCCGTCGCCGCCAACCTTGCCGCGCCCGCCCACGCCAATCACCACCTCGCCGGCGACGAGGACGACGATGTCCGCGCCGAGCTCGCCCGCAAGATCGCCCGCCTCATGCCGGGCCTTTCCGCGCGCGAGGCCGAGCACATCCGCAAGCTCACCATCGAAACGCTGGAGCGCCTCGCAAGGGACCAGGTGACGCGCGTGCGCGCCGTTCTCGCGGAGGAGATCAAGCATCTGGATTGCGTTCCCGCGCATGTGATTCAGGCGCTGGCCCGCGATGTCGAGGAAACGGTGTGCGTGCCGATCCTCGAATATTCGCCCCTCCTCTCCGATGCCGACCTGATCGAGATCATCGCGGAAGGCAAGGTCCACGCCGTGCTTTCGGCGATCGCCCGACGCAGGCCGGTCAGCGCAGCCGTGTCCGATGCCGTCGTCTCCGCGCTGGACATCCCCTCGGTCGCGACGCTGCTCGCCAATCCCGACGCCGCGATCCGCGAGCGCACGCTCGACGCCATCATCGAGCAGGCCGAGCGCATCAGCGTCTGGCAGGAAGCGGTGTGCATGCGCGCGGACCTTTCGCGGCGGGCGATCAGGCGCCTCGCCTCCTTCGTTTCGGCGGAGCTGATCGAACGCCTCGCCTCGCGTCACGGGCTCGACGACAGCACCAAGCAGCACCTAAACCGCAGGCTGCGCGCGCGCAGCGAGGACGCGGACGTCCGGCCGCCGGCGGGCAACGCCGCCGCCGAGGAGGTGGAGGCCGCGGCCAGGGCCGGCAGGCTGGACGATTCGTTCATCGAGTCGGCCGCGGAAGGCGGGCGGCGCGAAGCCGTACTCCTCGCGCTTTCGCGACTCGCAAGGCTGCCGGAAAGCCTTATCCGGCGCATCCTCATGACACGCTCCGCCAAGCCCGTGACCGCACTCGTCTGGCGCTCGGGGCTGAGCATGCGGTCCGCGTTCAAGATCCAGCGCTTCATCATGAAGCTGCCGGCGGACGAGCTCTTGCCGGCGCGCAACGGCACGCTCTTTCCCCTGACCGAGGACGAGATGCGCTGGCATCTGGGCTATTTCGGCGTCGCCGAATAGCGCTTCGGCATCATGACCAGTCCGTTTTCGCTCACATGGGCGGTGTAGCCCTCGACGCCCTTCACGCGGGTCTGTGCAAATCCCGCTTCGACCAGTCCGCGCGCCTTGCAGTTGCCGCGGTTCTGGATGTCGAATTCGACATTGGTGGTGCAGAACTTTTCCTTCCCATAGACGATGGGAACGCCGCCCGGCGTCTGCGCGAGGATGAAGACGCTGTCCGTCGCGAGCGGCTCGGCCAGGGCCTTGGCGCAGCCCGATGCGGCGATCTTCCACCATCCGCGCGTGACCCATTTGCCCGCGCTTTTGAACCCCAGCGCGACCCAGATGGGCTTCGCGGTGTCGTTGCACACCGAATATCCGAGCGGCGCGCTGGTCTTGAGCGCCTCGGTCTCCAGCGCGTCGAACAGGTTGGCCGCGGTCGCCCCCGGCGCCATGTTCAGCCGCCTGCGGAACGCGGCCATGGCGCTCTCGGCCGCCTTGTCGGGGCGGGCGTCGAGCGCGCCGACTTTCGCGCCCTGGTCGCGCAACAGCCGCTTCAGCCCCGCCTTCGCGGCATCGGCCATGGTCCTGAACGGCGGATTGTCGTCGAAGGTCATGGCCCAGGCCTTCCTGCGGCGCGTGTCGATGCGCGCGAAGGGCAGGGTGAAGGTGTCGTCGGACGGGCAGTGCGAAACCCCGAGCGGCGTCTTCAGCGAGAACGGGCCGTCCTTCACGCAGAGCGGCTGGTCCCCGCCCCAGGCGCGAGTCGGGCCCGAATGACCGAAGGACGAGCGCGCATAGACATAGTAGCCCGCGCGCGGCAGGAGCGCGCCCGCGAGCGCGTCCTGGCATGTTCCCGGGATCAGCCTCGTCCAGCCCTGCATGGCCGCCTGGCTTTCCTGCACGACGGCGGTGGCGGCATAGAGGATGTAGCTCGTCCGGTTGCAAAGCCTCAGGCCGGCACCTGCGGAAGTTGCAACCATGCACGCGAGCGCGCATAGGGTTGTCCCGGCAATCAGGCTCGAAAGGCTCATTCGGCGGTTATCAGCGTTCCTGCGCCGTGCTCGGTGAACAGTTCGAGCAGGACGACATGGGGGATGCGGCCATCGAGAATGACGGCGGCCTTGACGCCGGACTCGACCGCCTCGATCGCGGTTTCGATCTTGGGAATCATGCCGCCGCGGATGGTGCCGTTCTCGATCAGCCTGCGGGCCTCGGCGACGGTGAGCTTCGGGATCAGCTTGCGGTCCTGATCCAGCACGCCTTCCACATCGGTGAGCAGGATGAGCCGCTCCGCCTGCATGGCGCTCGCGACCGCGCCGGAGACGGTGTCGGCATTGATGTTGAAGGTCTCTCCCTTGCGCCCCACGCCGATGGGCGCAATGACCGGAATGAGGTCGGACTGCATGATGCGGCGGAGGACTTCCGGCGAGATCTTCTCCGGAACGCCGACGAACCCGAGATCGACCGGCTTGTTCTCCAGCGTGGCGGCATCGAGCTTCATGCGCTCGAGCTTCCTGGCCAGAATGAGGTTGCCGTCCTTGCCCGAAATGCCGACGGCGCGGCCGCCCGCCGCGTTGATGCCGCTCACGATCTGCTTGTTGATCGAGCCGGTGAGAACCATCTCCACGACGTCGATCGCGGCGCCGTCCGTGACCCGCAGCCCGTCGATGAAGGAGGAGTTGATCGACAGGCGCCGCAGCATTTCGCCGATCTGCGGCCCGCCGCCGTGAACCACGACCGGCTCGATGCCGGTCTGCTTCATCAGCACGATGTCCTGGGCGAAGTCCTCCGTCACGCCCTCGACCATGGCGTTGCCGCCGTATTTCACCACCACCGTCTTGCTGTCGTAGTGCAGGATGTACGGCAGTGCCTCCACGAGCACGCGCGCCGTGGAACGCCAGCGCGCCATCACGCGCATGTTCCGGTCCTGACTGATATCGTCCTGTAGCGCCATGGTCCCCGTGTCCGCGCGTCTTATAGCCCAAAGGCGATCATGCAGCCAGCGCGGCCAGATGGACCTTCAGCGCATCGAGGCCCAGGCCCTTCCTCGCCGAGGTCGCGAAAATCTCCGGGTAGGCGGCGGTGTGACGGCGCGACTCTTCCCGGGCCTGCGCGCGGGCCGCCGCATCCTCGTCCTTCGACAGTTCGTCGATCTTGGTCAGCACCAGCGCATAGGAGACGGCGGCCGAATCGAGGAGCTTCATCGCCTCGCGGTCGATCTCCATCGCGCCCCTGCGCGAATCGACGAGCAGCGCGACGCGCCGCAGCGGCGCACGCCCGCGCAGGTAGGCGAAGATCAGCGACTGCCATTCCTCGGCGAGTGCGCGCGACGCCTTGGCGTAGCCGTAGCCCGGAAGATCGGCGAGCAGGAGCCTGCCGCCCAGATCGAAGAAGTTGATCTGCCGCGTGCGTCCCGGCGTGTGGGAGACTCGCGCCAGCGTTTTCCTTCCCGTGAGCGCGTTGATGAGACTCGATTTGCCCGCGTTGGAGCGCCCGACGAAAGCGACTTCCGGCAGGCCCGGCGGCGGAAGATTGTCCACCGACGTCGCCGCCCAGACGAAATCGCAGGGTCCCGCGAACAGCTTTCGCGCGGCCTCCGACTCGTCCCGCCCGCCCGTCATTCCTTCGGCGCCGCGACCGCCTTGGTGCCGCCGCCGAACAGCTTCCTGAGCCTGAGATTTTCGAACAGGTGCACTTCGACGCCCTGCCGCCGCATCATCCCGTATTGCTGCGCCACGGAGAGCAGGTTGTTCCAGGTGTAGTAGATCACCAGGCCCGACGGGAAGGTCGCGAACATGAAGGTGAAGATGAGCGGCATGTAGGCGAACATCTGCGCCTGGACCGGATCGGCCGGAGCCGGATTCATCTTGGTCTGGAGCCATTGGGTGAAACCCATCAGCACCGGCCAGATGCCGATGGAAAGGAATCCGAGAAACGCCGGCAGATAGGCGTGCGGGTCGAAGGGAAGAAGCCCGAACAGGTTGATGATCGAGGTCGGATCCGGCGCGGAGAGGTCGTGAATCCAGCCGTAGAACGGAGCGTGCCGCGCCTCGATGGTGACGAAGATCACCTTGTAGAGCGAGAAGAACACCGGGATGATCAGCAGCATCGGAAGGCAGCCGGCGACCGGATTCACCTTTTCGCGCCGGTACAGTTCCATCATCGCCTGCTGCTGCTTCTGCAGGTCGTCCTTGAAGAGCTGCTTGATGCGCTCCATCTCGGGCTGGACCTTCTTCATCTTGCCCATCGACTTGTACTGCGCATTGGCGATGGGGAAGAAGACCGTCTTCACGATCACGGTGAGGGCGAGGATCGCGAGCCCGAAATTGCCGAGATAGCGGAACAGCTGGTCGAGCAGCCAGAACAGCGGCTGGGTGATGATGATGAACCAGCCCCAGTCGATCGCCAGGTCGAAGCGCTGGATGTTCATGCCGTGCTCGTAGGTGCGGATGGTGTCGAACACCTTCGCGCCGGCAAAGAGATGGTGCGTGACCGATGCCGTCGCGCCCGGCCCGACATTGCGTGCCGCGAGCCGGTAGTCGGCCTGGTAGGACTTCGCGCCGCCGCGGTACGGCGTCGCCCGATAGCCCGCATCCATGGCCTCGGTCTGGGGCGGGATGACGGCCGCCATCCAGTACTTGTCGGTTATGCCGAGCCATCCGCCGGTGGAGGTGAAGGTCTGCGGCGGGGCGTTCTGGTCCTTGAAATCGTCGTAGGACGGATCCTTGAGGCTCCCGTCGCCCACGCCGACGAAGCCTTCGTGCAGCACCCAGAAATGCTGCGTCTGCGGAACGCCGTCGCGCGCGACATAGGCGTAGGGATAGAGCGTCGCCTTCGTCTTCGACTCGTTGGTCACGCTGTCGGTGACCGTGAACATGAACTTGTCGTCGACCGCGATCTTGCGCGTGAACACGAGTCCCTGGCCGTTGTTCCAGGTGAGCGTGACGGGATGTCCGGGGGTCAGCGCGCCGCTGCCGGCCTGCTTCCAGGGCGTTGCGGCATCGGGGACGGGCGTCTTCGTGCCGGAGACGAACCCGAACTGCGCGTAGTAGGGATAGGCGCTGCGCTCCGGGGAGAAGAGAACGATCTCCGGGCTGTGCGGATCGACGGTCTCGCGGTAGTTCTTGAGCTTGAGGTCGTCGAGACGCCCGCCCCTGAGCAGGAGCGAGCCGTCGACCGACGGCGTGTCGATCCTGATGCGCGCGCCGCCGCGCGCGAGCGCCTCCGCGCGCGAAAGCGGCTTTGCCGGCGCGTTCGCCTGGCCCGCTCCGGGCGCACCGGGCGCAGCCTTTTTCGCCTGCTGCGCGGTGTGCGTCTGCTTGGCCTGTTCCGCCTTCATCTGCGGCCCGGTCACGAAGTAGGACCAGCCGAGATAGACGGCGAGCGACAGCACCATGGCCAGGATGAGATTTCGATTTTCGTTCATGGAAACCTATTTGGGCGGAACGGGATCGATACCCGACGAGCCGCCGAGCCATTCTATCGGGTGACAGCGCGACAGCCGCCTGGCGGCGAGCATCGCGCCCCTTGCCACGCCGTGCCGGCGGATCGCATCGACCGCATATTCGGAACAGGTCGGCTCGAAGCGGCAAACCGGCGGAAACAGCGGCGAGACGAAGCTGCGGTAGAATCGGATCGGCGCCACCGCGATCGCGATCGCCGCGCGTTCCATCCGGTCGGCAGGGCTTGAACTCACGAACCTTCCTTTGCGCCGCAAAGCTTCAGATGGGCGGCCGCGAGAGCCGCCGCAAGGTCTTCGCGCAGGCTTTCGAAAGGCCGCGTCAGTGTGCCGGGCCGCGCGACCAGAACATAGTCGTTGCCGGGCAGTCCCGAAAGGGCAAGCACCTCGCGGGCCGCCGCGCGCAGCCTGCGCTTGGCGCGGTTGCGCTCCACCGCTCCCCCGATCTTCCGGCTCGCGGTGTAGCCGACGCGCGGGCCCGCAGCGCCCGCGGCTGGCGATCCGCAAACCTCGAGCGTCAGCGAGGGCGTGACGCGGCGGATGCCGCGGGCGGCTCTCAGGAAATCGGCGCGCTTCTTCAGGCGTTCCATCGAATGCCCCGGCCGGGGCCCGGAAGGCTCAGGCCGACAGTTTCTTGCGGCCATGGGCGCGCCGGCGCGCCAGAACCTTGCGGCCGCCGGCCGTCGCCATGCGCGAACGGAAACCGTGGCGGCGCTTGCGCACGATCTTGCTCGGCTGATAGGGGCGCTTCATGGCGGCTGCTCCGGACTCTCGAAAAGAGGGCGGTTTCTAAGCACTGGGCCTGTGCCTGTCAATCTGAGGCGGGGGGCGCAAATCCGCCCATATCTTGGGATTTTACCGCCTTCATGCTCTAAAAGTGCATGTTTGGCCGCATCCGCGCAGGATTGAGCGAGGGCTGGAAGCTCGCCGCCCACAGCTTGTCGGGCCGGCTGCTGCTGCTCACCATCTTCTACGTGATGCTGGGCCAGGTCCTCATTTTCCTGCCCACGGTGGGACGGTACTACCGGGAACTTCTCGGCAATCACGTGGTATCGGCCGAGCTCGCGGTGATGCCCTTCACCCTTCCGGAGAGCGACAAGCTGCCGCCCTCCCTGCGCAGCGAGATCATCAAGCGCGCGGGGGCGGAGGCGGTGCTGCTCACCCTGACCGACCGCCGCTTCTATTTCCAGGTGAACAACGAGCCGCGGAAGATCCAGGCCACGATCGACCTCAACCGGACGGGAATATGGACGGACATGGTGGAGGCCGTCTCCTGCCTGCTCCATCGCGGGGACCGCACGCTTCACGTCGTCGCGCCCACGCGGATTCCCCATGCGCGGTCGCTGGGCATCATCCTCGACGAGGGCCCGATCCGGCGCGCGCTCGGCGCCTATGCCCTGCGCGTGCTGGAGACGGGCTTCTTCGTATCCGCGCTCGCGGCCTGCCTCGTGTTCGCGAGCCTGTTCTTCGTCTTCGTCCGCCCGATGGAGAGGATCACCGAGGCGATGGTGCGCTTCCGCGACAATCCGGAGGATTCCAGCCGCATCGTCTCGGCGTCCTCGCGGCGCGACGAGATCGGGCTGGCGGAGCGCGAGCTCGCCTCGATGCAGCGCGACCTCTACGGCTCGCTGCAGCAGAAGACGCGGCTCGCCGCCCTCGGCGCCGCGGTCGCGCGCATCCAGCACGATCTGCGCAACATCCTGGCCAGCGCCAAGCTCGCCTCCGACCGGCTCGCCGATATCGACGATCCCGTCGTCAAGAACCTCTCGCCGCGCCTTGTCGCCTCGCTCGACCGCGCGGTCGCGCTGGCGACGCAGACGCTGCGCTACGGCCGGGCCGAGGAACACGCGCCGTCGCGCAGGCTGCTCGCGCTGCGGCCGCTCGTGGAGGAAGTCGGCGAGGCGGCGATCGAGACGCGGCCCGCCGCGCAGCGGATCGATTTCGTCAACGCCGTCGCCGCCGACATCAGGATCGACGCCGATTCCGAGCAGCTCTATCGCATGGTGCTCAACCTGCTGCGCAACGCGGTCGAGGCGCTGGCGGGCCGGGGCGACGCGCGCATCGAGGTTTCCGCCGCACGCAGCGGACGCATGGTGACCATCGAGATCGCCGACAACGGGCCGGGCATTCCGGCGGCGTTGCGCTCCAAGCTGTTCCAGCCCTTCGCCACGGCGGCGCGCGCCGGCGGATCGGGCCTCGGCCTTGCGATCGCGCGCGATCTTGCGCGGCTGCACGGCGGGGAGATGGTCCTGATCGAGAGCGGCCCGGAGGGCACCCGTTTCCGCATCGGCATTCCGGACCGCGAGGGGAGCTGACGATGGCATGGGATCCGAGAATCTATCTGGACTTCGAGGACGAGCGCACGCGGCCGGCCGCCGAGCTGCTGGCGCGCGTCAATCACCGCAATCCGGCGCATGTCATCGATCTGGGCTGCGGCCCGGGCAATTCGACCGCGCTGCTGGCGAGGCGCTGGCCGAAGGCCAAGCTCGAGGGCCTCGATTCCTCCGAGCCGATGCTCGATCAGGCGCGGCGCTCCGGCATCGCCGCGATCTGGCACGCGGGCGACATTCCGAGCTGGTCGCCCAAGCACCGTTACGACGTGATCTTCACCAATGCGACGATCCAGTGGATTCCGGATCAGGATTCCCTTCTGCCCCGGCTCGTCTCCTATCTGGAGCCCGGCGGTGTGCTCGCGTTCCAGGTGCCGGCCAATTTCGACGAACCCTCGCACCGGCTGATGCGCGAGGTCGCCGCCGAAGGGCCGTGGGCGGCGAAGCTGCGCGGCGTGCGCAACATCGTCCCCGGCACCGCGCGGGGCTATTACGACATGCTCGAGCCTCATGCCTCCTCGCTCGACATCTGGGAAAGCGAATATCTCCAGGTGCTCGGCGGAGACGATCCCGTCTTTCGCTGGGTGAGCGGCACGGGCCTTCGTCCCTTCGTGAACGCCCTCGAAGGCGGGGAGCGCGAAGGCTTCGTCGCCGCCTACAGGGCGCGGCTGGCACGCGCCTATCCCGTGCGCCCCACGGGCAGGACGCTGTTCCCGTTCCGGCGCCTGTTCGTGGTGGCGAAGCGCTGACGGCCGG
>DASZQP010000048.1:0-90031 GCA_035549575.1 Rhizomicrobium sp.
GCGGTGGACACTTGGCGGTTCCGCGTCCGGATGCCCAGCCGCGCCGCTGCAGTGCGCGAACTGCTCAAGCGGGGGCTATCGGCGGAAGGATTCAGCGTTGCCGAAAGCGGCACGCATTCGAAGGATTTTGGGGTCGTCGATCTCCCCGACGGCCTCGACAAGGAGGAGAAGGCCGTTTAAGGCCACCCGCCTTCGTGCTGACGGAGCTTGCATTTTCGCCTCCCTTTCCTCTAGAACGCCCGCTCTTTCGGGCCGACCGGCGTAAGGGCATGCCGTGGCGGTCCAAAATGGACAGCCGGGCCTGGCGCCCAAGGAGACCAAAATGCCCAAGATGAAGACCAAATCGGGCGCCAAAAAGCGCTTCAAATTTACCGCGAACGGAAAGATCAAGACGGGTGCGGCCTATAAGCGCCACCGCCTGATCTCCAAGTCCAAGCGCACCCGCAAGGAATTGAGGGACAATCTCTCCGGTTCGGAAACCCGGCGCATCGAGCGCTGGATGCCGTACGCTTAGAGGGGGGCAGCATGTCGAGAGCACCCCGCGCCGTACCGAGCCGCGCCCGCCGCAAGAGGGTCCTGAAGCAGACCAAGGGCTTCTACGGCCGCCGCAAGAACAACATCACCACGGCCAATGCCGCCGCCGATCGCGCGCTGCAGCACAACTATATCGGCCGCAAGGAAAAGAAACGCAATTTCCGCGCGCTCTGGATCCAGCGCATCAACGCCGGCTGCCGCGAGCATGGCCTGACCTATAGCCGATTTATCAGCGGGCTCGCGAAGGCGGGCATCGAGGTCGACCGCAAGGTCCTCTCCGATCTCGCCATCCACGAGCCCGCGGCCTTCAAGGCCCTGGTGGATCAGGCCAAGGCGTAAGCGCCGTCCTTGCCTTCCGCCTCCCGATGCGGGGAGGCCGATCCATCGAGCGGAAGCAAGATGGATCGGGGTGGGAGGCATGGCGACATCGAATCTGCGTTCTGCTACCTCATCCGCCATTCGCCCCTACCCGGCGCGCAGTGCGCATGCGCTATCCGCGCCGGCCTCCCGCAAGTCGGGAGGTGATTTGATGGTATGCAGATGAGCATGATCGACGCACTTGAACGAAACATACTTTCAGCGATTGCGGAGGCTTCCGACGACGCTGCGCTCGAATCCGTGCGTGTCGCCGCCCTTGGCAAGAAAGGTTCTGTCAGCGACCTTCTGAAATCCCTGGGCGGCATGTCTCCGGAAGAGCGCAAGGTGAACGGTCCGCTCTTCAATACGCTGCGCGACCGGATAGGCGAGGCGATCGCGGCACGCAAATCCGAGATTCAGGCGGCTGCCTTGAACGCACGCCTCGCCGGCGAGCGGATCGATGTGACGCTGCCGCCGCGTCCCGAACCGCAAGGTACGATCCATCCGGTGAGCCAGGTCCTGGACGAAGTGACGGCAATCTTCGCCGATCTCGGTTTCGCCGTCGCCGAGGGTCCGGACATCGAGTTCGACGACTACAATTTCACCAAGCTGAACATTCCGCCCGATCATCCCGCGCGACAGATGCACGACACGTTCTATGTGGCGCCTCAAGCGGACGGCTCGCGGCACGTGCTGCGCACGCATACCTCGCCGGTTCAGGTGCGCACCATGCTCAAGCAGCAGCCGCCCATCCGCATCGTCGCGCCGGGCCGCACCTATCGCGTCGATTCGGATGCCACGCATTCGCCGATGTTCCACCAATACGAAGGACTCGTGGTCGATGAGGGCGTCAGCCTCGGTCATTTGAAATGGGTACTCGAGGAATTCTACAAGGCCTTCTTCGAAGTGAACCGTGTCGAGCTGCGCGCGCGCCCAAGCTATTTTCCATTCACCGAGCCGAGCGTGGAATGGGATCTGCGCTGCGACCGTTCGGTTCCGGGAAAGATCGTCTTCGGCACGGGCAACGACTGGCTGGAGCTCGCAGGCTCGGGCATGGTCCATCCGCGCGTGCTGTCGATGTGTGGCATCGACCCGGAAAAATATTCGGGCTTCGCCTTCGGCGGCGGCCTCGACAGGCTCGCCATGCTGAAATACGGCATTCCCGACATACGGCCATTCTTCGAGTCCGATCTCAGGTGGCTGAAGCACTTCGGCTTCGCGGCGCTCGACGTTCCCACCCTGGACGGGGGGCTGAGCCGATGAAGTTCTCGCTTTCCTGGCTCAGGGACCATCTCGACACCGATGCCGGCGCCGCGTTGGTCGCCGAAACGCTCACCTCGATCGGTCTCGAGGTCGAGTCGATCGAGGATGCCGGCGCAAGGCTGAAGGATTTTGTCATCGCCCATGTGATCTCTGCGGAGAAGCATCCCAACGCCGACAAGCTGAAGCTCTGCATGGTGGACGCGGGCAGCGGCCCGCCCATCCAGGTCGTGTGCGGCGCCCCGAACGCCCATACCGGCATGAAGGCCGTTTTCGCCCGTCCCGGAGTCGTCATTCCAGCGAGCGGCGAGGCGCTCAAGATCGGAACGATCCGCGGAATCGAATCGCGCGGAATGCTGTGCTCGGCCCGCGAACTGATGCTGGGGGAGGATCACACGGGCATCATCGAGCTCGCAGCCGATGCCGAAGTCGGCGCTCCGGCGGCGCAGGCGCTGGGCCTGACCGATCCCGTGATCGACGTGGCGATCACGCCCAACCGCGGCGACGCTGCCAGCGTGTTTGGCATCGCCCGAGACCTAGCCGCGGCCGGACTGGGCACGCTCAAGGACGGCTCGATCGAGCCCGTGGCCGGAACATTCGAAAGCCCGGTCAAGGTCGCGCTCGACTTCGCGCCCGATACCGCCTCGGCGTGCCCTCTGTTCGCCGGCCGCTTCATCCGCAATGTGAAAAACGGGCCCTCGCCGCAGTGGGTCCAGGACCGGCTCAAGGCCATAGGCTTGCGTCCCATTTCCGCGCTCGTCGATGTTACCAATCTCGTCAGCCACGATCGCGGCCGGCCGCTCCACGTGTTCGACGCGGACAAGCTCAATGGAAAAGTCCGCGCGCGTCTTGCCAAGGACGGCGAAACCCTGCTGGCGCTCGACGGCAAGACTTACACGCTCGACTCGGGAATGACGGTCATAGCCGACGATGCCGGTGCGCGTGGAATTGCCGGCGTGATGGGCGGCGAAGAGACCGGCTGCACAGAATTCACGACGAATGTGTTCGTCGAATCGGCTTTCTTCGATCCGGCACGCACCGCCGCCACGGGCCGCAAGCTCGGGATCCTCTCCGACGCGCGCTACCGCTTCGAGCGCGGTGTCGATCCCGAATTCGTGGTGCCGGGACTGGAACTGGCCACGCGGCTCATCGTCGAATGGTGCGGCGGGGAGCCGTCGGAGATCGTCGTCGCGGGGCAGCCGCCGGAATGGAAGCGCGAGATCGCATTCCACCCTTCCGCAGTGAAGGCGCTCGGCGGAGTGGAAGTGTCGCGGCCGGAGATTTCGCGAATTCTGGGCAGTCTCGGCTTTGCGGTAAGGGAGGGTACCCGCCTCGCCGTTTCGCCGCCGTCCTGGCGCTGGGATATCGAAGGCGAAGCGGACATTGTCGAAGAGATTGTGCGCATCCACGGCCTCGACAAGGTTCCGTCCGCGCCCATGACGCGAGCCGAAGCCGTCGCGAGGCCGGCGCTGACGGCTTCCCAGCGCCGCACGCGGCTGGTGCGCAGAATCCTTGCGAGCCGGGGCTTCAACGAGACCGTCAACTTCACCTTCGTTCCGCGCGCGCATGCCAGACTCTTCGGAGGCGGCGACGAAGCGCGCCAGCTCGAAAACCCGATCGCTTCCGATCTCGATGCCATGCGGCCGAGTGTGCTACCGTCGTTGCTGGCGGCCGCGCAACGCAACCAGGCGCGGGGATTCCACGACCTGATGCTGTTCGAGATCGGCGCGCAATTCGAAAGCGGCGCCCCGGGGGCCCAGGCAAATGTCGCTGCCGGGCTGCGCACGGGCGCCGGAGCGCGCAGCTGGACCAAGTCGGCCCACGCCGCCGACGCCTTCGATGCCAAGGCCGACATGCTCGCCGCCGTGGAAGGCGCAATGGGCTCGCCCATGACCGCGCCGGTGAAGGCAGGCGCGGCTTCGTGGTATCATCCGGGCCGCTCGGGAACGCTCGCGCTGGGGCCGAAGATTCTCGGCCGGTTCGGCGAGCTGCATCCTTCGATCCTGGAGGCGTTCGACATCAGAGGGCCGGCCTCGGCCTTTGAAGTGTTCCTCGATGCCATCCCGGAGCCGAAGTCGAAGGGCAAGTCGCGGGCCGCCTTCGCACCCTCTCCGTATCCGGCGGTGGAGCGCGATTTCGCCTTTGTCGTCGACGCGAAGGTTGCCGCCGATGACGTGCTCAAGGCGGCAAAGAGCGTCGATCGCGCGCTTATCGAGCGCATCGATGTATTCGACCTTTACGAGGGCAAGGGCGTGCCGGAAGGAAAGAAGTCGCTCGCCATTTCCGTGCGCCTCGCGCCGAAGGACCGGACCCTCACGGACACGGAAATCGAAGCGGTCGCGAAAGGAATCGTGGCCGCGGTGATCAAAGCCACGGGAGGTATATTGCGCTCATGAAACACTGCATTGGGCTCTTGGCATTGCTGGCAGCCACGCCGGCAATTGCCCAGCAGGCGACGTTCCACGACCCGCTGGTCGATCATCTGGCCGGTCATTGGGTGCTGACCGGACAGATGGACAAGGGCGCCGTCACACACGATATCGGCGCCGAATGGGTACTCGCCCACCAATACCTGAAGCTCGATGAGGTCTCCCGCGAGAAAAACAAGGACGGGTCCCCCATCTACCAAGCCACCGTCTATATCGGTTGGGACGCCGGGAAGAAAATCTACGACTGCGTGTGGCTGGACGACTACGGGAGCATTTCCACGCAATCGCTCGGCTATGCCAAACCCGACGGCAACCGCCTCGCCTTCGTTTTTCACAATCGCGACGACGCCGGCACCTTTCACACCACCTTCACCTGGCACCCCGAAAAGGGAAGCTGGTCCATGGACATGGACAATGTGACACCGGCCGGAAAAACCGAGGCCTTCGCACGCACCGTTCTTTCGCGGGCGAAATAGCGTCACAATCCCGCCATCCGGCCGGCCGAGACTTCGCCCTGCTGGATGGGAGGGCCCCATGATCCGGAAGTTCGACCTCGTCATTGTCGGCGGGAGTTTCGCGGGCCTTGCCTGCGCGCGAACCGCTGCGCTACGCGGCTTGAAGACCGCGGTCGTCGATTCCAAGTCGGAGCCGGGGGCGCATGTGCGCACGACCGGCATCGTCGTGAAAGAGGCGTTCGACGACTGCGACCTGCCCGCCTCGCTCATGCGCAAGGTGCGCGGCGTAAAGCTCTACGCACCGGACGACCGCAGCGTCGAGTTGTCCGCTCCGGGCTATTTCTTCCAGGCTACGGACACGCCGGGGGTCCTGCGCTGGATGGCCAATGAGGCGGAGCGCGCCGGCGCAACTCTGCTCTATGGGCGCAGGTTCGCCGGGGCGGTCGAATACGAACGGGGCATCTCTCTTCCCGACCTCAGGCTGCATGCGCAATTTCTCGTCGGCGCGGACGGGGCCAGAAGCCGTGTGGCGGAAATCTTCGGGCTGCCGCGCAACAGACGTTTTCTCGCCGGCATCGAGATCGAATGCGAGCCGCTCGCCATTGACGCGCGCTTCCTTCACTGCTTTGCCGACAGCCGGATCGCTCCCGGCTATATCGCCTGGGCCATTCCCGGCGTGAATCACACGCAGATCGGCGTCGCTGCATCCCGGCCGTCGAAACCGGACCTTGCCGCATTGCTCAGGAGAATGCGCACGCTTTGCGATCTGCGGGAAATCCGCGTCGTCGCCAGGCGCAGCGGCCTGATCCCGACCGGCGGCGTACTGCCGCGCCTCGGGCGCGGGCGCGTGCTTCTGATCGGAGACGCCGCAGGCATGGTATCGCCGCTCACGGGCGGCGGAATCCATACCGCCCTTCAGTTCGGGCGTCGCGCGGCGCAGCTTGTCTCCGGCTGGCTCGGCGACCGCGGGCCGCACCCCGCGGCGCTACTGGCGTGCGAGGCGCCAAGATACAGGCTGAAGAAGGCATTGCGGCACGCACTCGACCTGGCCCCGCCGAACATGCTGATCAATGCGATGCTGATGACCGCACCCGCGCGGGCGCTGGCGCAGCGACTATATTTCCATGCTCGCGGCGGCGATCCGGCGTCCTTCCGTGCGTGGAGCGAAGCCTTCGAGCGGGGAGAACTGGAACCCCAGCCGGATGCAGACCGGTCGCCGCGCCTGCATCTCGTCTAGCCGGCGAACCTCAGCAGTTTCGGCGACACGCCGAATTGCAGAACGAGTCTCTCGTACTCCGACCTCGCGGCAGAGCTTGCACGCTGATGGCGTTCGGCAAGAATGAACTCGTTCTTGAGCGAATGCTCCAGCCCCGTGAGCTCGGTTACACGAACCCTGTAGCCATGCGCTTCGAGAAACAGGCCACGCATGACGTTCGTCAGATGCGCGCCGAATTCGCGTCGCTGGATCGGATGGCGCCAGAGCTGCCGTTCCGGTTTTTTCGAGCCCTCGAGATCGTTCGCCAGCTCCGCCTGACAGCACGGCACCAGCGCAACGAATTTCGCGTCCTGCGCCAGCGCAAACACAATCGCCTCGTCCGTCGCCCTGTCGCAGGCATGCAGCGCCGTAACGATATCGACTTTTACACCCGGCAGCCGTGCATCGCGAATTGCGCTCTCCACAAAATGCATCCGCGTGAAGCCGCTATCCCGTGCGATCTTGCGCGCGGTCGCAATCAGATCGGAACGCGGCTCGATTGCATAGACGGCACCTCGATCCCTTTTCGCAAAAAAGAGATCGTAGAGAACGAACCCCAGATAGGATTTGCCGGCGCCGAGATCGGCAAGCACGGGATCGGATTTCTCCTCGAAAACCCGGTCGAGCGCAGGCCGGATGAGATTTGCCAGATGGAGCACCTGCTTGAGCTTGCGGCGCGAGTCGGCATTCAGCGCGCCATCGCGAGTCAGGATGTGCAGCGCCTTGAGCAACTCGACCGATTGGCCGGGCCACAGTTCCGCCAACGCGTCTTGCGCGGCGGCCGGTTTCTTGTAGCGTCTCGCCATTGGAACCGATCATACCGTCATGCCTGACACCTTCGACAAGAAATCCGCGCTCGCCTTCATCGTCGCCTTCGGAATCGTCAGCCTCTTCGCCGACATGGCCTACGAGGGCATGCGAGGTATTACGGGGCCGTTCCTCGGGACGCTCGGGGCGAGCGGGACGGCGGTTGGGGTTATCGCAGGGGCCGGAGAGCTGTTCGGATATGTTCTGCGCCTGGGCTCCGGCCGGCTGGCCGAACGGACCCATGCGTATTGGGCGATCGCCCTGGCCGGCTATGTCCTGCAAATGGCTGCCGTGCCCGCGGTGGCGCTTGCCGGAAGCTGGCAGGCCGCAGCCGCGCTGATCATTCTGGAACGGGCGGGCAAGGCCCTTCGAAATCCCGCCGCCAATACGATGATGTCGCGCGCGGGCGAACAGATCGGCCAGGGATGGGCCTTCGGTCTGCATGAGGCGCTCGATCAGACCGGCGCACTCGCCGGCCCGCTCATCACCGCACTGGTTCTCGCCCGCCATGGCCAGTACACGACAGCCTTTCTCTGGCTTGGCGTGCCGGCACTTTTGACGATCCTGATCGTGGCGGGCGTCGCCTTGCGCTTTCCCTGGGCCGGACGGGTGCCGGTCAGGCAAGCCGACAGTTCGGCGCCGGACGGGCTTCCGCGCGTGTTCTGGCTTTATGCCGGATGCGCGGGGCTCATCGGATTCGGCTTCGTGGACTGGCCGCTGGTGGCCTTCCATTTCGCGCAGGCCAAGGTCGTCTCGGAGCCCGCCATCCCCGTTGTCTATGCGCTTGCAATGGGAGGGTCAGGCGCGGGCGCGCTTGCGATGGGGAGATTCTTCGACCGCTACGGTTTTATTGTCCTCATGCCTGCGATCCTCATAGCCGCGGCCGTGGCGCCGCTTGCGTTTCTGGGATCGGGATGGGTGGCCATGGCGGGCGGCGTTCTATGGGGAATCGTGCTCGGCGCGGAAAACTCGGTTCTGGCCGCCGGCGTCGCCCATCTCGTTCCGGACCGGGCCAGGGCAGGCGCCTACGGAATCTTTTCTGCCGTGTTCGGGATTGCCTGGTTTGCGGGCAGCGCGTTGCTCGGCGCGCTGTACGATATTTCATTTTCCCTCCTCGTGGGCCTGTCGGTGCTGGCGGAACTGGCCGCCCTGGTTCCGCTGTACGCGGTGATAAAAGCGCGGGGCTAAGCGGCTTTACGGGCTTTGTTCCCACCGCTATACCCCCGCCCTCCATGACCGAACTGGCCAATATCCGCAATTTTTCCATCGTCGCCCATATCGACCATGGAAAGTCCACACTCGCCGATCGCCTGATCCAGGCGACGGGCGGGCTGACCTCGCGCGAAATGAAGGATCAGGTGCTCGACTCCATGGAGATCGAGCGAGAACGCGGCATAACCATAAAGGCGCAGACCGTGCGCCTCTCCTACAGGGCCAGGAATGCCGAAACCTACACGCTCAATCTCATGGACACGCCGGGCCATGTCGACTTCGCCTACGAGGTGAGCCGCTGTCTTGCGGCTTGCGAGGGGGCACTGCTGGTCGTCGACGCCAGCCAGGGGGTCGAGGCCCAGACGCTGGCCAACGTCTATCAGGCCATCGACGCGCATCTCGAAATCGTCCCGGTGCTCAACAAGGTTGACCTGCCTGCGGCCGAGCCCGATCGGGTGCGCCGGCAAATCGAGGACGTGATCGGCATCGACGCGTCGGAGGCGATACCGATCTCTGCGAAGACCGGCCTCAATATCGAAGAGGTTCTCGAGGCGATCGTTCACCGGCTTCCGCCGCCGAAGGGCGACGCCGGGGCGCCACTGAAGGCGTTGCTGGTGGACAGCTGGTACGATTCCTATCTCGGCGTGGTCGTTCTGGTTCGCGTCGTCGACGGCGCGCTGAGGAAGGGCCAGAAGATCCGCATGATGGCGTCGGACGCGGTCTATCAGGTCGAACAGGTCGGTGTCTTCACGCCGAAAAAGGTCAACGTGGAGAGCCTCGGCCCGGGAGAGGTCGGCTTCATTACCGCCCAGATAAAGCAGGTCGCCGACACCCAGGTGGGCGACACGATAACCGACGAGAAGAAAGGCACGGCCGACCCCCTTCCCGGCTTCAAGCCGGCGCAACAGGTCGTGTTCTGCGGTCTGTTTCCCGTGGACGCGGCGCAATTCGAGGATTTGCGCGGCGCACTCGGAAAGCTGCACTTGAACGATGCGAGCTTTACCTACGAGATGGAAACGAGCGCGGCGCTTGGTTTCGGATTTCGATGCGGATTTCTCGGTCTCCTCCATCTGGAAATCGTGCAGGAGCGCCTGCAGCGCGAATTCAATCTCGAACTCATTGCGACTGCGCCGAGCGTCATCTATCGCATCCACATGACAGACGGCACGATGCGCGAGCTGCACAATCCTGCCGACATGCCCGACGTCGTGAAGATTGCCTTCATCGAGGAGCCGTGGATCAAGGCCACGATTCTCGTTCCCGACGAGCACCTGGGCGCGGTGCTGAAGCTCTGTGAGGATCGCCGCGGGGAGCAGATCGAGCTTACCTACGCGGGCGCGCGTGCGATGGTGATCTATCGCCTCCCGCTCAACGAAGTGGTTTTCGATTTCTACGACAGGCTGAAATCCGTCTCGCGCGGCTATGCGAGCTTCGATTACCACCTCGAGGAATACGTCGAAGGCGACCTCGTGAAACTGTCCATCCTCGTGAACGGCGAGCCCGTGGACGCGCTGTCCATGATCGTGAACAGGCAGCGTTCGGAATCGCGCGGTAGGGCGATGTGCGAGAAGTTGAAGGATCTGATCCCGCGTCATCTGTTCCAAATTCCCATCCAGGCCGCCATCGGCGGCAAGGTGATCGCACGGGAGACGATCAGCGCATTGCGGAAGGACGTGACGGCGAAGTGCTACGGCGGCGATATCACCCGGAAGCGAAAGCTTCTCGACAAGCAGAAGGAGGGCAAGAAGAAGATGCGCCAGTTCGGCAAGGTCGACATTCCGCAGGAGGCCTTCATCGCCGCTCTCAAGATGGATCAGGACTGAGCCGCCCACGGGGAAGCGGCCGCTAGCGGCGCGCCCTGCCCGGGATTTCGAATCCCGCTTTTTCGAATATCTCCGCCGCCTCGGAGCCGCCGAGAAAATCCAGGAAGGCGCGGGCCCTGGGGCCCGCATCGCGAATGACCGCTGCCGGATAGACAATCGGCTCGTGCGAGCTGTCGGGGAAGGTGTCCACGACCCTCACATTCGGCTCGGCCCTGGCGTCGGTGGCATAGACGATGCCCAGCGGGGCTTCGCCGCGGGCCACATAGGCAAGTGCGGCACGGACGTTTTCACCCGGCACAAGATGACCGGCGACGGAGTTCCAGACCCCCAGCGCGTTGAGCGATTGTCTGGCGTATTTGCCGGCCGGAACGCTTTGGGGATCGGCGAGCGCGAGCCTCCCCCCGGCCAGGACGGTCAAAAGGTCGAATTTGCGCCGGATATGCACAGAGGTTCCGGAACCGGCCGGCGCGATGAGAACGAGATGGTTGCCGAGCAGGTTCCGCCGTGTGGCGCGGTCTACCATTCCCTTGCGATCGAGATAGTCCATCCAGTCCAGATCGGCGGAAATGAAAACATCGGCGCCTCCGGAGGCCTCGATCTGGCGCGCGAGAACGGACGACGCAGCAAAGGAATATGCAATCGTCGCGCCGGATCTTTTGCTGTAAGAATCGCCTGCCTGCCTGAGTACGTCGCCCAGCGACGCTGCGGCGAAAACCGTCACCTCCGCGCACGAGCCACCGGCAGGGACCGCACAAACGAGTATCGCAGCTAGGAGCAGAAGGACGAATTTCGGCATGCCGTCTCTCGATCGGGAATGTCCGGTCGAACCCACAATCGCATGCGAAGGAAAAGCCGGAAAGCGGGTTCTATGCCCGCCTCCGGCCGAAGGCGACGAGCCCGAGGCCGGCGATCACGACGACGATCCCTGCAACGGTCGGAATGGAGACGCGATGCTCCTCCTCCGCGTTGACATGGAGCGGACCGATATCGGCTACCGGCTTGGTCTGGGTATAGGTGAAGTGGCCCAAGAGCAGCCCTCCGACGCCGAGCAACACAAGAACCACTCCGAAAACGGTCAAATTGCGCATTCAAATCCCCGTCGCGTGCAGCTTTGTGGGCGGCACATGTGTTCAACGACGCAGAAGCGGAGTGGTTCCGCGTCCTCAGTTCAGATGGGAGAGCCGGCGATAGGAAAGCGCCTCCGCGACATGCGCGCGTCTGACGCCGTCCGCGCCGGCAAGATCGGCAACCGTTCGTGCAACCCGAAGCACGCGATGATAGCCGCGTGCGGTGAGCCGCATCGCATCGGCCGCTTCGGCAAGGAGGCTTGCGCCCGCCGAATCCGGGGTGGCAACACGATCGAGCAGTTCACCCTCCGCTTCCGCGTTGGTTCGGATGCCCCCACCATTGTACCGGCCGCGCTGAATGTCCCTGGCGCGAGCGACGCGCGCGGCGACGTCACTGCTGCCCTCCGCCGGCGGCGGGAGCGCGAGATCGGATGCCGACACGCCGGCAACCTCGACATGGATATCGATGCGGTCGAGCAGGGGGCCTGACAGGCGCGCCTGGTAGTCCTGCGCGCATCTGGGCGCTCGGCCGCAGGCCTGCGCCGGCTCGCTCAGGTAGCCGCACCGGCACGGATTCATGGCTGCGACGAGCTGAAACCTGGCGGGGTATCGCACATGGGCGTTGGCCCTTGCGACGACGGCTTCTCCCGTCTCGATCGGCTGGCGCAGAGAATCGAGGACCGCCCGCTGGAATTCCGGCAGCTCGTCCAGGAAAAGCACCCCCAGATGCGCGAGCGACACCTCTCCGGGCTTTACCTTCAGCCCGCCCCCCACGAGCGACGCCATGGATGCGGAGTGATGCGGATTGCGAAAGGGCCTGCGCCGCGAAATCGCACCGCCCCTCAGCTCGCCCGCCAGAGATTGGACCATGGATATTTCCAGTGCCTCGCGGGCGTCGAGTGGCGGAAGAAGGCCGGGCAGGCGCTGCGCAAGCATCGATTTGCCTGCCCCCGGGGGGCCGATCATCAGCAGGTTATGACCGCCGGCCGCCGCGATTTCGAGCGCACGCTTGGCCGTTTCCTGGCCTTTGACATCCTTCAGGTCGGGAATGTTGCCGCTCTCCTGCGCGAGTTTTGCGCTCGGCGGGGTCAACACCTGGGCGCCTTTCATGTGATTGACCAGCGCAATCAGCGAGGGCGCGGCAATTATCTCCAGCCCACCCGCCCATGCCGCCTCGGGTCCGCAGGCGGCAGGGCAGATCAACCCTCGCGATTGCGCAGAGGCCGCGATGGCCGCCGGCAGCACGCCGGAAACGGCAGTGATCTGGGCATCAAGCGACAGCTCGCCCATTGCGACGTAATTGGCGGCCTCGCTCGCCGGCAGCACGCCCATCGCAGCCAGAAGGCCGAGGGCGATCGGTAGGTCGTAGTGGTTGCCTTCCTTTGGCAGATCGGCCGGCGCGAGATTGACGGTGGTGCGGCGATAGGGCATCGCCAGTCCGATGGCGGCAAGCGCGGCGCGTACGCGTTCGCGGCTTTCCGCGACCGCCTTGTCGGCCAGCCCCACGATATTGAAATGTCCGCCGGTGCCCTCACCGATGTGGACCTGCACATCGACTTCCCGGGCCTCGATACCCTGAAAGGCAACAGTATAGACATGCGCAACCGTCATGGCGGAACAGCCCCCCCTCACGCCATTTGTGATGGATTTCTTGGTATTTGCAACCTTAGAGGGCGTCGCCTCAGGTCATGGGCAGCACTATTCCGGCAGCGATGCCTGCAATCAGAAAGCGGGCGAGGTAGCCGAGCGCGTGCGCGACGCTTACGTGCCAGTCCATGCGCACCCAGATCTGCGTCGTAACCACCTGCACGAAGGGACCCGCGAGCCAGGCGATAAAGGCGACCTTGATACCGCTCCAGATTCCGTCGACCCCAGCCATGGCGCAAAGCGCGACGACGGCAGCAGCGGTGATGAAGGACAGCGCCGAAGAATAGACGATCGGCCTGGTGTCGCTTCGCTCGCGCGGCCACCACGTGTCCGGGTGGGTGCGGTAGCGGTCGTGATGGAGCACACCCATGAAATACCAGTCTGTGAAGTTGGCGGCGATGCCGGCGGCCAGAACGCCGGCGACGATGATCCAGGACATGCGAATTCCCCCTCAGATCGTTGCGTAAACTAGCCGGAAACGATCCCCGACGCGATGGCTGCTTGCGAAGGCCAGCGCCGCTCCCTAGGTTTGCGCCATCGCCATCGCAACAGGGACGGTTCATGGGTTCTCAGCGCTTTCAAGGCACGGATCGATACGTCGCCACCGACGATCTGCGCATCGCCGTAAACGCCTCCATCACGCTGGAGCGGCCTCTCCTTATCAAGGGCGAGCCGGGCACGGGCAAGACACAGCTCGCCTATGAAGTCGCCAATGCGCTCGAGGCGCCGCTTATCACCTGGCATGTAAAGTCGACAACCAAGGCCCAGCAAGGTCTCTACGAATATGACGCCGTTACGCGCCTTCGCGACAGCCAGCTGGGCGACGAACGGGTCAAGGACGTAAAAAATTACATCAAGCAAGGCAAGCTTTGGGAAGCGTTCGTGATGGACCAGCGTCCCGTCCTGCTGATCGACGAGATCGACAAGGCCGACATCGAATTTCCCAACGACCTGCTTCTCGAACTCGATAGAATGGAATTCTTCGTCTACGAGACGGGCGAGACGATCAAGGCCCGGAAGCGGCCGATCGTAATGATAACTTCCAACAACGAGAAGGAATTGCCGGACGCTTTTCTGCGCCGCTGTTTCTTCCACTACATCAAGTTCCCGGACCGCGAGACGATGCAAAAGATCGTCGACGTGCACTACCCCGACATCAAGCAGAAACTCGTGAGCGAGGCACTGAATGTCTTCTATCAGATCCGCGATGTGCCCGGCCTCAAGAAAAAGCCGTCGACCAGCGAACTGCTGGACTGGCTGAAGCTCCTGCTGAACGAGGACGTGCCGCCGGAGGCGCTGCGCGAGAAGGACCCCACCAGACTCATCCCGCCCCTGCACGGCGCCCTGCTCAAGAACGAGCAGGACGTGCATCTGTTCGAGCGGCTGGCCTTCCTCGCGCGCAGAGAGAGCAGGAACTGATTTGACTTCGGTGCGATGGACAACCGGGCTTTTGCTGCTTGCGTCTCCCGCGTTGGCGCAGGGCGGCGATGTGTTCGTCGACGGAGCGAATGGAGCCAAGATTCACGCCGCGTCCGGTTTTCACTGCCCGCTGCAGATAGGCTATTTCCAGCGCGACGCAGTGGGGGAGCGCAATCCGCAAGCCGGGATGGACTATTGCGCCTATTCGGCGCTCGACGGCGTCTACGGAACGATCATGCTCGATCCGCTTGCAGGACCTTACGACCCGAAGGCGGCGCTCGTTCCCGAGTTTCAGGAACAGGAACGCACGGGCGGCCGCATGGCCGGAGAAAAGACGGTCTGGCTTGGGCTCGGAAGTGCTTCCGTGAATGCGTATACGCGCAGCTACGAAACTTCGCACCTTGGGGACCTACACTATAGGGTGCTGTTCGCTGCGAGCGCCATTGGTCAATGGGCCGTGCAAGTCACGGTGGAATATGCGAGCCCACGCGATCGCGCGCTGGAGCAGGAGTTCCTGAATTCGGCTTATGCCGAGGCGATCAGGACATTTTCTGTTGCCAACTAGCGGTACTGCTTCGGCACAGCTGCCCGCGCCCTCAATTTGGCTTGGCTCGCAGGTCTGCTAGTCTCACGCCGGGGAGGACGGGTTCGGCGCTTCGATTGTCGGAGAAAAATGCCATGAACAAGCCCTGCAACAGGTGCGTACTGCGGGCTGGCAAGACCAGCGGGGAACCGCGCGCCGAAATTTGCTGCACACCGCACGCGCTGGCCGAGGCATGAGCGAGCTCGCGATCAAGACGGTCTGGGAACCCGGCCCCAAGACCGACAAGCGTCTTCTCGCCCTTCATGCACATTGGCTGTCGATCAGTCCCGAAGGTGGCATTCCGCGCCGCGCGGACTTCAATCCCGCCGCCATACCCAAGCTGCTGCCATGGGTCTTTCTACTCGACGTGCTGGAAGATCCAAGGGAATTCCGCTTTCGCGTCGTCGGTACCGGATTTTCCGACGCGGTTGGACGCGATTTGACCGGATTGACGACCGCCGAGGTATTCCCGCCCGCGTTCCGGGACGAAGTGCTCGATCGCTGGAATGATATCGTCTCCAAGGGTGGACCGAATTGGGGATCCGGGAGCTTTTGGATCGAGGGCCGGGAGTATCTGAATTGGCAGGGACTGGTGCTGCCCTTCCGGTCGGAGAATTCCCGGATCGAACAGCTTCTCGGCGGCGTAGTCTTCGGAATCGAAAAGCTGCCGTAGCAGCCGACAGTGCCCGTCGCCGACATGCCCGCTTCTCGGGCGCTAGTGAAATGGCAGGAAATTCTCTAGACTTTCGCGATAGCCTTTGAGACAGACCGGCCATGTTTTTCCAGTTCTTCGACGAGCTGAGAGCGGCGCGCATTCCCGTGACGCTCAAGGAATATCTGGCACTGATGGATGCGCTCTCGAAGGACGTCATCGACCTGAAGGTCGACGATTTCTACTATCTCTCGCGTGCGGCGCTTGTGAAAGACGAGCGCAACCTCGACAAGTTCGATCGCGTGTTCGGCCATGTGTTCAAGGGGCTGGAGGGTCTGGACGCCTCGCTGATCGC
Source organism: Rhizomicrobium sp. (assembly GCA_035549575.1). Lineage (GTDB taxonomy): Bacteria > Pseudomonadota > Alphaproteobacteria > Micropepsales > Micropepsaceae > Rhizomicrobium. The sequence continues at coordinate 15,856 of DASZQP010000048.1, forward strand.
GCAGATACAGGAGGAGTGGCTGAAGGCGCTCACCGAGAAATTCCTGACAGAGGAGGAAAAGAAGCAGATCGAGGCACTGGGCGGCTGGGAAAAGCTCATGGAGACGCTGAAACAGCGCCTCGAGGAGCAGAAGAAACGCCACGAAGGGGGATCGAAGATGATCGGTTCCGGCGGCACCTCGCCGTTCGGAAACTCCGGTTACAACCCCGAGGGCGTGCGCATCGGCCAGGACAAGTCGCGCCACGGCCGCGCGGTGAAGGTGTGGGACAAGCGCGAATACAAGAACCTGGACGACTCAGTCGAACTCGGCATCCGCAACATCAAGGTGGCGCTGCGCCGGTTGCGGAAATGGGCGCGCGAAGGCGCGGAGACCGAGCTCGATCTGCCCGGCACGATCAGGAATACGGCGAACAAGGGCTATCTCGACCTCAAGCTCGTGCCCGAACGCCACAACACGGTGAAGGTGCTTCTGTTCTTCGACATCGGCGGATCGATGGACGCGCATATCAAGCTTTGCGAGGAGCTGTTCAGCGCGGCCAAGACCGAGTTCAAGCACATGGACTTCTTTTATTTCCACAACTGTCTCTATGAGAGCGTGTGGAAGGACAACCGGCGCCGTCACAGCGAGAAGATCCAGACCTGGGACGTGCTGCACAAATATCCGCACGACTACAAGATCGTGTTCGTCGGCGATGCGACCATGAGCCCGTACGAGATTACCTATCCGGGCGGCTCGGTCGAACACTGGAACGAGGAGGCGGGGGCGGTCTGGCTCGACCGTGTGACGCAGATTTACGAGCATGTGGTCTGGCTCAATCCTGTGGCGCAGAAGCACTGGGATTACACGCCCTCCATCGGCCTCATTTCGCAGATCATGAACGGCCGCATGTTCCCGCTCACGCTCGGCGGCCTCGACGGCGCGATGCGGGAGCTGAACCGGTGAGCGCTGCGGACACGAATGTCCGGCCGGCCGTCAGATCCGATTCCGTGCCGCTTTCGCAGACGCTTGCCCGCGCCTTCTACGACGATCCGGTATTTTCCTATTTCATTCCCGACGATTCGAAACGGCTGCGAAAACTTGAGACCGTCATGCGAATCCTGTTCGGGCTCGGGCTGCCGTACGGTGCCTGCTATACGACGGCGAACTATGAATCGATCACATTGTGGCGTCCGCCCGACGAATGGGACGTGCCCTTGTGGGCGTATGTCACGAATGGTCCGGCCATGATCTCGGCCTTTGGAGCCCATATCGGACGCGTGCTCTCCACCATGAACATGATGGAGAAGGTCCACCCGCACGAGCCACACTGGTATCTGCAGACCATCGGCACGGATCCGGTATTCCAGGGCAAGGGCTACGGCGGCGTCATCATGCGTGACCGTCTCTCGGCGGTCGATGCGGCCCGTCTGCCGTGCTATCTGGAATCCAGCAAGGACACCAATATTCCCATCTATCAGAGCTTCGGCTTCAGGCTGACCGGCGAATTGCAGGTGCCGGGCGGGCCGAAGATCTGGCCGATGTGGCGAGACGCGCGATAGGCAGGAAGCAAACATGCTGAAGGTCCATCATCTGAACAATTCGCGTTCGCAGCGCATCCTGTGGCTGCTGGAGGAGCTGGGAGACGTTCCCTATGAGATCGTCAAATACCAGCGAATGAGTCCGGTGCCATTCGCGCCGCCGGAGCTGAAACAGGTTCATCCGCTCGGCAAATCGCCCGTGATCGAAGACGGAGGCAGGGTGATCGCCGAATCCGGCGCCATCGTCGAATACCTGATCGACGCCTATGGCAAGGGAGGGCTGAAACCGAAGCCCGACAGCGTCGATCATTGGCACTACATCGAGTGGATGCACTACGCCGAGGGCTCGGCCATGCTGCCGCTGCTGCTGGCGCTCTACACGGGCATGCTGGGCGAAGCGGCCGCAGCCCTCAAGCCGCGTGTGGACAGCGAGATCGCCAACAATCTCTCCTATATGGAGCAGGCGCTCGGGGACCGCGCTTTTTTCGTGGGGTCCGACCTGACCGGCGCGGACATCATGCTGCTGTTCGTCCTCGAAGCGGCGGGCGCGCGTCTCGAGCCCTATCCCCGTCTCTCGAAATATCGCGCGCGGATGCACGAGCGCCCCGCCTACAGACGCGGCATCGAAAAGGGCGGGCCCTATCAGTTGATGAGCCGGTGACATGAGGCCAACGCCACCCCCGCCCATCGGCAAGGACGAGCGACACCGTCGCATCGCCGGTCTCTGCGCCGAAATGGAGACGCAGGGCATCGGTGCCGTGCTGGTCGGACCGACGGCATCCTTGCGCTATTTCACCGGCATCGCGTGGCATCCGTCAGAGCGCTTCACCGGAGCATTGATCCATGCGGACGGCCGGGTCGAGTACATCACACCGGCCTTCGAGCGCGACAAGGTTGCGGGTGTGATCGGCGTCGAGGGCGACATCTTCACCTGGCAGGAGGAAGAAAGCCCCTACCGGCTGATTGCCGACCGTCTCGGCAACACCGCGCGCATGGCGGTCGATGAATCGGTGGCGCTGTTCACCTGGCTCGGCCTGAACGGCGCGATCGATCCGGCCCGGCTTACGGGCGGCGGCGCGATGATCAATCGCCTGCGGCGGAGGAAGTCCGCGGCCGAGCTCGCGCTCATGCAATATGCCAAGGATATCACGCTCGAAGTCCAGCGCCGTGCCTGGAAAAGCCTGGTGCCGGGCGTACGTGCCAGCGAAGTGGAAGCCTTCATCGACCGGATGCACCGCGCGCTCGGCGGCAGCGGGAACACCTTCTGCATCGTGTCCTTTGCCGAGGACACGGCACTGCCGCATGGCGGCGAAACCGATCGTGCGCTCAAGCAGGGCGACGCTGTGCTGATCGACACGGGAACCTGCGTCGATGGCTACAATTCGGACATCACGCGCTCCTATGTGTTCGGCCACCCGGGCGCGGAGTATCGCCGTGTCTGGGACGCGGAAAAGCGGGCACAGGCCGCCGCCTTCGAGGCGGCGAAGATCGGCGCGGCCTGCGAGAATGTCGACGCCGCCGCGCGCGCCTCCATGGGCCGCGAAGGCTTCGGCCCCGACTATCGTCTGCCCGGCCTTCCCCATCGCACCGGTCACGGCATCGGGCTCGAAGTCCACGAAGCGCCCAACCTGGTGCGCGGCGATGCGACGCCGCTCGAACCGGGCATGTGCTTTTCCAACGAGCCGATGATCGTGGTGCCGCAGGCATTCGGCGTGCGGCTCGAAGACCACTTCTACATGGACGAAAACGGCGCACGCTGGTTCACCGAACCTTCCTTCAGCCTGGACGAGCCCTTCGGCGGCGTCGCGGCCTGGGAGTAAGCCGATGATCGACCACATTTCGCTCGCGGTGTCCGATCTCGAACGCAGCGCCGCATTCTACGAACGCGTGCTGATGCCCTTGGCACTGACGAAGCTGGTCGCCCGCGGGGGACTCACGGTGGGCTTCGGCAAGCGCTACCCCGAATTCTGGCTCAACATGCGCCTCGGGCTTGCGCCGCAGCCGGAGACGACTGGCAGCCATATCTGCCTGAGGGCCGCAAGCGAAGAGGCTGTGAGCGCTTTCCATGCCGCAGCACTCGCCAATGGCGGCAGGGACGCGGGCGAGCCGGGCCCGCGACAGGCGGCCTTCACCACCTATTTCGGCGCATTCATATTCGATCCGGACGGCAACAAGATCGAGGCGGTACATTTCCCCGCCAATCCCGGCGCCGGCTTCGAGGCATCCTAGGCCTTGCGCGCAGAGCCCCAATAGTTGAATCCGGCGAAGCGCGGCGTACCCGGCAGGTACATCGTTTCCATGTCCTCGATGCGGAAGCCGCCGTCGGCAATCAATTTGGGAATCTGTCGCCCGACATGGCAGCCGCCGCCGATTTTCTTCCAGGCCGGCGTCAGCCGCCGCTGCCACTTGCGCACGTTCTCGTCCGGCGCCTCGCCATGTTCGCAGAAGATCATCCGGCCGCCGGGTTTGAGCACGCGGCGCATCTGCCCCAGCGCCGCCATCACGTCGGGGATGGTGCAAAGCGTGTAGGTGATGAGGATGTTGTCGGCCGCTTCGTCTTCCAGCGGAATCTGTTCCCCGGGGAGATCGAGGAATTCGAGCGGTATCGGAGATGCGGCGACACGTTCTGCGGCGCGTTCGCGCATTTCCTTCGCGGGCTCGAGCGCCCAGATGTGGCTGACCTTCGTTGCGTCGTAAAAGGGCAGATTGTGGCCCGACCCAAAGCCGACTTCGAGCACGCGTCCTTCCGCACGCGGCACGACTTTCGTGCGCTGATAGCGCACCGGCTTGGTACTCATCGCCGCGTTCAGCAAGCGCGGGAGAATGTAGCGAGTGTAGAGTCCCATGGCACCTCTCGGAGAGAGGACGATAACACAACACCGTCGCTTTCAACTGTCCCGACCGGCGCGAACCCGCGGCAGCTTCCGGCCTGCAGATTATTCCGGGGCGATGGTCACCTTGATGCCGTCCAGCTCCGGCGCACAGGTAATCTGGCAGGAGAGACGGGAGTTTGGTTCGACCGCGAGCGCCATGTCCAACATGTCCGTCTCGGCATCGGAACGCGGCGGAAGCTTTTCGAGCCAGCCATCGGTCACGTAAACGTGACACGTCGCGCATGCGCAGGCACCGCCGCATTCGGCCGCTACCGGCAATCCCGCGTCGCGGAGGATCTCCATAACGCTCCAGCCGTCCCTGCCTTCGATTTCCCGAACCTCACCCTTTCTGTCGGTGGCAACGATTTTCATCAGACCACACCCAGTTTCTTCTGAAGACTTGACGACGATGTCGTGTATTGAAAGCGAAGTTTTTCATTCGGCTTGACGATATGGAATGCCGCCTGCGCCATGAGCGCGGCCTCGTGAAATCCCGATAAGATGAGTTTCAGCTTTCCGGGGTAGGAATTGATGTCGCCTATGGCGAAAATGCCGGGCGTCGTGCTTTCGAATTTTGCAGTGTCCACGGCAATCAAATTCTCGGTGAGGTTCAGGCCGAAATCGGCGATCGGACCGAGCTTGATCGTAAGACCGAAGAACGGAATGAATGTGTCGCAGGCATGCTCCCATTCCTTCCTTTCGGGATTTGAGAGCGTGACAGCGTTCAGTTTGCCATCTTCGCCATGCAGGGCCTTCACGCTCGCGATTTCGAAATTGATCCTGCCGTGTGCAGCGAGCTCGCGCATGCGGTTGACGCTATGTTGCGCGGCACGAAAGCCGTCGCGATGATGGACGAGCGTGAGCTTGGCAGCGACAGGCGCCAGGTTGATGGTCCAGTCGAGCGCGCTGTCGCCGCCACCGGCAATAAGAATGTTTTTGCCGCGGAACGCTTCCATTTTGCGCACGGCATAGAAAACGGACTTTCCTTCATAGTCTTCGATGCCTGCGATGGGCGGGCGCTTGGGAACAAAACTACCGCCGCCCGCCGCAATGACCACGACAGGTGCGACGATTTCGGTTCCGGCGTCCGTCGCAAGTTTCCAGCGCCCGTCGTCGAGCTTTTTCAGGCTGCTTGCCATCTGTGAGAAATGAAACGTCGGGTGGAACGGCTTGATCTGTTCCATGAGCCGGTCGGTCAGTTCCTGGCCCGTGACGATCGGGAGGCCGGGGATGTCGTAGATCGGTTTTTCCGGGTAAAGCTCCGTACACTGTCCGCCGGGCCTGTCCAGGATATCGACCAGGTGCGCCTTGAGGTCCAAGAGCCCCAATTCGAACACGGCGAACAGTCCGATGGGTCCTGCGCCGATAATGACAACGTCGGTTTCTATGGGAGCGTTCATTCCTAAACCACATATGAATCTTGTGCGAAGCGAAATGCTACGCGCTCACTATGTGAAAATGGCGTCGCATGCAATTCGCTTCAAGGCGCTGGCGCGGCTTTGTCGCGGACGGCAGGTAGGGGAAAAAGGCTTTTTACGTCAAGCCGCCAGATAGGAACTGATAAAGGATAGAACGGCGCCGGTTTTGTCCTGCAGGTCCAGGAGCGCGGCGGAGGCGGTGGAGAGGTCGTTCGATGGGTCGATGGGCTCGGCTGCCGCGGCGGCATCGCCCAATCCAAAGGCGCCCACACCCCGAGCGGCGCCTTTTAGCGTATGGGTAACCTCTCGCCAGGATCGAGCGTCCCGGGCGTCAAGAATGGATTGCAGTCGATCCACCAATTCCCTCGCCTGTCCGTCGAAAAGCCGAAGGATCTCAGCATTCAAGGCCGGATCGCCCCCCGTATAGCGGGCGAGATGAACGAGATCGATGGCATCGCGGGCCATGAGCCGGTCCTGGTTGTGACCCACTCATCCTCGTCCGCCTCGCGTCAAAGCCACGTTAATGCGGTAACCAGCCTCCTGGAAAAGGGGACACGCCAAACAGCCGGTCGTGGAAGATCAATATCGTGGAAAACAGCAGAATTGCCGCAAGCACCCGCCAGTCTAGCAATTCCTTCCACTTGAAGTGGTCACTTCCCGCCACCATGGCGCCAAAGGGGATGTTGGAAGTATTCGCAGCAAATGCGTCCCAGGCCGGTCCCATCTTCCGCTTTCGCTTCGCGTCGATCGCCGCGGTTCCGGCGAGGGCGAGGAGTGCAAAGGTCCCGAAGAAAATAACGGATGCCAAGTCGCCATTGGCGGCCAGATGAATCGCCCCCCAAATCGCCACGCCCCAAAGGAAGGGATGTCGTGTTATGCGCAGAACGCCTTTGACCAGGACACCTTTCGCCGCGGCATTTTCCTGCCCGAGCGCGGTGGGATTGGAAACGAGCAGCCCTGGCACGGCAAGCAGGAAAGCCACCGCAACGAGCGGAATGGCAAGATAGGGTATTCCGCTCCAAGGCGCGTACAAGACCATGTCCCGGCCGGAGGCTCGGACGGCATTGTAGGCCAATGCCAGCCACGTGATCGCAGCGAACGATGCCAGCGAAAAAAGAGCGAGATAGCTCCGTTCCCCGATTGCAGCGGTGATGGTGTCCCGCAGGCGCGTTCCCGAAACGAGGAGATGAATACCCAGAAATACCGCGGCCGCGGCGAAGAGACTGGTCATGCGGCACCCCAACGGGTTTCAATTTACGTCGTAAGAACTAGAAAGCCAAGCCCCTGTTCCAGGGACCGGACTCTCGCCAACCGCGAGGCCAACGGCTAAAGTGCGGTAGTACCACGCTTTTTTGAGGGGCAGCATGGCGACGCAGGCGTTTGAACGCACACAGCCCGTTCTCCTTCAGCAGGAGGGCTTGGCGCCCGCACCAGACCCGGCCGCTGCTCGTCCTCGGAGCAGCAGGTTCGGCATTGTGGTCATGGCCGCCGCATCAGTGGGAGCCCTTCTTTGGGCCGGTGCCTCCCTGGCATGGATCCTCGGCTATTTCGGCACGTCCGGGCTGATGGCGCTCGATCTCCAGCAGATGGCGCTCCTCGCCATCGCGACCCTTGCTCCGGCGCTCCTCATACTGGCCGTCGCCTGGGCACTCGCGCGCGGCCATGCGCTGGCGCTCGCGAGCGACGCTCTTGTCGATGCCACCGACCGGCTCTTCAGCGCCGATGAAACCGCTGCGCGCACGGCCGCGCGGCTGGGGCGTGCCGTCCGCCGCGAACTCGACGCTTTCAATGCAGGGCTGGATGCCGCCTTTACCCGGATGCGTGCGCTGGAGTCCGCGCTGGAATCCCAGATCGGCGCGCTCGACGAGGTAAGCGCTCGCGCCGAGGTTCGCGGAGAATCCGTGGCCGTGCGCCTCTCCAAGGAGCGCGAAAGGATCGACACCGCCACAGGTTCGCTGTCGGACGCTGCCGCGCGTGCGGGCGAATCGATCGCCACGCGCCTCGTGCAGGAGCGCGAGCGCGTGGACGGGCTGGCGCAGACGCTGACCGTCGCTGCCGAGCGGGCAAGCGAAACCGTTGCCGGGCGCGCCGCGCAGCTGAAGGCGTCCCTCGAAGCGGCCGAATCATCGCTCAAGGCAGCGGGACAGACACTGGACACTCAGGCTGCCGATTTTCGCGCCTCGGCGAGCAAGGCTGCGGAGGCGCCACGTCAGGCGGCCATCGAACTCGACCGTCAGGCAAAGGCGATCGAGTCGATCTCGGAGGCAACCATGGCGCGTGCCGAATTCATACTCGGGCGGCACGAGCGTCAGCGTGCGGTCATGAACGACCTGCTCATCAGGCTCAAAGAGGAAGGCGCCGCGTTCGAAAGTGCCGTAAGCCGCGAATCGGTGGCGATGACGCGCGCCATCGAGACATTGAACAGCGAAGCCCAGAAATTCGAGCTGGTCACACGCGGAACCGAGCAGCATCTCGAGCGGCTGATAGCGGGCGTCGCGGTGCAGGCCGCGCAGCTCACCCAGAATTTGATGCAAGAGGCCGAGCGGCTGAAGGAGGTGAGCGAAGCCGCCGACGCCACGCTCGTCCGTCTGGCCGATACGGTGCGCGAGGCGGGTACCGGCGCAAAAACGCTGATCGGCGAGGTCGCGACACAAACGAAGAACGACGCCCACTCGCTCGTCGGCGAGGCGATGGTCGAATGCCAGCGGCTATTGCGCGCCGCCAGCGAATTGTCGGCCAAGGCCGTCGAGACGCGAACGGCCCTTGCCGGCGTCGCCGAGGAAGCCCAGCGACACGTCCTCGCACTCCCCGGAATCGCCCAGCAGGAGGTTCAGCGGATCAGACAAATGGTGCGCAACGAGACGGAGGAGATGCTCGACATTTCTGCGCGCACCCTGGCCACCATTCGTGCGCGCGCAGCGGCGAAAGTGCCGCCCGATGCGCCTGCGGCCGAGCAGACCCGGGAAGAGCGCGAACGTGAGGGCATGTTCGGTCTGGCACGCAAACTTGCCGGCCGGCCGAAACAAAAAAGCAGAGGCGGCTCCGACGAATCGAAATGGGAGATGAGCAAGCTGCTGGCCGCCGTGGAAAACAATGACGGCGGGCAGAAGGATCTCAAGCCTTCCACCGCGGCCGCACTCGGAGCACTGGAAGCGGCGCTTGCCGATATGGCCATCGACCTCGGCGCCATCACGTGCAGCGCGACTCCGAGCAATGAGGACTGGCGCCTCTACCTCGCCGGCGATCGCGGTGTGTTTGCGCGCAATCTCGCGTCCGCCATCGACGGCGGCACTGTCGATCGGATCGCCGAACTCTATCGCGACGATACCAGGTTTCGCGATGCCGCCGATCAGTACATCAACGAGTTCGAGGCCCTGCTGGCGCGGGCGCGCGAAGGCGATGGCGGCGGCCTTCTCACCCCCACAATTCTCAGCGCGGATACCGGAAAGATCTATCTGGTCATCGCCTACGCTCTCGGCCGCCTATGAGATGCGCCTGAGCCGCGCGGCATAGAAGCCGTCCATTCCGCCCTGCTCGCCGAGGTGACAGGGCAAGGTTCGCAGGTCGCCGGTCGCATCGATGAATTCGGCATGGCCAAACACGTCGCCGGGCGCAATCGCCACGCGACGGAACTGGGCGTTGCGCGCAAGAAAACTTTCAATCTGCTCGGGTCCTTCTTCCGCCTCCAGCGAGCAGACGGCGAATACCAGCACACCTCCCGGAGCAACCTTGGCCGCAGCGCAATCCAGCAGCTCGGCGCCGGACGACTGGCACTGCGTCACGTCCGATGCATCCTTGATCCATGGCAGATCGGGATGGCGCCGGATCGTTCCCGTTGCGCTGCAGGGCGCGTCCAGCAGAACGAACGGGGCCGCCTCAGCCTCGAGATCGCGGATGTCGGCCAATACAAGCCTGGCCTCGAGCTTCAACCGCGCCAAGTTGTCCGCGAGCCGGGACAGCCGATGCGCATTGCGCTCGACGGCCGTCACATTCGCACCCGCACGCGCAAGCTGCGCGGTTTTTCCACCCGGCGCCGCACACAGATCCAGCACGCGCGCGCCCTTCACATCTCCCAGGAGGTGCGCGGGCAGCGTCGCCGCGGCATCCTGCACCCAGAATGCACCCTCCTCGAAGCCGGGTATGTCTTCAACCCTCCGGGGGATACGCATCCTCCAGACATCGCCGAACAGGCGCTGCGCTCCATCCGGGACAAGGTTGCGTGACACCAGATCGAGCGGTGGCTGGTTTTCATGCGACGCGGCAATGGCATATGCGACTTCCTCGCCATAGGTCGCGGACCAGCGGGTCCAAAGCCAGTCGGGCGTATTGAGCCGGGGCGCATTTTGCCTTGCGATGGCTTCCCTTCCCTCGCGCGAGACGCGCCGCAGGACGGCATTGATCAGCGGTTTGAAATGCACGGCCTTCTCGTCGCATCGCGCGAGCCGGTTGGCGCCATCGACGGCTGCGTGCGGCGCGACATCCAGAAACAGAAGCTCGCAGGCGCCCGCGAGCAGTATCTCGATCGTGATTCCGGAGCGATGCGGTGCCGGAAATTTCGGAACAAAATCGCGTATCAGGGAATCGAGCTGCCCGAAATGACGGAGCGTCTGGCTCGCGATGGCCCTTGCAAAACCCGCATCGCGCTCGTCGAGATTTCGACAAGTATCAAGCGTGCCCTCGAGAGGGCGGCGCTTGCGCAAAACCTGCGAAAGCATCTCCAGCGCCGCCTGCCTTGCCGCTTGACCCGGCGCCCCGATCACGTCCACGGGCCGCCGGCCCTCGTCGGCGTGTCTGCCATGGCGCGCAGGCGCGCCACGCGCTCCTCCGTTGGCGGGTGGCTCGCGAAAAGCCCGGCAAGCCCTACTCCGTTGAGAGGATTGACGATGAACAGGTGCGCCGTCGCGGGATGTTCCTCGGCCTCCGCGTTCCCGATCCGCCTTGCTGCACCATCGATTTGCTCGAGCGCCGATGCCAGCCATAGCGGCCGGCCGGATATTTCCGCACCTGCCCGGTCGGCCTCGAATTCGCGCGAGCGGCTGATCGCCATTTGAACAAGAACGGCTGCGATCGGAGCCAAAAGCGTGATGAGCAGAGCGCCGACCAGCCCCAGGGGATTGTTGCGACGTCCTCCTCCTAGAAAAAATGCAAAATTGGCGAGCATGGAAATTGCCCCCGCAATCGTTGCCGTGATTGTCATCGTCAGGGTGTCGCGATGCCTTATATGTCCAAGCTCGTGGGCGAGGACACCTGCGAGCTCCTCGTTGCCCACGCGGCGAAGCAGGCCGCTCGTCACGCAAACGGCCGCGTGCTGTGGATCGCGGCCGGTGGCAAAAGCGTTGGGTTGATCGTTCTGGACGACGTAGACCCTCGGCATCGGCAATCCCGCCTGCGTGCTCAGCTGGCGCACGAGATGCACGAGTTGCGGCGCGCGGGATTCGTCGACCGGCTCCGCGCCGTACATCGACAGAAGCGCCTTGTCGGAGTTCCAATAGGCCCATGCATTGGTTCCTGCGGCAAAAACGAACGCGACGACCATGCCCGTTCCGCCGCCCAATAGGAATCCGGCGGCCAGAAACAGGCCGGTAAGCGCCGCCATCAACAATCCGGTACGCAGGGTATTCATGTGCAATCTCCGGATCTCTGATGTATGTTTGGGCGAGTTCCCAGGCAAGACGGGATGAACGGGCCAAGAAGCGCGGATGGGCGTGAAATCGCGGAACGGATCCGAGAGGCGGGGCGGCGGGCCGCAGCCGAGGCGGAAGCGCGGCGCAGATCTCGGCACGAGGCCGCCAAGCCGATCGAAATCGGCGGCCGGAATGGTCCGGAACCGACCCGCTTCGGCGATTGGGAAAAGAACGGGCTGATTTCCGACTTCTAGTCGCAGCCGCTTGAACCGCCGCCTGCCAGGGTCCATGTAGGCCTCATCGCAGCCGTTGCAGAAAGCCCCGCGCCGATGTTCATTCAGACCGAGTCCACGCCAAATCCGGCGACTTTGAAATTCCTCCCAGGGTGCGAAGTGATGGGCGAGGGCGCGGTCGCCGATTTTCCGACGCCGGATTCCGCCGGCCGCTCGGCGCTCGCGCGCGCACTATTCGAGATTCCCGATGTTGCGCGGGTCTTTTTCGGCAGCGATTTCATTTCGGTCACGAAGGCCGGCGGCGACTGGAGGCAGCTGAAGGTGCCGGTTCTGGCCGCCATAATGGATCATTTCACGCGCGGTCTTCCGGTGATCGAAGGGGGCGGCGAAGAGCAGGACAATTCCGACTTCTATGGCGAGGGCGACCCCGACGTTGTCGCTCAGATCAGGGAACTCATCGACACGCGTGTGCGCCCGGCCGTCGCCCAGGACGGCGGCGATATCATCTACAAGGGATTCGACGGAAATGCGGGCATCGTGTTTCTGCACCTGCAGGGCTCTTGCGCGGGGTGCCCCTCGTCGACCTTGACGCTTAAAAACGGCATTGAGAACATGTTGCGCCACTTCGTACCGGAAGTGAACGCCGTCGAGGCGGTCTAGGCGGCTTTAGGGCTACAATGGCGCCCGATTCGATTTTCCGGGATTTTGATGACGCATGCTGTCAATGACGAGGCGCTGGACACGATTTTTCGTGCGGCGCGCAGTCAGAACAAGTGGCTCGACAAGCCCGTGAGCCGCGCGCTGCTCATGGCGCTCTACGACTTGATGCGGTTTGGTCCAACGAGCGCGAACTGCAGTCCGGCACGGATCGTCTTTCTCGTTTCGCGGGAATCCAAGGCGCGATTGAAACCCCATCTGCACGACTACAATGTGGAAAAGGTGATGACCGCGCCGGCCGTTGCCGTCATCGGCTACGATCTCGACTTTCCCGAAAGAATGCCGAAGCTCTTTCCGCACAATCCCGCCGCCAGGCATTGGTTCGACGATCCTGCGGTGCGTGCGACAACGGCATTCCGGAATGGCAGCCTGCAAGGCGCCTATTTCATCATCGCCGCACGTGCGTTGGGCCTCGATTGCGGGCCGATGTCCGGCTTCGACAATGACGGGGTGGACGCGGAGTTTTTTGTCGGCACAAGGGTGAAGTCGAATTTTCTCTGCGGCGTGGGCTATGGCGATCCGTCCGGCGTGTTTGCCCGCAATCCGAGACTGGATTTCGACGAAGCCTGCCGGATTCTGTGAGATGGCCCAGTGAGGATTCTTGCCGTCGATACTGCGCTCGGCGCCTGCTCGGTCGCACTGGTGGACGACGGCAGGGTACTGGCGCACCATTGGGAATTGATGGATCGCGGTCACGCGGAGGCGCTGGCACCGATGGTCGAACGGACGGTTGCCGAATCGCCCGTAGCGCTGGGGAATCTCGATCGGCTCGCGGTGACGGTGGGTCCGGGAACGTTTACGGGACAGCGCGTGGGCCTTTCCTTCATGCGCGGCCTGCGACTGGCTCTTCGGCGCCCGCTCACTGGCATTACGACGCTGGCCGCGATGGCGGAAGGAGCAAAGGCCGATACCGGTCTGCCGGTCGCCGTCGGTCTGCACGACGCACGGCGCGACGAAGTCTATATCGAGATCGAGAAGGTCCTTGCCCCGTCGGTGCTGCCTCTCGACGAAGCCGTGGCGGTCTTGCGGCGCCTGGATGGCGAACACCCGATAGCGTTGGCAGGTACGGCGGCTATTCGCGTATGCGATGCACTCTCAGATCGGTTCGTCCTTTCGCGTGTGCGCCAGCCCGACGCGCTCTGGGTGGCGAAGCTCGCGGCCGGGGCAAGCCCCACTGAAGAGGTGCCCCGGCCGCTCTATCTGCGTGCGCCCGACGCTCGGCCTCCGGGAAAGATGCCGTGACGTTTTCCGAACTGTCCGCGGATGGGGACCTGCATCTCATTGCCCGGCAACATGCCGAGAATCTTGCGCAGGCCTGGTCCGAAAAATCGCTGCGGGAGATGCTGAAAACCCCTGGTACCATTGGGTTTGCTGCATCCGAGGGGTTCATCCTCTTTCGGGTCGCGGCCGAAGAGGCCGAGGTCCTGACCCTTGCCGTGACAGCGCGGGCCCGGCGTTCGGGGCTGGGTTCGGTGCTGCTCCGGGAAGCTGCCAGGCGTGCCCACGCCCAAGGCGCGCGCGCAATGTTTCTGGAGGTGAGCTCCTCGAACGGCGCCGCCCTGGCGCTATACGGAAAGCACGGATTCCGTTCGGTGGGGATTCGCAAATCCTATTACGGCCCGTCGGACGACGCCCTTGTGCTGCGCGCGGAATTGCCGTTCGCACCATTTGGAAATTCGAGCGCTTCGACTAGAATCTGAGCCGCAACCGCGAGGAAACGGCCGTGACGCGGATAGAACAGCTCTGCGCAGACAAGGGCTTGCGAATGACAGAGCAGCGCCGTGTGATTGCGCGCGTGCTCTCGGACGCAGCCGACCATCCTGACGCCGAGGAGCTCTATCGACGCGCTTCGGCAATCGATCCGCATATTTCGATCGCGACCGTCTATCGGACGGTCAAGCTTTTCGAGGACGCCGGCATCCTGGAGCGCCACGACTTCCGCGATGGACGCTCGCGTTACGAGGAGGTCCCGGAATCGCACCACGATCACCTGATCGACATCCAGTCGGGAAGCGTAATTGAATTCCGCAACGACGAAATCGAGGCCTTGCAGAAGCGTGTGGCGGAGGAGCTGGGCTTCGAGCTCGTCGATCATCGCCTCGAGCTGTACGGCGTTCCGAAGGGCGCCAAGAAACCGCGCTGAAGAGCGATGCAGACACTGCGAGGCATCCTGATACTTCTTGTATTCGTGGTCACCGCCGTGGCGACCATACCTTGGCAGAGCAGCGCAATCCGGCTCAAGCTAAAGCAGCGCAAGATCCTTCCCAATCGGTACAGCAAGTTCCTTTGCAGGCTTTTTGGGCTCAATGTCACCGTGATCGGCACGCCGGTTACGGACCGCGGCGTCCTTATGGTCGCCAATCACACATCCTATCTGGACATCATCGTGATCGGGGGCGCGGCGCCGGTTTCCTTTGTGGCGAAGAGCGAGGTCAACGACTGGCCGTTCTTCGGGCTGATGGCGCGCCTCTACGAAACCGTCTTCGTCGAAAGAAAGCGCCGCAGCCAGGCAGGGGTCGCCCGCGATCAGCTTCGCGAGCGGCTGAAAACAGGAGACGCGCTGGTGCTGTTTCCCGAGGGTACGTCCAACGACGGCAACAGGGTGCTGCCATTCAAGAGCGCCCTCATGGGCGCGGTGGAGGCAGAGGTCGGCACGGACTCGCGCGGCCGGGTCGAGCACGTTCCGGTTCAGCCGGTCTCGATTTCCTACGTGGGGTTTCATGGCATGCCGATGGGCCGAGAAAACCGTCCTCTCTTCGCCTGGTACGGGGACATGGAACTTGTGCCGCACCTTTGGGAAGCCGTAACGGCGGGCCCTGTCGATGTCGTTGTCGAGTTCCACGAGCCAATGACAATCGACAGCGCAGGCGGACGCAAGCCCTTGGCCGCCAAGGCGGAGTCCGTTGTGCGCCGTGGTCAGGCACGGGCCCTGGCTGGGCTGACAAGCGCCATCGGGGCAGGCAGGAAGACGGTCCCTCTGGCCGGGGCGATTGCCTGACGGGACGCCATCGCGCATAACCGCCTGCCATGAAAGCCCTCTTCGTCAAGACTTACGGCTGCCAGATGAACGTCTACGATTCCGCCCGGATGGCGGATTTGCTGGCGCCACTAGGCTATGCCGCCACGGCCACGCCGGAAGAGGCGGACATGGTGATCCTCAATACCTGCCACATCCGCGAGAAGGCCGCCGAAAAGGTCTATTCCGAACTTGGCAAGCTACGAAAGCTCAAGGAGGCCAGGGCACGCAACGGCCGGCCCATGCTGATCGCCGTTGCGGGCTGCGTCGCCCAAGCGGAAGGCGAGGAGATTTTTGCCCGTCAGAATGCAGTAGATCTCGTGGTCGGGCCCCAGTCCTATCACCGGCTGCCGGAGATGATCGCCCGTGTAGCGCGCGAGGGTGGGCAGGCGCTGGAAACCACTTTCCCGCCGGAGGACAAGTTCGATGCCTTGCCGGCCCAGGAAACTGCCGGCCCATCGGCATTTCTCACCGTTCAGGAAGGCTGCGATAAATTCTGCACATTCTGCGTGGTCCCTTATACGCGCGGCGGCGAGTTTTCCCGTCCGGCGGCGCAGATCATCGAGGAAGCGCGTCGGCTCGTTGACCTGGGCGTGCGTGAGATCACCCTTCTCGGACAAAATGTGAATGCCTATGGCGGTGCCGGTATCGATGGCGGCCAATGGAGCCTGGCACAGCTCCTTCGCGCCCTGTCGCATATCGAGGGGCTCGACCGTCTTCGCTACACCACCAGCCATCCGCGCGACATGGGCGAGGATCTGATTGCGGCACATGGCGAAATCGAAGAATTGATGCCCTATCTGCATCTTCCCGTGCAATCGGGATCGGACGCCATACTCGAGGCAATGAATCGCCGGCATACCGCTGACGACTATCGCCGTCTTGTCGACCGCATACGCTCCGTGCGGGCGGATATTGCCCTGTCGTCCGATTTCATAGTCGGGTTTCCGGGAGAATCCGATGGCGATTTCGAGGCGTCGCTCTCGCTGGTTCGGGACATCGGCTACGCTCAGGCATTCTCCTTCAAATACAGCCGGCGTCCGGGGACGCCTGCATCCGCGGCGCGCAATCAAATACCGGAAGACGTCAAGGCGGCCCGGCTGGACGCGCTTCAGTCTCTTCTCGGCCGGCAACAGGACGCGTTCAATCGTTCCTGCGAAGGGCGAACCATGCCCGTGCTCTTCGAGAAGCCCGGTCGCAAGCCGGGCCAGGCAGTAGGCCGAAGCCCCTATCTGCAATCCGTGCATGTCGAATGTGCGGAAGGCCTCATCGGACAGATCCGCGGCGTAAAGATCGTCGAGGCGCTGGCGAACAGTCTGACGGGGTCGCTTTCCGGTGCGATGCAAGCCGAGGCAGCGCCGGCGCTGTGACCACCGCGACGAAGAAAAAGAAGCCCCGCGAGCAGGTTACGCTCGAATTCCCGGACAACGCTCTTCTGGCCGGGCTCGCCGGCGCGCATCTGCGCAATTTCGCGCGTCTCGAGCAGAAGCTCGACGTTCGCGTCGCAACGCGCGGCAATCTGGTGGCCGTCGAGGGCGCATCCGAAGCGCGAGAGCGCGCCGCGCTCGTCCTGCGCGCGCTCTATGCGCGTCTGGAGGCCGGACAGGCCGCGAATGTCTCGGACGTGGACGCCGAAATCCATTTCGCGCTCGAGGGCCCTGCAATGAACCCGGCGGCGAATTTCGGGTCGCCCTCGATCAAGACATGGGTGTCGCGCACGACGCGGGCGCGCACGCAAAATCAGCTCGCCTATCTGGATCTGATGCGCACGCATCCGCTCGTCTTCGGTGTGGGACCCGCGGGAACCGGCAAGACCTATCTTGCTGCCGCCTATGGCGCGCATCTGCTGTACGAAAGGCGCGTGGAACGGCTCATCCTGTCGAGACCGGCTCTGGAAGCGGGCGAGCGCCTGGGATTCCTGCCCGGCGATCTGAAGGAGAAGATCGATCCCTATCTGCGGCCGCTCTACGATGCCCTCTTCGAAGTGATGGGCGATCAGTGCACAAAGCTCATGGAGCAGGGAACGATCGAGGTGGCACCGCTTGCCTTCATGCGCGGCCGCACGCTCGCGCGCGCTTTCGTCATTCTGGACGAAGCGCAAAACTGCACTCCGGCGCAGATGAAGATGTTTCTGACCCGCCTCGGCGAGGATTCGCGCATGGTTGTCACCGGCGACCCGTCGCAGAGCGACCTTCCGGCCATAGGCGCAACGGGGCTCAATCAGGCCCTTGAGATCCTGAGCGGGGTCGAGGGGGCTGCCGTGGCGCGATTCGGCGAAAAAGATGTGGTTCGCCATGCTCTCGTCACCAGAATTGTGGCTGCCTATAATGCAGCCGAGGATCAGGCGGGTGTCGAGCGCACTCTGCGGCGCCGGAAGGACGAGACATGAGCATCACGCTCATGATCGAGAAGAAAAATTGGCGTACAAGGCCGGGATTGGGCGCGCGGATCAGGCGCGCGGCCGCGCTGACTCTGGCGGCAGTGGGACGCAAGGGACTTCCGCTGACCATCCTCCTTGCGGACGATGGAAAGCTTCGGGCTCTCAACGCCGCGTTCCGCGGGATGGACAAGCCCACCAATGTGCTTTCCTTTCCGGCAGGGGGCGGCCCGTATCTAGGCGACGTTGCCATCGCGTATGAAACGACCGCGAGGGAAGCGCTGGAGCAACGCAAGACCTTTGACGATCATGCCGTGCATCTTGCCGTGCACGGGGTGCTGCATCTTCTCGGCTACGATCACGAAACGGCCGCCGACGCGCGCATAATGGAACCCCTCGAAATCGAAATTCTTCGCGACCTCGATATACGCGACCCCTACGCAAGCAAGGCGGCATGACCGGCGTTCGAATGACCGAACCGTCGACATCTGGTCCCCAGGAAGACAAGGCGCCCTCCCTCCTCCGGCGCATCCGGCAGCTTCTCCGGCGCGACGGCATGGCGACGGCGATCCGGGCCAGCCTCGAGGAAGTCATAGAGGAAAGCGCGCGCCAGAGCCCGGCACTATCGGCTCAAGAGCGCACCATGCTCGCCAATCTTCTCAAAGTCGGCGAATTGCGGGTCAACGACGTGATGGTGCCGCGGCCTGACATCGTTGCGGCGGACGAAACGATGCCGCTCGACAAGCTCGTTGCGCTATTCAGCGAAGCGCAGCACTCGCGCATCCCGCTATATCGCGAAACGCTCGACGATCCGGTCGGCGTCGTGCACATAAAGGATGTGCTTGGGCTGATCGAGCCCCAGAAGGAGGGCGGCTTCCGCTGGAAGACCATGTCGGTGGCGGAGATCGTCCGGCCGCTGCTTTTCGTGCCACCGTCGATGCCGGTGCTCGATCTCCTCGTCAAGATGCAGGCGACGCACATGCAGCTTGCCCTGGTTATCGACGAGTACGGAGGTACCGACGGGCTCGTATCGATCGAGGATCTGATCGAGGAAATCGTGGGCGATATCGAAGACGAACACGACGAGAATTCCGATCAGATTCGCAAGGACGAGTCCGGAGGATTCACGGCCGATGCGCGGGTCGATCTGGAGGACTTCAAGCGCGAGACGGGAATTGACCTGGGCCTCGACGATGAAACGTTTCAGGACATCGATACACTGGGAGGACTCGTGATCTCGCTGCTCGGGCGGGTGCCCCAGCGCGGCGAAATCGTCGCCCATCCCGGAGGCTACGAATTCGAGGTTCTCGAGGCCGATCCGCGCAGAATCAAGCGCCTGCGAATTCGCGCCCCTGCCGCCCAGACGGCGCATCGCGGCTGATGACGGCACCCGGCAGGCTCGGAACGTTTGTGCGCGGCCTCTCGCCCTTGCGAGCGCGCGGGTTCGCCTTTCTTTGCGGCGCGGTTTCTGCGCTCGGCTTTGCGCCGATCGGAGCTATCCCGATTCTGCTTCTGGGCTATGCGGCACTTGTCCTTCTGATCGACGGGGCGACCGAGACCGGCCGGCCGATTCGCAATGCGGCATGGGTGGGTTGGGCATTCGCTTTCGGCCAATTCCTCACCGGCTGGCATTGGATCGTCTATGCCTTCCTGGTCGACCCTGCCGAACACGCCTGGCAAATCCCGTTTATAGCGCTTCTGCCCGCATTTCTGGCACTTTATATCGGCGCTGCCTGTGCTGCCGCTGCCGCTTTTTGGCCAGACGGAGCCGCACGGATCTTTGTATTTGCCGGTGCTTATGCGGCAGCCGAATGGCTGCGCGGGCATCTACTGACGGGCTTCCCCTGGAACATCGCCGCCTATGGATGGGGCGCATCGCTCCCGATACTGCAGAGCGCGGCTTTGTTCGGAGCATATGGATTGACGCTGCTCACCATTCTGTTCGGCGCGTCGCTCGCAGAGTTTTTCGGCAGCCGGATCGCATGGCAGTTGCCTCTTGCCATGACGCTGACGTTTGCGGCCATCTTCGCCGGCGGCGAGCTGCGCCTTTCGTCGACCGACGTGCCGGACGTGCCGGGCGTTCGGCTTCGAATCGTGCAGCCGGATATCGCGCAAGCGGACAAATACCGTCCGGCTCTTGTCGATGACAACTGGAATCGGCTGCTGGAACTGAGCCAGGAACCGGCGAAGAGAAGGCCGACCCATATCATTTGGCCGGAGGCCGCGCCGCCGTTCCTGCTCCAACGCGCACCGTCGGCGATCGACGAGATCGCACTGCTTACCGGCCGCGATGGCGTTCTCATGACAGGCGCCTTGCGTGCGGAGCGCAATGGCGGACGCACAAGCTTCTACAACAGCTTTTACGTCTTCGGCCCGGGCGGCAGGCAAATCGGCGTATACGACAAGTTTCACCTCGTTCCGTTCGGAGAATATCTGCCCTTTGAGAATGTGATGAACCGGCTGGGGCTCACAAAGATCGTAGGAATCGCCGGCAGCTTTGCGACCGGAGACGGCCCCCACACCCTGGCGGTCCCTGGCGCGCCGCCTGCCGGTCCCCTCATTTGCTACGAAATACTGTTTCCAGGTGCCGTGGTGGGGGATCGACGCCCGGGATGGTTTGTCAATGTAACCGACGATTCATGGTTCGGGCCTTGGGCAGGGCCGGCGCAGCACCTCCTTGTGGCGAGAACCCGGGCGATCGAGGAAGCGATTCCGGTGGTTCGCGCTGCCAACACGGGAATCTCCGCAGTGATCGATCCTTTGGGACGGATACGGGCGCGGTTGGGGCTGGACAGGGCCGGTGTCGTCGATGCGGCGCTCCCGTCAGCGATTGCCGTGACTCCCTATGCGCGAAGCGGTGATTTCGGCTTTTTTCTCATGCTGTTAGCGACTCTGGTAGGTGCGGTCGTCGCCGCGCCGCCTGGGCACCGCTCCGCCTGAGCAAAAAGCCGCTTTGCCAACGCCACAGGCGCGGTTAATGTCGCGCCCGGATAGTCCAGCATAAGAACCTTGCCGAAAAAAAGCGCCAACCCCGTCGACGCGCAAGTCGGCAGCCGAGTGCGGCTGCGGCGCACGCTGATCGGCATGAGCCAGGAGCGGCTGGGAGAGTTGTTGGGGCTGACCTTTCAACAGGTCCAGAAATACGAAAAAGGGGTCAACCGCATCGGCGCCGGCAGACTGTTCGACGTCGCGCGGATTCTCGGGGTGCCTATCGACTATTTCTATGAGGGAGTCGCCGGGCAGCTCGCGGGCAGCCGCGGATTTTCCGAGAATAGCGAGGCGCCCATTATGGAATTCGTATCGACGGGAGAAGGACTCCAACTTACCCTCGCCTTCATGAGGATAAAGGATCCCAAGGTCAGAAAGCGAGTGCTCGACCTGGTGCGCAGCCTCGCCGAAGAAAAGAACGTGGAGATTTAGGGCCGCGCCGTCCTTCGCGCCTTCTTCTCCGCAAGCCCCGAACGGGCTTGCCGCGCCTTCAGGGCATTGTAGACATTTCGGGGCTCTATTCCGGCTGCTACCCAGACGACGAGCAGATGGTAGAGAACATCGGCGCTTTCATCGACAATCTGCTTTTTCGATCCGGCGACGGCGGCGATTGCCGCTTCGACGCCCTCCTCGCCGAGTTTCTTGGCGCATTGTCCGATTCCGGCCTGGAGCAGGCGGGCGGTGTAGGACTTTGTCGCGCTCTCGCTCCTGCGCGCAAGGATCGTCGCATAGAGCCGGTCGACAGGGTGCAGATCGTCCATCAGTTCCGTCCGTCCTCCAGCAGCCGCCGGGCAATCACCTGCGCCTGTATTTCCGCCGCGCCCTCGAAAATGTTCAAGATGCGAGCGTCGCACAGGATGCGGCTGACAGGATATTCCAGAGCAAACCCGTTGCCGCCATGGATTTGCACGGCGTTGTCGGCACAGGCCCAGGCGACACGGGCGGCGAGAAGCTTCGCCATTCCGGCCTCGAGGTCGCAACGGCGGCCTTCATCCTTTTCCCTAGCCGCGAAATAGGCGAGCTGCCTTGCGACCGCGATCTCGACCACCATCATCGCCAGCTTGTCGCTCACACGCGGGAAGTTGAAGATCCGCTGACCGGACTGCTGGCGTTCAAGCGCGTATCGCAGCCCGGCATCGAGCGCCGACATCGCCACACCGACGGCCCGGGCCGCCGTCTGGATGCGCGCGCTTTCGAACGTCTGCATCAGCTGCTTGAAGCCCTGATTTTCCTCGCTCCCAAGCAGATTCCCGGCCGGAACCTCGAAACCGTCGAATGCGATCTCGTATTCCTTCATGCCGCGATAGCCAAGGACCCCGATCTCCCCGCCGCGCATCCCGGGCGCCGGAAACGGATCCTCCGGCGTGCCGCGCGGCTTTTCCGCGATGAACATCGACAGGCCGCGATAGTCGGTCGATGCACTATCGGTCCGCGCCAGCAGGGTCATGACGTCGGCGCGCGCCGCGTGCGTGATCCAGGTCTTGGCGCCGTATATCCGGTAGCTCGCCCCGTCGCGCACCGCGCGCGTGCGCAGGCTGCCGAGATCGGAACCGACGTTGGGTTCGGTGAATACCGCCGTCGGGAGTTTTCTCCCGCTCGCGATCAACGGCAGCCAGTGATCGCATTGCTCGCGAATGCCGCCGGAAAGGATCAGCTCGGCGGCGATTTCGGAACGCGTGCCCAGCGATCCCACGCCGATATAGGCGCGCGACAGCTCTTCCGACACCACGCACATTGCGGTCTTGGACAGGCCGGCGCCGCCATAGCGCTCGGGAACGGTGAGGCCAAACACTCCAAGCGCACCCATCTGCTCGATGATGTCGAGCGGAATGAGCTCGTCGCGTAGATGCCATTGGTGCGCAAAAGGAGCGACCTTGTCCTGTGCGAAGCGATAGAACTGCTCGCGCACCATATCCATGGTCTCGTCAAGACCGGGATCGCCCACGGTCATCGCGCCGGCATGGGTCGCCAGATGATCGGCGATCGCTTCGCGCACCTCGCGGCGCGTCCCGAACTGGGTCAGCTCGTCGACCGCGCCGTTCCAGAACTCGCCGATGATCTCGTTGGTAAGGCCGAGATTGTAGGGCCGCGCGATCTCGTTCTGGCTCATGGCGATGCCGCCGGCAAGCTGCGCCAGGTATTCGCCGAACGCGGCCTGCAGGATCAGCTTTTCAATATCGCCGAAGCGGTTGTTTCGCTCCAGGTGACGCGCCCAGCGTGCCATCTGGCGCAACGCCTCCACATACGTCGCATACCAGGCGAGCGCGTGCGCGGCACGCTGTTCGCGATCGAGCGCCTTTCGTGAAATGCCGCTACCGTCTCCAATGAGTGCCGTCACGCTTTGCCGCGCCGCGGCAAGGAGCCCTTCCGCGGACAAAAGGGCTTCATCGCATCTGTCGAGAAGGTGGGGCAGAAGATTCATGGCGGGCTTCGGAGTCTCCATCCGAAGCTTAGCTACGTTTGCGCGCGCGTGCATCATGATTTGGCTCGCCGTCCGCGCGTGGTGCGGGAAGTCGTCTCAGGCGTTCGGAATCGTCCGCGGTCGGACCGGGAGAAACGGCGGTTGCGACGGTCAGCGGAGTGTGCAATGCCCATCGCTCGGCGCGGACGCGGCACCCGCGCGAAATGGCTCTTCCGTCCCGCTCAGCGCGCAGACGCCTCGAGCACATCCTCGAACGTGCGCATGCCCGGGCGTTGGGCATTGACCAGCACGGCCATGTTTCCCGGAAGATGCTCGTTCTTCCACATCTTGGTGTGGGCGCGCGGAATGTCGGACCACGAAAACACTTCCGACATGCAGGGATCGAGACGCCGTTCGATCATGAGGCGGTTGGCCTGGCTGGCCTGTTTTAGATTGGCGAAGTGGCTTCCCTGAATGCGCTTCTGCCGCATCCACACATAACGCGCATCGAAGGTGATGTTGTAGCCGGTCGTTCCGGCACAAAATACGACCATGCCACCGCGTTTCACGACCAGACACGAAACGGGAAACGTGGCTTCGCCGGGATGTTCGAACACCATGTCGACGTCATTGCCCTTGCCGGTAATTTCCCATATCGCCTTTCCGAATTTGCGCGCCTCTTTCGTCCAGGCATCGTATTCGGGCGAGCCGACCTTCGGCATCTGGCCCCAGCATTGAAACTGCTTGCGATTGATGACCCCTTTTGCACCCAGCGAGAGGACGAAGTCGCGCTTGCCTTCGTCGCTGATAACGCCGATCGCATTTGCGCCCGACACCGCGCAGAGCTGAACCGCAAACGATCCCAGACCTCCGCTGGCGCCCCAAATGAGAACATTGTGGCCTGGACGAAGAATGTGCGGGCGGTGCCCGAAGAACATGCGGTAGGTCGTGGCCAGCGTGAGCGTGTAGCACGCGGATTCTTCCCAAGTCAGATGCTGTGGCCGCGGCATAAGCTGGCGGTCCTGCACGCGCGCAAATTGCGCGAACGACCCGTCGGGCGTCTCATAGCCCCAGATTCGCTGCGAGGGCGAGAACATGGGGTCGCCGCCGTTACACTCCTCGTCGTCGCCGTCATCCTGGTTGCAGTGGACTACGACTTCGTCTCCGACTTTCCATCGCGTAACCTTGGAACCTACGGCCCAGACGATTCCCGACGCGTCGCTGCCCGCAATGTGGAAAGGATTCTTGTGCGCATCGATGGGGGAAATGGGCTGACCGAGTGCGGCCCATACGCCATTGTAGTTCACGCCGGCCGCCATCACGAGAACAAGCACATCGTGACTGTCGAGTGCCCACGTCGGAACGATTTCGATCTTCATCGAATCTTCCGGCGCGCCGTGCCGTTCCTTGCGCACGGTCCAGGCATACATTTTCTCCGGCACATGACCGAGGGGCGGGATATCGCCGATTTCGTAGAGATCCTTGCAGACAGCAAGCTGTGGCTTGGCCGATCCGGACATATCGCTTTTCCCCGCGTTGTTCACGCCTTGAAGAACGCGCAAAGGTTGGCTCAGGCTTCTGCTGCGATGCAACAGAAATCGGTCCCGGTGGTGATCGGAATCGGACAATTTAGAAATAAAGTTACCGCTTAGGCCCAAATGGCTTTCGTGATAGGCCTGATTTCTTACCCTTCGCTTTTCCTGCAATTTCCCGGAGTTTTAGCGTCTGCAGCATCGAAAGCGCCGATCCGGGCCCCCCTTTTTCCGGATCGCGGAAAGCGCGGCCATAGCGTTCGACCCTTCCTTCCACCGACCCGAGGAATTCCCCTTCCCAGCCGGAAAGCTCGACCTGCGAGGCTTCGGCCGCCTTGCGCGTCCGGCGCAGCGCCCGCAAGGCAGCGCGCTGAGCGCGCTTGCGGTCCGCTTCCGCACGCTCCTTCGGCGCCGGCGGCTTCGACTTCATTGGGGCAGCTCAATGGGACCGATGCGGATCGCGCTCGCCAGCCCTGATCGCGAGAGCCACCGCATCCACCGCGACCGGACAGGTGAAGAACGGCGAGCGCGCGCAGTTGGGGTTGTAGGCGTCGTTGAAATCGATCGTAACCGCCGTCGGCGGATAGGCGCCGAAACCTTCGACGTCGACGTAGCGGCCCGCGCCATAGGTTTCCTTCCCCGTCAGATCGTCGACGAAAAACGCGGACATGCTCGAGATGTTCTTTCGATCGTCGGCATAGAAGGGCAAGGTCACGACCTTCCCCTGCAGCGTAAAAGTTGCATCGCCCGCGTGATAGAACTGCTTGTCGGTTCCGCGGGATGTGCGGAAAACCCGGGGCGGATGCTTGGGGTCGTCTTTGAACTGAGCCGTTATCCGATAGGCAGGATCGTAGTCGAAGAAATCGACACCCTTGAATTCCTTCGCCGGCTGGGCCTGCTGATTGTAGACCATAAAACGGGCACCTATGACACCGGCGTCGACTTGCGTGGGAGCGCCCTTGATGTCGACATCCGCGTCGACGGATATGCCGTTCGCGATTTCCGACTCCGAATATGTCCGCCCGTTCATGGTGAGCGAGGGGTGGCCGCCCTTCACGGTCGCCACCAGAACTCCTGCAGTCGCTCCCTTGGTCCAGCGATAGCTTTCCGGCTTGCCCTTCGAGCCGGCGAGGGTCGCGAAGTCGCCTTCCCGCAAATAGGCGGCGTCCTGGATCTTCAGGATCGCGTAGTGACGGTGCGCCCACGCGTCATTGGCATAGGCGAGCTCCTTTTTCCACGTCACCTCAGCCGGCGTGACGGCTGCGCCTGCGCTTTCCGCGCAAACGGCAATTCCCGCCAGAACGATCCACGCGACGCGCATCTCCGCTCTCCCTCACGATATTGCCGAAGGGACGCTATCCAGCGTGGCACGCCCAATCAAGGGTGGAACCTCTGAGCTTGGGACGCGGGCTGGGGCGCGTATTGCGCTGCAGCGCCTATGGCTCTCTTATACGAGGATGGGTCTTCGACGCGACAAGCCGTGGATATTCCGTACCTATGCCGGGCATTCGAGCGCCGCAGCATCGAACGCACTCTATCGCATCAATCTTGCGAAGGGCCAGACAGGTCTCTCCGTCGCCTTCGATCTTCCCACTCAGACCGGATACGACAGCGACGATCCGCTTGCCAGGGGCGAGGTCGGAAAGGTCGGCGTGCCTATTTCTCATCTCGGCGACATGCGCGCGCTGTTCGAGGGCATACCGCTGGAGCGCATGAACACGTCAATGACGATAAACGCGCCGGCGATGTGGTTGCTGGCGCTCTACGTTGCGCTCGCCGACGAGCAGGGCGCTTCGCGCAGCCTGCTCCAGGGCACGACGCAAAACGACATCATCAAGGAATATCTGGCCAGGGGGACCTACATTTTTCCGCCGGCGCCGGCTCTGAGGCTGACCACCGACATGATCGCATTCACCGCGGCCGAGATGCCGAAATGGAATCCGATCAATCTGTGTTCCTACCATCTCCAGGAAGCCGGGGCGGACGCCGTGGAGGAAGCGGCGTTCGCGCTGTCGGCGGCAGTCGCCGTTCTGGACGCCGTGCGAGAACGCGCCGCGATTCCGCCCGACCGGTTTCCGGATGCCGTCGGGCGCATTTCCTTCTTCGTCAATTCCGGCGTCCGGTTCATCACCGAGGTCTGCAAGCTGCGGGCGATGGCCTTTCTGTGGGACGAAATCGCCGGCACGCGCTACGGGGTTTCGGATCCGCGGCTGCGCCTGTTTCGCTACGGTGTGCAGGTCAACTCGCTGGGCCTGACCGAGCAGCAGCCCGAGAACAACGTCTATCGCGTGCTGTTCGGGATGCTCGGCGTGACGCTGTCCCGCAATGCCCGCGCGCGCGCGATTCAGCTTCCGGCCTGGAACGAAGCCCTTGGGCTGCCGCGGCCCTGGGATCAGCAATGGTCCCTCCGCCTGCAGCAGATTGCCGCGTTCGAGACCGACATGCTCGAGCACGACGACATCTTCGACGGCTCGAAGGTGATCGAAACCAGGGTTGACCAGCTCGTCGCGCAGATCCGGGTCGAGATGGATCGGGTTGCCGCAATGGGCGGCGCCGCTTCGCAAGAGGCCCTCGAATACATGAAGGAGCGTCTGGTCGCATCGAACGCGGCCCGTCTCGAAGCGATCGAGCGGGGCAATGAAATCCGCGTCGGCGTCAATGCCTATACCGAGTCCGAACCCTCCCCGCTGACAGCAGGCGACGGGCATTTCGTCACTGTCGATCCGAAGGCCGAGGAGGAGCAGGTCGCCAGGCTTCGGTCCTGGCGGGAATCCCGCGACGGCGGCGCGGCAGAGCGAGCGCTCTCGTCGCTCCGGGAGGCTGCGCGCGGCGATCGCAACCTGATGCCGGCCTCCATCGAGTGTGCAAAGTCGGGCGTTACGACGGGAGAATGGGCGGCCGCTCTGCGCGGCGTGTTCGGCGAATACCGGGCGCCGACCGGGGTTGCGGCGTCCGGTCCCGCCCGCAACGACGAGCGGATAGGCGCCTTGCGCGACGCGGTGGACGCGGCTTCGAAAAGGCTGGGGCGCCGGCTTACGATGCTGATTGCCAAGCCGGGACTGGACGGACACTCGAACGGTGCCGAGCAGATCGCAATCCGCGCGCGCGACGCGGGGATGGCCATCGTGTATGACGGCATCCGCTATTCTCCGGAGGAGATCGTCGCGGCCGCATCGGCTTCGAACCCGCATCTGATCGGCCTGTCCATCCTGTCCGGAAGCCATGTTTCGCTGGCGCGCGAGGTAGTGTCGAAACTGCGCGCGGCAGGACTTGGAAATGTAAAGGTCGTTGCGGGCGGCATCATTCCGCCCGAGGACGAGAGCGCGCTTGCCGCGGCGGGCGTGGCGGCCGTGTTCAGCCCCAAGGACTACGATCTGGATGCGATCATGAGGTCCCTGATCGCGCTTGCCACGCACTAGAAAGCGGACGGCTGCCGCCGTCGGGAACGCCGTTGCGGAGATCGAGGAAGTCCCGGATCTCGGCGGGCGTGATGCCGCGGGTGCGCAGGTCGCGAAGTGTCACGGCCGAATCTCGCTTGGAAAACTTTCGCCCCTCGCCGTCGAGGATCAGCCGGTGGTGCGCGTAGACCGGCACCGGAAGGTTCAGCAGGGCCTGGAGCAGGCGCTGGACATGGGTTGCGGCAAACAGGTCGTTGCCGCGCGTGACGAGGCTGACGCCCTGAAACGCGTCATCCACCACAACGGCAAGGTGATAGGCGGCCGGCATCTCCTTGCGCGCCAGGACGACGTCGCCCAACAGCGCCGGATCGACGGCAATCGTCCCTTGCTCTCCCGACGGCCCGCGCCCGCGTTCTTCGAAAGACAGAACGCCCGCCCGCTCGGCGGCCCTGCCCGCATCCAGTCTCAGGGCAAATGCCTCTCCGGAAGACATCCGCCGGCGCCGCTCTTCTCCCGAAAGGCCGCGGCAGATCCCCGGATAGGGTGGTCCATCGGCGCCGTGGGGAGCGGCCCCGGCGCGCGCGATCTCGGCGGCGATGTCCTTGCGCGAGCAGAAACAGGGATAGACCAGTCCCATTTCGCTCAGCCGCCGGATGGCGTCGCGATAGGCCGGGGTTCTTTCGGATTGCCGCAGAACCGGTCCGGCCCAGACCAGCCCGAGCCAGGCCAGATCCTCGCAAATCGCATCCTCGAATTCGGGCCGGCACCGCGCCCGGTCGATGTCCTCCAGTCTCAACAGGAACCGCTCGCCGGCCGCGTGCGCGGTCAATGCCGCGAAGGCATGCCCCAGATGCAGATAGCCGGTTGGACTCGGCGCGAAGCGCGTGACAATCATGCGCCGCAGCTTACACGCTCCGCTCCATGCCGAAACCGCACCGCATCGCCAGCCGAAGCCGTCTCGACGAGGCCGTTGCAGGACTGCTCGCGGCAGACAGCCGGCTGCACCCCGTCGCAAGGCGCGTAGGCCGGATGCCGTACCGCGCGCGGCGGGCGGAGGGGTTCGAGGCACTGATCTCCATCGTCGTGAGCCAGCAGCTTTCCGTGGCCGCCGCTGACACGATATTCGGACGCGTCCGCAAAAGGGTCGCGCCCTTCGAGCCGGCCACGGTGCTGGCGGCGGATGCCGAGGTCCTGCGCGAATGCGGCCTCTCCGTGCCGAAGCAGAAGCACATGAAATCCATCGCCGCCGCTATTCTCGACGGATCGCTGGACCTGGCGCGCATCAGGGCGATGCCGGACGAGGACGCGCGCGCCCATCTCACCGCGGTCAAGGGAATCGGGCCGTGGACGGCAGACATCTATCTGATGTCCTCGCTGGGACGTGCCGACATCTGGCCCGTCGCAGACGTCGGACTGCAGGCGGCGGTGCATCGCGCGCTCGCGCTGCGCAAGCGGCCGAACGAGAAGCAGATGGAGCGGCTTTCGCAGCCATGGCGGCCCTGGCGCACGGTCGCCGCGCGCATGTTCTGGATCCACGAGGACACGATCCGGCGCGAGAAGAGGGAAGCCGGTGCGGCGAAGGCCGCGAACGCAAAAAAGCGGAAGGCACGCTGATGGCCCTGCGCGCGCTCAACGGTCCGAGACTTCCGCCCTCGCGCGGAAAGGCGACACATCTTGTCGTTCTGCTGCACGGCTACGGCGCGGACGGCAACGACCTCATCGGCCTCGCGCCGCATTGGCAGCGCACGCTTCCGACCGCGGCCTTCGTCGCGCCGAACGCGCCGGAGCCCTGCGCCGGCGCGCCCATGGGCCATCAGTGGTTTGCGATTTCGCGGATCGATCCGCACGAGATGGCGAAGGGAGTCGAAGGCGCCGCCCGCGCGCTGGACGAATTTCTCGACGCCGAGCTCAAGCGTCTCGGCCTTGCCGGCGACAGGATGGCGCTGGTGGGCTTCAGCCAGGGGACGATGATGGCGCTGCATGTGGGACTGCGGCGCGCCGTTCCGCCGGCGGCGATCGTCGGCTATTCGGGCCTTCTGGCCGGGGCGCCGCCCGGGATCGGGCCCGATGCGCCGCCGATCCTGCTCGTGCACGGCGCCGCGGATCCGACGATACCGGCGGGCGCCATCTTCGATGCTGCGGGGCAGCTCGGACGGGCGGGAGCGGCGGTGCAATGGCACGTTTCCGCAGGTGTCGGACACGCCATCGACGAGACCGGCCTGCTGCTCGGCGGCCTTCACCTGAGCATGGCGTTTCGCGGGCTGCTGAGACGCACAGCGCCGGAAATCGCGTGCTCCGTAGGCTGATCGTCGCCGTTCCGTCACGGCGAATCGCGTATTCTCCAGCTTGGCAGCGGCATGCCTTGCCCCTACAGTCCGCGGCCAAAGAAGGAGTGACCGTCTTCCAAGGGAATTCGCCGTGCTAGCCGCCGCGCGTTCGCCGGACAATTGCCCGGCGCTGGTGCTCAACGCCGATCACCGGCCGCTTTCCTACTTTCCCCTGTCGCTGTGGTCCTGGCAGGACGCCATCAAGGCCGTGTTCCTGGAGCGGGTGAACATCCTCGAGGAATACGACCGGGTGATCCACTCGCCCAGCTTCGAGATGCGCCTGCCCAGCGTGGTGTCGCTCAAGACCTATGTCCGGCCTGCCCGCAATCCGGCGTTCACCCGGTTCAACCTGTTCCTGCGCGACCGCTTCGAATGCCAGTATTGCGGCGACGGCGAGGACCTCACCTTCGACCATGTCGTCCCGCGCTCGCGCGGCGGGCGCACGACCTGGGAGAATGTGGTGACGGCCTGCGCGCCGTGCAATCTGCTGAAGGGCGGCAAGCTCCCGCAGCAGATCCGGATGTTTCCCCGCCACGCGCCGCACCGGCCCACGATCACCGAATTGCGCAACAACGGCAGGCGTTTTCCGCCGAACTACCTGCACGATTCCTGGGCGGACTACCTCTACTGGGACAGCGAGCTGGAGCCGTAGCGGCGGTTGCGCCGAAAGCGGATCTTCCTCCGTGTGCGGACCTGGTTTTCCCGGTCGGGCGCAGACGGCGAAACCCGCTGTCGGCATCGAACGCTACGGCAGGCGGGCATCCGCCGGTACGAACCGGGCTAGCACCGCACCTTTGCGTCCCCTCGGACCATGCGAAACGACGATCCCGCTGCGGTTTCGGGTTGCCTTCGGCTGCGCCGGCACCGCCCCTTCCGTCGTCCGTCGCGGATGCGCACCGGCTGCATCCTCGTCCTGTATGTCCCTGTACCCGTTGTCCGCAGCCCTGGGGCCTGCCCAGGGCGAATGCATGGCGCCTCTCCTTCGAACTCCCGAACGAAATGGGAACACCGGAACCCGTGTTCAAGGCCCGGTCGCATCACGAATTGTTACAGCAGAGGTTGAAACGAAATGGCACGGGAGCGGACCGCCGCCGGGCCGGCCGCCGATATCCTAGAACCCGCGGGGATAGGCGAAGAAATCGAAATCGCGTTCGTAGAGCCGGAAGATCGCCCGCCTGACCCCGGGATCGCCCGCCTCGGCAGGAACGGCGGCCGTGGACTTGTTGACATGCGGCAGTTCGATGGCCCGGCCGAAAATCCGCCGCGACACCTCCGCGAAATCGCTTGCCAGGGACTCGAAGCGCAGGATGCGGTCCACGATCAGGCGCCCGTTCTCGTCCTGCACGTAGCGCACCTGCTCCCGGTTGCGGCGATGGCCGTCCGGCGCGGCCAGCGACGCGATGAAATCCGGGAAGGTCTCGGGCCCCTCCGCCTTCTCTCCGTCCCTGCGGAAGCGCCAGGCCGAGACCGCCCGGTCGTAGGGATTGCGCACAACGGCGAATTTGAAGCACGCGTCGAATTCCTCCGTCGGCACGAAGCCGAGGCCCGCATATTCCCGCGCGTAGAGATGGGCGAGGCGCGGCGGCCCCTTCTCCTCCGGCCGCTTCCTGCGCAGCAGGAGTCCGGCGCGGGTCTCCCACGTCAGCCCGTGCTCGGCGAGGAAGACGTGCTCGATGCTCTGCCCGCCCGTCTTGGGGATGTGCACGAAGATCGTGTTGAAGCGCTTCGAATACATGGGCTAGCCGGCCAGAGGCGCGGGACGCCACATCGCGATCATCGGCGGCGCGCCCGCCGGCGCGATATTGCGGCGCGCCGTGAAGCCGTGCCGCTCATAGAGCCTTGTGTTCCTGGGATTGGAATTCTCCAGATAGGCCGGCGTTCCGGCGACGTCGATCGCCTTCAGATTGGCTTCGAGCAGCGCCGAGCCCAGGCCCAGGCCCTGAAGCCTTGGCGCCACCGCGATGAAGGCAAGGTAGAAGTGGCGTTCGTGCGGATGGTTCTTCTCCATCGCCGCGCCCATCGCCGAGCCGCGGCCCATGCGCGGCAGGCCGCAAAGCCGCAGGAACATGGGCAATAGCGCAACCTGTTCGAGGAAACCGCCGGGGCTCGACTGGGCGCCGGGCGGAATCCAGGCGGCGGCCGCGCCCTCGCCCGTCCAGACTTCCCCGAAGGGGATGGCGCGCGTCCGCAGCAGCCAGAAGAAAAACCGCTCCATGCCCGCGGCGCGCTTGGCGCCGGGCCGCGCGATCCAGTCGAAGACCGGATCGGCCAGGAATGCGGCGGTGAAAAGCCGGGCCAGGGCGGGCGCGTCCGCGTTGCTGGCGCGGCGCGGATTCGATGCGGCCGCCAGAAGGGCGTGACGGTCTTGCGTCATATCCGCGTCGAGAGCGCGATGGCGATCCGGCAGCCCGCCTTGATGGTTTCGCTCAGGATGCGATAGCCGGGTGCCTGCTGCGCGCCCTGCGCCATGGCTTCGTCGCGATGGGCGATCTCGTCGGCGCGGAAATCGGCGACCGTCGCCTTCAGTTCCCTGTCGGAATCGCCGAGCTTCTCGATCTGGCCGGCATAGTGTTCGTCGATCACCTCTTCCACGGCGGCGGTGCACGCCATCGCCGCCTTCTCGCCCAGCAGCGCCGTCGCCGCGCCGAGCGCGAAGCCCGCGACGCGCCAGACCGGCTCCAGCGCGGTGGGACGCACGCGGCGCTCGACGATCAGGCGGTCGAAGGTCTCGAGGTGGCGTTCCTCCTGTTTCGCCATGCGGCGGATCGTCTCCGCCGCCGGACTCGCGCCCAGCACCGCGAGCTGGCCTTCGTAGATGCGCACCGCGCCGTACTCGCCGGCGTGATCGACGCGGATCATCGCGGCGATCTCGTCTCCGGCGCGCGCGCCGGGGGAATCGGGTCTCTTCTTGCGCGTCACTTTGCTCTCGCCAGCATGATGAGCCCGGCGAACGCCGAGCCCAGCGACACGATCGCATTATAGCCCGCGAGCGAAATTCCGAAGAGCCGCCACGCCGCAACGTCGCAGCGCACCGCCCCCGGCGCATTGAGATCCGCAAGACCGGTGAAGGGATGGAAGGTCCCGGTGCAGGCCTCAGGCCCTGGAAAATAGTGCCACTCCACGCCGGCCTGGTAGAATCCGACCGCGCCCGAGATCGCGACAAGGACGATGGCGGCACGCGCGGGCCAGCGCGCATCGCGCCCGGGAAGGAAGCTGCCGCCGATGCCTGCGACAATCGCGGCGTAGAGCGGCCAGCGCTGCCACATGCACATCTCGCAGGGCGCGAAGCCGGCGAGATATTCGAAGCCGAGCGCGCCGAGGATGAGCGCGAGCGCGACCAGTCCGAGAAGCAATGCGATGCGGCCTGCGTTCATTTCGCGAAAATCCCGTCTTCGTCGCCGAATGCCTTGAACTCCAGCGCGTTGCCGCTCGGGTCGCGCAGGAAGAACGTCGCCTGCTCGCCCGGCTCGCCCGCGAAGCGCGTTCCGGGCTCGATGAGAAACGTCACATTCGCGTTCTTCAATCTGTCCGCAAGCGCGCGCCAGTCGTGCATCGGGAGAATCGCGCCGAAGTGACGAACGGGAACTTCTTCGCCGTCAACAAGATTATGTGCTTTGTCCGCGGATGCGTTCGGGCTTAAATGGGCCACGATCTGGTGACCGAAGAAATCGAAATCGACCCAGTCGGGGCTGCAACGGCCTTCCGCGCAGCCAAGCAAGCCGGTGTAGAACGCGCGCGCGGACGCGAGATCGTGAACCGGAAAGGCAAGATGGAAACGCGGTCGTGACATTGTCGTCGGCTTTGCGGTGGCTGGTGGAACAAGGGAAGCCCATGCGCAGGGTGAAGGCAACCCGCAAAGTGGCGCGGCGCGAGCTGCTCAGGATCGACGGCGGTCACGTCGAGGTGAACGTGCGGCTCAATCCGCGCGCAAGGCGCCTTATCGTGAAGGTCCATCCCGCGACGGGCGAGGTGACGGTCACCGCGCCGTCCCAGCGCGCGCTCGACAAGGCGCTGGAATTCGCGCGCGGGCAGGGCGACTGGATCGCGCTGCAGCGCTCGCGCGTGCCCGCCCCGGTAAGGCTCGCCGCCGGCGCGGTGATACCGTTCAAGGGCGTCGATCACGAGATCCGCCAGGGCGAAGCGGGGCGCGGCCCCGCCTGGATCGAGGACGGCGCGATCCATGTGACCGGCGCGCGCGAGCACCACCCGCGCCGGCTGATCGATTTCCTGAAGAAGGAGGCGCGCAGGGAATTCGAAGCGCGCACGCCCCAGTTCGCGCGGCGCCTCGGCGTGCGGCACCGGCGCATCACCATCCGCGACACCGCGAGCCGCTGGGGCTCGTGCTCGGCCAAGGGGTCGCTCTCCTATTCCTGGCGGCTGATCCTCGCGCCGCCCTGGGTGCTCGACTATGTGGTCGCCCACGAGGTCGCCCATATCCGCGAGATGAACCACGGGCCGGATTTCTGGAAGCTGGTGCGGGAGCTCGTGGGCGATCCGCGACGCGCGCAGAAATGGCTGCGCGAGCATGGCGCGGCGCTGCACCGCTACGCGCCCAAGGGATAGGCTTCTGGCGCCGGACCCCGCGACGGCCTATGCTGGCGCGATTTCGGAAGGGGGAATTCGATGCGCGCCTGGATCGTCTATGCGGCCACGGGTGCCGCGCTTCTGGGCGCGGCAGCGCCGCCGGCCCTCGCCAATGACGGCACCGGCAAGGGCCGCCCGCCGGTCGCGGCGGGTTCCTCCGGACCCGCGCAATCGTCGATGCAGCAGATCGGGCGCGTGACGTCAATCGATGCCGCGGCGATGACCTTCGCCTGTCACTGGGCGACGGGGGACTGGACCTATCACGTCACCGAAAAGACCTCGTTCCGCAGGGACGGCGCCGCCGCGACCATGAACGATCTCAAGACCGGCGACGTGGTCCAGGTGCTGTTCCACATGGAAGGGCCGAACGAGGTCGCCGACGCGGTCGTGATCTCGACCCAGTAGCCGGAGGCTTCATCGCCGCGCGGCGAGCTCGCGCGCGAGCCTGTCGTGCGCCTGCCGCCAGTCCCGGTATAGCGGGCGCTGCGTCAGCGCCACCCAGCGCGGCTCGGCGAAGAACCGCGGGGCGATGGCGCGGTCGGTGTGGATCGTGAACAGCTGATACTCCCTGGCGTCGTAAGCCCGCTCGAGCCAGGCCAGAGCCTTCTGCGTATCCCCCGCGACGGCATAGTTGTCGCCGATGTCGGCCGCCGGAAGATCGAGGCCGGAAAATCGCGCCGCCATGCCGTCCACGATCCTGCGGGCGTCGTCGAGCCGCATTTCCCCGATCGCGATGTCGAAGCGGCAGAACCCGGCATCGTCGTCGTCCCCGGCCGAGGCGAAGCGCGCCGCGATGGCGCGCGCCTCGTCGAGCCGGCCGGTATGGGCATAGGCGGTGCAAAGCTGCGCCTCGACATAGTTGTGATGCGAGTGCAGCGCCAGCGCCGCCTGCGCCGCGGCCGCCGCCTCGCCGTAGCGCGCGACATGGATCGCTGCCGCCGCCACGTTCAGCCTGTCCACGACGGAGAGCGGATCGAGCGCCGCCGCGCCGCGCGCCGCTTCGAGCGCGCGGTCGGGAAAGCCCAGGATCTGGTAGTAGCGGAACATCTCGTGCAGCACGGCATTGCTGTTCGGGCTGATCGCGCGCATCCGCGCCGCATCGACGCCGGCCGTCCGCCAGTCGAGCTTGTGCAGCGCCAGATCGAGATGGACCGACAGCGCATTGATGTTGTCCGGATCGAGGGCGAGCGCGCGGGCGAGCGCGGTCTGCGCATCGGGCACGAGCGTGCCCTTCCGCTCGGGATGATTGTCGGCCTCGTTCAGCAGCGCCCGCCCGAGCGCGGCGAAGCCGTCGGCGAAATCCGGCGCCTGCGCGGTGGCCCGACGCAGCAGCGCCACCGCCCGGGTCACGCCTTCGGGCGTGCGCGGGGCGAGCGCGTGCTGTCCCTCGAGATAGGCGCGATAGGCGCCCGGATCGATCGAGGCCGGCTTTCCGGCCATCGCCCGCGCGCCGAGGAGCCTGTTGGTGAGCGCCGCGGTGATGGCGCGCGCGATCTCGTCCTCCAGGGTGAGGATGCCGGTCATCTCCCTGTCGTAGGTCGCCGACCAGAGCGGAAAGCCGTCCGCGGCGCCGATCAGCTGCGCGGAAATCCGGATGTGCGTGCCGTCCTCGCGGATGCTGCCCTGAAGGATGTTGCGCACGTTGAGGATCGCGGCGATCTTCTTGATGTCCTCGTTCCTGCCCTTGAAGGCGAAGGAGGAGGTGCGCGCGGCGACGCGCAGCGACGCGATGCCGGACAGCTCGTTGAGAAGCTCCTCGGAGATACCGTCGGAGAAGACATCCCGCGCGGGATCGCCGCTCATGTTCGCGAAGGGCAGGACGGCGATCGAGGCCTGCGCAGGGCCCTTGGCCGCGCCGCCCGCGGCGCCGGGATGGCGGCCGATCACATAGGCGAACTCGCCCGCCGAAAGAAGCAGCACCGCGCCCAGAAGCGACAAGAGGACCATTTCGCGGTTGCTGACGCCGTCCGCGCCGGATGCCTCGAGCCGGACCCGCGGCGCGGCGAACCAGCCGACGACCAGCGCCAGCGGAAATCCGGCGACGACGAGCACGATAAAGGCCTGGAGAGTCCATGCGGGCGCGTCGAACGCGGGGATCACGATCGAGCCCGCCTGCACGAGCAGCCAGCCGGCGACGGCATAGGCCGTTGCGATCCGGTCGAGGCTTCTTGCCCGCGCTTCTCTCAGCAGCCGCTGCATGCGCTCCCCTGGCCGGCGCGCGCCGGCAATCACCCTTATCACGGGCCAACAGAAGGGGGTAATTCAGCGGGCGCCCGGCCGCGCGGCGGATTCTCACAGGCTCGCGGTGCGGTCCCTGATCCAGGCGGCGATGCCGTTGCCGAACCTGTGTACGGAACAAGCCAGCTTCACCTCCGCCCGGTTGCGCGCAGCGGCGAAGGTGGCGATGGCGTTCTCTTTCGGATTCACCCGGGCGCTTTCGGTCAGCGTCGGAATCATGACCGACACCGCGATCAGGGCACCCAGCGCGAAATTCTGTCGGGCCTTCATGCCATCCTCCGGAATTCCGAAGCATCCACGACGACACCCTAGCAGATGCTGCGCGCGGCGGACATGACCGCCCGTAGCCCGCTGCGCCGGCGCATGCCGAAAAGCGCTTGCGAACCGGCACGTTAGTCCCATGCGGCCCGGTCATGGCAACTACCCGTACACGGCGTGGCCGGGCCCGCGCGCGTCAGGCGGAATGGTCCGGATCGCGCATGGATGCCGCTGCCGCAAAGCCGGGCCGGAACCGGCGGACCCGGTCGCGCCGGCCGAAGCGGGAGGGCACGACATTCGGCGCCGTGCCGGACGGGCTGCGCGCCGGCATGTGCTCGACTATCTTCGCGGCAGGAGAGCCCGCGGGAAGCCGGGAACGAGGAGAGGAGACAGCCATGAGATCGACGGCCGCTGCCATCTTTGCGCTTGCGCTTGCAGGCGCACAGGCCGATGCGGCGCCCGCGACGCGCGAAGGCGACTATGTCGTCCACGATTTCCGTTTCCGCTCCGGCGAGACGCTGTCCGAACTGCGCCTGCACTTCACGACGCTCGGAAAGCCGCACAACGGCCGGGGCGGCCGGGTGGACAACGCGGTCCTGATCCTGCACGGCACCGGCGGCGACGGCCATCAGTTCCTGCGGCCGCAATTCGCCGATGTGCTGTTCGCGCCCGGCGGCCTGCTCGATCCGGCGAAGTACTACATCATCCTTCCCGACGGCATCGGGCACGGGAAATCGTCCAGGCCGAGCGACGGTCTGCACGCGAAATTCCCGCACTACGACTACGACGACATGGTCGCCGCGCAATATGCGCTGGTGACGAAAGGGCTTCATGTGAACCACCTGCGCCTCGTCATGGGAACGTCCA
Organism: Rhizomicrobium sp.; assembly: GCA_035549575.1. Lineage (GTDB taxonomy): Bacteria > Pseudomonadota > Alphaproteobacteria > Micropepsales > Micropepsaceae > Rhizomicrobium. Next base: position 54,225 of record DASZQP010000048.1, read on the forward strand.
TGGGCTGCATGCACAGCTTTCTCTGGGGGGAGACCTATCCCGATTTCGTCTCCGCCCTGATGCCGCTGGCCTGCCTTCCGGTCGAGATTGCTGGCCGCAACCGCATGTGGCGGAAGATGATCCTCGACGCGATCCGGAACGATCCGGCATGGCAGGGCGGCGAATACGGAACCGAGCCGCGGGAGGGACTGCGCACCGCGGCCGACGTGCTGATGATCGCGGGCGCAGCGCCGCTTCCGATGCAGATCGAAAACCCCACGCGGGAGGCCGTCGATGCCCATGTCGACAGGACCGTTGCGCATTATCTCGATACGCTGGACGCCAACGACCTGCTCTACCAGGTCGATGCCTCGCGCGACTACGATCCGTCGCCGAAGCTCGGCACGATCGCCGCGCCGGCGATGTGGGTGAACTCCGCCGACGATTTCATCAATCCGCCCGAGCTCGGCATTGCCGGAAAGGCGGTCGAATCCATCCGCCGCGGAACCTTCGTGCTCATCCCGGCGAGCATAAAGACCCACGGTCACGGCACCCATACCTGGGCCGCGCTGTGGCAGGACAGGCTTGAGGCGCTACTCAAGGAGAGCGAGTGATGGCAGGCGATGCGGTCTTCGGCGGCTCGATTCCGGAACTCTACGACCGCTACCTCGTCCCGCTGATATTCGAGCCCTATGCGAACGACCTGGCGTCGCGGCTCGAACCCCTGGCGCCGGGCGACATTCTCGAAGTGGCCGCGGGCACGGGCGTCGCCACGCGCGCCATCACGGCGCGGCTGCCGCAGGCGAGGATTGCCGCCACCGACCTCAACCAGCCGATGCTGGACCGTGCGGCGTCGCGGCAGCCGCGCGGGAGCAAGGTCGCATGGCGCCAGGCGGACGCGCAGGCCCTGCCTTTCGCGGACGAAGGTTTCGACGCTGTGGTCTGCCAGTTCGGCGCGATGTTCTTTCCGGACAGGACCGGCGCCTATCGCGAGGCGCGCCGCGTGCTGAGGCCGCGCGGCGTGTTCCTGTTCAATGTCTGGGACGCGATCGCGCGCAACGAATTCGCGGACGAGGTGACCGCCGCACTGGGACGGATGTTTCCGGACGATCCGCCGCTGTTCATGGCGCGCACGCCCCACGGCTATCACGACGGCACCGTCATCCGCGCCGAACTGGCCGCCGCCGGCTTCCGATCGGTTGACATCGAAACGGTCGAGGCGCTGAGCCGCGCCGATAGCGCCATGGACGCCGCCATCGCCTATTGCCAGGGCACGCCGCTGCGCAACGAGATCGAGGCGCGCAGGCCGGGCGCGCTCGAGGAAGCCACGGCGGCGGCGGCATCGGCGCTCGCGCGTAGGTTCGGGGCCGGCCGGATCGAAGGCCGGATCGGCGCGCTCGTCGTCGCCGCGCGCTGAGAAGGGTCAGGTTCCGCCCTTGCCGAACAGGCTGTCGAGAAATTTGCCGAGGTCGGACTGATCGTCCGGCTCCGCCTGCGGTTCGGCGGCCGCGAGAAGCGCGGTTCCGGCGAGCGGCCTTGCGGGCAGTCCCGCTTCCGCCGATTCCATGAAGCTCTTGAAGATGCGGGCCGGCAATCCGCCGCCGGTCGCGTGCCGCATCGGCGCATTGTTGTCGTTGCCGATCCAGACGCCGCAGACCAGGTCGGCGCTGAATCCCACGAACCAGGCATCGTGGAAATCCTGCGTGGTCCCCGTCTTTCCCGCGCTCGGCCGGCCGTCGAGGCGCGCCGCCTTGCCGGTTCCGGTCGTGACCGTCTCGACCATGAGCGTGGTGATCGCCGCGGCATTGGCCGGCGAGACCACGCTGCCCAGGCCCGAGCCGCTTCGCGTCCACAACACCTTGCCCGAGCGCGTGCGGATGCGCTGGATGCCGAACGGCACCACGCCCTCGCCGCCGTTGGCGAAGGGCACATAGGCCGCCGTCAGCTCGAGCGGGGTCACGACCGAAGTGCCCAGCGCGAGCGAGGCGTTGGCGTCGAGCGGCGAGACGATGCCGAGCCGCCGCGCGGTGCGCGCGACCGTCTTGGGTCCGACCTCATAGGTCAGCTGCGCGGCGATGGAATTGGAGGATTTGGCGAAGGCGCGGGTGAGCGTCATCGCGCCCTCGTACCTGCCTTCGTAATCCCCGGGCTTCCAGCCGTGGATGTCGACCGGCGCGTCGTTCATCACGTCGTCCGGCTTGCGGCCGCGCTCGAAGGCGGCGAGATAGACGAAGGGCTTGAATGCGGAGCCGGGCTGGCGCAGGGCGTCGGTCGCGCGGTTGAACGGGCTTTCGCGATAGGAGCGGCCGCCGACCATCGCGCGCACCGCGCCGTCGGGCGTCATGGCGACGAGGGCGGCCTGTCCCGCGTTGAGCTTCCCGCCCTGTTCGGCAAGCCCGGCCGCGACGGCGCGCTCGGCCTGGGCCTGGGCGTCGAGGTCGAAGCTCGTCTCCACGACGATGGGCTCGTTGGATTCGCCGATATAGCCCGTGATGCGGGAGATCACCCAATCGGTGAAATAGCCGCCTCCGGCCCGCCCCATTCCGTGCACCACGCGCGGCCGCGTCTCCTCGGCGGCGAGGCGCGTGCGCCGGTCGATGAAGCCGGCCTCCTCCATCGCGCGCAGGACGATCCGCGCGCGCGCCTCGGAGGCTTCGGGATCCTCGAGCGGGTTGAGCTTTGCCGGCGCCTTCACGCTGCCCGCCAGCATCGCCGCCTCCGGCAGCGTGAGCTCGCTCGCGCGCTTGTTGAAGAAGCGCTGGGACGCCGCCTCTATCCCGGTCGCGCCGGCGCCGAAATAGACGCGGTTCAGATAGAGCGTGAGGATCTGGTCCTTCGAATAGCGCGACTCCAGATAGAGCGCGACCATTGCCTCCTGCATCTTGCGCTCGAGCGTGCGGTCGGAATCGAGGAAGAGATTCTTCGCCAGCTGCTGGGTCAGGGTGGAGCCGCCCTGCACCACGCGGCCCGCCGACATGTTCTCCAGCGCCGCGCGCGCCAGACCGATCGGATCCAGTCCCAGATGGTCGCGGAAGCGGCGGTCCTCCACCGCGATGAAGGCGTCCGGCACAAAGCGCGGCAGCTCGCTCACATCGACCATCGCGCCCTGCGCGAGGCCGCGCCGCGCGATCAGCCGACCGCGGTCGTCGAGCAGCGTGATGTCCGGCGAGGGGCCATGCGCCATGAGCGTGGTCACGTCGGGAAGGCTCGAGAGGAAGCGGGAATAGAAGACGGCGCCGAAGATCAGGCCCCAGGCGGCGAGGAGCGCGAACACATAGGGCCACGCGCGCCGGCGGCGCGGCTTTTTGCGGGGCGCGCCGGGAGGGGACGCGGGCCCGGCCCCGTCCCCGCGGTCCGCTCCGCGACCGGATTTGGGATCCTTCTGCCTGGCCATGGCTTCTCCCGGATTCGCCTTCTAGGAGCCAAGGGTTAACGGCGGTTAAACAAATTACCCGCCGGATGCGTGAATTTTTGCCGACGCCGCCTTGACGGGCGGAGACCGCATCCCAACATCCGATTCGCTGTCATCTGAAATGCTGGGCTCCTCGACAGCCGGACATCTCCCTCGTGAACGACACGCACGTCACGCCTGCGCCCGATCGCGACATCGCCGCGCGCCTCGGCCTCGGCCGCAAGGGGAAGCGGCGCAGACTCTGGTGGTGGATCGGGGGCGGAATCGCCGTCGCGCTCGTTGCGGGCGGCTTCATGCTGCGCGGCGGAGCCGCCCACACCTATGTGACGAAGCCGGTGACGAAGGGCACGCTCGCGGTCACCGTCAGCGCCACGGGCACGCTCGCGCCGCGCGATCAGGTCGACGTCGGCGCCGAAGTGTCCGGCCGCATCGACGTGCTGACGGTGGATTTCAACGATCCGGTGACGAAGGGCCAGGTGCTGGCGCGGATCAATACCGACCAGCTGAAGGCGCAGCTGCAGCAGGCGCGCGCGACGCTGGCCCAGGCCGAAGCCACGCTGCGGCAGATGTCGCAGACCCATTCGCGCTATGCCGCGCTCGAAAAGGGCAACGCGCTGTCCAAGGAACAGCTCAACATCTCGCGGGGCGATCTCGCCCGCGCCAGGGCCGGCGTCGGGCTCGCCCGCGCCCAGGTCGATCAGGACCAGACGATGCTGTCGAAGGCGACGATCTACTCGCCGATCAACGGCGTCGTTCTCGACCGCAAGGTCGAGGTCGGCCAGACGGTCGCTGCGACCTTCAACACGCCAGTGCTGTTCACCCTTGCCAGCGATCTCAACCAGATGGAGCTGGATGTCGACATCGACGAGGCCGATGTCGGGCTCGTGCGCGCCGGCGCGCGGGCGACCTTCACGGTGGACGCCTATCCGACGCGCAAATTCCCCGCAAAGCTGGTCTCGGTGCACAACGCGCCCAAGACGGTGCAGGGCGTGGTGACCTATCAGGGCGTGCTGATGGTCCGCAACGATCGCGGCCTGCTCAGGCCCGGGATGACCGCGACCGCGGAAATCGACGCGCAGCAGGTCAAAGACGCGCTCCTCGTTCCCAACACGGCCCTGCGCTTCGTTCCGCCGGACGACGTCAAGTCGAAGGCGCCGCCGCCGCCGGCCGCCATGAACGGCATCAATGCGGGGCGCGTCTGGACCGAGGACGGCAAAGGCGGGCTGAAGCCGCACGACATCCGCCTCGGCGCCACCGACAGCCGCTCGACCCAGGTCCTCGAAGGCGATCTGAAGGCCGGCGACCGGGTCGTCACCGATCTCGCGGACAAGAAGCCGTCGCAACCGGGCAGCTAGTGGCGGACGCTCGGCCCCTCATCGAACTGCGCGACGTCACCAAGATCTACGGGTCGGGCGAAGCGGAGGTCAAGGCGCTCGCGGGAATCGACCTCACCGTCGAGGTCGGGGAGTTCGTCGCGGTGATGGGGCCGTCCGGTTCCGGCAAATCGACCTGCATGAACATTCTGGGCTGCCTCGATACGCCGACGGGAGGAAACTATTTCTTCCGCGGCGCCGATGTCGGCGCAATGACGCGGGAGCAGCGCGCGCTTTTGCGGCGGCACTATCTCGGCTTCGTGTTCCAGGGATTCAATCTTCTCAAGCGCACCACCGCGCTCGAGAATCTCGAACTGCCGCTGATCTATCGCGGGGTGGCGAAGGCGGAGCGGCGGCGCATGGGCATGGAAACGCTCGCGCAGGTGGGACTGGGCGATCGCTGGAACCACACCGCGGCGGAGCTCTCCGGCGGCCAGCAGCAGCGCGTCGCCATCGCGCGCGCGCTGGTGAGTTCGCCCGACGTCGTCTTCGCCGACGAGCCGACCGGCAATCTCGACACCGCGAAGAGCCACGAGATCATGCAGCTTCTGCGCGCGCTAAATTCCGAACGCGGGCTCACCATCGTCCTCGTGACCCATGAGGAGGACGTCGCCGCCTATGCCCGCCGCCAGGTGCGATTCCGCGACGGGCTGATCGAATCGGATTCGGGAGCGCGGCGATGATCTGGAACGCCTTCGTGCTGGCGCTGCGCGAGATCCGCAACAACCTGCTGCGCGCGGGCCTGACCACGCTCGGCATCGTCATCGGCGTCGGCGCCGTGATTCTCATGGTGACGCTGGGCGCCGGCGCGACGCAGCGCGTCACCGCCGACATCGGCTCGCTCGGCAACAACATGCTCCTCGTCATCCCCGGCCAGCAGCGCGGACCGCCGACCGCGGTCGTGCCCTTCGACATGTCCACCGTCGATGCGATCCAGCGCGACGTGCCCGGACTTGCCGAGGTCGTGCCGGAGCTTGCCGTGCAGGGTGTGGCCGTGAACGGCAACCGCAACCATGCCACGCAGATCAACGGCACCACCAACGCCTATCTGACCAGCCGCAGCTGGGAACTCAGCGAGGGCCGCGACTTCTCCCCGGCCGAGATCCTCGGCGGCAAGTCGGTCTGCATCGTCGGCCAGACGGTGCGGCGCGAGCTTTACGGCGACCAGGTGCCGCTCGGCGCGCGGCTGCGCATCAACAAGGCCACCTGCGAGATCATCGGATTCCTCTCGTCCAAGGGCGAGGCGATCTTCGGCCAGGACATGGACGACATCATCCTGATGCCGCTCAAGGCGGTGCAGCGCAGGCTCGCGGGCAATACGGAAGTCAATGTCATCCGCGTTTCGGTGGCCCGGGAATCCGGCATTCCGAGCGCGAAGGAACAGATCCAGCGGCTGATGCGCGAGCGCCGCCACATCCTTCCCGGGCAGGTGGACGATTTCGACGTCCAGGATCTGAAGGAGGTCACGCAGATTCTGACGAGCGTCACGCTGGTGCTGACCGCCTTCCTTTCGGCGGTCGCGGCGGTGAGCCTCCTGGTCGGCGGCATCGGCATCATGAATATCATGCTGGTGTCGGTGACGGAGCGCACGCGCGAGATCGGCATCCGCCTCGCCATCGGCGCGCGCGAGCGCGACGTGCTGCTGCAGTTCCTCATCGAGGCCATCGTGATGAGCGCGCTGGGCGGCGTGCTCGGCGTGCTCATCGGTCTCGGCGGATCGGCGGCGATCGCGGCCGCCCTCAAGGTGCCGTTCGTGTTCCAGCCTGGCGTCGTGATCTTCGCAGTCGGCTTCGCGGCGATCGTCGGCGTCGCCTTCGGTTTCTTCCCCGCCCGGCGCGCCGCGCGCCTCGACCCCATCGAGGCGCTGAGGCACGAATAGAATTGCCCCCCGCCTCCTTTCGAAAGCGGGGGGCCGCCCCTTCCCGGTAATGACTGTCAGACTTTACGGCTTCGGCGGCGCGGGCGGTGCCTGCGGCGCGGGCGGGGCCGGCGGCGCGGCGGGAAATCCCTCCGGCCCGACCTGCACATCGACCATGCCGTCCGAATTCATGCGGCCCCTGTAGGAGCGCAGCTTCACGCGGCCCGATCCGAGCGCGGAGATGTGCGGATCGACCGCGGTCCCCCCGAAGACGAAATTGCCCGCGCCCATGATGTCCACGTGAAGGGGATTTGCCTCGCCGGCGGGGATGTTCACCGAGCCCGCGCCGACGATATCGACATCGACCGGCCCGTTGACCTTCGCGGCCGTGAAGTCTCCCGAGCCCGCGATATCGAGATTGAGACCGCCGCTGATCTGGCCGAGATCCGCCGACCCCGAGCCGGCCACGTCCGCCCTCACCGAGCGGGCCGACCGGGCCTTGATGTTGCCCGAGCCCGCGATCTCGAGCCTCAGCTCGCCCATCACGTCGGACATGACGATCTTGCCCGACCCGGCCATGCTCACGCGCGCGTCGCGCACCCGGCCGATCCGCGAATCCGACGCGACGGCCTCGAAGCGCAGATTGCCCTCGGTATCGCCGATCGTGGCGTCGCCGACCATGTCGTTCACGCGCACATCCGTGCCCTTGGGAACCACGATATGGACGTCGAGGTCCTTCGTGTTCGTGTGCATGTCCGAGAAGTTGAACCAGTTCTTCCAGTCCCAGACCGAATTGTCGTCCACGCCCTTGACCACGAGCTCGTCGCCGGACCGCTTGACCGTCACGGCGCCGACCCGGGACTTGGTGCCCGAGACCTGGATCGTGGTCTTGTCCTGCGGCTTGACTTCGATGCGCAGCTTGCCGACCAGCGTGTCGACCTTGACCGAACGGGTGTCGAAGGACTGCCAGGGGCCCTGGGTCCAGCCATTGTCCCCCGCCGCAGCGGGCAGGATCAGCAGCGCCGCCACCGCGGCTCCGCCCAATATCGATTTCCACTGACTGGCCATTGGCATGCCCTCCCAGGGCGGGTCTCCATCGTCTGATGGAGCAGATATGATGTTCACACTAGTGGTGTACAGACTAGTAGGGCCGAATATCAGCCATGCAAAAATCGCATAGCAAGCACTTCCAAAATATCAGGCCATGAGCCGATAGCCGCCGCTTTCGGTGACCAGAAGCCGCGCGCGGCCGGGATCGATCTCGATCTTCTGGCGCAGGCGATAGATGTGGGTCTCGAGCGTATGGGTCGTGACGGCGGGATTGTAGCCCCACACTTCGTGCAGCAGCGTCTCGCGCGGCACGGTCTCGCCCGAGCGGTGGAGGAATTTGAGGATATTGGTTTCCTTTTCGGTGAGCCGGATCTTCTTGGCCTGCTCGTCGATGAGGAGCTTGGCGCTCGGCCGGAAGGTATAGGGCCCGATGCGGTACTGCGCGTCCTCGCTGTGGTCGTGATTGCGCAGATGCGCATGCACGCGCGCCATCAGCACCGCGAAACGGAAGGGTTTGGTCACGTAGTCGTTCGCACCGCTTTCGAGCCCCCGGATCGTGTCGCTGTCGCTTTCCGCCGCGGTGAGCAGGATGATCGGGCAGGTCATTCCCGCATCGCGGAATTCGCGGCAGAGATCGCGGCCGTCGCCGTCGGGCAGTCCGATGTCGAGAATCGCGAATTCGTAAAGGCCTTCCGCAGCGCGCGCGCGGGCTTCCTCGCAGCTGCCCGCCTCGACCACGCCGAAGGATCCGTCCGCCGCGAGCTGCTCGGCAAGCGATGAGCGGAGCATCGTGTCGTCGTCGACCAGAAGGGCGCGCTTGGGGCTTGGCATGTGCTCGAAACATCCGGATTCGAAGGGCTGCAAGTCTAGCGTCCCCCGGGTATATGTGGGAAGCACATGCGCGTGAACGAAAAGACATCCGGGCAGCGGTCGAAACGCAAGGCGTCTGCGGTGGATGCCGTCGCGCGCGCGGTAGCCGCGCTGCGCCGGGGCGAGGCCGTCTCCGTGCGGGGCGACGGGCGCTTCCACATGCTCGCGGTCGAAACCGCGCCGGTCACAGGTTTGGCGAAATTGGGGCGGAAAGGCGCGCTGCTGCTCCTGACCCATGCGCGCGCGAAGACGCTGAAAATCCGGCTCTACACGCCGGCCGTCGTGGCGCTGCCCATCGGCCCCGGCGCGACGCTCGCGGAATTGCGCGCCATCGCCGACCCGACCGAGGACATGAGCCATCCGCTCAAGGGCCCCTTCGCGCCGCTGCGCGAGCCGCTGCCCCGGGCCTACGCGGGCGCGATCCGCCTGACGAAGCTCGCGGGGCTTCTTCCCGCCGCCATCGTCCGGCCGGCGAAGGCGCGCGCGCGGACCGAGATCGACGCGGCCGACATCGAAGCCTACGATTCCGAGATCGTTCGTACACTGAGGATTGTCACCCGCACGCGCGTTCCGCTGGAAGGCGCGGAGAAGACCGAGCTCGTCGCCTTCCGTGCCGGCGACGCCGGGCCGGAGCACATCGCGATCGTCATCAACGCGCCGGGCACCTCCAGGCCGGTCCTGGCGCGCATGCATTCGGAATGCTTCACCGGCGATCTTCTCGGCTCGCTCAAATGCGATTGCGGCAGCCAGCTGCGCGGCGCCATCGCAGCGATCGAAAAGGCCGGCGGCGGCGTGCTGCTCTATCTCGCGCAGGAGGGACGCGGCATCGGGCTCGTCAACAAATTGCGCGCCTATCGTCTGCAGGATCAGGGATTCGACACGATCGACGCCAACGAGCGGCTGGGATTCGAGGCCGACGAGCGGCGCTACGCCATCGCGGCGCGCATGCTGAAGCTGCTCGGCTACCGCGCGGTCAGGCTGATGACCAACAATCCGCTAAAGGTCGAGGCGCTGAAGGCCGAGGGAATCGAGGTCGCGGCGCGCGTGCGGCACGCCTTCCCCCACAACGCGCACAACCGCGCCTATCTCGAAACCAAGGCAAGGAAGGCCGGCCACCTCCTCTGAGGCGGCGGCCCCGTTTTGCCCGGAGGCCGGGGCGATGCGCGCAACCGGGGGAAAATCTTGCCGCCCGGACGCGAGCCGGGCGCGGCGGGCCTGAGGTTCTTCGCTGGCATGGAGCTTGCGCGGCGAGGGCGATGGAATGGCTCGGCCCGACGCTCAGGTCCCCTGCCTTGCTGCCGAGGGAGTCCGGCGCCGCGGCGCCGCGGCCGCCTGCGGCGAAGCCCCCGTCCACCGGAGACGGACCGGGCGGGGATTCCGATTTCCACGTCTCCTTCGACGACCTCATCGACATCGTCAATCCGCTGCAGCACCTGCCGGTCGTGGGGACGCTCTATCGCGCCATCACCCATGACCACATCAAGACGCCGGAGAAGATCGCGGGCGATGCGCTCTACGGCGGGCTCTGGGGCTTTGTCTCCTCTCTTGCCGACACCGTCTTCGAGAAGATCACCGGGCACGATGTCGGCGACACGGTTCTGGCGTTCCTCACCGGCCGGCACGACGCGGCGCCGCGGGCGGTGGCCGGGGCAGGTCCCGCCGCGGCCGCGGCTGCAGCAGACGGCGGGACCGTCATGCCGGAAGCGCCCGCCACGGCCGATGTCTCCGCGCTGTCGCAATCGCTGCGGCGCGCAGGCGTGGACGGCGACCTGGCGCAGCGCGCGCTCTATGCCTACCGGCGCAGCAACGAGACCCTGGCTCAGGCTGCCGTTTCGCCGTTCTGAGGACGCGCGCCGAACAGCGCCGTGCCGACGCGCACATGCGTGGCGCCGAAGCGGATCGCGGTCTCGAAATCCCCGCTCATTCCCATGCTGAGCAGCGGCAGTCCGTGCTCGTCCGCCATTTTCGCCAAAAGCGCGAAGTGGGGCGCGGGGGCCACCCCGGCCGGCGGAATGCACATCAGGCCCTTCAGCGGGAGGTCCAGAGCGCGTGCGTGGGCGATGAGCGCCGGCGCGTCTCTGGGCGCGACACCGGCCTTTTGCGGCTCCTCGCCGGTATTGACCTGCACGAAGAGGATCGGCGCCCGCCCGCCGCGATCGATCTCCGCGCGGATCGTATCGGCGAGTTTGGCCCGGTCCAGCGTCTGGATCGCATCGAACAGGCCCATCGCCTCGCGCACCTTGTTGGTCTGCAAGGGACCGATGAGATGCAGCTCGATGCCGGGAAAGGACGCCTTGAGCGCGGGCCATTTGCCGCGCGCCTCCTGGACGCGGTTTTCGCCGAAGACGCGGTGACCCGCCTCGAGGAGGGGCTCTATTCTCGCCGCCCCCTGCGTCTTGGTGACGGCAATCAGGGTCGTGGAGGATGCCGGCCGGAGCGCCGCCTTCCGCGCCGCATCGATGCGCGCGAGAATGGCGGCCAGATTCCCGGCTTCGGAGGTCATGGGTGAGCGATAGCCTCGCGCGCGCGCGATTGGCAAGGGCGGCCGGGCGGCTGGCCGGAGGCGCGCTGCCGCCGCTCGTGCTGATGACGGACGCGGAGCGCCTCGCAGATCCGGCCTCGGCGGCGCGGGCGCTTCCGCGCGGAAGCATGGTCGTCGCGCGCGCACGGGATTCGGAGAGGCTGCGCCTTCTTGCGCGCACCCTGCTCGATGTCTCGCGCGCACGCGGGCTCGCGATCCTGCTTGCCGGCGATCCGGAGCTTGCCGCGCGCCTCGGCGCCGGCGGCGCCCATCTGCCGGAGTCCCGCGCGGGCGAGGCGGCATACTGGCGCGCGCGCTTTCCCGCCCTGACGATCACCTGCGCGGCGCATTCGCTGCGCGCGCTGATGCGCGCCGCGCTGCTGCCGGTCGATGCGGTCCTGCTCTCGCCCGTGTTCGCCAGCGCCAGCCATCCCGGGCGCGCGCCGCTCAGCGCCGCGCGCGCGAGCCTGATCGCGCGTTCGCTTCCGCCGGCAGTCTATGCGTTGGGCGGCATCGACGCGCGCAGCGTGCTGCGGCTCGCCCCCGGCGCCTTCGCCGGCGTCGCGGCGGTGGGCGCGCTGCGTGCCTGATCAGATCTGGAACTGCAGGTGCAGAAACACGGCGTCCATCGTGACCTTGGGCAGCCCGTTGTAGAACACGCCGGTATCGCGCTTGTAGGTGAAATGCTCCCAGCCGGCGTCGAGCTGCATGTTGGAATTGAGCACATAGCCGACCGTCGCCGACGCGCCGTGAACGCTCAGGTCCGGAGAGCCGAGACGGCCGTCGGCGGCGCCCTCGCCCAGCTCCGCGCCGAAGATCCACGAGCCGGTCGAGATCGTGGCGCTGGCGTGCGAGCTCACCGTCTCGCCGGAGGCGAAAACGCTGCCGATGTCGAAGGCATAGGCGTTGCTGCGCCGGTAGGCGCCGCCGAGCGCCAGCTTCACGTCGTCGCTGAGCGAATATTCGAACCTGGTGCCGAGGCTCCAGTCGGTCAGGCCCGCATGGCCCGGCGTCTTGCGGTCGTCATGCGCCAGCGCGATGCCCCCGGAAAATCCGACCGACACCGGCCCCACGTAGTCGCTGTAGCTGATCGCGCCTTCCCAGATGTTCTTCTGGCGGTCGGGGAGGTCCGGGCCGCTGTCGAGAAAGGGGACGACGTCCTTTCCTTCGGACGGCGTAAAGGACGCGCCCAGCTGCACGCCGAAGAGACGCGGCGTGTAGTAGGAAATCTTGGCGTAGTTCAGCGAGGCCTCCGTCGCGCTGTTGAGCGCGAACACGTTGATGAAGGCCGTTCCCGTCGACGGATCGCGGAAGAAGCTCGCATTGGTGTTGTCGATGGAGATGTCGCTTTCGACCACCGGTCCGGTTTCGGAGAGCACGAAGGCCGCACCGTCGGCGTTTCCGAGCTCGATGCGGCCGAGCCCGGTCTGCACCGAGGCGTAGACCTTCTCGACGAAATCGCCGCCGTAATTGTCGACGGAAAGATCGTCGCGATAGAGCTGGAACGAGCTCTTGAGCGCGAGCACGAGGCCGCTGTCGTAGTCGCGCTCGATGGTCGCCGCCCCGACCGCGGCGCCCGTCACCCCCGAACCGGCAAGACCGGCCGCACCGGGCTGTTCGGAGGTGTAGGCCGAGCCGTAGGCGGTCGCCCGCAGCTTGAGCTGGATGCCGTCCCACAGCGTGGTCTCGTAGGGGGCGACGTTCCAGTCGCCGATGTCGAGAGCGGCGGCCGAGCCTGCCGAGGCGGCGAGCAAAACGCCCGCCAGTAGATGCACCTTCACGGAACCCACCTGTCGCTTGAGCCGCACCATTACCGCAAAAGCCGGGCCGGGCGGAAGCGCACGGCGTTGCACGCGGCGCGCGGCCCCAGTATAAGCGCTGCCATGCCGTAATCGGGGGATTGATCGGCGCCGACGCGCAGGCGAGGAGCCGCGCCATGAGAGAAGTCTGGGCGATGCGGATTTTGACCGTTCTTTTCTGCGCTTTGCTGCTCGCGGGCTGCGGGTCCTCCGACGATGCGGACATCGATGCCGGCGCCGGCGCGACCGCGATCTCCGGAGGCACGGCGCGCACCGTCGGCGTGAACTCCTATCTGTGGCATGCAACGCTCGACACGCTGTCGTTCATGCCGCTCGCCTCGGCCGACCCGTTCGGCGGCGTCATCATTACCGACTGGTATTCCGCGCCCTCCGACCTCAACGAGCGCATGAAGCTCACGGTCTACATACTCGACCGGCGGCTGCGCGCCGACGGAATCCGCATTGCCGTTTTCCGCCAGTCCCGCAGCAACGAGGGCTGGGTGGATTCCGCCGTCAATCCGGAAACCGCGACCAAGCTCGAGGACGCGATCCTGATGCGGGCGCGCGAGCTGCGACTTGCCAGCGCCAGAACTAGCAACTGAATTGGGTCCGCGCTAAGCCTTGCCTCCCCGGGGCGAAAGCGTCGGGCAGGGAAGGATCACGCGATGGCGCGCTACAACGCCAGGGAATCGGAAGCGAAATGGCAGGCGGAATGGTCCGCCCGCAACGTCTTCGCCGCGTCCGACGAATCCGGCCGTCCCAAATGCTACGTGCTCGAGATGTTTCCCTACCCCTCGGGAAACATCCACATGGGGCACGCGCGCAACTACACGATGGGCGACTGCCTCGCCCGGTTCCGCCGCGCCCAGGGCTTCAACGTGCTCCATCCCATGGGCTGGGACGCGTTCGGCCTGCCGGCGGAGAATGCGGCGCGCGACAAGGGCGTGAACCCGCGCCTGTGGGTCGAATCCAACATCGCCAACATGCGCGCCCAGCTCAAGCTGATGGGCCTGGCGATCGACTGGGACCGGGAGTTCGCCACCTGCGATCCGGAATATTACGGCCGGCAGCAGAAGCTTTTCATCGAGTTCTTCCGCCAGGGCCTCGTCTATCGCAGCGAGGCCGACGTCAACTGGGATCCCGTGGATCAGACCGTGCTCGCCAACGAGCAGGTGATCGACGGCCGGGGCTGGCGCTCCGGCGCGGTCGTCGAGCGCCGCAAGCTGTCGCAATGGTTTTTCCGCATCACCGCCTATTCCGACGACCTTCTGGCCGCGCTCGACCGGCTCGAGCGCTGGCCCGAAAAGGTTCGCATCATGCAGCGCAACTGGATCGGCCGCTCGGAAGGCCTGCGGTTCTCCTTCGCGCTCTCCGACGGCGGAACGGTGGAGGTGTTCTCCACCCGGCCCGACACGCTGTTCGGCGCCAGCTTCGTGGCGCTTTCCCCCGATCATCCGCTGGCGGAGAAGCTGGCGCGAAACGATCCCGCGCTCGCCGCCTTCATCGAATCCTGCCATCACACGGGCACGGCGGAAGCCGAAATCGAGAAGGCGGAAAAGCGCGGACACGATACCGGCCTCACGGCCGCCCATCCGTTCGATCCGGACTGGAAGCTGCCGGTGCTGGTCGCCAATTTCGTGCTGATGGGATACGGCACGGGCGCGATTTTCGGCTGCCCCGCCCATGACGAGCGCGATCTCGAATTCGCCCGCAAATACGGCCTTCCCGTGCTGCCGGTGGTGATACCCGACGGCGAGGATCCGAAGCGCTTCGCCATCGGCGAGGAAGCCTATCTGGGGCCCGGACGGCTGGCCAATTCGCGGTTCCTCGACGGGATGGCCGTCGAAGAGGCCAAGGCCGAAGTCGCGCGGCGGCTGGAGGCGGCAGGCAGGGGCGAGCGTACGGTGCAATACCGCCTGCGCGACTGGCTGGCATCGCGCCAGCGGGCCTGGGGCTGTCCCATTCCGATGGTCCATTGCGGAAAATGCGGCGTGGTGCCCGCCAGGGAATCCGACCTTCCCGTCAGGCTCCCGGACGATCTGAACTTCGCCGTCCACGGCAACCCGCTCGACCATCACCCGACCTGGAAGCACACGGCCTGCCCGGCGTGCGGCGGAGCGGCGCAGCGCGACACCGACACGCTCGACACCTTCGTGGATTCGTCCTGGTACTTCGCGCGTTTCTGCGACACGAAGGCCGAGGGCCCGGTCAATCCCGCCGCGCTCGACTACTGGCTGCCGGTCGACCAGTACATCGGCGGCATCGAGCACGCGATCCTGCACCTGCTCTACGCGCGCTTCTTCACCCGCGGCCTGAAGCGGGCGGGATACACCAAACTCGACGAGCCGTTCGCCGGATTGTTCACGCAGGGCATGATCTGCCACGAGACCTATCGCGACCGCGACGGCGAATGGCTCGAGCCCGGCGAGGTCGAGAAGCGCGGCGGACAGGCCTACAGAAAGAGCGACGGCACGCAGGTCGTCGTCGGCCCTTCCGAGAAAATGTCCAAGTCGAAGCGGAACACGGTGGCGCCGAGCGCCTTCATCGACATCTACGGCGCCGATGCGATGCGCTGGTTCATGCTTTCGGACACGCCTCCGGAGCGCGACATCGAATGGACCGAGGCCGGGGTCGAGGGCTGCTGGCGCTTCGTCCAGCGGGTGCACCGGCTCGTCGCCGAGGCGGAAGGCCTGCCCCCGCCGGGCACGGCCGCCGGCGAGGCGCAGGGCGCCGCGCTCGAACTGCGCCGGGCGGCACACCGTGCCATCGCCGCGGTGACGGAAGACCTGGATGCGCTGCGCTTCAACCGCGCGGTGGCGCAGATCTATACGCTCGCCAACGCCATCGGCGGCGCGGACGCCGGGATCGACGGCGCAGTCCGCCGCGAGGCGCTGGAGACTCTCGCCCTGCTGATCGGGCCGATGATGCCGCATCTGGCGGAAACCTGCTGGGAGGCGCTCGGCCATACGTCGCTGCTGGCGCAGACGCCCTGGCCGCAAGCGGATCCGGCCCTGGTCCGGCATGACACGGTCACGATCGCCGTGCAGGTCAACGGCAAGCTGCGCGGCACGCTCGAGGTCGCCCCCGACGCGCATGAGGATGCGGTCCGTGCGCAGGCCCTCGCGCTCGACGGCGTGCGGCGCGCACTGGAAGCGCGTCCCGCGAAGCGTATTATCGTGGTTCCGCGAAGGATCGTGAATATCGTCGCATGAAGCCCGCCCCGACCATCGCAGCGCTGGCCCTGGCACTTGGGGCAGGCGGCTGCGGATTCCATCCGCTCTACGGGGATACGGGGGCAACCGCGCAGACCGCCGACAAGCTCGCCTCGATCTATGTCGAACCCATCGGCGAGCAGCGGCTGGGCTACGAGCTGCGCAACACGCTGATCGACCTGTTCGATTCGTCCGGCGGGCCGTCGCGCAACACCTACCGGCTGAAGGTGACCCTGTCGCAGAAGTCGCAGGGCGTCGCGGTGCAGAACGACGCGGCCATCACCCGCTACAACGACACGCTGACGGTCCGCTACGTGCTCACCGACTTCAAGGGCGAGAAGATCACGGAAGGAACCGAGACCGGACTGTCGGCCTACAACGTCGTGTCGTCGCCTTACGCCACCCTCGTCGCGCAGCGCGATGCCGACGAACGCGCGGCGCAGGACATCGCCTACCGGATCCGGACCGATCTTGCCGTCTATTTCGGACGCGAGGCCGCGGACGTGCCCGCACGCCGATGATCGTCAAATCCTCCGACGCGGACCGCTACGCCGCCAGGCCCCCGGACGGAATTGCCGCCTTCCTGGTCTTCGGTCCCGATTCCGGGCTGGTGCGCGAGCGCGCCGAAACCATGATGAAGACCGTCGTCGCCGATCTGAACGACGCCTTCCGGGTCGCCGATCTCGACGGCGACGCGCTGGCGTCCGATCCCGCGCGCCTGGCCGACGAAGCCGCTGCGATTCCGATGCTGGGCGGGCGGCGTGTGGTGCGGGTGCGGGGCGCGGGCAACGCGCTGGCGAAGGTGTTCGAGAGCTTCCTCGACGATCCGGCCGGCGGCGCGATGATCGTGGTGGAAGGCGGCGACCTGGCGAAGGGAACGGGGCTGCGAAAGCTGTTCGAGGAGGCCGGCAATGCCGCGGCCATCGCCTGCTATCCCGACTCGGCGCGCGATCTCCACGAAGTCGTGCGCTCGGGCCTGAAATCCGAAGGGCTCGCGATCGCGCCCGATGCGCTGGAGGACGCCGTGTCGCGTCTGGGCTCCGACCGCGGGGTGACGCGGCGCGAACTGGAGAAGCTCGCTCTTTATTGTCACGGCAGGAAAAGCGTGACGATCGAGGATGTCCGCGCGGTACTCGGCGACGAGGCGGAAGCGCGCGCCGAAGAGGCCATCGATGCCGCCGGAACCGGCGACGTCGGAAGGCTCGATCCCGCGCTCGAGCGGCTGTGGGTCGCCGGGATCTCGCCCGTCGCCGTGCTGCGCCAGGCAATGTCGCATTTCCAGCGCGTCCTGCTGGTTGCCGTGGAAAGCCGGCGCGGGGAAAGCGCCGAATCCGCCATGCGCAGGCTCCGCCCGCCGGTGCATTTCGCGCGCGCGGCCTCGTTCCGCCGGCAGGCCGAGCGCTGGAGCGAAGCGGCGCTCGGCGAAATTCTCGGCCAGCTCCTCGACACGGAAGCCCTGTGCAAGACCACCGCCGTTCCAGGGGAAGCGGCGTGCGGGCGCGCGCTCATGAATATCGCCGCGCGCGCCAGGATGCTCCGTTGCTGAAGGTCCGCGTCATTCCCTGTCTCGACGTCAAGGACGGACGCGTGGTGAAGGGCGTGAATTTCGCAGGGCTGCGCGACGCGGGCGATCCGGTCGAGCAGGCGGTGATCTACGACCGGGCGGGCGCGGACGAACTCTGCTTCCTGGACCTCGCCGCCAGCCACGACAGGCGCGGCATCCTGCTCGACGCCGTGCGGCGCACCGCCGAGGGGTGCTTCGTGCCGCTGACCGTGGGCGGCGGCGTGCGCGCGCTCGGGGACATCCGCGACCTTCTCCTTGCCGGCGCGGACAAGGTTTCCATCAACACCGCCGCGGTCGCCGACCGCGAACTGGTCCGCGGCGCCGCGCGCAAATTCGGCAGCCAGTGCATCGTCGTCGCCATCGACGCCAAGCAGACGGGTCAGCGCAGATGGGAGGTCTTCACCCATGGCGGACGCAATCCCACCGGGCTCGACGCCGTCGCCTATGCCGGGGAAGTGGCGGAGCTGGGCGCGGGCGAGATCCTCCTGACCTCGATGGATCGCGACGGGACGAAAAGCGGATTCGACATCGGCCTCGTCCGCGCCGTCGCCGATTCCGTCCCGATTCCGGTGATCGCCTCGGGCGGCGTGGGGACGCTGGAACACCTCGTGGAGGGCGTGCGCGACGGTCATGCCGGCGCCGTGCTCGCCGCCTCGATCTTCCATTTCGGCGAAGCCTCCGTCGCCGAGGCGAAAAACCGGCTCGCCGCGGCGGGATTGCCGGTGCGCGCCGTTTAAGTACACTCGGCTCACCGATGGAAGAGCCGCAGGCCGCGATCGTCCGCAATTCGACCCGCATGCAGGCGCTGCACGCGCCCGTCAACGCACGGCCGCTGCGGATCTCCAGCGGCATGAGCGTGGAAGATGCCTTCCGCGTCACGCTGCTGGAATGCCTCGCCCATGTGGCGGCGAATGTGGCGCCCGTCACGCGCGCGCGGGAGGTCGAAGGCCTCCACCAGCTGCGCGTCGGGCTCCGGCGCCTGGCGGTCGCGTTCTCCGCCTTCGGCGAGGAATTCCGCACCCCCGCGCAGCGCGAGCTGCAGGAACGCACCAAGGCCTTCAGCGATGCCATCGGGCCGGCGCGCGATCTGGACGTTTTTGCCGAGGAGCTGTTTCCCGAACCTGCCGGTCTCGGCGGCGACGTGGCGGCGTTCGCACTGCTGCGAGAGCGGCTTGCGCGTGCCCGGGAGGAAGCCTGGAACCGGGCGGTGGAGAGCGTGTCCAGCGTCGAATTCGCCGTTCTGCTCGACGACGTCGCCGTCGCCGCGCAAAGCCGCAGCTGGGCCGCCGGCGGAAACCTGGAGGAGCGGCTTGCCGTGCGCGCGCCGGTCAAGACGGTGGCGGCGCGGATGCTGGACGAATATCTCATCAAGGCGCGCAAGCGCGGCCGCCACATCAGGGACCTCGCGCAGCGCGATTGCCATCGTCTGCGCATCGCGCTCAAGAAGCTGCGCTATGCGGCGGAGTTCTACGGACCGCTCTACAAGCGCAAGAAGGTGCGGAAATACATTTCGAAAATGAAGGAGCTGCAGGATCTTCTGGGTGCGCTCAACGACGCCAGCCAGGTTCGCGCCACGCTTTCGCAGCTGACCGCGGCGGATGCGCCCAATGCGCGCGTGCAGGCGGATCTGTTCTTCGCATCGGGCCTCGTCAACGGCTGGCACTGCGCAAACGCGATCCGGCTCGGCAAGAGCGCGCTCAAGGACTGGGACAGGTTCAAGCACGCCGAACCGTTCTGGTCCTGAGATGCGCCGGCCTGTCGATCCCGCCAACGCACCCGAATACCCGGCCAATGTGCAGGCCATCCTGAAGCGCCAGGCCCCCTGCTCGGCCTGGCTCAACCAGTCGATCCTGGAGATCGACAGCGAGACCGGCTTCGCCCGGATCGCCTACGACCTCGGCGAGGCGCATTTCAACCGCTTCGGTGCGCTGCACGGCGGCGCCATCGCCTGCGTCATGGACGATGCGCTGGCCGTTGCCGCCGGGCTGGTGCTCCAATGGGGCGAAATCGCGCCGACGCTGGAGATGAAGGTGAGCTATCTCGCCCAGGGCGCGGCGGGGCGGCATATCGCCGAGGCGCGGGTGATCAAGCGCGGCAGGCAGATCAATTTTCTGGAGGCGGCGCTCACCGGCGCCGGTTCCAGGGTCATCGCGACCGCAACGGCGACCATCATGATCGCGCCGCTGAAGCGGGGCTGAGGCAAGCCGCAGCCCGGTTCCTGTCGCGGGAGGACGAGGGCGATCCGTCCGGACGCAATATGCCCTAGCCCCAGCCCCACACCGCGTCCGCGCCGAGCTCCCCGGCGACGAAGGCGGCATGCGCCTGGCTTTCGGCCGGAGTGAGCCGGGGCGGGAGCGGCGCCGGCCTGGCGCGCGCGGCGCGGATCTCGACGGCGGCGACCGCGATCTCGTCGACCGCCGAGAGCAGAAGGCGCTTCTGACGGCCGCCGACGAGCTCGAGATAGAGCTGCGCCGTGAGCTGGGAATCGAGCAGGGCGCCGTGCAGCGTGCGCGACGCGAGATCGATATTGAACCGCCGGCACAATTCGTCGAGCGAATAGCGCGCGCCGGGAAGTTTGCTCTTTGCGATCTCGATCGTGTCTATGGCGCGTGCGAGCGGTATCGGGGGGCGCCTGAGCCGGTGCAGCTCCGCGTTCAGGAACTTCAGATCGAAGCCGGCATTGTGGATGACCAGGGGCGCATCGCCGATGAATTCCAGAAACTCGTCCACCACCGCCGCGAACAGCGGCTTGTCGGCGAGGAATTCGGTTGTGATCCCGTGCACCTTCTGGACTTCGGGCGGGACGTCGCGCTCGGGATTGAGATAGCACTGGAAGGTACGGCCGGTGGGAAAGTGATCCATCAGCTCGACGCAGCCGATGTCGATCACCCGGTGCCCGTCGTTGGGATCGAGACCGGTCGTTTCCGTATCGAGGACGATTTCACGCATGCCGCCTGACCCTGAGTTCCGCAACGATCCTTTTCACCTGTTCGAAAGCGTGATCGAGGCCCTTGCCGGTTTCAACGATATAGTGCGCCCGTGCACGCTTTTCTTCGTCGGGCATCTGCCGCGACAGGATCTGCGCCAGTTTCTCCTCCGTCATGTCCGGCCGCGCGAGCACGCGCCTGCGCTGCACGTCGGCGGGGGCCGACACGACCACCACGGCGTCCATGCGCGCGTGCCCGCCCGTCTCGAACAGGAGCGGCACGTCCTGCACGACCATGTCGGCGCCCTCGCGGCCGGCGCGCTCGAGGAATTCGCGCTGATCGGCGGCCACCAGGGGATGAACGATGCGCTCGAGCGTCCGGAACGCGGCTTCGTCGCCCGCCAGCCGCCGGGACAGCGCCGCGCGGTCCACGCGGCCGTCCCGGACCGTGCCGGGAAACGCCTTTTCGATGGGGTCCACCGCACCGCCGCCGGGCTCGTACAATCGATGCACGGCCGCGTCCGAATCGTAGACCGGGATACCGAGGCGCGCGAACATCCGCGCGGTCTCGCTCTTGCCCATTCCGATCGAGCCGGTAAGTCCGATGATCAGCGGCTTCTCAGCCATGGCCGAGCGCCTTTTCGAGCTCCCGGCGCAGGGCAGGCGTCACCTCCGGCTCCACGCCGTAGAAGGCCCGGAACTGGGGCCGGGCCTGATGCATCAGCATGCCGAGCCCGTCGACGGTTTTCAGACCGGCCGCCCGGGCGGCGCGGAGCAGCCCCGTTTCGAGCGGATTGTAAACGATGTCGCAAACCGCCGCCGACCGTGGCAGGAGCTCGAGCGCAAGATCGATGGAAGGCGTGCTCCTCATGCCCGCGCTTGTCGCGTTCACCGCGATGGCGGCGTCCCGCGCGGCGTCCGGCCAGGCCTGCGCGGATATGAGCCGGGCCGCGACGGCGGGCGCGAGCGCGGCGACGAGCGCCTCGGCCCGGCCGCGATGGCGATTGAGAATGCGGATCTCCGCGGCGCCCATGCTGTCGAGCGCGAGCACCGCCGCGCGCGCGGCTCCGCCGGCGCCCAGAACCACAGCCGGCGCGCCCGCGAGCGCGATCCCCGCCAGGCTGGCTGCGAGACCGGCGGCGTCCGTGTTCCGGGCTTCGACCGTTCCGTCCTCGCCGAACAGAAGCAGGTTCGCCGCGCCGGCCGCCATGGCTGCTGCGTCCGCGCGCGCGGCAAGCGCGAAGGCGGCTTCCTTGTGCGGCACGGTCACGCTCACGCCCGCGAAACCGGCAAGCCTCAAACCGCGCAACGCCTCGGAAAAATCTTCCCGCCGGACCGGCAGCGCGACAAAGGCGCCCTCGATGCCGCAGGCGCGCAACCAGTGGCCGTGAAGGCGCGGAGAGAGGCTGTGCCCGACGGGCCAGCCGACCACACCTGCAAGCCTTCCCATGGCGTTCATCGCTCCAGCGCTTCCAGATCGCGCAGGGCCGCAAGCAGCGGGACCAGCGCCAGGCCCAGAATAGCGAAATAGTCGCCCTCCACGCGCTCGAACAGCTGCGCGCCCCGGCCCTCGTAGCGATAGCACCCGACGCTGCCGAGAATCGCCTCGCCCTCCGCCGCGAGATAGGCATCCAGGAACCGGTCGCTGAACGCGCGCATCCGCAGGCTCGACGCCGCGACATGACGCCAGAGCTCCGCGCCGTCCTTCGCCAGAACCAGCGCACCCAGGAGGCGGTGTTCGCGGCCGCGCAGACGCAGAAGGTGCTCGCGCGCCTGCGGCATCGTTCCGGCCTTGGAAAGGATTTCGCCATCGACTTCGAGAACCTGATCCGCCCCGAGCACCAGCG
The DNA here is from genome assembly GCA_035549575.1 of Rhizomicrobium sp. Taxonomy (GTDB): domain Bacteria; phylum Pseudomonadota; class Alphaproteobacteria; order Micropepsales; family Micropepsaceae; genus Rhizomicrobium. The sequence continues at coordinate 76,636 of DASZQP010000048.1, forward strand.
CGCCCGGAGAGATCCTGCTGACCCGGCGTGCCTTTTCCGCCGCGAGCGCTTCGGCCACGGCGGTTCCGTCCCGCGGGAGCAGATCTTGCCGGATCGCATCCTCGTCCACGTCCGACGGCCGCACCGAGAAGGCGACACCCGCCTCGCGCAGGACCCGCGCCCGGATCGGGCTCGCCGACGCCAGCACGAGCGGTGTCATGCCTGCTCCACCATGCGCTCGGCCAGGAGATTGATGATGGCCGCCGCAGTCTCCTCGATGGAGCGGCGCGAGACGTCGATCGCGGGCCAGTCGTGCTGGTCGAAAAGCCTTCGGGTCGCTGTGACCTCCGCGCGCACCGAATCCATCTCGACATATTCGGTGTCGCGCCTTTCTCCCATTGTCGAAAGGCGGTTGCGCCGGACCTGGATCAGACGTTCGGGCGACGCCCACAACCCGACGATCAGCGGTCCCTTCGCCCTGAGCAGCGGCTCGGGCGGCGCGATGCCCGGCACGAGCGGGACGTTGGCAGCCCGCAATCCCCGGATCGCAAGATAGACGCAGGTCGGCGTCTTGGATGTGCGGCTGGCGCCGACCAGGATGATTTCGGCCTCGTTCAGCGTATCGAGCGACTGGCCGTCGTCGTGCTGGATGGTGAAGTTGAGCGCCTCGATGCGCTGGAGATAGCGCTGGTCCACCTCGTGCTGGCCGCCGGGCCTGTGCGTTTCGGCCGCGCCGAGGAAGCGGCGCATCATCGCCACGGGCGTGTCCAGCACGTCCAGGCACGGCACGGACAGCGCATTGCACTGCGCGACCAGCTCGTCGCGCAACTCCACGCTTGCCAGGGTGAAGAACACCAGGCCGGGGTTTTCGCGAATGTGATCCACCGCGCGCTCGAGCTGCCGGCGGCTCCGCACCAGCGTATAGGCATGTTCCTGGACCGTCACGCCTTCGAACTGCGCGAGAGCGGCCTTGGCGATGGCGTTCAACGTCTCGCCCGTCGCGTCCGAAACCTGATGGACGTGGAACGTCTTGCTCACAAATCCATCCTCCTTTCGCGCACAGTTCGCCGCCCTTGCCCACCTTAGCGCAAAGCACGCAGCGTTTGGCGAGCGCTGCACAGCTTCGCCCCCAGCATCTTCACCGCCGCCCGGCCACGGGCAGCGTCCGTGCGCGGATCCGCATCCTTGAGTCCGCTGATCGACCGGCCTAGAGAAAACCCCTATCCTCAGACTCTTCCACAGTTCACAGGACCAACTTCTACTTCAACGACTCTTAGGATTCCTTGTTTTGAAGAGTGACAAGACTCTCGTTTCCGTGTTGAACGGAACGGCCGCCGATCCCCCGCCCATATGGCTGATGCGGCAGGCGGGGCGCTATCTGCCCGAATATCGCGAATTGCGCGCGCGCGCGGGATCGTTCTGGGCGATGTGCATGGATCCGCGCATGGCGGCGGAGGTCACGTTGCAGCCCATGCGCCGTTTCGGCTTCGATGCGGCCATCGTGTTTTCCGATATCCTGACGGTTCCCTTCGCGCTCGGACGGGAGGTGCGCTTCACCGAGGGGGAGGGTCCGTCGCTGGAGCCCGTGACCGGCATCGAAGGTCTGGAGCGGGACGGCGAGATCTGGCGCAAGAGGCTCGCGCCCGCCTATGAAACGCTCGAGCGGGTGCGCGGCGCACTCGGGCCGGCAACGGCGCTGTTGGGATTCGCGGGCGCGCCATGGACTCTCGCGACATACATGGCAGCGGGGCGCGGCGGCGACGAGCAGCGTGCGGCCAAGCTCTGGGGCTATCGCGACCCGGACGGATTCCGCAGGCTGCTCGATCTCCTCGGCGACTGCGTGGCGGCCCATCTCGCGGACCAGCTCGCTTCGGGCGCGGACGCGGTTCAGCTTTTCGATTCCTGGGCGAGCGGATTGCCCGCCCAGCCGTTCGAGGATTGGGTGATCGCGCCGACAAAGAGGATCGTTGCGAAGATACGCACAATCCATCCCAAGGCGAGGATCATCGGATTTCCGCGCGCGGCGACGCTCGAGGGCTATGCGCGCTATGCGGAAACGACGGGCGTGGACGCGATTTCGCTCGATACCGCGGTGCCGATGAAATGGGCCGCCGCGCGGCTGGGATCGAAAGTCGTCCTGCAGGGCAATCTCGACCCGATCGCGCTGATCGCCGGCGGCGGTGCGCTGAGCCGCGCGGTGACGGCGATCCGCGATGCGGTGGAAGGCGTGCCGTTCGTGTTCAACCTCGGCCATGGCATATTGCCCGAGACGCCGCTCGCCCATGTGGATGAATTGTTGAAACAGGTGCGGAGCCGGCGGTGAAACTCGCCATCGTGCTTTTCAATCTCGGCGGTCCGGATTCGCCGCAGGCCGTCGAGCCCTATCTGCGGAATCTCTTTTCGGATCCCGCGATCGTTTCGCTTCCGGGTTTCGTGCGGCTTCCCCTGGCGAGACTGATCGCACGGCGCCGCGCCCCCTATACCCGCGCGATCTACGCCCGCATCGGGGGCCGTTCGCCCATCGTCGAACAGACGGAGCGGCAGGCACGGGCGCTGGAGCGGGCGGTGGAGCGGCCAGGCGTCGCGGCGCGCGCGTTCGTCGCGATGCGCTGCTGGCACCCGTTCAGCGACAGCGCGGCGCGGGCGGTCAAGGCATGGGGCGCGGACCGCGCCGTCCTTCTTCCCCTCTACCCGCAATATTCGACGACGACGACGGCGTCGTCCTTCGAGGATTGGGAGCGCGCGGCGCGGAACGAGGGACTTGCCGTGCCCACGGCGCGGGTGTGCTGCTATCCCGCGGCGGAAGGCTTCCTCGCGGCGCTCGCGGATTCCATTCGCGAAACCTGGCGGGATGCGAAGCCCGAAATCCGGTACCGGCTGCTGCTTTCGGCCCATGGGCTGCCCGAACGCGTGGTGGCGCGGGGCGATCCCTATCAGTGGCAGGTCGAACGGACCGCGGCCGCGCTTGTGGACAGGCTGGGGATGGACGATCTGGATTGGTCGATCTGCTACCAGAGCCGGGTGGGACCCCTGCGCTGGATCGGGCCGGCGACCGATGAGGAGATCCGCCGCGCCGGCCGCGACGGGCGCGGCGTGATCGTGGCGCCGGTCGCTTTCGTCTCGGAACATTCCGAAACGCTGGTCGAGCTCGACATGGACTACCGCAAGCTGGCGCAGGAATGCGGCGTGCCCCACTACCTGCGAAGCCCGACGGTCGGGGCGCGCGACACCTTCATCGGCGCGCTTGCGGAACTGGCGATCCGTGCGGCAGAAGACGGGGCGACGATCGCCGGCGGGCCGGTCTGTCCGCCCGGCCGGCGCTGTGCGTTCCGGGAGGCAAGGCGATGACGATGTTCCTGTCGAACAGCATCCTGTGGATCAAGGCTTTCCACGTCATCGCGGTCATCGCCTGGATGAGCGGCATGTTCTACCTGCCGCGGCTGTTCGTTTACCACACTGAGACCGTGCCGGGCTCGGCCGAGTCCGAGCGGTTCAAGCGCATGGAATGGCGGCTGCTCAAGATCATCGTCAACCCCGCGATGATCGCGACCTGGATTTTCGGGCTGACCCTCGCGGTGCTCACCGAGTCCTATAAGGATGCGTGGCTGCAGCTCAAATTCGTGCTCGTGATCGCGATGTCGGGGCTGCACGGCTATTTCGTCCGCTGCGCGAGGAATTTCGCCGCCGACCGCAACGACAAGTCCGCGCGGTTTTACCGGATCCTGAACGAAGTTCCCCCGCTGTTGATGGTTTTCATTGTCATACTGGTAATCGTCCAGCCCTTCTGAGGGCGCAGCGCTATTTGCAACGGGACCAAATCGCGCTATATTGGGTGTGTTCCCCAAAGCATCGCAGGCGGCAGCGCATGGCGCGCTTACGTCTGGACCGGGCAGAACCGGCGCGGTGCCCAAGCCACCTCCGATGCAGATCTCGCGGACCGACCGGCTCGCGATCCGACCGGAGAAACCTCCCAAGACAAGTTTCAGGTGTAATTTTCATGACAGTTCAATCCGGCCTGCAGACGATGAAATTGCAGGATTTGAAGGCCAAATCCCCGACCGATCTTCTCGAATTCGCCGAGGAGCTGGAGATCGAGAACGCATCCTCCATGCGGAAGCAGGACATGCTGTTCGCGATCCTCAAGGAGCTGGCCGAACGCAATGTCGAGATTACCGGCATGGGCGTGGTCGAGACGCTGCAGGACGGCTTCGGCTTCCTGCGTTCGCCGGAATCCAACTACCTGCCGGGTCCCGACGACATCTACGTCTCGCCCTCGCAGATCCGCCGCTTCGGGCTCAGGACCGGCGACACCGTCGAAGGCCCGATCCGCAGCCCCAAGGACGGCGAGCGCTATTTCGCGCTGCTCAAGGTCTCGACGATCAATTTCGAGGACCCGGAAAAGATCAAGCACAAGGTCGCCTTAGACAATCTGACGCCCTACTATCCCGACGAGCGCTTCACCATGGAGCTGCCCGATCCCACGGTGAAGGACCGCACCGGGCGCGTGATCGACATCGTCTCGCCGCTGGGCAAGGGCCAGCGCTGCCTGATCGTCGCGCCCCCGCGCGTCGGCAAGACGATCATGATGCAGAACATCGCCAAGGCGATCGCCGCGAACCATCCGGAGGTCTATCTCATCGTGCTGCTGATCGACGAGCGGCCCGAAGAAGTCACCGACATGCAGCGCACGGTGAAGGGCGAGGTGATCTCGTCCACCTTCGACGAGCCGGCGACCCGCCACGTCCAGGTCGCGGAGATGGTGATCGAGAAGGCCAAGCGCCTCGTCGAGCACAAGCGCGACGTGGTCATCCTGCTCGACAACATCACGCGCCTCGGCCGCGCCTACAACACCGTCGTTCCCTCGTCGGGCAAGGTCCTGACCGGCGGCGTCGACGCCAATGCGCTGCAGCGGCCGAAGCGCTTCTTCGGCGCGGCGCGCAACATCGAGGAGGGCGGCTCGCTCACCATCATCTCGACCGCGCTGATCGACACGGGCAGCCGCATGGACGAGGTGATTTTCGAGGAATTCAAGGGCACCGGCAATTCGGAAATCGTGCTCGACCGCAAGGTCGCCGACAAGCGCGTGTTCCCGGCCATCGACATCCTCAAATCGGGCACGCGAAAGGAAGAGCTGCTGGTCGACAAGGCGACGCTCGCGAAGATGTATGTCCTGCGCCGCATCCTCGCGCCGATGGGAACGGTGGATGCGATCGAGTTCCTGCTCGACAAGCTGCGCCAGTCGAAGACCAATTCCGATTTCTTCGACAGCATGAATACCTGAACCTGCCCGCTGTCGCGCCGCCTGGGGCCCGAACCGGTGCGCCGCCAGAGGCCGCCGCAGCGGCTGGCGCGAAATCCGGCGCGGAAATCTATTCGTGCCGCGTGTGGTGCGCGGCGCCGCGTTCGCTGATGAAGTCCATGAGCGCGAGCAGGACGCCGGAGACCACGAAGGTCAGGTGGATGATCACCAGCCAGCGCAGCTCGTCCGGGGTGTAGTCCCTCACCGCCATGAAGGCCTTCAGGAGCTGGATCGCCGAGATCGCGACGATGGAGGCGATCAGCTTCAGCTTCATGCCCGAAAAGTCGATCTTGCCCATCCAGCCGGGCCGGTCGGGATGGTTGGCGACATCCATGCGCGAGACGAAATTCTCGTAGCCCGAGAAGATCACCATGAGGAGCAGGTTGCCGGCGAGCGACAGGTCGATGAGGGTCAGCACCCAGACCACCACGCCGGTCTCGCCATTCGACATCAGAAGCGCCGGCGCCTCGATGAAGACATCCTTGACGAACACCACCAGCAGCGTCGCCAGGGCGGCCACGAGGCCGAGATAGAACGGCAGCATGAGCCAGCGGCTCCAGAACAGGAAGCTTTCGGCGAGATTTTCGAGCCTGCTTGCCTTCACGTCGGCGGTCCCCCGGTGGCGCGGCCAGTCTATCCGCGGAAGGCCGGAAAAAGCGAGCCGTTGACCGGCACGCGCAGCGGGCGGAAACTGAGGACGAGCCGGAGGATCCGATGACAGAAACTCAGCACGATCGCGCCACGTTTCACGCCATGACCGATGGCACGCAGGAGGACTGGATGAAGATCGCCTCCGCCGCGGCCGAATTCAACCGTGGCCTGCCCGATCGCGTCGTCGCCCATCTGAAGCTGCTCGAGGGCGATTGCGGCGGCTTCGCCGTCGACAGGCTCGAACATTCGCTGCAATCGGCGACGCTCGCTTTCCGGGACGGGATGGACGAGGAATACGTGGTCTGCGCGCTGCTGCACGACATGGGCGACATTCTCGCCTCCTCCAACCATGCCGAGCTGGGCGCGACGGTGTTGCGGCCCTTCGTGTCGGAGGAAAACTGGTGGATGCTGCACCATCACGGAATCTTCCAGGGCTACTATTTCTTCCACCATCTCGGCCTGGACCGGGACATGCGCGAGCAGTTCCGGGGCCATCCCTGCTTCGAACGCACGGCGGCGTTCTGCGCGCGCCACGACCAGAACGCTTTCGATCCCGGCTACGACACGATGCCGCTCGAGGCCTTCGTGCCGATGGTGCAGCGCGTGATGGCGCGGCCGAAGCGCTCGATCTATCTGCGTGCGGACAGCTCGACGCCGCTGAGCACCGCCGCGGAATGATGCCGTGGCCGCGGGCAGCCAGATCGAAGCCAACAAGTCGATCCTGAGGCGCGCGCTGGCGAGCTATGCGCGCGGCGATCTTGCGCCTGTGTTCGCCGTTCTCGACGAGAACGTGGTGTGGAGCTCGAACGCCCTTGCCGATCACTATCGCTTCGGCGGCCGGCGCGAGGGCCATGCCGGCGTCAGGGAAGCGCTCTCCATGATCGCCGCCGACTACGAGATCGCGCGCTACGATGTGATCGAGATGGTGGGAGAGGGCGATGTCGTCTGGGTGGCCAGCAATGTCGCCGTCTTCGACCGCAAGCGCCGGCGCACGCTCACATTCCCGATCATCAATCGCTGGGAGCTGCGGGACGGAAAGATCGTCTCCTGCTCCGAGTTCTTCGATACCGCCGCGGTCCTGCAGCAGCAGGGGCGCATCGGGAGCGAGACCCTGCGCGAGACCCGCGCCTAGGGCAGGAGCACCGTCGCCCCGGTGGTCGCGCGTGCGTGCAGCGCCTCGTGCGCCGCGGCCGCATCTGCAAGCCGGAATCGCTGATTGACCGCTATCTTCACCGCGCCCGAGGCAATGACGGCGAACAGCTCGTTCGCGGTATCCTGCAGTTCTTCGCGCGTGCGCGTGTAGTGCAGAAGCGTCGGCCGCGTGAGATAGAGCGATCCCTTGGCGCTGAGCATGCCCGGCTCGAATGCGGGAACCGCTCCCGAGGCGTTGCCGAAGCTCACCATCATGCCGCGCACGGCCAGGCAGTCGAGGGACCCGTTCCAGGTGTCCTTGCCGATGGAATCGTAGACCACCGGCACGCCTTCGCCCCCGGTAATCTCGCGCACGCGCGCCACCCAGTCGTCCTTGCGCGTATTGAGCACATGCGCGCAGCCGTTCTCCCGCGCCAGCGCCATCTTGTCGGCGGATCCGACGGTGCCGATCACGGTCGCACCCAGATGCCTTGCCCATTGGCAGGCGATCAGGCCGACTCCGCCCGCGGCGGCATGAAAGAGGATCGTCTCGGCCGGATTGACCGAATAGGTGCGCATCAGCAGATATTGCGCCGTCATTCCCTTGAGCAGCGCCGCTGCTGCGGTCTCGTCGCTGATGCCTTCGGGAATCGCAACGAGCCCGTCCGCGGGAACGTTGTTGGCCTCGGCATAGGCGCCCATGGTTCCCGCATAGGCGACGCGTTCGCCGATTCCCGGCCTCGCCACCCCCTCCCCGAGCGCGTCGACCACGCCCGCGGCCTCGCTTCCCAGGCCCGAGGGCAGCGCGACCTTGTAGAGGCCGCTGCGATGATAGGTGTCGATGAAATTGACGCCGATCGCCGTGTGGCGCACGCGGACCTGCCCCGGACCCGGCGGCGGCAGGTCCACATCCGTGTATCGCAGGACTTCGGGACCACCCGTCTTCTCGAACCGTATCGCCTTCATCGCCCGAACCTTCGATTTCCAAGCGGCGCATCCTATGAAGTTCGTGGCGCCGTGACCACCGTGCCGGAGCGCGGCGCACTCGACATTTGCCGGCGGATGCCTATGTCGGAGGAGATCGCAGGCGGAGGATTCGGGTGATGCAAAGACTCTGCATGGTTTGTTGCGCACTGCTCCTGGCTGCCGCGCCCTCTCGCGCGTCCGAGGCTCCCTTCACGCGGGACGATGCACGCGCCGTCATCGGCAACCTGCGGAAGATCGTGACTCCGCGCGGCATCGAGGAGAGCAGGTCCGTGGACATCAACGGCACGCGGCAATGGATATCCGTACGCGGCCGCGATCGCGACAATCCGATCCTGCTGTTCCTGCATGGCGGTCCCGCGGCGCCGGAAATGCCGACGGCCTGGACGTTTCAGGGTCCGTGGGAAGACTATTTCACCGTCGTGCAATGGGATCAGCGCGGCGCGGGCAAGACCTACAACGCCAACGATCCGGCGAAGATCGCGCCCACGATGACGCTGGCGCAGATGAACGACGACGTCGACGCGATGGTGCGCCATCTCCTGGCGGCCTACGGCAGGAAGAAGATTTTCGTTCTCGGCCATTCCTGGGGCTCGATCCTGGGCCTTTCGCTCGCGCGGCGTCATCCCGAGTGGCTCTATGCCTATGTCGGCATGGGCCAGGTCATCGATCCGGCGCGGGCCGAGCACGAGAGCTATCTGGCGGCCCTGGCCGAGGCCCGCGCACGTGGCGACGCCACAGCGATCAGGGAGCTGGGCGCCATCGCGCCCTATCCGGGGAAAGACGGATCCCTGCCGCTGGACAAGATCGACATCGAGCGAAAATGGTCGGTGAAATTCGGCGGGCTCGCCTACGGACGCGACAGCTACGCCTTCTACTACCGGGCCGGCCGCCTGTCGCCGGACTATGGCGACGCCGATTTCGAGGCCATCGACAAGGGTTCGGAACTGTCCCTGCCGAAGCTCCTTCCTGCCATGGCCGCCACCGATTTCGAGGACGCCACGGAATTTCGCTGTCCCATCGTCATGTTCGAGGGCCGGCACGACGAAACGACGCCATCGGGCGTGGCGGAAGAATGGTTCGGGCGCGTGCGCGCGCCGGCAAAGAAATGGGTCTGGTTCGAGAATTCCGCGCACCTGATGCAGATCGAGGAGCCCGGCCGGGTCCTCGTGCATCTGGTGGAGGATGTGCTTCCGCTCGCCCGCTAGGCACGGCGCCGTCGCGGCGCGGCCGGCCCGGTCCGCGGCGCCGAAGTCAGCTCAGGTGCTGCCGGAAGAAGGTCGCCGTGCGGCCGTTGGCGAGATCGGCGCAGGCCTTGTCGTAATGGGCTCCGCCCTCGCGCGCGAAGGCGTGGTTCATTTCCGGATAGACATGGACGGTGACGAGCGGGTTGCGCGCCAGGCCTTCCTGGATCTTTTTCTGCGCTTCGGGCGGGACATATTCGTCCCTGGCGGCGATGTGCAGCATCAGGGGCTTGCGGATATTGGCCGCCTCGCCGAGCTTTTCGTGGATGTTCACGCCGTAATATCCCACGGTTGCGTCGACATCGGTGCGCGCGGCCGTGAGATACGCAAGAAGCCCGCCGAGGCAATAGCCGACCGCGCCGATCTTTCCCGTGCATCCGTCCCGGCCGCGCAGCGTGTCGATCGCGGCCTGGATGTCCCTGATGCCGCTGTCGGGATCGAACCGGTTCATCAGATCGAAGGCGCGCTTCCACTCGCCGTCGGTCTTGTCGGTCAGCTGCACGCCCGGTTCCAGCCGCCAGAACAGGTCGGGCGCCAGCGCGAAATAGCCATGCGCCGCCAGCCCGTCGCAGATGTCGCGCATCACCCGGTTGACGCCGAAAATCTCCTGGATGACGACAATGCCCGGACCGCGCCCGGAGCCGGGACTTGCGAGATAGCCGGCGAATGCGCCGTCCGGACCGGAAATCGAAATCTGTCGCGCCGTCATGGGCTCGCCTCCTCTATTGCGGACGGGTCTGCGGCGGCCGCTGCTGCGGCAGCTGCAGGAGCTGGCTCAGGGCCACGGGATTGTCGATCGGCGCCGAGATCGCTCCGCGCTGGACGAGCCAGGCCGTCGGATTGCCGTTCAGCATGGATTTGTCGTAGGCAGGATGGCCGGGGGGAAGGGCCCCCTCCGGAGGCACCACGACCAGCAGCCTGTTGGGCAGGCTGCGGCCGAGCACGGCGGACACGAGTTCGTGCGTCTTGATGTTGTCGATCGCACCCTTCACGACGACCTGCAGGTTGGTGGCGGCGAACTCCAGATTGTTGAAGTAGGTGCCGCAGGAGAGAAAGGCGCGCTTGGCTTCCTCGGCGAAACTCTCGATGAGCCGCGCCGCGCGCTGCGCATAGGACAGGTCCGCAGTGGCCATGTTGAGGCGCGCCAGCACGCCGATCATCACCGAATTGGCGGCGGGCTGGGTCTGGTCGAAGATGGACCGTACACGGACGAAGAGCGGCTCGCCGCCCCGGCCGGTGGTGAAATAGCCGCCGCCCTGCTCGTTCCAGAACTCCGCGTCCAGCACCTGCACCCAGCGCTGCGCCTGCGCGAGGAAGCGCGACTCGCCCGTGGCCTCCCAGAGCGCGAGGGCAGCGCGCGTCATGTGGGCGTAGTCGTCGGCGAAGCCGTCATGGCCGCGCTTGCCGGCGTACCAGGAGTGGGCGAGCCTGTCGCCGTCGCCGAGCTCGCGGACGACGAAATCGAAGGCGCGCGTCGCGGCCTGGGTCCATTCGGCGCGGTTCCGCGCGGCGCCGGCGTTCGCGAGCGCGGCGATCACCATGCCGTTCGCGTCGGCGAGGATGGTGTCTTCCCGCCGCGGCGGAACGCGGTTCTGGCGCGCGGCGAGCAGCATGGCGCATTGTCTGGCGAGCAGCGCCTCGTCGGCTTCCGATTGCGGATAGGGCGCGAGCGTGCCGATGCGCCTGAGCGCGTTCTTGCCGTCCCTGTAGTTGCCTTCGCGCGTCACGCCGTAGGCGTCCTTGAACTTCTGGGAAAACGTGCCGACGAGGGCGGCATCGATTTCCGCCTCCGTCCAGAGATAGAATTTGCCTTCCTCGTCCTCGCTGTCGGCGTCGAGAGAGGCCGCGAACGCGTCGCCCGCCTTCATCTCGCGGAGAAGCCAGCCCACGGTCTCCTCCATGCGGGTCTGGCACAGCGAATTGCGGTTGTGCTGCCAGAACAGGGTGAGGATCTCGAGAATCTGCGCATTGTCCGCGGCGATCTTCTCGAAATGGGGATGCAGCCAGCGCTCGTCGTCGCAGTAGCGGAAGAACCCGCCCCCGGCGTGATCGTAGATCGCCGTCACGAGCAGGGCGTCGAGCGCCTTCGACGAAAGCTGCTGATACTGCGGCAGGGCGCTGCGCAGATAGGCGCGCCAGAGCAGCTCGATCAGCTGCGGCTGGGTGAATTTCTGATCGCCATGCATGCCGCCGTAGAAGATGTCGAAGCGCTGGCCGATGCGGAGCGCGACATTGTCCAGGACGGAGGAGTCGAGCGGTCCGCGCATGTCGCGGTTCCACAGGGTGTTGAGCTGCTCGGTCAGCTTTGCGGTGGAAGTGGCGATTTCCTGGCTGCGTTCGCGATAGATCTGCGCCGCGTCCCGAAGAACGCTTGTAAAGGTGCGCTGCCCCGGCCGCTCCGTCTTCGGAAAATAGGTTCCCGTCAGATAGGGCTCGCCCCGCGCGGTGAGGAACATAGTGAGCGGCCAGCCGCCCGCGCGCCCCATGGCGTTGGATGCGGACTGATAGAGCTGGTCGACGTCGGGACGCTCGTTGCGGTCGACCTTCACATTGACGAAGAGCTCGTTCATCAGCGCGGCGGTTTCCGGATCGGCGTAGTTCTCCTTCTCCATCACGTGGCACCAGTGACAGGCCATGTATCCGACGGAGAGATGGATCGGCTTGCCGGAGGCTTCGGCGGCGGCGAACGCTTCCCGTCCCCAGGGATACCAGTGGACCGGATTGTCCTTGTGCAGGAGCAGATAGGGGCTGTTTGACTGATCGAGCTGGTTGCGGCTCATGGGTATCCTGTGCGCGGCGTTGCGTTTTGGCGTCGTGTTGGTCAGGCTTCCCTTTAGCGGGCCGGTCGCGCGCTCACAAGGCATGAGCCGGGAGGCTGTTAAAGCCATGAAAATACACATAGAAATGGATATGACGCCGGAGGAGGCGCGGACGCTGATGGGGCTTCCGGATGTCCGGGCGCTCAACGAGCAGATGCTGGAGGAGATGCGGCGGCGGATGCGCGAAGCCAGCGATCCGGAAGCGCTGATGAAACTCTGGGCGCCGATGGGTCAGGGGTTCGAGCAGTTCCAGAAATTCCTCTGGGACAGCGCCAGGATGGCGGCGGCGCCGAAGAAGGGTTGAAGGGGGATACGATCTTCGCGCTCTCCACGGCACCCGGCCGCGCCGGCGTGGCCGTGGTGCGCGTGTCGGGGCCGGACGCCCGGCGTGCGCTGGAAGCGCTCTCGCGCAAGCCTGCGCCGCTGCCGCGAAACGCAGCAATGACGGGCTTTTTCGATGCCGCCGGAAGGCCCATCGACCGCGGGCTCGCGATCTACTTTCAGGGGCCTGCGAGCTTCACCGGCGAAGACATCGCCGAATTCCATGTCCATGGCGGGCGCGCGATCGTGAGCGCGCTGACGGATGCTCTGAGCGCGCTGGGGCTGCGTCCGGCCGAGCCCGGCGAGTTCACGCGCCGCGCGGTCGGGAACGGCAGGATCGATCTGCTCGAAGCCGAGGCCATTGCCGATCTGGTCGATGCCGATACCGAGGCGCAGCGCCTTCAGGCCCTGCGGCAATATGACGGAGCCCTGTCCCGACTCTATGAGGGCTGGCGGGCGGACCTGATCCGGGCCGGTGCCTGGGCCGAAGCCGCTATCGATTTTTCCGACGAGGAGCTGCCTGCCGACACCTTCGCCCGGACGCGGGCGGCGATTGCCGGGATTCTCGAGGATATCCGCCGTCATCTGGATGATGCACGGCGTGGCGAGGTGCTGCGCGACGGGCTTCGGCTCGTGGTGATCGGTCCGCCGAACGCGGGGAAAAGCTCGCTGGTCAATGCCCTCGCCCGGCGGGACGTGGCCATCGTGGCGGAGACCGCCGGCACGACCCGCGACGTGATCGAGGTGCGCATGGACCTCGGCGGCTATCCGGTCATCCTCGCCGATACCGCAGGTCTGCGCGATACGGCGGAAGCCATCGAGGCCGAAGGCGTGCGCCGTGCCCGTGCCCGCGCCGAGGCGGCCGACCTGGTTCTGCTGCTGCTGGACGGCAGCGCCGCCGATCCCTTCGCCGGATTGCCGGACGGCACGCGCAGCGATCTCGTCGTGTTCAACAAATCCGATCTGCC